>CAVFAN010000003.1:0-171613 GCA_963620555.1 bacterium
TGCACCTGTTGCCGCGCGTGTCATAAAGCGGGGTAAAAAAGTACGCGCACGCCGCGAAAACGGCAGGCTGCTGCTGTCGCAGGACGTTCCGTCCGAACCGCAGTGTTCGCCGCCCGTGTTTTTTGAAAATATTGACGGACACGAAACTACTGTCGAATATAAGTTTTTGACGATGCGCCGTCTTCTGTTTTTGCTCGTACAGTGCGTTGCGCTGATATTTGCACCCGTTTTTGCGTCTGCTGCGATTGCTGCCGCTGCGGCTCTTGCAAACGGACGCAGCGTAACGGATGAAATAGGCGGTCTTGATCTTCGCGGCGGCTCCATGTGGTTCATTTTTACCGTAGCCATAAGCCCGCTTTTTATGATACAGACCGCGCGTGTCAGAGCATATGACCGACCGTATATTTACAAGCTGTCACCAAACGGCGACCGTACGCTTGTCGGAGACGCAAAGTCGCGGCGAATGATGCTTACCGATTTAATTTTTGCCGATAAAGAGATTTTTATGTCGGCAAAGAAATCGAAACAGGGAATACTGTTTGTAATAATCGCGATTGCTGTATTTGTGTTATCCGTGTGGGGTATGTTTCTGCATTGAAATTTACGGACGGGTATCGATAAAAAAGAGAGAAAATCGGCAAGGAGATTACCATGGCTGAAAAAAACAAAAACGAAACGGGAAAAACGTTTTGCGTCGGGTGCGGCACACAAATAAAGTTCAAGACGTTTTCTTCCGACAACATTTATCTCAACAACGACGAGGGAATCCTTTGTCGCGACTGTGCTGCCGCGCTGCTTGTCAAATACCCGAAGCGTTTTGAGCGCAACCCCGATTACAGTCCACCGAATTGGTTTGACCCGGACAACTATACTTCGCCATACCTGACCGTATATCCCGTTTGTGAGCTGACTGGGGAGCAGGTGAAGCAGGAGCTTGCAACAATCGACGCTTACCGCGAGCGGCTTCGTGCGTCCTTCGGCGGCGCCGAAAATGTGTTTGAGGTCAGGCTTGTGCATCCGCTGCCCAAGCTCAAGCCCTTATGTGTGAGCATTTCGAATGCCATACGCTACAAAAACGCGATCGCAGTCTATGGGTATGTGCGGCTCGGTATATTCCATAAGGGCGACCTTGCGGTGCTTCGTCACGGCGATACGACCCGGGATATCACCGTGCTCCTGATTCAGGAAGGTGCGAGGCCAGAGGAGAAAGATCCGCTGTTTTCGCTGCGCAATCCGGACAGTGCTTCCTGTTTTTATTTCGAAAGGAAGGGAATCTCGGAGGGCCTTCCGGCAGTCATGGTGCTTTCCCCGGATGCCGCAGGCGTTCAGCCGGGCGATCTGATAGTTGCCGACTGACGGGAGTCTTTAAAGGTCTGCAAAGAGAATGTGCATTTCAGAGCTGCCGACGAGGGCAGCTGCGGTGCGAAAGCTTCCTTTAGGCGTGCCTTTGAGAGCTTTTGAGCGCCGCGTGTCGGACATTGGCAAATAAACCCGTGTTCAGCAATATAAGCACAGCCGGCACAATAAAGTTACGGCAGTGTGACGAATCGCAGCTGACACCTACGATTTTTTTGATGAAAGGATTTTTGCAATGGAAAATAACAATAATAATGTTGAAATGAATGTTGAAAAGACGACCGGCGCGTCCTCGAAGGACTTTATGACGACGCTGCTTCTCTGCGTGCTGGTAGGAGGTCTCGGCGCACACCGTTACTATGTCGGAAAAATCGGCTCCGGAGTGCTTTATACTCTTACGGCGGGCGTGTTCGGGATAGGATATCTTATAGATCTTATCATGATAGTTACCGGCAAATTCACGGACAGCGACGGCAACGTGATACAGCGCAGCTGAGCGGCGGCGAAGCTCATATTTCGATAAAGCTTTTCAGCCGTTTTTCGATCCTGAACCTCTCCTGCAGCCGTATGCAGAGAAAAAACCGACCGACAATGCACAGACTTTTGCATAAAATGGGAATCGGTCACGCGAAAGCAGTTGTTGCACTGCTCTTGCGTGACCGATCCTTTCTATATTCTGCGGTCGGCAGACCGTCTGCTGTTTTTTACGCCTTGCCCTTTTGCAGAAGAACTCTCAGCGGTCCCTCAAAGACGAGCTGGTTGATGAAAAACGATTTTATATCGTTGGGATTGCACAGCTTTTTCCTGCGCCCTGCGGAGAGCGAGGTCTGCTCCCTTATCGTGCGCGAGACGAAGCCGGCGCAGGTGTCGCGTCTGCGCTGCTTCGGGATTATCCGCAGATAGAGCAAAACGAGCCCGATGTAGCTGTATTTATACTCGTCTGCGTTCGAGGTCATGTGCTTTATTATGCGCTCAACATTGCGAAGCTCCGTTTCCGTCACCGGCAGAGCGAACAGTGCGCAGGGGACATCCGTGCCCTTGTAGGTCGGGTGGAGGTCAAAATCCTCGGTCATGAATCCGCGCTTGCCCGTGAAGCTGAAAAATTTGGGGTAGTGTTCGTCCGTGCTTATTGACATATGCGAGTACTCCCAAAGCCCTATCTTTTTTATGGTTCTCGAGACCTTATCCGGATAATCCGTGAGCATTATATAGACGGTGCGGTCTTTTCTGTTCATTCGGCGCACTCCCCCTTGTAATATCTTTTAGTATATGCTAACATTATAAGCAACTAAAGTTGTCTAATCAAGAAACTGTTTTGCAATTCGGTAAGATAAACGACTGATTTCAGAAAAGAGGCGTTTAAATGGTGAACAAAAACGATCTGCGATATATCAAAACGGAGCGGCTTATAGTTCATACATATGTCGATATGCGCCTGAGAAGCCCGTCGCCCGTCAAGGTCAGCGACCTGTGCCGCGAGGCGCTCATCAACAAAACGACATTTTATTCACATTATGACACAATGGAAAGCCTTCATCGGCATATCTGCCTCGAAACGGTGGAGAATATTCTCAGCCACTGCGACTGCGCGGAAAAGGCGTTCAGCGACACATACGCCTTTGTATCCGAAATAGTCGGCGCGATAATCCGCGAGGAACGGCTCATCCGTGCGCTTTACGCAGACGATATCGCGGCCTTGCTCAACGATGCGGAGGCGGCTCTTTTCAAGATATATCTTCACGAGGACGATGAGCCGGAGCGCAAAGAAAAAATAATCTTCTGCATCGGCGGCACCTCGCGGCTGCTGCTTTTGAACCCCGACGAGCACAGCATCCGTGCGGCGTCCGAGCTTATACGCACCGTCTTTAATCTCAACGAAAACGGAACATGAAAATCTTCGGCGCCGAGGTCACAAATTGTTTACAAACATATTGTTGACAATCGGCGCTCGGATATGTATAATGTGTAGCGTGCTACACTTAATATTTGCTTAAAGTTGCTTTTGCGGAAAGGAGAAGACTGTGGAGCATATCGGATATTTTTTCAAGCGTATTGACAATCGCCTGAAATCGAACGCCGACGCGGAGCTCGGCAAGCACGGGCTGACCTTTGCTCAGTCGCGGATTTTGAGATTTCTCGCCGAGCACGGCGGTCAGACGACTCAAAAGGAAATAGAGGATTATGCCCATGTCTCGCATCCGACGGTTGTCGGCATAGTTACGCGCATGGAGCAGAGCGGCTTTCTGACGACCTGCACCGACCAGTCGGATAAAAGAAACAAGGTCGTGCGGCTGACCGACAAGGCAAAGGATATCAATCTTGAGATACGCCGTTCTATTGACAACGGCGAGCGGGCAATGCTCAGATCGTTCAGCGAAGAAGAGATCGAGCAGCTGCGCGGATATCTGATAAGAATATGCAATAACCTTGACATTGACAGCCGCCCCGGCTGCAAATCGGAAAGTGTGGCAAAGAAAGAAAAGAGGGAGTGAGAACATGATAAAAACCTTGCACAAAAGTATGCGGCAATATAAAGCGGTATCATGGGTGACAATATTTTTCTCGGCATTTGAAGTCGTGTTCGAGATAGTCATTCCGCTTTGCATGTCCGGCCTTATCGACAACGGCATCGAGGGCGGAGTTATATCCATGGTCTGGAAATACGGTCTTGCGCTGCTCTTCCTCGCGGTGTTCCAGATGGTGACGGGAATGCTCGCGGCGTTCCTCGGCTCGCGTGCGTCCGCCGGCTTCGGTGCGAATCTGCGCAGCGATATGTACGACAATGTTCAGACCTTCGCCTTCTCGAACATTGACAAATTTTCAACCGCGTCGATAGTCACAAGGCTGACAACGGATGTCACAAATATCCAAAACGCCTATCAGATGCTCATAAGAATAGCGATACGCGGACCCGTCATGCTCGTTTTCGCCATGATAGTCTCGTTCAGAATAAGCTATCAGATATCGCTTATCTTTATCGCTGTTATACCCGTCCTTGCGGCTCTGCTCATGCTGATAGTTCTCAAGGTGCATCCCGTGTTCAAGCGCGTTTTCCATACCTACGACGATTTGAATAATATCGTTCAGGAGAATGTGCGCGGCATAAGAGTCGTCAAGTCCTTCAACCGTGAGGAGCATGAGATAAGCAAGTTCGAGAAAATATCGGAGAAGATATACAGGGACTTCGCGAAGGCGGAGCGACTTATCGCGCTCAACTCGCCTATTATGCAGGTGTGTATGTATACCTGTATGATTCTCATCTCGTGGCTCGGCGCAAAGGCGGTCATCGCCAGCGGCAACAACGCAGCTTTCGGTCTGACTACGGGCTCGCTTACCGCGCTGTTTACCTATGCCATGCAGATACTCATGAGCCTTATGATGCTCTCCATGGTCTTTGCCATGATGATTATCGCGAGCTCCTCCGCTCAGCGTATAGCGGAGATACTCAACGAAAAGACCGATATCTCGAATCCGAAGAACCCGATTCTCGAGGTTAAAAACGGCGAGATAGATTATAAGAATGTCAACTTTGCATACGCCTCAAAGGCGGACACGAAGGTGCTCGAAAATGTCAACGTGCATATAGCATCCGGCGAGACGGTCGGCATAATCGGAGGCACGGGCTCGTCAAAATCCTCATTTGTCCAGCTCATCCCGCGGCTTTATGATGTAACGGGCGGCGAGGTGATGCTCGGCGGCGTGGATGTCAGAAATTATGACCTCGACACACTGAGAAACTCGGTCGCAATGGTTCTCCAGAAGAACGAGCTGTTCTCCGGCACGATATCGGAAAACCTGCGTTGGGGCAACGAGGAGGCGACCGATGAGGAGATAAAGCACGCCTGCGAGCTCGCCCAGGCTGACGAATTTGTCAGCGCGATGCCCGACGGCTACAACACCTATATCGAACAGGGCGGAACGAATGTCTCCGGCGGTCAGAAGCAGAGACTGTGCATAGCGCGCGCACTGCTCAAGAATCCCAAGGTGCTCATCCTTGACGACTCGACAAGCGCGGTCGATACCCACACCGACGCGCTGATTCAAAAGGGACTTTCGCAGTATATGCCCGACACGACGAAGCTGATCATCGCCCAGCGCATAAGCTCGGTTCAGCACGCGGATAAAATACTCGTGTTCGACAACGGCAGAATAGTCGCTCAGGGTACGCATGACGAGCTGCTGAAATCCTGCGACATCTACCGCGAGGTTTATGAATCCCAGCAGAAGGGAGGGGATGACGATGAGTAAGCCTATGCCCATGCACGGCGGCCCGAAGGGAATGCCCGGCGGACCCGGGATGCAGCCGAGAAAGCTTGACATGAAAACGCTCAGGCGGCTGCTCTCATATCCCAAAAAATACAAGGGTTCACTGATTCTTGTCACGGTCTGCATCCTGCTCAGCTCGGTTGCGGGTGCGGCGTCGTCGATGTTCCTGCAGACGCTTATCGACGACTATATAACCCCGATGGTCGGTCAGTCCTCGCCCGACTTCTCCGGCTTTATACGCGCACTGATAATGATGGCGGTCATCTACCTTATCGGCACACTTTCGACGCTTGTCTATAACCGCCGAATGGTGACTGTCGCTCAGGGCACGCTCAAGACCATACGCGACGAGATGTTCGAGAAGATGCAGCGCCTGCCGATAAGATATTTCGATTCGCACACCCACGGCGACACGATGAGCCTCTATACAAACGACACCGACACCCTGCGTCAGATGCTCGCGCAGTCGATGGGTCAGCTCATATCTTCGGCGTTCACCGTTGCTGCGGTCTTCTGCTGTATGCTCTACATCAGCGTCGGTCTGACGCTCATTGTGTGCGTATCGCTGTTCTTCATTATGCAGATAATCAAAAAGGTTGTCGGCAAGAGCGGCTCGTATTTTGTAGCCCAGCAGAGAGCACTTGCAGATCTCGACGGCTATATCGAAGAGATGATAAACGGTCAGAAGGTCATAAAGGTCTTTTGCCACGAAGAACAGTCGAAGAAAGAGATGAGGCAGCGCAACTCCACATGGGAGCGAAACGCGGCGAGCGCAAACGGTCACGCGACTTCTATGATGCCCATGACGAACGCGTTCGGATATTTCCTGTATATCCTGCTCGCCGTTATCGGTTCATATATGGCGATCGCCGGCACAAAAAATCTCGGACTGACGGGAATAAATACCATGTCGCTCGGCATGATAGCCTCGTTCCTCGTGCTCTCGCGCAACTTCATAAACCCGATATCCCAGATGTCAAACCAGTTCAACTCGATAGTCAACGCCCTTGCGGGTGCTGAGCGAATCTTCACCTTCATGGACGAAGAGCCCGAGCCCGACGACGGATATGTCACTCTCGTAAACGCGAAGGAGGAGAACGGCGAGATATTCGAGGTCAAGGAGCACACGGGCATGTGGGCGTGGAAGCATCCTCACGGCGACGGCACTCTGACCTACACGAAGCTTGAGGGTCAGGTCGTGCTCGACCATGTTGATTTCGGCTATGTCCCCGAAAAGGAAGTTCTTCACGACATCACGCTCTATGCAGAGCCGGGTCAGAAGGTGGCCTTCGTCGGCGCGACCGGAGCGGGCAAGACCACAATAACAAACTTAATAAACCGCTTCTATGACATAGCGGACGGCAAGATACGCTATGACGGAATAAATATCAACAAGATAAAGAAGGCGGATCTGCGCCGCAGTCTCGGCGTTGTGCTCCAGGATGTCAACCTGTTCACGGGCACGGTTATGGAGAATATACGCTACGGCAATCCCGAGGCGACTGACGAGCAGTGCATCGCGGCGGCGAAGCTCGCTAATGCGGACGGCTTTATCCGTATGCTCCCGGAGGGCTACAACACCATGCTCAAGGGCGACGGCTCAGGGCTCTCACAGGGTCAGCGGCAGCTGATATCGATAGCCCGTGCGGCGGTCTCCGACCCGCCCGTCATGATCCTCGACGAGGCGACCTCCTCGATAGATACGCGCACCGAGGCACTTGTTCAGGGCGGCATGGATAAGCTGATGAAGGGGCGCACTGTCTTTGTCATCGCGCACCGCCTCTCGACCGTCCAAAACTCGGATGTCATAATGGTGCTCGACCACGGCAGAATAATCGAGCGCGGCAACCACGAAAAGCTCATCGCCGAAAAGGGCACATACTACCGCCTCTACACCGGTGCATTTGAGCTGGAATAATTAAAAACAGAAAAATAGCTTTAAACGGCGAACTGACTTCGGATTTTGCTCGGAGTCAGTTCTGTCTTTAACCGAATATGCCCGATATTTGCGAAACAAAATTGCAATATCCGCATATGTCGGCAAAACGGCGCGTTTCCCACTTGACAACCGACGGAGCGGTTATATAATTAAACTGTTCGCTTTACGCACTCAAAAGGCACGAAAGGGCTAACTCAAATGGAAAAAGATAAATCGTTCCTTGGCACTCAGCCGATCGGAAGGCTGCTTTTCAGGCTCTCGCTCCCGACGGTCGTGGCGCAGATAGTCAATATGCTCTATAACATCGTTGACCGCATATATATCGGGCATATGCCCGGCGACGGCAGTCTTGCGCTGACCGGAGTCGGCGTGTGCCTGCCGATAATCATGATAATCTCGGCGTTTGCCGCGTTTGTCAGCGCGGGCGGCGCACCCAGAGCGTCCATATCCATGGGTAAGGGCGACAACGACTCGGCTGAAAAAATACTCGGCGGCTGCTTCTCCATGCAGATAGTCATATCCGCCGTTTTGACTGCGCTGCTGCTTATTTTTGACCGCGACCTGCTCCTCGCGTTCGGCGCGAGCGAGAACACTATTGAATACGCGGTCGATTATATGAATATCTACGCCGTAGGCACCGTTTTTGTCCAGCTGACCCTCGGCATGAACGCATTTATAACGGCGCAGGGCTTCGCAAATATCGGCATGGTGACTGTTATGATAGGCGCGTTGTCGAACATAGTGCTCGACCCGATATTTATTTTCGGTCTGAATATGGGAGTCAGGGGCGCCGCGCTCGCGACGATTATATCGCAGTGCATCTCCTGCGTATGGGTCGTGGCGTTCCTCTTCGGCAAAAAGACAGTTTTGCGCCTGAAGGCGAAGAATTTCTTCGTCTCCCCTAAAATTATCCTGCCGTGCATTACGCTCGGACTTGCGACATTTATCATGCAGTCGAGCGAGAGTGTTATCTCTGTTTGCTTCAACTCGTCTCTGCTCAGGTACGGCGGCGATATCGCAGTCGGCGCGATGACGATACTCACGAGCGTCATGCAGTTTGCCATGCTGCCGCTCAACGGCATTTCGCAGGGCTCTCAGCCTATTCTCAGCTACAACTACGGCGCGGGAAACAGCGAGCGCGTCAAGAAAACTTTCAAGCTGCTCCTTGCCGTGTGCCTCACTTATTCATTCCTGCTCTGGGGGCTCATCGAGCTGTTCCCGCAGGGCTTTGCAAGGATGTTCAGCTCCGACGCCGCGCTTATTGATTTCACCGCGCACGCCCTGCGCATCTACTGCGCCGTACTCTGCCTGTTCGGCATACAGATGTCGTGCCAGATGGCGTTCGTGTCGATAGGCAGCGCGCTGTGCTCAATATCGGTCGCGGTCGTTCGCAAATTCGTGCTGCTCCTGCCGCTTATCTATATCATGCCGACATTCGTCGCCGACAAGACGATGGGCGTCTATATGGCGGAGCCCGTGGCGGATGTTATCGCGATAACCTTCACTTCGATACTCTTTACCGTTCAGTTCGGAAAAGCAATGAAAAAGCTCGAAGCGCAGAAAAAAGGGGAGGCAAAATGAGATGACGGACAGAATAAAAATCCGTGCGGCAACGCCCGACGACGCGCCGGCACTGCTCGAAATATATGCGCCTTATGTCAAAAACACCTCGATAACATACGAATACGATGTGCCGAGCGAGGAGGAGTTCCGCAGGAGAATAGAATCGACGCTCAAACGATTTCCGTATCTCGTGCTCGAAAGGAACGGCGATATCCTCGGCTATGCCTATGCGGGTCCGCTTCATCCGCGTCCGGCATATGACTGGGCGGTCGAGACGTCGATCTATCTCGACCAAAATGCCCGCGGCTGCGGACTCGGCAGAAGGCTCCACGACGCGCTTGAAGCCGTACTGCGCGAGCAGGGCTTTCTCAGCATGAACGCCTGCATAGCCTATCCCGAAAAAGAGGACGAATATCTGACGAAAAACAGCGCGGAATTCCACGCGCATCTCGGCTACCGTATGGTCGGCGGCTTCACAAAGTGCGGATATAAATTTCACCGCTGGTACGGCATGGTCTGGATGGAGAAGCTCATCGGAGAGCATCTTGAAAATCAGCCGCCCGTAATACCGTTCCCGCAGATAAGAGATGTCATCCGCGAGAAATACGGAATAGAATAAAAAATCATGCCCCGAAAGACCTGTCCACTGCCTTTCGGGGCGCATATTTTTATGTGTTGCGGTTTCCCTTATTCCGTCCGATATCTCGCCGAACCCCTCATGGGTCCAGTCGCCCGTCGCGGCAACAAAATCGCGGTGCGACATGAGCAGAATATCTCTGCTTTCGTCGCGCCCGGGGATTTTATAGACCCAGCAGTCCTCGCTGAAATATTTTTTCGGCTCTCCCGTGCAGCAGGGGAAACAGCTCTTTTACCGCCGCACGGAGCTTTGCAAACTCCGTGTCATCGTATATTTCGCGGGACGAGACTGTCTGACATCTTATCATTTTCATCAGCCGTTCGCCGTTTTCGATATCCTCCCGCTCGTTGTATATATCGGCTTTTCGCCTATCGGCTCGGCTTTTTTCGCGGCGAGCGCGGCTCTTATAAGCAGTATGCATATGAATATGACCGGGACTGCGAGCACGGCGAGAGATACATAAAGTCCTATATTGTTCACCATTCCTTCTTCTGCCCATCATTTTATCATATCCGTGCCGTTCGCGCAACTTGACTTTTCGGTATATTCAATGATAAAATATAGATACACCGAGTGCTGCGCCGGCAGGTGCGGCATAGGGGAAAATATAAAAACGGAGGGATTCTGTGAGCAAAGAGGGAAATACGGGCATTAAGATACACTGCGCCGTATGCGGACGCATGTTTGACGCGGACGCGGATAAATGCCCGAACTGCTCGGCTCCCGCATCGCTTTCACAGCCTGTCTCGGAGCCAAGGGAAGAGAAAAGAGAACCCATATTCGTCTGCACGATATGCGGACATGTCCATGAGTGCGAAGCTGCGCCCGAACGCTGTGAGAACTGCGGGGTCGGCGGAGAGCTTATCGAGGAGTGCCGTCCCGCGCTGACAAGAACATGGGTCTGCGCGGTCTGCGGGCTGAAGATAAAGAGCGGAAATGCGCCGGAGAAGTGTCCGAAGTGCGAGGCCCCCGCCGAGCTGTTCAAGGCTCAGAAGGACGGCATCGCGCGTATGCGCTGCTCGATATGCGGTTTTGAAATCGAGGGCGACACAGCGCCCGACCGCTGCGAAAACTGCGGCGTTGACGGGGATATGTTCGAGCCTGTGAAAAACTGACGGAGAGACTGATATGAATGTACTTGTTATAGACGGTCAGGGCGGCGGAATAGGCAAGCTGCTTGTTTCCGGGATAAAAAGCGAATATCCGGACTTCTTCGTGACCGCCGTAGGCGCGAACAGCATCGCGACCTCCGCCATGCTCAAGGCGGGCGCGGATGCCGCCGCAACGGGCGAAAACGCCGTGTGCGTCGGATGCCGCAGGGCGGATGTCATAACGGGTCCCATAGGCATAGTCATATCGGACGCGCTGTTCGGCGAGATAACGCCCAAGATGGCGGAGGCGATAGGGCAGAGCGACGCAAAGCGTGTGCTCATTCCCGTCAACCACTGCGACAATATAGTTGTCGGCGTCGGGGATATCCCGATGGCGAAGCTCGTTCAGGCGGCCGTGAAGGAAATCGGAAAAGGGTCTTGATTTTCTCTCAAAATATGATATAATAACCGTGATCTCATGAAGGGGTCGTGCTTTCAGAAGAGAGCGAAGCTTTTTTTAAAATACCGTGAAAACATTGCCGCGAGGGTAATTGCGCTTCCGGAAGGGAGTGCCGTACCCCCGCTTTTTGTTTTTTGAAAGGACGATCACCATGACAAACAAAAGCTCAGAGAGAATCAGAAAGACAGTCATAACCGCACTGTGCGTCGCGCTGTGTATCGTGCTGCCCATGGCGTTCCACACGGTCAAAAACGCCGGATCGGTATTTTTGCCGATGCATATTCCGGTGCTGCTGTGCGGGCTTATCTGCGGCTGGCAGTACGGACTCGTATGCGGTCTGCTCGGTCCTCTGCTCTCGTCGCTTCTGACCCAGATGCCGCCCATGGCTATCCTGCCGTCGATGACGGCGGAGCTCGCGGTCTACGGCGCGGTGACGGGTCTGATGATGTATGCGTTCAAGTATAAGACCGCATATCTCCCGCTCTATATGAGCCTCGTTGTCGCGCTCATCTCAGGACGCGTCGTTTCGGGCATACTCAAAGCTCTTATTTTCTCTGCCGGAGACTACTCTTTCTCCGTCTGGGTGACTGCCTCGTTCGTCACCTGCCTGCCGGGGCTTGCCATACAGCTTGCGATAATCCCGACCCTCGTTAAAGTGCTGGCGAAGGCTAAACTTCTGCCGCGCAGACAGACGCAAAAACGGGCTTGACTTTGATTTTTCTTCGGGGTATAATAATCCCATATTGCAAAGGCTGTGACGAAGAACACGGATCTTTTCGGGACGATCAGAGAGGGAAATGTTTGCTGCGAGTTTCCTTCGTCCTCAGGGTCTATTCCGCTTTCGAGCCGCAGGGCGATGAGTCCCGCCGTGTGCCCGCGTTATGGGCGGAGAGTTAAACACAAGGTGGTACCGTGCTTATTGCACCCTTGGAACGGCGGGAGCCGTTCTGAGGGTGTTTCCTATTAAATATGATGCAGGAGGATATAAAAATGCTGGATCTCAGATTTGTCAGAGAAAACCCCGAAACAGTCAAAGAAAACATCAAAAAGAAGTTTCAGGATCAGAAGCTTCCGCTCGTCGATGAGGTCATTGAGCTTGACAGGCTCTGCCGCGCCGCAAAGGGCGAGGCTGATGAGCTGCGCGGCAGCCGCAACCGCCTCTCGAAGCAGATAGGCGCGCTCATGGCGCAGGGCAAGCGCGACGAGGCGGAAGAGGTGAAGGCTCAGGTCAGCGCGAACGCCGCGAGACTTGCCGAACTCGAGAAGCTCGAAGAGGAGCTCGGCGAGAAGATAAAGAAGATAATGATGGTCATCCCGAACATCATCGACCCGAGCGTGCCGATAGGACGCGACGACAGCGAGAATGTTGAAATTCAGCGCTTCGGCGAGCCCGTAGTGCCCGATTTCGAGGTTCCCTATCATACAGAAATAATGGAAAAGATGAGCGGCATCGACCTCGACTCCGCAAGAAAAGTCGCGGGCAACGGCTTCTATTATCTCATGGGCGATATCGCCCGCCTCCATTCGGCAGTCATTTCCTACGCACGCGACTTCATGATTGACCGCGGATTTACTTATTGCGTGCCGCCGTTCATGATAAGAAGCGATGTCGTCACGGGCGTTATGAGCTTTGCCGAGATGGACGCGATGATGTATAAAATCGAGGGCGAGGATCTCTATCTCATCGGCACGAGCGAGCATTCGATGATAGGCAAGTTTATTGATACAATAATCCAGCCAGAGACTCTGCCGCTGACCCTTACGAGCTACTCCCCCTGCTTTCGCAAGGAGAAGGGCGCTCACGGCATAGAGGAGCGCGGCGTTTACCGCATCCACCAGTTCGAGAAGCAGGAGATGATAGTCGTCTGCGAGCCGGAGGACAGCAAGATGTGGTTCGACAGGCTCTGGCAGAACACGGTCGATTTCTTCCGCACTCTCGATATCCCGGTGCGTACTCTTGAGTGCTGCTCGGGTGACCTCGCGGATCTCAAGGTCAAGTCCATAGATGTCGAGGCGTGGTCGCCCAGACAGAAGAAGTATTTCGAGGTCGGCTCCTGCTCGAACCTCGGCGACGCGCAGGCGCGCAGGCTGAAAATACGCATCAACGGCAAGGACGGCAAGCACTTCGCCCATACGCTCAACAACACCGTCGTTGCCCCGCCGAGAATGCTCATAGCGTTCCTCGAAAACAACCTCAACGCCGACGGCAGCGTCAATATTCCCGAAGCCCTCAGACCGTATATGGGCGGCAAGGAGAAGATAGGCGGCTGAAAATAACAGCATATAAAATTAAAGCCATAATTCATTCTTCAAAGTGGGTTGTGGCTTTTTGCTGTTTTGTGCGAGCTGCGCGGCAGCCACGATTTTACGGTTCAGAGCCAGATATGAAAGGCTTGAGTATTTATAAGAAATGTGCTAAAATCGAGATATCAACAAAAGTTATAATGGGGTGGCAACATGAAGACAGGGAAAAGAAAAAATACTGCCGTTAAATGGATAATCGGAATATTGGCAGCCGCAGCGGCGGCGGTGCTTATATTTATTTTGTCTATATTCGCAATAGACCCGATGTTCCATTATCATGCTCCGCTGAAGTTTCTGTCGTATCCGCTTGTCAACGAGCGCTATCAGAATAACGGAATAGTCAGGCACTTTGACTATGATTCGGTCATTACCGGAACATCCATGACGGAAAATTTCAAGACGAGCGAGGCTCAGAAGCTCTTCGGTTCCGATTTTATAAAGGTCGCGTTCTCCGGCGGCGGATATACGGAAATAGGCGACAATCTCAAGGCTGCGTATGATTCCGGACACAATATCAAATATGTCATATGGGGTCTTGACTATGACAAGATGATCTACGGCAAGAATTATCGCTATACCGAAAAGGGCGATTTCCCGGACTATCTGTATAACGACAGCAGCCTCGACGATATAAAATATTTCTTCGATCCGGTCGTTATAAAGCTCACCGGAAGCGTTGTGAAATCAACGGTTACGGGAAGAGCGGCAACCTCGTTCGATGTTTATGAAAACTGGAGCGCCGGCTATGAATACGGGCGCGACGAGGTTATAAAGTCGTGCGAGCTCAACGCCTCTGCGAGCAAGATGCAGCAGCTGACCGATGCCGACCGCGCTGTTGTAACGGAAAATCTGAACGAGAATGTTATCAGTATTGTTAAAGCGCATCCCGAGACCACATTCTATTTCTTCTATCCGCCTTACAGCATAGCGCACTGGGGCGTGGAGATAAATAACGGTCAGCTCGACAGGACGCTCGGAGCCGAAAATCTGATAACAAAAGAGCTTTTGAAATATGACAATGTCAGACTGTATTCATTCCGCGGCAACTCCGAGCTCATATGCAACCTCGATAATTACAAGGACGCAAAGCACTACGGCGAATGGGTGAACTCACAGGTGCTGCGGTGGATGAAGAATGACGAATACCGCATCACAGAAGAGAATTTCGCCGAATACGAAAAGAACGCCGACGATTTGATAAAATCTTATGATTATGACCAACTCTTCAAATGACGGCGAATATCAACAAACATAAATTTATAGAAGAGCCTGCATCCGTGCCTGCGGACAGCGGGCTCTTTTGCTTTTACACGGATTTTACTTTTGCTTTACCAAAAGTCGGTTGATGCTTTGGCTTCTTGCGGGTTAAACTGATAGCGGAAGGGAGAAACCGGGCATATAAAACAACGAAAACGCACGCGCCCGGTCGTTAGAGTCATGAGAGAAACCAATGCCGCCGAGAAGGGCGGAAGCTTTTTTGAAAAGCACGCGGAGATATGGAAATTCATAAAATTCACTTTTGCAGGCACGTCCTCGTCGCTGATAGAGCTCGGCGTGTTCGCTCTGCTCCAGTATGTCGTGTTCAAGTCCCTCAACGATGTCCCCGTGACGGACAGCCCCGTTCTCGCGTTCCTCGGGGTAGAGTATAAGGGATATATGTATTCGTATTTCATCTCGACCGTCGTCGGCTACGCGATAGCGTTCGTCATGAACAGAAAGATAACCTTCAAGGCGGACGCGAATCCGCTGCTCTCGACTGTTTTGTATGCGATAATGGTCGTGTGTACGATTATTTTCAACACCTGGTTCGGCGCATTCCTCGGCACGCTCATAAAGAACAGCGGATGCAGCAACGCGCTCATCGAGCTGCTGACAAAGGTCGTCGTCATGACCGTGCCGACCCTCTGGACATATCCGCTCAACAGGTTCGTTATCCACAGAAAGAAAAAGCCCGCTGCGGAACAGGGGGAGTGAATATGCGCTTCAACTCCGACGGAAATTTTAAAATAATGCAGATAACCGATATCCAGGAGATACCGGATGTGTCACCCGACACCATAAAGCTTATCAATGCGGCTCTCGAAGAAGAGAAGCCCGACCTCGTCGTGCTCACGGGAGATCAGATAAAGGGCTACGGAGTCTCATATAAAGGCAAGGGCGACGCGCTAATAGAAAGCGTTGCAGAGACTATCGGCAAGCTCTTAAAGCCCGTGACCGACAGGCACATCCCGTTTGCCGTCACTTTCGGCAACCACGACAGGCAGGTAGGAATAAGCAACAAAGACCAGTTTGAAAAAATATACAAGGCTCTGCCCGAATGCGTGGGCGAGCAGGCGGAGGAAATAGACGGAGGCGGAACATATAATATACCGATCTTATCCTCCGACGGCGAACGCACCGCGTTTAACCTCTACCTTTTCGACAGCGGAACCGACGCAAAGGGCGGCGGATATGAGCCGTTCGACCCTGAGATAATAGACTGGTACAGGAAAAAGCGCGACGGGCTGAAAGCCGAAAACGGAGACTGTGTTCCGTCCATTGTGTTCCAGCACATACCGATGTTCGAGCACTACGATGTTCTCAAAAAAGTCGGCAAGCGCGAAAAAGGCGCGATACCCGCGTTCAGAATACACAAGGGCGAGTATTATAAAATAGACGAGACCAAATGCGTCGAGGGTTCTGTATTATTGGAGCCGCCGTCGATACCCGATATCAACACCGGCGAGTTCGAGGCACTCAGCGAAAAGGGCGATGTGCTCGGCGTATATGTCGGTCACGACCACAAAAATTCATATGTCGGAAAGGCAAAAAACATCGATGTCGGCTTCACTCAGTCGGCGGGCTTCAATGTCTACGGCAACGGCAAACAGCGCGGTGTGCGCTGCTTCGTCCTCGACGAAAACGATCCGCGCAATTATAAAACCTATACCAAAACATATGAGCAGCTCTGCGACGGCAAGCTCAACACGCCGATAAAGGACGCGATATGGCGCGTAGTCCCCACGACCGTGGATATGGCAAAGCCGATGATAGCAAAAGCGCTTGCCGCCCTTGCGGCAGTTGCCGCACTGATAGTTATTGCCGTCAAACTTATTTAAACAGACAACCTCTCTTTTATCATGACTCTTCTGCGAAGCTTCGGGGTGATATCATCCCGAAGCTTTGCGCATTAAAAAAGACTGCCGCCGAGGGCAGTCCGTAATATTATTTATCTTTTTACGCCGGAGACTACAAATTTTTCATCGTCCGAAACTGCGATGTCAACATCAAAATACGGCGCGAACACTGCGGACAGCTCCTCGGCAGTCAGCATTTCACGCGAAACGCTGTCCGCTCTGCCCCTGTGGTGCATACGCAGTGCGACAAGGCTCATGCCGTGCGCCACGGTCAGGCGTCCGCCGCTTTTGAGCCAATGGGACAGCCGCTCAACGAGCCTCTCCGGACTTTCAAAATGCGGGAATGCGTTGTAGACAACGCAGCAGTCGCACAGACGCTCGACAGGAATTTCCTCAACATCGCCGCAGATTACCTCGACCCTCTGGTCGTGCAGCTTTGACGCGGCGATACGCGCCATCTGAGCCGAAATATCAACGCCGATAACGCGCTCCGCGCCGCGCATGAGGTAATACGGGAACATCACTCCCGTGCCGCAGGCAACGTCGAGCACAACGGAATTTTCTTTCACTCCGGCGGCGTCAAGTATGAAATTTATCTTTTCGTCGCTCTTTATCATGTTGGCGTCCCACTCGGGCGCCATGCGGTCGAAGAATGCGGCGATCTCCTTTTTGTTCATGCGTTTGTCTCTCCCGATTTATGCCCATATGACCGCACGGTTATCGGTACGGGCACAGGCTGCTTTTCAAAGAAACGCTTCGAGTCCGTGGTCAAGGGCGATTATGTCACCGAACGGAGCGAGCGGCGTTTTGTTCCAGCGGTTTCTGCTTATCTTTACCGCCGAGCAGCAGTCTCCGAGGCGGATGCGCCCGCGCCTTAAATCAACTCCGTCGATAATCCGAGTGTTGATTATTTTATTATTTGTAACCCTCAAGCCCGAAACGTTGTCGGCGCGGAGTATATAATTTTCGCAGTTTATGAAGCGGTTGGAGTCGATGACGATATTTGAAAACGCCGCAACCTGAGCCTTCTTGCCCGCAATATTTGTCTCGATTCTGATGGCGGAGTCCCAACCGCTGTAGCAGCCCAGCCTGAATTCGTTGTTCCTGATAACGAGATTGTTGACCCCCGTGCCCTCGTACCAAAGACCGGGCATGATGTCCATAACGATTTTTATCTGCTGACCCATTATTTTATAGAATCGATTGTTCTCGCAGAGTCCGTTGTCGCTTTGGAGCAGCAGCCCGCGTGCACGGTGCTCGTGGAAATAGTTGTTTGATATGACATAATTTCCGCTGTCGCAGTCGGCGATATACATTATTGTGTCGGCGGTTATTTCATCGGGCAGCGTCCTGTCGAAGCTTATCACGCCGTCGGCGGAAATGTCGGTTATCTTTGCCTCAAAGTCTATGTCGGCATAGGTGCCGAGCTTGAATTTCATCGTGTCGCCGATGTTCAGCAGATACTGATTCGCATACACCGTGAGTGCGTTGTCGGACACGCGCTGTTTTATATAGAGAAGACTGTCGTGGACATTGAGCGAGTCGTCGCCCATATAGCTGAAATCGCAGCCGGAGACGCGGAAATGCCCGTTCGTGTCCGCAATATGCACGCCGTCGGCGGTCGCCGAGATGTGGCGTGTTTTTTCAAATCCCGGGCGGATGCCTATGGACGAATTCAGTATCTGATAGCGGCTGACGCGCTGAGTGAAGAGCCAGCCCATACCGGCGGCGGAATATATTTTCACGCCGTTAAAAGTAATGTTCTCCGACGCGCCGCAGACCGAGAACACCTGCGAGCCGTAGACATAGTGGCGGACAAGATAGCATTCGCGGTTTTCAAACTCGTCGAGCGAGCCGTCGTGGGTCACTCGCAGAACATTTTTCCCGACTTTTTCGATGCTTTTGATTATCTCGGAGTGCTGATAAATATAGTTTTCCTTGCTCTCGCCCGCCGCGCCGAGGGTCAGCGACTTGGGGTCGAGCTGAGTCATCGCCATGACGGCGACATCCTCCGATACCTCGTCAAGCTCGGTAAAACGCATATCAAAGGTATGCTTTTCCGCATCCCGATTTTCAATCTTCACAACGGAGGCGAGACGGGATTCGTCCCAAGCCCAGTCTATGGCAAGCCCTTTTATCTCAAAATTTTCGCATCCGCTTATCTCGAAATATCTGTCGCAGTCAAAGACGAACACTGCGCCCTCGGCATCAATAAGAACGTCCTTGAGCGAATTTAAGCCGATTGTATTCTGCGGCGAAAATCGGTATTCTCCGGCATCCACAACAAGGCGCGTGCCCGGATTTCTGCGGCAGTAATCAACCGCATGGCAGAAAGCGTCCGTGTTGTCCTGCGCGTCACCGTTCATGCCGAAGCTCGAAGCATATATCGTCTTCAGATTTTTCGCGTTCGGGCGGGAGATATAAAACACCGAGTCGTCAACGCCGACAACCCTGTCATATACCGAAAACTCCGACGGCTCGGGCTCGCTCTCATGCGGCAGTTCGCCTTTGGGCGGCACAACGGTCAGCGGGATATTGAACACCGGCGCGAGCGTCATGATGAGCGCCACAAGGACAGAGAGAACACACTGCATATTTCTTCCTCCATAAGTGTTATATGTCAAAGTATACCACACAATAAAAAAAGGCGCAACAAAAACGGAGCCGCCCGAAAGCAGCTCCGCGTTGCATAGTAGAAATATTCAAGAGACATATGATCCCAATCTGCCGTTTGCCGCTGCGTCAGTTCTTTTTTCTCAGCTCCGCCATGGCGGCAAAGTGGAGAACATCGAACTCCTCGGGTGCGTTTGCCTTGAGCATTGCAAGATGCTCGCGCTCCCAGATCTCTATCTCCTCGGGTGTCAGCGACGCGCCGATGCCGCGGCAGGCTTTCATCCTGCCGTTCCAGCTCTCACGCGTGAAATGCACTTTCAGCTTCCACTCCTCGTGATGCACGAGCTCGAATTTCTCGCTGTAGCAGGAGGGTATCTCTATCGCGTGCATTGTTTCGCCCGCACCGCTCCAGTCGGGGCTGTATTTGAGCACAAGATCCTCGCTCATGCCGGCAATCCTGTCCTCATACGGCAGCCACTCCATGCACAGCACGAGAAAACGCCCGAAGCTTTTGAGCATACGGCAGAGCTGCGGAATGAGCTTCTCGTGGTCGAAATACCAAAAGCACTGGCAGGCGGTCGCGGCGTCAAAGGTCGCGGCGGGAAAAGCTATCTTCTCGGCGGGCATCGCGTAATAGCCTATCTCCATGCCCTGCGAGAGATTTTTTGCCTGCTCTATCTGCTCGGGGGATATGTCCGTCCCCGTCCACTTCGCGCCGAAGCGGTACATGTTGCGCGGCAGAACTCCCGTGCCCGTGCCGAGATCAAGCACACTCTGTCCCGAAATACCTATTTTGCGGGCGGCTATCTTTTCATAGAACTCAGTCGGATAGATATCGCGAAAGCGCGCATAATCGACCGAGGTTCTGCCCCAGTCGAACGCCTTGCCGCCGTCTATTCTCTCGTCTTTTATATCCATAATATCACCCTGTGTTTTGACCCCGTCCGCAGAGCAGACAGGGTCGGATTAGCTTTATTTTATCTCCAGAGATTTGTCCAGAAGGTGCTTTCAACGCTCACGAACGAGATAAGCTGAGCCATGTTCACATATATACACGCAGCGGTCGAGACGGTGAATATCAGGTTGACGAGCTTCTTCGTGCTCTCCGATCTGATGCTCTTATAGAGCGTGAACGCAACGACGAGCGCACCGATGACCATCTGCCACGAAAAATCCGCATTGTAGCGCACGGCATAGCCGCTCTCCCACGAGGAGAAGATTATCGCGAGCGGCATGAGAACGCAGGTCACGCCGATAAGAAGCGTCGGCAATATGCGCTTTTTCTTCTCTACGCGCTTCAACGCCTTGCCCGCAAACAGATAGGAGAATATCGGCAGGGCGCGGTATATGATTCCGACTGAGATGAGGGTCTTGCCCGCATCGTCAATGAACATATAGCCGTTGAGCCCGAAACGCTCCACGGAGGAGGCGAGATGAGTGAAGGTCTTGGGCGTGAAATACGGCATATTCAGAAGATACGCATACATGTTGATGAGCACATATTTCCAGTGGAATTCCGAATTTATAAAGTCGTTTATCGTCAGAGAATACTGAATACCGAAGTCGAGCGGATTGTCAAAGCGCAGATAGTTATATACCATCTGACCGAGGGCGATAACGCCGAGCGGAACGAGGGCGACAGCCGCATATTTGAAGAACGTGCGGGTCTTCTGCTTCTTTTCGAGTCCGTCAAGAGCCTTTTTGAGCCCGCCCGCGAAGAAGAGGAGCGCGGCAACGCAGTAGACCGCGAGCGTCGGGCGGCATATTACGGCGTAGCCGAGGAAGAACGAGGCAAAGCCGAGGCGGAGATATGAAATTTTTCCGTCCCACAATATATTTGAGGTCATGAGCAGGTACGCGCCGACAGTCAAGCACATGAAGCCGCCCGCAATGGCGAGCTCATAGAATTTCGGACGCGCTGCGGAGAACATGATTCCGGAGGACATCTGAAGCGTTATCAAGCCCGCGAGCACCGTATTTGTCGGCAGGTTGCGGAATTTCTTTTCTATCACAGCAAGATATATCTTTGTGAGGAATATTATTCCGACGAGCGCAAATATCAGCGTCGCCCAGCCGGACGGGAAATAATATCCCGTTATCAGATGATACGGCAAAAACAGCGCGATGACCGGACCTATGCCGTAATACGAATAGTATTTTCCGTTATACAGGCAGTGATCCCAAAGGAAATTCTCCTGAGTGACCTCGACCTCCCGCCTTGCATATTCATACGGATTGTCAAGCGAGAGCAGCTCCTCGCTCGGCTCCTCAAGCAGGCTCACCTGATGATGCTCAAACGCATCGACAAGCTCCTTCGATATCTGATCGCCCTCCTGAGAGGTGAAGCTGTAGTAGGTGCTCGACCAACCCTTTTGCATGTTTATGACCGTGAGATACACCGAAAACGCCATGACGGCGGCAGTTATGACTGCCGCAATGCGGGTGCAGTTGACCCTGTTTTCCGAAAATTTCCTGCGTGCGCCTGTCGGGTTCGCTACGGTATAGATGACAGCCACGGCAGCCGCCGCTATAAGCAGATATATCAGAACCGTTTCCGTTATATGAAGTGCGCTTATCGATTGATTGAGCGTTATGCCCCTGAGCGTTGCGCTGCTGTAATTGTCGAGGGAAATTTCAAGCCGAAGACTTGAGACCTCGCCCGAAAAGTTGCAGGTCATGACATTGTCAAGTCCGTCTTCAAGCGTGAGCCTTGCGATATTCGTCTTGTAATATGAGCCGGTTGAGTCGGCAAAATCGACATAGACCTTGCCGCTTTTTCCCGAGCCGTCAAAGTCGATATCAAAGCCTATCGAGCCGACACGCGCATCAATATCCGTAAACTCTATCTCGGAATAGCCTGCGCCGAGGGTTATCGTGCCGTCGTCGTTATAAGTGATATTCGCTCCGTATGCGCGGGAGAGGTCGAGCTTCTGCTCCTCATATCCTCCGATGAGCCGATTAAGCGGCGTGAAGTTCATCACGCAGAGGCTCACTGCCGTTACTATGACAAATATAACGGCAACGCATACGGAAAGCTTTTTCAGAAATTTTCTGTTATCTCTGTCCATAAGCACCTCGCAAATTTTTTGAAGTCAGTTCATTATACCCTATCTCGGACATTTTTTCAAGTTTATTGTTAAATCCGAAAAAGAATGTGCTTATTCGTATACGAAAAGACACGGCTCACATCGACCGTGAACCGCGCCTTTTCTATTTTGCTATTCGATTAATACTTAACGTTGCTTATCTCAAGGTAGTTGTCAAGAACCGCGTTGCCGTCAAACTTGCTGCCGAGCACCTTGCCGGAGCCGGTGATGAGGACATGCATATACTGGTTGAGCGAAACCATGTGATTGTTCTTGGGATTGTAGGTAAGCACTGCGGTGCAGTCATAATACTTGAGCGAATACTCAACATCCTTGACGACCTTTGTGACTCTGGAGTCGTTCTGGAGGGTGTTGTCAACGTCCGCCTTCGCGATGGGGCTGAACATCGTGCCGGTGAAGCCCTTCGTGATAGCGCCGGTCGTGGGATCGCACGGCTCGGGATTGATATCCTCCTTGAGGACTATTGTTATTTTGTAGTTGCCGTTCGAGAGCACTTCGCACTTCGCGCTCTTTATCTTGCTGACGTCGGTCAGCGTGCAGCCCTTTGTGGGATGCTGATAAATCGGGAACCACTTCATATCGGTGCCCTTCGGGTTGTTCTCGTGCTTGCTGCCCTTTGCGTCCTTCTCGCTGGTCATGAACAGCTCGGCAACGGGAAGAGCCGCGTTGATGACGAAGCCGTCGAAGTTTCTCTTGTCCTTGGGCAGAGTCTGCCACTCCGACTTCTCATAGCCGACCTTGCTGCTCTTTGCAAGGTTGAGAACATCTCTGTAGGCTGCGAGGATCTCCGCATAGCTCTCGGGCTTGCTGTTCGAGGCTTTTGAGGTGCTGTCGGTGGAGGCCTTTGTCTCGATAACGGTGTGCCCCTCTTTGTCGGTAACTATCTCTGTCTCGACCGCAGTATCGTCTGAGGTTGCCTCGGAGCCGGGCTCTGTGGACTCGTCGGAGACTGTTTCTCCGTTGACTTCGGTGTCGCCGGCAGCAGTGGTGTCGCTGTTATCCTTGTTGCTCTTGCAGGCCGCGAAGCTTGCAATCATAGCAATCGCCAGCAAAAGAGCCGCAATTCTTTTTAGATTTTTATTCATTGCTTTCTATCCCCTTAGAAAAATCAATATTTGAAGTCGGAATAGCTGACATATGAGGTTCCCGTAGCCGTGGGCTTTCCGCCGATGCCGAGGTCGATATTAACCGTGATGTCAAACTTTATGTCGAGCTTGACAAAATGTCCGGTCGCAGCATCAATAGTCGCGGTGACGACCGCACCCGAATAGCTCTCGGTAACTTTTGCGTTGCCGTAAACGTCGTCTATGGCGTCATAGATGCAGCTGGCTCTCTTGTGGTCGTAGTAGCCCTTGTCCTCGTCGCCGACGCATATTCCGCTCTTGTCGAGGGGAGCGTTGCAGGTGGAGGTACCCTTAGTCGCATAGGAGTTGCCGTTCTTGATGTTGATGGTGATTATGTAGTTGGAGCCGCTCTGTTTGCAGGAGGCTGCGGTGACATCGCCTGTGCCGAGGGTCGAAGCTCTGAGATAGGTTCTGTTCGTATCGGAATCCCATTTACCCTTGGTGACGGTTTCGTTGTAGGCGTTTTCCGAGCCGATGCCCATAAACTTATAGATAAGGCTCTTGAACTGCTTGACAACAGCGTTCGCCTCTATGTTCTCGTTCTTTGTTTCTCTGTGCTTTGTGAAGCCCGCCTTGCCGGAGAAGGCAGCCTTCGTCGCGGCATTGTAATAGCTGAGGATGTCAGCGGTACTCGAGGGAGCCTTGTTGTCCTTTGAAGTGACGACGACGGTCTTGCCGCTGTCGGCGGCCTTAGTCTCGACGACCTTGCCGGAAGCGTCGGTAACGGTCTCAATTTCAGTGGACTCGGCAGAAGCGTCCTCGCTTGAGGCTTCTGCGGGGGTGCTCTCGTCTGCTACGGTGTTGTCCGCGTCTGCAGAGCTCTCGGAGGGGGCTGTGGTGTCGTTGTTTGTGTCCTTCTTCTTGCACGCCGCGAACGAGAATACCATCGCGAGGACAAGAAGCAAGGAAGCGATCTTCAGAAGATTCTTTTTCATGTCAAAAACCTTTCGTAAAATATTTTCGGGTCTTTCCGCCCTTTTTGTGCCGTGTCCGGTCGAACACAGCAAGCTGTATTATAAATTTACACTAAAAATTATTCAAAGTCAAGTAAAATTTAATAAAAACAAAATTATCCGTGCTATGTTTTTATGCAATATAACATCGGCGTTGGTAATAGATTGTTTACATTAGCTTTTATAAAGTTATGGAATTTCGCCGAAAGTTATGATATAATATCAAGGTATATGTGCTGCGGCGCATACGGTGTGCCTTGAAGGGGGTCTGCGGTATGGCGGAGAAAAAGCTTGTCTCATGGAATGTCAACGGAATAAGAGCGTGCATCGGCAAGGGCTTTTCAGAGGCTTTCGCGGCGCTTGATGCCGATGTCCTCTGCCTGCAGGAGACGAAGGTTCAGGCGGGGCAGGTCGATTTTGCGCCCGAGGGCTATCACTGCTATTGGAACTACGCAGAGAAAAAGGGCTATTCCGGCACTGCCGTCTTTTCACGCGAAGAGCCCTTGAAGGTGTCATACGGCATCGGTATCCCCGAGCACGACCGCGAGGGGCGCGTGATAACGCTCGGCTTTGAGAGCTTCTGCTTCGTCTGCGTCTATACCCCCAATTCGCAGGACGGGCTCGCCCGACTTGACTACAGAATGACATGGGAGGACGCGTTCAGGGACTATCTTCTCTCGCTCGACAGGGACAAGCCCGTAATAGTCTGCGGCGACATGAACGTTGCGCACAATGAGATAGACCTCAAAAATCCCAAGACGAACCGCAAAAACCCCGGCTTCACGGACGAAGAGAGAAATAAGATGACCGAGCTGCTCTCCGCGGGCTTTACGGACACGTTCAGATATTTCTATCCCGACGCCGAGGGGCAGTACAGCTGGTGGAGCTACCGCTTCAAATCGCGTGAGCGGAACACCGGCTGGCGCATTGACTATTTCCTGTGCTCCGAGAGGCTCAACAGCCGCCTTAAAGGCGCAAAAATACATCAGGAGATATTCGGCTCCGACCATTGTCCGGTCGAGCTGACTGTCGATATATAAAAAAGCGCCGCCGAAAAGGCGACGCAGGAAAGCTTGATTTTATATTGAGCTTTCGCTGAAGTCGATAACGAGCTTGTCGCGCTTCATCTCAAGCTTCGTGCATTTCACTCCCGCAGCGTCGAACATTCTTTTCGATGCGCGCACGCCGTCGGTGTTGCGATACTTGTCGCTGATATAGACGACCTCTTTTATCCCGCTCTGGATTATCGCCTTGGCGCATTCGTTGCAGGGGAAGAGCGCGACATAGACCTTGCATCCGCGCAGGTCGCCGCTGGCGTTGAGTATGGCGTTGAGCTCTGCGTGGCAGACATAGGGGTATTTCGTATCAAACGCATTTCCCTCGCGCTCCCACGGGAACTCGTCATCATCGCAGCCGGACGGGAAGCCGTTGTAGCCGACGGACATTATCCTGTTTCTGTCGTTTACGATGCAGGCACCGACCTGGGTGTTCGGATCCTTGCTCCTGTAAGCCGAGAGCATCGCGATCCCCATAAAATACTCGTCCCACGAGATATAATCGCTTCTTTTAGGCATTTTTCACCGCTCCGTTTCCCTTATAATAGCATAATATATCAAACCGATATTAACATATTCAGGCCGTTAAGGCAAGAAGAAATTTTTGAGGTGACTTTTCATGGGTCTTTTAAAGAAAATTTTCGGAGATTACTCTTCAAGAGAGATCAAGCGCATAACGCCGATAAAAGACAAGGTGCTCGCGCTTGAAGAGGAGTATTCAACCCTTACCGACGAACAGCTCAAGGCAAAGACTCCTTATTTCAGGGAGCGCCTCGCCAACGGCGAGACACTTGACGATATTCTGCCCGAGGCGTTCGCAGCCTGCCGCGAGGCTTCGTGGCGTGTGCTCGGGATGAAGCACTTCCCCGTGCAGATTCTCGGCGGCATCGTTCTGCATCAGGGACGAATCGCGGAGATGAAGACCGGCGAGGGCAAAACGCTTGTCGCAACGCTCCCCGCTTATCTCAACGCGCTCTCCGGCAACGGAGTCCACATCGTCACGGTCAACGACTACCTCGCACGCCGCGACAGCGAGTGGATGGGCAAAGTCTATCGCTTCCTCGGGCTTAAGGTCGGTCTGATAATCCACGAAAAGAACAACGACGAGCGCCGCGAGGCATATGCCGCCGACATAACCTACGGCACTAACAACGAGATGGGCTTCGACTATCTGCGCGACAACATGGTGCCCTATAAAGAACTCAAGGTTCAGCGCGGTCACTCGTTCGCGATAGTCGATGAGGTTGACTCGATACTTATCGATGAGGCGAGAACGCCGCTTATCATATCCGGTCGCGGCGACCGCTCGACCGATCTCTATAAGCAGGCGAACACCTTCGCCCGCACGCTCAACTTCGAGCGCATAAAGGAGCTTCGCTCCTCGTCAAGGCTTGAAAATACCGCCGATCAGGTCAGCGAAAACTGCGATGTCATCGTTGACGAAAAGGCAAAGACCGCCGTACTGACCCAAAACGGTATCGCGAAAGCCGAAAAGTATTTCAACCTCGACAACCTCATGGATCCGTCCAATATGACTATTCAGCACCATATCAATCAGGCGATAAAGGCGATAGGTGTTATGCGACGCGATGTTGACTATGTTGTGAAGGACGGTCAGGTGCTTATAGTTGACGAGTTCACCGGACGCATCATGCTCGGCAGACGCTACAACGAGGGTCTGCATCAGGCGATAGAAGCAAAAGAGGGAGTCAACGTTGAGCACGAGAGCAAGACGCTCGCGACAATTACATTCCAGAACTACTTCAGACTCTATGACAAGCTCTCCGGTATGACCGGTACGGCGATGACCGAGAGCGAGGAGTTCCAGGAGATATATTCGCTCGATGTCGTGGAGATCCCGACGAACAAGCCGATGGTAAGAAAGGACATGGACGACCTCGTTTATAAAACGGAGCCTGCGAAGTTCAACGCTGTCATCGACGACATTGTCGAGCGACACGAAAAGGGTCAGCCCGTGCTTGTCGGTACGATATCGATAGAGAAATCCGAGACGCTCAGCAAGCTCCTCAAAAAGCGCGGCATCAAGCATGAAGTGCTCAACGCCAAGTACCATGAAAAGGAAGCGGAAATTGTCGCGCAGGCAGGTAAGCTCGGCGCGGTTACGATAGCCACGAACATGGCGGGACGCGGAACGGACATCATGCTCGGCGGTAACGCGGAGTTCCTTGCGAAGTCCGAGATGCGCCGCATGGGCTACAGCGATGAGCTGATTGCCGAATCGACCGGCTTCGGCGACACGGACAACGAGGATATAATCAGTGCGAGAGAGGAATTCCAGGCTCTCGAGAAGAAATATAAGAATGAAATCTCCGGCGAGGCGGAGCAGGTCAGGCAGGCAGGCGGTCTTTGCATCATCGGCACGGAGCGCCACGAATCCCGCCGAATCGACAACCAGCTGCGCGGACGTTCCGGTCGTCAGGGCGACCCCGGCGTGAGCCGCTTCTACCTGTCGCTTGAGGACGATCTGATGCGCCTGTTCGGCGGCGAGCGCGTGACGACTATAATGAACACGCTCAGAACCCCCGAGGATATGCCGATAGAGTCGAAAATGATTTCAAATGTCATCGAAAGCTCTCAGAAGCGCGTTGAGTCGCGCAACTTCTCTGTGCGTAAGAATGTCCTGAGCTTCGACGATGTTATGAACCGCCAGCGCGAGCTTATCTATAAGCAGCGCGACCAGGTGCTCGACGGCGAGAACCTCAAGCCCGTTATCCTCAAGATGCTCGACGAGTGCATCGCCGAATCCGTAGATTTCTATTGCCCGAAGGCACTCTCCCACTCCGACTGGAACATCGCCGGACTGCGTGAGAAATTCCTCGGCTGGCTGACCACTCCCGAAGACTTCGTTGACGGCTTCGACCGCGACGAAGCGAAGGAGGAGCTCACCGAGCGCGGGCACAGGATATATGACGAGCGCGAAGAGCTCATGGGCGTTGACGAAAACGGCGTGCCGATAATGAGAGCGCTCGAGCGCATGGTTCTGCTCAAGATGGTTGACAGCAAGTGGATGGATCACATCGACGCCATGGAAGAACTCAAGCGCGGCATAGGACTGCGCTCCTACGGTCAGCAGGATCCCGTCGTCGCGTTCAGACAGGAGAGCTACGACATCTTCGACGAGATGACCATGTCTATCCGCGAGGATACGGTGCGCTTGATGATGACGATTATGCCCAGAAATGAGGAGGACACCAAGCGCAAGCAGGTCGCCGAGATAACCTCGACCAGCGGCGCGTCCGACGGCAGCGAAAAGGGGCGCACCGTCCGCAAGGGTGCGAAGATAGGCCCGAACGATCCCTGCCCGTGCGGTAGCGGCAAGAAGTATAAGAAGTGCTGCGGCGCGGTGAACAAGTAAGATATATAATATAAATGTATTCCCTCTTCGGACGAGCTTCCGGAGAGGGAATTTTTAGGTGCTACAGGGGAGTGCGGTCGGTAAAATAAACCTTTGCGAAGATTTTGTGCCGCTCACGCGGCAACGGTGCGTTGGGTCGCAGCACACTACAAGCTCCAATCTGCCGTCCTATAAAAAAGGAGACACCCATTTGAATGTCTCCCTTTGTTGTATTTTATCGGTTGTCCGATTATTTCATAGCCTCTTCGACTGCGACAGCGCAGGCGACGGTCGCGCCGACCATCGGGTTGTTGCCCATGCCGATAAGACCCATCATTTCGACGTGCGCTGGGACGGAGGAAGAACCTGCGAACTGGGCGTCGGAATGCATACGACCCATGGTGTCGGTCATGCCGTAGCTGGAGGGACCGGCTGCCATGTTGTCGGGATGCAGGGTGCGTCCCGTGCCGCCGCCGGAAGCGACGGAGAAGTAGTTGACGCCGTTCTCGACGCACCACTTCTTGTAGGTGCCTGCGACCGGATGCTGGAAGCGGGTCGGGTTGGTGGAGTTGCCGGTGATGGAAACGCCGACGTTCTCAAGCTTCATGATAGCCACGCCCTCGGGAACGTTGTCTGCGCCGTAGCACTTGACGTCCGCTCTCGGACCGTTGGAATAAGCCTTCTGCTCGGTGACGGTGACGGTCTCGGTGTAGGGATCGAACTCCGTCTTGCAGTATGTGAAGCCGTTGATGCGGGAGATTATCATCGCGGCGTCCTTGCCCAGACCGTTGAGGATAACTCTCAGGGGCTTGGTTCTGACCTTGTTTGCGTTGAGGGCTATTTTGATAGCGCCCTCAGCGGCTGCGAAGCTCTCGTGACCTGCGAGGAAGCAGAAGCACTCCGTCTCCTCGGAGAGGAGCATCTTGCCGAGGTTGCCGTGACCGAGACCGACCTTGCGGTTTTCGGCGACGGAGCCGGGGATGCAGAAGGACTGGAGACCGATGCCGATTGCGGCAGCGGCGTCGGCAGCCTTGACAGCGCCGCTCTTTATAGCGATAGCGCAGCCGACTGTGTATGCCCAGATAGCGTTTTCAAAGCAGATGGGCTGGGTACCTCTGACGATCTTGTCGCAGTCGATGCCCTTTGCAAGAGTGATCTCTTTGCACTCCTCGATGGAGGAAATGCCGTATTCAGCGAGAACGGAGTTTATCTTGTCAACTCTTCTCTCATAGTTTTCAAATAATGCCATTGTCCGTATCCTCCTTACTCTTTGCGCGGGTCGATGTATTTTGCTGCCTCGGCGAATCTGCCGTAGGTGCCTACCGACTTGTCGTATGCGGTCTGAGCGTCGTCGCCCTTCTTGATGAAGTCGGTCATCTTGCCCAGAGACACGAACTCGTAGCCTATAACCTGATCGTCCTCGTCGAGAGCCATTCTGGTGACATAGCCCTCAGCCATCTCAAGGTAGCGCACGCCCTTGTATCTTGTGCCGTACATTGTGCCGACCTGCGAACGAAGTCCCTTGCCGAGATCCTCAAGACCTGCGCCGACATTCAGTCCGTCGTCCGAGAAAGCGGACTGGGAGCGACCGTAGACTATCTGGAGGAACAGCTCGCGCATAGCGGTGTTGATAGCGTCGCAGACGAGGTCGGTGTTCAGAGCCTCAAGAATGGTCTTGCCGGGGAGTATCTCACTTGCCATAGCTGCGGAATGGGTCATGCCCGAGCAGCCGATGGTCTCAACGAGAGCTTCCTCGATGACACCGTCCTTGATGTTGAGCGAGAGCTTACATGCGCCCTGCTGGGGAGCACACCAGCCCACACCGTGGGTGAAACCGGAGATGTCCTTTATCTCATAGGCCTTGACCCATTTGCCCTCTTCGGGGATGGGAGCAGGACCGTGGTTCGGACCCTTTTTGACAATACACATATTCTCTACTTCTTGAGTATAATTCATACACGTAGTCTCCTTTCGTTTTGTGTATCCCGTACAGAGCTATTATACCAAAAAAATACAGGTGTATCAATTACTTGAGACAAGGTTTTTGAATTTTTTGCATTGTTACAATCGTTGAGGGCTTTTTCGGTCAAAAATTATTTATTTTAGTCGCAAACCCGCCGCCGCGGTTGTAACGGCTTACGGTTTGTGATATACTGAAAAGCGGAAAGGGGAGGATGAAATGAAGCTCTATATCAAGCAGAAGGTATTTTCGCTGACTTCAAAATTCACCGTGAAGGACGAGTCGGGAAACGACAGATATTTTGTCGAAGGCGAGTTTTTCTCCCTGCGCGGCAGGCTGCATATTATGGACGCGCAAGGCGAGGAGATAGGGCAGATATACCGTCGGCTGATGACTTTTCTGCCGCATTTTATCCTCGAGATAGGCGGCGAGGAGATAGCGGAGATAGTCAAGGATTTCTCTTTCTTCCGTCCGAAATATTCGCTCGAAAACACCTCGCTCAGGGTCGAGGGCGATTTCTGGGCGCATGAATATTCGCTCTATGACGGCGAGAGGAACATCATGAACATCCACAAGGAGTGGTTCACCTGGGGCGACAGCTACGAGCTCGATATCCTCGACCCTGACTACGAGCTGATATCGCTGGGCATAGTCCTCGCCATAGACACCGCAATGGCGGCAGCCGCTGCTGCGGCTTCGACCTAAATCAAAGGAGAAAAGATGAAGGATTATCATATATTTGCAAACCACGCCCATGTTTTTCCCGAAGAAGCGAAGCCAGGGCGCGGAATAGATTCGCTCAAAAAACTCATGGACGAGTGCCTTATAGAGCGGGCGGTCTGCTTCGCGCCGTTCCCGTCGCAGTATAAAGAATATAACATGCCAGGCGACTGCATAAGCTGGCTCGCGGGCGCAATAGAGAACGACGACTCCCTCGTCGGCTTCGGCACTATAGATGTTGATTCCGGCGATATCACGGGGCAGGTCAACAGAATCGCCGATTTCGGCTTCAAGGGCATAAAGCTTCATCCGGCATATCAGGAGTTCAATATTATGGGCGACAAAGCGTGCGAAATCTATTCTGCCGCCCAGGAGAACGGGCTGTTTCTGTCGTTTCACACGGGACTGCACTGGTATCGTATCGCGGACTATCAGCCGCTGCTCTTTGACGAGGTAGCGTGGAACTTCCCGCGCCTTAAATTCAGCATGGAGCATGTCGGCGGATATCACTTTTTCCGTGAGGCTCTGGCTGTTATCTGCAACAATCATCACCGCGCAAGCGATCCGAGGTGCGTATACGCAGGGTTGACGAGCATTATGCCCGATGACAGCGGTCTGTCGAATTGCTGGACGCTCTCGGACGATGAGCTGCGAACGCTCGTTCATCAGGGAGGCGATGACTGCGCGATATTCGGGCTCGACTTTCCGTTTAAAAAAGCCGACTACGCAAAAGCACTGATAAACAGAATAATATCCCTCGACATCTCCGAAGAGGCAAAAGAGGGAATACTCGGAAAAAATCTCGAGCGCGCGCTCGATATGGACTGAAAACGGAGAAATATATGCTTATAGTTACTGCAAACTGCAAAAACACATTTGATTCGTATCTTAAATATGTTCACTACACGGACAGCAAGCGCAGAAAGACCCGCTTTTCTGGCGCGACCGGCTGGCTTCTGCTCGCCTGCGCCGCGGCTGTTATAGTGAGCTTTGTGAAGGTCGGCGGCAACATATTTCTCTATGTCGTGAGCGCCGTCCTCGTGCTCTGCGCGGCGGCATATGCTTATATTCAATATTTAGCACCATACAGGGCGTTCAAAAAGCTCGACAAGTCGTTCTTCGCCGAGCAGGAGTTCGATTTCTACGAAAATAAGCTGGAGCTTATCGAGCACGGCGAAAAGAGCATAAAGCGCATCATCCCGTATTCAAAGATACAAAAAGTCTGCATCACAAAGCACGCTTTTTATATCTATATCGCCGCAGACAGCGCGTTCATACTCTCGAAGACAGCACTCAGCTCATCATCGACTGAGCGCCTGAAAACATTGTTCAAGGATAAGGGAATAAAGACAGAGGAATAAAAGACAAAATAAAATTACAGCTCCCCGTGAAAATTTTTTCGTGGGGAGCTTCTTTATTTTTTTACACTATTCCCTGCGCCATCATTGCATCGGCGACCTTGAGGAAGCCTGCAATGTTCGCGCCGACAACGAAGTTGTCCTCGTGTCCGTATTCCTTTGCGGCGTTTGCCATGTTGTGATAGATATTTATCATAATATTGTTGAGCTGGTGATCGACCTTTTCAAACGGCCAGCTGACGCGTGCGCTGTTCTGGCTCATCTCGAGCGCGGAGGTCGCAACGCCGCCCGCGTTTGCCGCCTTGCCGGGAGCAAAGAGGATTTTGTTTTGCAGGAAAACTTCTGTCGCTTCCGTAGTCGAGGGCATGTTCGCACCTTCGCCGACCGCGATGCAGCCGTTCTTTATCAGCTCTTTCGCGTCCTCAGTGCCGAGCTCGTTCTGTGTGGCGCACGGGAGAGCTATGTCGCAGGGCACGCCCCAGACCTTTTTGCCCTCGTAAAACTTCGCGTTCGGGTGCTCTTTGACATATTCGCTTATCCTTGCGCGGCGGACTTCTTTTATCTGCTTGAGCGTCTCAACATCGATGCCGTCCGGGTCATATACGAATCCGCTCGAATCGCTCGCCGTGACAACTTTGCCGCCGAGGCTTATCGCCTTTTCTATTGCATATGTTGCGACATTGCCCGAGCCGGAGACAACTATCGTCTTGCCCTCGATTGAATTAGCGTGATTCTTGAGCATCTCTTCAACGAGATAGACGAGCCCGTAGCCGGTCGCCTCGGTTCTCGCGAGCGAGCCGCCGAACGAGAGTCCCTTGCCCGTGAGCACGCCCTCGTACTGCCCGGTAATTCTCTTGTACTGACCGAACATGTAGCCGATTTCACGCCCGCCGACTCCGATATCGCCCGCGGGAACGTCGGTGTTCGGACCTATGACGCGGTAGAGCGCGGTCATGAAGCTCTGGCAGAAGCGCATTATCTCCATCTCGCTCTTGCCCTTGGGGTCGAAGTCCGAGCCGCCCTTGCCGCCGCCGATGGGGAGTCCCGTCAGCGAATTTTTGAATATCTGCTCGAAGCCGAGAAATTTTATAATGCTCATGTTGACCGAGGGATGGAAGCGCAGACCGCCTTTATACGGACCTATCGCGCTGTTGAACTGGACTCGGTAGCCGCGGTTTGTGTGAACCTTGCCTGCGTCGTCCGCCCATGAGATGCGGAAAACCGTCGCCCTCTCCGGCTCAACGAGCCTTTCGAGCAGCGCCCAATCCTGATATGTCCTGTTCGCCTCGACGACCGGACGAATGGAATCGAGAACCTCAGTCGCAGCCTGAACGAACTCCGGCTGAGTTGAGTTTTTCTGCTGAACGTTAAGTATCATGTTGTCAATGTAGCCCATGGTATCACTCCCAAAACGATTTGCGGCGACAAAGATAAAAGCAAAAGCATATTTCGCCGCCAATGTCAAATATTTTAATATACCGCGCATAAAAATGCAAGTAAATTTAAAAAAGTTTCAAAATTTTGAGAAAATCGTGCAAATTTAGCTGTACTTGGGTACAAAAATGCAATTTGTATAAAATTTCATTCAATTTTCATGCAAAAGCACAGCGGCGAATTTTGTTAAATTTGACATACTGTCATAATTTTAATGGCAAATAAGATACTGATGAACAATATTTCATAAACACCGCGCCATCGTTGAAAGTTTATGTGAATTGTGCCGATTGCGCTTTTGTGTCAGAATTTTCGGCATATTCGATCTTACTTGCGGCAAAATACAAGACGGCAAATATATCGGCAGTTTTAATGAGTAATATACAAATTAAATCAAAAATTAAATCTAAAATTGTATCGCAGTTTATTTTTTTGCATGACAAAAGGCGATGCCTAAGCACCGCCCCAAAGTCTATTTTTTATGTCTCGTCGAACATGCCGAATCCCGCGACCTCGCTCACGGGGACTGAAAACACGACCGCACCCGCATCCGTGTCCGCGCCTGCGCGGGTCATTATCGAGCGCATGATGTCCGCCTTCTGCTCCTTGCGTGCGACGATGAGAATGACTTCTTTCTCTTTTGCTATCGATACGCCGAGGAACTTTTCGCTCTCGGGCGAGGTGGTGCCCTTGCCGTGGAGCACCGTGCCGCCCATCGCGCCTGCGGCGCGCGCCGCGTTCATAACGGCGTCCGTGCGCCCCTCGTTGGCTATCGCGACAATCAGCTCATATGAAAAATTGAATTCGGGCGTGTATCGGGCATCCTGCCGCCCATCGTTGAGATATGCCAAGATTTTTCCTCCTCCGACGCTTTTTATGGGCACAGCCCACGCTATGCCGTGACCGGGCACGCCGATATACAGCGTGCGGCGCAGTCTTTTTATATATTCCTTCGTTTTTTCTTCGCCCGCAATCGAAAAGACTATCCATTTCTCCGTCGAATCGATGCCGAGCAGCTCGCGCATACTCTGTACTGCCGTCCCGCGTCCGTGTAGGGCAACGGACATCGGTATCTCAAGCTGAGTGCAGATATCGGAGAGCTTTTCGAGCGCGTCGGGATTTATGACCGTCATTATGTAGTTCAACCTGTCTGCACCTCCCAAAGCTCGATAATTTCGTCGTCGGCAAAGGTTTCGCCCTTCTCTGCGGGCTTTTTGCGCTTTTCATATATTACGCCGACTGCCTGAATGGAAATGAGCGGCATCATCGCGACCATCGCCACGGCTCCGAACGCATCGCTCAAGGGGTCGCCGCCGAGCGTCTTTGACGCGCCTATCATAAACTGAAGCATGAATGTCGCTGTCATCGGACCCGACGCAACGCCGCCCGAGTCAAAGGCTATCGCCGTGTAGATATCCGGCACGAAGAACGAGAGAACTATGGCGATAAGATAGCCGGGCACGAGGAACCACATGACCGATATACCTGTCATGACCCTAATCATCGACATGCCCATCGCCGCGGCGATAGCGATCGAAAGGCTGTATTTTATAACCTTTCCGGGAATGGCTCCCGCGCTGACATCTTCAATCTGCTTTTCGAGCACGGCTACCGCCGGCTCTGCGGAGATAATGAACCAGCCGAGGAGCACCGACAGCGGCACGAGCAGGTATTTCGTATTCCCTTCGGCGAGCCTTGCGCCGAGCACCGCGCCGAGCGACGAGAAGCCAACATTGACGCCGGTCAGGAACAGCACAAGTCCGACATATGTATATGCGACGCCTATCGTTATCCTCGCGACCTCGCGCTTTGAGAGGCGGAGGGAGAAAATCTGGAATATATAGAATATCGCGATTATCGGCAGCAGCGCTACCGCCATCTCCGCCATGTATGAGGGCAGAGCGGTGAGATAGGCGTGCCCTATTTCGCCCGTGCTCGAATATGCCGCCGAGCTTATGTCAACAACGCCGTCTCCGTCCGGATAGAAGAAGCCGAGCAGAAGCACCGCGAGTATCGGTCCTATCGAGCAGAGAGCGACAAGACCGAAGCTGTCAGATTCCGCTTTTGCGTCGCTTCGTATTTTTGAAACGCCGACACCGAGAGCTAAGATAAACGGTACGGTCATAGGACCTGTTGTCACGCCGCCCGAGTCAAAAGCGATGCCGAGAAAATCGGGCTTCGAAAATGCCGCCAAAATAAAAACAACGGCATAAAACGCTATCAGCAGCCAGCGCAGGCGCACGCCCGTGAGTATTCTCATCATGCACACGCACAGGAAAAAGCCGACTCCGACTCCGACCGTCACGAGCAAAACCGTGTTATTTATATGCGGCACCGTCTGCGCGAGCACCTGAAGATCGGGCTCGGCTATCGTCACGGCAAAGCCGAGAATGAAGCTGACGGTAATTATAAGCGGCAGGGAGCGGGATTTTGTCATCGCCGTGCCGAGCTTGGTGCCTATCGGCGTCATCGAGGTCTCCGCCCCGAGGGAGAAAAAGCCCATACCGATTATGACAAAAATCGCGCCGATGATAAAGCTCAGAAACAGATCTGTATCTATCGGCGAGACGCTGAAGCACAGCAGCACGACTATGACCAATATCGGCAGCACCGAAAGTGCGGATTCCCGAACCTTTTCGAGAATCAGATTATGGTGATCGGAAATTTTTTTGTTTGCAATAACGGTTTGCTCCTTTCTTTTACGGTCAACCGACCGGCATATCATTAGCATATTACTATATGTATATATTATACTATTATTATGTTAATATTATTTTAACTTAAACGGAACAGTTTGTCAACAAATATCACAAAGTGTGACTTCGGATTTTTGACAAACATTGTCACGGCGAAAAAGTTATAAAAACGCACTGACGGAAAATAATAAGGATGCAAACGCAAACAAAGTTTTGAAAAGTAAGGGGTGTAAAGAAAATGGCTAAGAGTTCCGGCAAGGGCGTTGTCCCCGAGGCACGCGATGCGCTTGACCGCTTCAAGATGGAGGCCGCCTCTGAGGTGGGCGTAAATCTCAAGCAGGGCTATAACGGCAACCTGACCGCCCGTGAGGCAGGTTCTGTCGGCGGACAGATGGTCAAGAAGATGATCGAAGCTTACGAGCAGGGCATGAAATAAATTTTCAGCCTAATAAATCGAGGGGCTGCACATCGGTGCGGTCCCTCGAACTGTTTATATGTTTACTTTTTTCGCCTGCATTCGAAGCATCGCCAGCCGCCGTCGGCGTGGCGCGCAAGGATTTCAAAGCCGTTTTCGGCGAATGCGTCAACAACCTCCTGCTCGCGTATATCGATTATGCCGGAGGTGATGAACACGGCATTGTCCGCCATGAAATCGGGCACGACTTTGCAGAACATGATTATGACATCGGCAACGATGTTTGCGACGACTATGTCGAATTTGCCGCTTACCCTGTCTGCGAGGTCGCCGTGAATGAAGGTCAGACGGTCGCCGCCGAAGCCGTTCATCTTTCCGTTTTCCTCCGCAGTCTTGACTGCGAGTTCGTCTATGTCAACGCCTGTCGCGCTCTCTGCGCCGAGCAGGAGAGAGGCTATCGCGAGAATGCCGCTTCCGCAACCGACATCGAGCACTTTTTCGCCGCCCTTTATGTTCTTCTCAAGTGCTTCAAGGCAGAGACGGGTCGTCTCGTGGCTGCCCGTGCCGAACGCAAGTCCGGGCTCAAGATGGAGCACGGCGCGTCCCTCGGCGTCGTATTCGTTCTCCCATGACGGGCGTATAAGCAGACGCTCGCCTACCTTTATCGGGTGAAAATACTGCTTCCAGTTGTTCTCCCAGTCGGCGTTCTTGCATCGGGTGAGGTCAATTTCGTTTTCTATCCCCGCCGCCGCGAGCCGTTCCGTCAGGAAAGCGGCAGCCTCCTGCGGGTGATCCTGCGGGTCGATATAGATATGGACAATTCCCTTCGTCCTGTCCTTGGCGAGCAGCTCCTCGTCAATAAGATCGATGTGGGCTATCTCCATCGCCTCGCGCTCAAGGAAGCTGTAGTCCTCGATATATATGCCGTAGGGCACGACCATGTTTGCAATGTCGCTGGCAGTGTCGATATCCTTCGCGTCAACGGTTATCTTTATTTCTGTCCAGTCCATAGGCTCTCCTTATTTTATCAGCTCCGCCTTGAAATCGGAGTGGCTGCGGTCGTGGTTATAGAGCTTGCGGTTGTCGAGTGCCCACTGGCGGGGAGTGAATTCGCCGGGCTGAACGTTCCTGCACGCCTGCTCGATTTCATATATCTTCGCATCGAGCGTGTCGAGCGAGGAGAGTATCTCCGCCTCGAGGAACATCGGGCGCACCGCCGCGCCGAACTCCGGCTCGCCGTGGTGTGAGATTATCATGTGCTCGACGAGCATGAGCGTGTTCTCGCTTATGCCGAGCTTTCTTCCGCATCTGTCAACCGCCATCGCGCCGCGCACGAGGTGACCTATCAGATTGCCGTCCGTCGTGTAGCCCGAGGCAATGCCGGTCTGCGCGACGTCAAATTCCTCGGTCTTTGCGATATCGTGAAGTATAACGCCGGCAAAGAGCAGGTCGCTGTCTATAAAAGGATAGATATCCGCGACTCCCTGAGCCATGCGGAGAATGGAGAGCGTGTGATAGAGCAGACCGCCGCGAATCGCGTGGTGCAGCCTGAATGCCGCCGGCCAGTAGAGCAGTCTGTCCCTGTATTCGTTGAGCAGGGCGGTGACGAGCTTTTTCAGCTCCTCGTCCCCGAAATTATCAGCGACCTTCGTCAGCTCGTTGAACATCGCCTCGCCCGAGAAGCCCGCCGAGGGGACGAAGTCCTCAATACGCACGCCGTCCGCTTCCGTCACCTTGCGTATGCGCTCTATCCTCAGCTGCTGCGATTCGTTGAACGGCTGAACGGTTCCGCGGACCTTTATCAGATCGTTTGCGGCAAATTCGCCGTGAAGCTCCTCCTTGTAGTCCCAGAGCTTTGCGTTTATTTCGCCGTCGGGATCTGCGAGCGTGAGGTCGAGATAGGGCACGCCTCTTGCCGTCATCTTGCGCTCGACGGTCTTTATCAGGCAGAAGCCCTCAACGCCGCCGGTTTTGTTGAATTGAGTGAAATTCATGCTGTTGCCTCCGTTTGTTTGTCGGGTTAAGTATAACATACGGCGGCGCGAAATACAACGGAATAAAGCACTCATCTGTCCGAGATTTTACCCACTGTCCGCAAGCGGTGCTTTGCAGTCCGTTTAACTGCGCTTTAATATTTGAACCGGATGTAAACTTTTGATATTGCTGACGCTAAGAGCCGTGTATCTATTGACAAAACCTTAGCAAAGTGCAACAATATATACAGCAATCTCAGGGGCGGGGTGAAATTCCCCACCGGCGGTGAAGGCGAAAGCCGAAGCCCGCGAGCCGCGAGAGCGGTTGATCCGGTGCGATTCCGGAGCCGACGGTAAAGTCCGGATGGAAGAGGATGCGAAAAATGCATTTGCGCCCCGCTTATATAGCGGGGCATTTGCTTTTTCATCTTCCCGGTTGCAAAATAAAGAGAGGAAGATACTCATGAAGAAAAACTCAAGACAGAATCTGCGGAAAATAACGGTCATGGCGATGCTTGCGGCACTTGCCGTGGTGTCGGTCTATTTCATAAAGTTTCCGCTTTTGCCCTCCGCGCCGTTTCTCGAATACGACATTGCGGATGTCCCCGTGCTTATCGGTACGATGCTGTTCGGACCGTCCGCAGGGCTTGTGATCCTTCTAATCACCTCAGCCATTCAGGCGTTTACCGTCAGCTCGTCGAGCCACATTATCGGCTTTCTCATGCACTTTTGCGCGTCGGGTGTGCTCGTTGTAGCCTCCGGTATGATGTACAAAAAAATCGGCGGCAAAAAGGGTATGGCGGCGGGACTCGCGGTCGGCTCGGTGCTGATGACCCTCGTTATGATCCCGCTCAACCTCGTGTTCACCGGAATTTTCATGGGCACGGGTGTCGGGGCGGTCGTCAAAATGCTCATTCCCGCAATAATCCCGTTCAATCTCATAAAAGCGAGCCTCAATTCCGTGCTCACTTTTCTGCTGTTTATCCCCGTGAACAGGATATACGGAAAAATCAACATCGAGTGAAATTTTAGCGCATATTTAATGTCTTACAACAACGAAAATGGCACGTTTTAAAAGTCGAAAAGCGCAATATAACTGCCGTAAATCAAATTATATCCTTTTTAAAGAAATTAAGACGGTTATTTGTCCTCAAAATTTACCAGTTGTACAAAGTCTATTCCATTTTTTGAAGAAATGGTGTATCATATATTCGTATAAAACGGGGGCAGGAAGACCGTGTTAAAAAACGGTAAAAAGCGGCGCGAAAAATGCTGAGCGAACGGGGGTTCGTTTGGCAAACGCGGACTCCTGCCCCGCGTGCTATGCCGGACACCTTAACGGCGCCCGTACAAAATCGACAACCACAAATCTCCTATATTCGGAACGACCCCGGCGGCTTGTGTGCTGCGGGGGTCGTTTCGATTTTTGCCGAAAAACGCGGCGTGCCCTGCGGTAACTTCCGCAGGGCACGCTCTGTTCTCATATCTCCGACGAAAATGGAGGTGGTTTACTTGTTGATGAAGTCTCTCTTCTGCTCCTCTGCGAGGTCGAGACCGAGTGTTCCGCCCGGATTCATCAGGTTGTCGGGATCGAAGTGCTGCTTGAGTGCGCGGTAGATATCCATCTGGTTCTTGCCGATCTGCGCCTCAAGCCACGGAGCGGTCATCTTGCCTATGCCGTGGTGGTGGCTCATCGCCGCGCCGTACTTCTGGATGTTGTCCATGATGCCGCTCTGATATTCGAGATATTCGTCGAGGTCGCTCATCTTCGCTTCAAATATGAAGTAGAGGTTTGCGCCCTGGGGATAGAAGTGGGACATATGGGTCATGCAGATAGTGTCGGGTCTGCTCTTGCAGAAGCGGCGGACATTTTCGTAGACGCTGGTGAAGTTATCCCAGTTGACCGCGCACTCAAGGGTGTCGAGCATAAGACCGTAGTCGCCCATGTCCTCGCGCAGGTAAGGGTCGGTGAAGCGTCCCTTTTCCCAGCCCTTGGTGACGATGCCGGTGGTGTACATTGCGCCGTGCTTCTTGCATATCCTGTCAATCTGCTTTGCGACATTTTTGCTGAAATGCTTCTCGCCCTCGCTCCAGCCGAGCATGAGCACGCGCTTACCGTCCTTGTAGCCCTTGGCGGCGAGCATCTTGTCAATGACAGTGTCCGCAACGCCGTATAGGCGGAAGGCGACAGATGTCTCCTCGGGGTCTGAGAGACGGAAGACCGACGGGAAGCCGAACTCGCCCTGCATTATCTCACGCGCCGCGTTGAGCCCGTTCTCCCAATCCTTGAAAACATAGGAGAACTTCTTGCGGTTTTCGGGCATATACTTGAAAATTCTGAGCGTGACATGCGTAAGAATACCGAAGGTTCCCTCGCTGCCCATCATTATCTGGTCTATGGAGGGACCGGTCGCGTTTCTCGGGAACTCGTCGCTCTTGATGATGCCGATGGGGGTGACATACTCCTGGCTTATCACTATGTCCTCGATCTTGCCGTAATAGCTTGAGTTCTGCCCCGCGCCGCGGGTGACAGCCCAGCCGCCGACGGAGGAATACTCAAAGCTCTGCGGGAAGTGACCGCAGGTATATGCGCGCTTTGCGCCGAGGGTCGTGACGGCGTTGTTGAGCGTCTCCTCAAGCTTCGGACCGCTCATGCCCGCCTCGACGGTTATCGTCTGATTGCGTTCGCTGAAGGAGATGACCTTATTGAAGTTCTTTCTCATGTCAAGCGTAATGCCGCCCTTGACCGCCTCAACGCCGCGGGTGACGGAGGAGCCGCCGCCGTAGACATACATCGGTATCTTCTGCTCACAGCAGTATTTTACGAGGGCGATGATATCCTCGCGGTTCTTGGGATAGACGACCGCGTCGGGGATATTTTCAACGATGTGCTTGCGCAGTCTCATGAGGTCTACCATCGTCTTGCCGTATGCGACGGAGAGCCTGTCATAGTTGTCGGTGCTGACATTTGCCTTGCCGACTATCTCCTCGAGAGAGGCTATCTGAGTTTCGCTCAGGCGGCAGGGGATATCGTAATCGACCTCTTCGAGACCCATCTCACGCTTGACCTTGAAATCGTCGTCGGTCATGTGGAAGGTCTCCTTCATCAGCTCATAGAGCTTTGCGTTCGGAGCTTTGAACGCCTCGGGATCGCCCCATTTGAGAATGGAGCGGTAGGATCTTTCGGGTGCTTTCTCGTGGTACCAATCTGGTACGAACTTCTTTGCTTTGCTCACGGTGCTTCCTCCTTTATAAGCAGTATGTTCAGTTCATGTCGGCTGTTGCTACTATGTCCGCACCGAAAACGTCCCTGATAACGACATCTCCGGTGTTCACGCGCTTGCTGAGCCTGAATGCGCGGATGGTTTTCATGGCATCAAGCAGATGCTCCTTGGGTATCTCGCAGCTCGTTTTGACCGGCAGGCGGGGCATATCGGGAAACGCGGTTTCGACTGTAGTCGTCAGGGAGCGGGTGGGATTTGTCAGCTCGGTCGTGCCGAACTCGACGCCCCTCCTGCACTTCGCGCCCTGAACATCTATCCTGTCGCCGTCGCGGCTGACCTTCAGACGGCAGCCGTTGGGGCAGACTATACAGACCATTTCGATGACATTCACTTTGCGTCAGTCCTTTCGGTTAAAACTCATATTCCATGGAATCATAGGCGACGATGAAGCCCTTCTCCGCCGCCGCGGGGACAAATTCGTCGTGGGTCGCGCCGCCGTTGTGGGAGAAGTGATTGCAGCAGAAAACCGTCTTATCCGTCGCAAGTCCCTCTTTTATCATTCGATCCTTCGTGTCCGCGTCGGCGGAGAGCCCCATGTGACCGTGGCGGTAGTTCTCGAACATGCCCGTGCAGTCTATTGAGACAAAGTCAAATACGGGCTTTTTTTGTTCGAGATAATCCCAGGTCTCGTCGGGGAAATATCCGGTGTCGTGCGCGTAGAGCACAGTCTTTTCGCCGTTTGATATCATATAGATAAACGGGTCGGTCTTTTGGTCGTGATCCGCCCTGAGCGCGGTCACTGTGCAGCCCTCGACCCCGAACGGCTCAAACGCCCTTACGGGGTGCAGCGCGAGAACATTCTTTTCTGTCAGCGCATCGCACCACTCCATGTCCCTTATCTGTTGTAGTGTCGCGTCCGAACCGTAGAAGTTCAGCGGAGTCACCTCTTCGCCCATAAAATTAGCGAAGCATTCCGGCAGGCGCATCTGAATATCCTGCGGATAGAGGTGATCCTCGTGCGCGTGGGTGATGAGACAGGATTTTATCGAGATAAGATCGATATTGTCGCGCAGGGTGTGGATAAAGGTGTCGGGGCAAAAGTCGATAAGAAGCTTGTCGTCGATTATCGCCTGAGAGCGGGTGCGGATGTTTCTGCCGCCCGCCGCCTTTGATTTTTTGCACACCTCACAGCGGCAGAAAATCGCGGGAACGCCCTCGGCTGCCGCCGTACCGAGATATTTTATCTTCATTTTATGTCCTCCATGCCGACGGTTATCCTGTCTGTTATCCTGTCTGAAATATTATCGGCGCTCAGAACCTCCATCTCCGAGGAGGAGAGATTTGCAAACCGCTTGCTTATCAGCTCGTTGCCGCCGCTCGCGACTGTGACGGACTGCTTCTTGAATTCGCTGCGCGTTCTGAAATACATTGTCATCCCGTCCTTCGCTGCCTTGTCGTAATACTGCGGGACAACATAGAGAAACTTTGTCCTGTCATATTCAACGGGTATTTTGTCGCTCGTCTTATTTGTACTCTTGCAGTATTCGGCTGCGGATTCGCCCGCCTGATCCCCCGAAACGGAGACATAATCGACAAGGTCGTTGACGTGCAGCGCATTGCCGCAGGAGAACACGCCGGGCACATTCGTCATCAGCGTCTGATCGACTGCCGCGCCCTTTGTCGCGGGGTCAAGTCTGACTCCGAGCATCTGCGCCGCTTCGTTCTCGGGCATAAGTCCGACGGAGAGGATGAGCGCGTCGCAGGGGATTATCCGTGCGGTGGATTCTATCGGCTTCATCCTTTCGTCAACCTGGCAGACCTCGACCGCTTCAACGCGCTTGACGCCGAAAACCTTTGTGACCGTGGTCGAGAGGTGGAGCGGGATATTGAAATCGTGCAGGCACTGGTGGACGTTTCGTGCAAGACCCGCGGGGGTGTCCTTTATCTCATAAACGCCCTCGACGCTCGCACCCTCAAGGGTGAGGCGGCGCGCCATTATCATGCCGATGTCCCCGCTGCCGAGAATAACGCAGCGGCGCGTGGGCATCTGACCGAGGATGTTGACGAAATACTGAGCCGTGCCGGCGGTGTATATGCCGGCGGGTCTGTCGCCGTGGATGAAAACCTGACGCGAGGTGCGCTCGCGGCAGCCGCACGCGATAACAACAGCCTTCGAGCGGCAGATCAATATGCCCTGTGCGCTCTGCACGGTGAGGGTGAAGCCCTCCGCCGTTTTCTCGGCGTCCGTTACGAATGCGTCTATTCTGTAATCTATTCCGAGGGAGAGAAACTCCCTGATGAATCTTCCCGCATATTCTGAACCGGTCAGACGCTCGCCGAAGCGGATGAGACCGAAGCCGTCATGTACGCACTGCTTGAGGATACCGCCGAGCTTGTGCTCGCGCTCTATAAGCAGCACGTTCGCGCCGTTCTTGTGTGCGGATATCGCGGCAGCAAGACCTGCCGGACCGCCGCCGAGGACTATTACATCATATATGAGCTCAGTCATTGTCGGTGTCCTCCTTTTCAAACAGCAGGTTGCTGTCTCCGCCGCTCTTGGTGATGTCGGTCATCCTCATGCCGGTCTGCTCGCAGATAATGCCCGTGACCAGCGGCATACAGAAGCCGCCCTGACATCTGCCCATTCCGGGGCGCACGCGGCGCTTTATCGCGTCAATCGAGGTCGCGGGAACGGGGGAGTTTATCGCGTCGATTATCTCGCCGCGGCTGATGCCCTCGCAGCGGCACACGACGATGCCGTAATCGGGGTTCTTTTCAATCGCCGCCTGTCTCTCCGCAACCGAGAGCTTCGCCATGACGGGAGTCACTCTGCGGTTCGGGTTGAACTTCTCGTTGGGTACGACCTCCATGACCTTCGAGAGGCGGTCAACGGTTATCTTGCTTATATCCTCCGCTATCGCCGGAGCGCTCGCGAGTCCGGGGGACTGGATGCCGGCGGCGTGGATGAGATTCCAAAGCTTTTCGGAGCCCTCGACGATGAACTCCTCCTCGTATGTCGCGGCGCGTATGCCTGCAAAATATGTTATCACATCTGATTTTGAGAAGCCCTTTATCAGCTGAAGATGCTTGTCAAGCATTGCATCGACATTCTCGCGCTTTGTTGAGAAGTCCTCCCTGTACGGCTGCTCGAATGCATCGGGACCGACAAGAACATTGCCGTCTATCGTGCGCATAACGCCGCCGCCCTTGGTGTCCGAGGTTGCCTGTGAGAGACCGATGAGTCCCATCGACCTCTGAACAAGAGGACCCTGCTTTTTGTCGAGGATCGCAAGGTGCCCTTTCCTCGGATGGATGGTGAAGAAGCGGTCGCCCGCCATTCCGGCTATTTTGTCCGAGAACACGCCCGCCGCGTTTATGACAGCCCTGGGGTGAACGATACCTCTGTTTGTATGTACGGAAACTATCTTGTCGCCCTCGGTATCAATTGAAGTTACAATCGTATCGAGCGAGACTTTTGCGCCGTTTTCGACTGCGTTCTCCGCGAACGCCACGGTCAGCTTATAGGGCGAGAGCACGCCGGATGACGGGAACTCAAACGCGCCTATAGCCTCATCCGTTATATTGGGCTCGATGCGGTGAAGCTCCTCGCGGCTTATCTTCCTGCCCTCTATTCCGAGATGCTTTTCGCGGTAGTTGAACACAAGAGGGGAGAAGAAGCCGAATATCTTCTCGCTGTAGAGTATAAGATTGCTCCAGCGCTCAAACGGAACGGAAAGCTCCTTGCACACCTGAGTGTACATCGCGTTGCCGCGCACGTTCATTTCGCCGCGCTTCGTGCCAACATGGGAGGCGATGCCCGGATGGATCATGCCGTCGTTTCTCGACGAGGTCTGCATCGCAACGTCGCTCTCTTTATCGACGAGCAGAATGTTGAGCCTGTAGCGGGTCAGCTCTCTCGCGATAGAGCAGCCGATAACGCCGCCGCCGATGATGAGAACATCGGGCTGAGCACCCTCGAGCGAACCGTCGGTGAATTTCGGTGCGCGTATGGCGGGCTCGGTGAATCCCTTGAGCGAGATATCGTTGAGCACGCCCCTGTAGCCGAACTTGGCGGCAGTCCTGCCTGCCTTTACAATATCGGTCCACTCGGTCATCTCGCCCTCAAGGCGGATACACTTGCCGACCTCGGTGCATTCTATTCCGCTGTAGCCCTTTTTCTCGAGCTTGCTGCGAACCTTCTGCACTTTCTGAGCCATATTCATCTCCCCTTTGACTGCGGTATCGCACATTATATGCCGAACCTCTCTGCATATATAATGATAACATATATGCAAAAGAAAAGCCACGGCGAACGGCGGAACCTTGCTTTATATTTTTTACGATTCTTGTTCGGTTGTCCGAACATCTTGACAAAATTATAGCATTATATTAGAATAGTGTCAAGTGTATTGAAAAGTTTATTTTATCTTAATTTCATCGGGGAGTTTCTATGGACAGTCTGAGCAGGTTGCCGCTCTATCTGCAGGTCAAAAATTACATAACCTCTATGATAGACTCCGGCGACTATCCTGCCGGTTCAAAGCTGCCGACGGAAAAGGAACTGATGAATACCCTCGGCGTGGGCAGGGCGACCGTTCGCTCCGCGCTCTCCGAGCTTGAGCATGACGGCAGGATATACAAGCGTCACGGAGTCGGCACATTTGTCAGCTCCAACAAGTGGAGACCCGCCTTCGAGCCAATAATCTCGCTGACCTATTCGCTCGAAAAGCTCGGATTGGAGATAAGAAACGTCATCATTTCATCGGGACTTGAATATCCGAAGGGCGAGCTTACGAGGAACTTTCCGCAGGATAAGAAAATAGGCAGACTCAGCAGACTGCGCCTTGCCGGCGGCGAGACCGTGGCGATTGAAGACAGTTACTTTACCGAGGAGCTGTATGACATTGTGCGCTCCCTCGACCCGAACAAGTCGGTGGCGCACGCGATACTTGACAGTGACGGCGTCGATGTTGACAGGATAGATATGAAGATAGTTCTGCGGATGCCGACCGCAAAGGAGCAGAAGCAGCTGAAGCTCGCACCGGGCGAGCGGGTGGCTCAGCTGACGCGCTGGACCTTCAGCGCGGACAGGGCGATAAACTATGTGCGCTTCGTTATGCGCGAGCGCCTTGTCCAAACGCCGTTCGGCGGTTGATTTGTTTATATCGGGCACTCGGTCCGATGGTATATAGGTATATAGGAGACCGGACGCGCCGCGTCCAACGAGAGGAAAAAGAAAATGAAAAACAAACTCAAAGCGGTCGCCTGCCTGGGACTCGCGGTGTGCGTGGCTTCGGGTCTGTGGGCGTGCTCAAGGGAGACTGTGCAGAAAGAGCCCGAGAGCAGCGACACTACGATCAATTATGTCTACAACGGCACCTACGACATCTCAAATATTCCGGAGGAGACGCTCAGCGAAGAGATGCCGGTGACGGAGATTGAGACGAACACGAACGGCGAGACCTATATCGTCGTTGAGCAGCCGACGCAAACCGTTCAGGACGGCACCGAGCAGCCCCATACGGTGCTCAAAAGCGGCAACAAGATAAGCGAAACTTCGGAGCGGAGCAATGCCGAGTCGGTCAGCGTCACTCTGCCGGAGGGCGCAACGATGGCGGATATGTTCGCGATTCTCGAAGCAAAAGGGGTAGCCTCGTTCAGCGCACTGATGAACACCGCAGTCAATACCGACTTCAGCTATTTTCCGCTTATAGGCGCGCAGGAGAAGACGGGCAGAGCGTTTGCGCTTGAGGGGTATATACGCGCAGGTACATATACTTTTGCCAAAAATACCGCGCCCGCCGATGTCATAAGCAGACTGCTGCGCAGCATGGAGAGCTTTGTGAGCACCGCCATGCGCCGCCAGATAGCGGCGAGAAACATGAGCGTCGATGAAGTTATCACGATAGCTTCAATTGTTGAAACGGAGAGCGGCGGCGACGTCGCCCAAATGGCGAAAATTTCGTCCGTCATTCAGAACAGGCTCAAGGCGGGTATGCAGCTCGAAATGAACTCGACCGGCAGATATGTCGATTCGGTTATAAAGAACTATATAAAGAGCGACGACCCGGAGACGCAGAGCAAATATGAGGAGTATTACAACACCTTCAAGTGTGCGGGGCTTCCCGCAGGACCGATATGCAGTCCCGGCTCGGAGGCCGTGAAGTCCGCTATCAGTCCGCTGGACACGGACTATCTGTATTTCTGCGTCGGGGAGGACGGAGTTTACCGCTACGCAGCAACGGCGGAGGAGCACCGAGCCAATCTGATTTCAGCAGGTCTTGCACCGGCAGAAACGGACACACCGTCTCAGCCGTAAAAAGAGTTCTATACAAATAAGAAAAGGAATAAGGACGCCCGAAAGGGCGGGAGAGGGAGATATTAATATGGATAACGATGTAATTCTTACGAACATTTCTAAGCTCGGATCTATGAGCACGGCGATAGGCTGCGAAGCTATGCGTCAGCTCGAAACGGAGTCCGGCAAAAGCAAAGAGGTCTACGCTCATCTCGACAAGCTCTTCAAGCTTCTCGATGATCGCAACCCCTATGCGCGCACCCGCGCATTCGTGCTTATAGCCAAGAATGTCGCATGGGATTCGAGAAAGAAAATCGACAGGAACATCGACAGACTTCTCAACACCGTCGGCACAGAGCAGGCGACGACGGTTCGCCAGTGCATTCAGGTGCTGCCGCTTATAACTGCCGCAAAGCCCGAGCTCAGGCAGAAAATAGCCGAGGCTCTGCGTGCGATAAATCCCGAAAAATACCCCGTGCGTATGCGCAGCATACTCACCGAGGATATCAAAACCGCTCTCGCGGCGGCAGAAAAATAAATTTTTTCAAGATTTGGGCGAAAAAACTTGACGAACGGGTATGTCTGTGCTAAACTGATTATACCTCTGTGAGAGGGCTATTTTTTTCTGCCCTTATTTTTGGCCGGTTCAGAGGGAGGCTAATCAAATCCTAAGATATTGGAGGTGCCGTCATGAGAGTAAAGATTACTCTTGCTTGCACGGAATGCAAGCAGCGCAACTACAACACTGTTAAAAACAAGAAGAACACACCGGACAGGCTGGAGATGAACAAGTACTGCCGTTTCTGCAGGAAGCATACTCTCCACAAAGAAACAAAGTAAGTCGGGAGGTATAAAAATGGCGAAAAAAGAGAACACCTCTGCCGCCGCAAAGGTCGCCAAGGCTGAAAAGCAGGCCAAAAAAGGCGCCGATGACTCCAAGCTTACTTCTGCCCAGAAGGTCGCCAAGGCTGAAAAGTCCAAGGCGAAGACCGCAAAACCGAAGAATCCCAACGGGAATGTCTTCAAGCGTTTTGCCAAGGGTTTTAAGAAGTTCTGGAAGGACTTCAGAGGCGAGATCAAAAAAATCACATGGCCCGGCGCGAAAACCGTTCTCAAGAATACCGGCGTCGTGCTCGTTTCGGTCGCTGTTGTCGGCGTAGTCATCTATGCCATCGACCAGGGTCTGTCTTTCCTCGTATCCAAGCTTATTGAGCTTGCCCAGAAGACCGGCGAGAACACGGAAACTGCCGCCGCGATCCTGAGCATGATGGGTCTCGGATTATAACGGAGGAAAACGCGATGTCTGCTGATGCCAAATGGTATGTGGTGCACACCTATTCCGGCTACGAGAATAAGGTCGCCACAAATATCGAAAAAATGGTCGAGAACCGTAAGATGCAGGATCAGATCCTTGAGGTTCAGATTCCCACCGAGATCGTCACCGAGATAAAGGACGACAAAAAGCGCGAGGTTGAGCGCAAGCTCTTCCCCGGCTATGTGCTTGTCAAGGCAGCTGTTACCTATGACGAGAACAACGTCCCCTCTATGAGCGACGACGCATGGTTCGTGATCAGAAATACCAGAGGCGTGACCGGATTCGTAGGTCCCGAGAGCAAGGCTACTCCGCTCTCCGATGATGAGGTCCTCAAGCTCGGCGTTGAAAAGAAGAGCATTGAGGTCGAATATAAGGTGGGCGATACCGTGAAAATCACGGATGAACGCCTTGAGGGCTTCTCCGGCACGGTCACGAAGATCGATATGGATAACGAGACTGTCACCGTCTCCGTTTCCGCGTTCTTCGGAAAAGAGACGTCTGTCGAGCTTGAGCTCGATCAGGTCGAACTCGAAAAGTAATTTTTTATCCCGGTAATACGGACTCTATGTCCTTATTATAGCGCTTTGTGCGCGCGGAGCTTCGGCTCCCGTGGGAGGGGATGCTTCCCCGACATTTACCACATTCTTATGGAGGTGCAAGTCATGGCACAGAAAGTTGTTGGCTTAATCAAATTGCAGATTCCCGCCGGTAAGGCAACTCCGGCTCCGCCCGTCGGCCCCGCGCTCGGTCAGCACGGCGTCAACATCATGGCGTTCACAAAGGAATTCAACGAGAGAACGAAGAATGACATGGGTCTTATAATCCCTGTCGTCATCACCGTCTATGCGGATCGTTCCTTCACATTCGTAACAAAGACTCCGCCCGCCGCTGTCCTCATCAAGAAGGCATGCGGAATCGAGAGCGGTTCAGGCGTTCCCAACAAGACAAAGGTCGCAACGATCACTACCGAGCAGATAAGAAAGATCGCCGAGCAGAAGATGCCCGACCTCACCGCTGCAAGCATCGAGACCGCTATGAGCATGATAGCCGGTACCGCACGCAGCATGGGCGTCACAGTTGCTGATTGATGCTTCCTGTGGGAGGAAGAATCCGATTTAACCACACGATTGGGAGGAAACTATAATGAAACACGGTAAGAAATACAACCAGGGTGCTCAGCTTGTTGACAGAGCTGCCCTTTATGAGCCCAACGAGGCTCTTGACATAGCCGTTAAGACTGCAACGGCAAAGTTCGATGAGACTGTCGAAGTTCACATCCGCCTGGGTGTTGACTCCCGCCATGCCGACCAGCAGGTCAGAGGCGCCGTCGTTCTTCCGAACGGCACCGGCAAGAAGGTTCGCGTAGCCGTCTTTGCCAAGGGTGCTGATGCTGAGGCCGCAACCGCCGCAGGTGCCGAGATCGTCGGTGCCGAGGATCTTGTCGCCAAGATTCAGGGCGAGGGCTTCATGGATTTCGATGTCGCCATCGCCGCTCCGAACATGATGGGTCTCGTCGGCCGTCTCGGTAAAGTCCTCGGTCCCAGAGGTCTTATGCCCAGCCCCAAGGCCGGCACGGTTACGCCCGATGTCGCCAAGGCTGTCAACGAGGCTAAGGCCGGTAAGATCGAGTACCGTCTCGACAAGACCAACATCATCCACTGCCCCATCGGCAAGGCTTCCTTCGGTGCCGAGAAGCTCGGTGAGAACTTTAACACCCTGCTCGACGCTATAGTCAAGGCCAAGCCCGCTGCCTCCAAGGGTCAGTATATCAAGTCCTGCGTCGTCGCTTCGACCATGGGCCCCGGCATCCGCATCAACCCCTCTAAGGTTCTCAACGCGGGCTCTGCCGAATAAAAAAGTTATTGACACGCGGCTGTTCGTGTGTTAATATAATAAAGCTGTTCTAACCAAAGACAGCAGGTGCAACGGGCTTTAGGCCCGGCATAAGGTGAAAACCGCCTGCCGAGGAAGGGAAGCTGCACGCAGTTATTCTGCGTATTATGCAGATATTCAACCCTTTTCCCTGCTTGCGGAAGAGGGTTTTTCCTTTTGCCTTTGCAACCACCATTTCCGGAGGTGAAACTATGCCAAGCGAAAAAATTCTTGAACAGAAGAAACAGATCGTGAGCGATCTTGCGGACACACTCAGTTCTTCCGTCGCAGGTGTTATCGTTGACTACAAGGGTATCACTGTCGAGGACGACACAAAGCTGCGTAAGGATCTTCGCGAGGCGGGCGTCAAGTACGCAGTCGTCAAGAACACTATCCTCAAGCTTGCAGCCGAGAAGGCGGAGCTTTCCGATATTGATGATGTTCTTGAGGGCACGACCGCTATCGCAACGAGCGCGGACGATTATACCGCCGCCGCCCGTATCCTTTGCAAGTATGCGAGCACCAGCAAGACCTTCACCGTTAAGAAGGGCTTCCTGGACGGTAAGGTCATAGGCATCGACACTGTCGAGAGCCTTGCAAAGCTGCCTTCAAAGGACGTGCTTCTTGCTACCGTCTGCAACGCGTTCCAAGCACCCATCGCCGCTTTTGCCAGAGCTATGCAGGCTCTTGTTGAAAAGGGCGGCGCAACCCCGGTTCCCGCTGAAGAGGCGGCAGCCGAAGCTTAAAGAAAAAGCTAACTTACTAATTGGAGGTAATTCAAAATGGCAAACGAGAAAATTACAAGCATTTTAGAGACTCTTGACACCCTTACCGTTATCGAGCTTTCCGAGCTCGTCTCCGCTGTTGAGGAGAGATACGGTGTTTCCGCCGCTGCTGCTGTTGCTGTTGCTGCTCCCGCTGAGGGCGGCGCTGCTGCTGCTGAGGAGCAGACCGAGTTCGATGTCATCCTTACTTCTGCCGGCGCTGCTAAGATCAATGTCATCAAGGCTGTCCGTGAGATCACCGGTCTTGGTCTGAAGGAAGCTAAGGAGCTCGTTGACGGCGCTCCCAAGGCTGTTAAGGAGAAGGTTTCTGCCGACGACGCTGAGGCTGCCAAGGCTAAGCTCGAAGAGGCAGGCGCAACTGTCGAGGTTAAGTAATTTAACTTTGAATAACAAAAACTGCTGTGGAATCTCCATGGCAGTTTTTTCTTTTATCCGGCGGGTCGTTCCTGCCGGGTGCGGCGATGTGGGACACTTTGCAAAAAAGTGTTGCCTACGGCTTTATTTTTTAGATAAATCGCCTCGAATAGGCTCTGTTAATTGTTTTTTCGTATTTACTTTTTGCTTTAGTCTATGCTATAATCACTTTGTGCAGGTTGTATTTTAACGCCGCTGCGCACTGTGTGAAATTGACTCATTATCATAAATATCAAGTATTTTGGAGGTTTTTTTATGAAGCACGCAGATCTCATCTCGCAGATGACGCTGGAAGAAAAAGTCGCGTTCTGCTCCGGCAGCGACTATTGGCACACCGCGTCCATCGAGCGTTTGGGCATTCCTTCCATACTCTGGAGCGACGGCCCTCACGGTATCCGCAACAGCGTGGGTACTCACGATAAGGACGACAAGGACAAGAAAAAGGAGAAGAGCGAGGGAATCGACGGGCTGCTCGGCGGTATTCCGGCAATCTGCTATCCCACTGCGGCGACTACCGCCTGCTCTTGGGATCCCGAACTCATCTACGGCATGGGCGAGCTCCTCGGCGAGGAATGTATTGCCGAGAAGGTGTCCGTCCTGCTCGGACCCGGAACCAACATGAAGCGTTCGCCCCTCTGCGGCAGAAACTTTGAATATTTTTCGGAAGATCCGTATCTTGCCGGAAAAATGTCCGCCGCTTTCATAAACGGCGTTCAGTCCAAGGGCATCGGCACTTCGCTCAAGCATTACGCGGTCAACAGCCAGGAGACCCGCAGAATGACCGTCAGCGCAGTTGTTGACGAGAGAACTCTGCGCGAGATATATCTCACCGCTTATGAGATAGCCGTCAGGGAGTCTCAGCCCTGGACCATCATGTGCATGTACAACCGCCTCAACGGCGTCTACGGCGCAGAAAATAAGTGGCTCCTTACCGATGTTCTCCGCCGTGATTTCGGCTTTGAGGGCATGGTAGTCACCGACTGGGGCGCGGAGAACGACCGCGTTCTCGGTCTGCTCGCAGGTCAGAACCTCGAGATGCCCACCTCGAACGGCGACGGCAACAGAAAGATATATGACGCAGTCAAGCGCGGCGAGATCAGCGAGGACTTCCTCGATGAAATGGTCGATGGCGTTGTTGATGTTATCATGCGTGCAAAGGAGGTTCTTGCGGACGGCAAGGGCTACAATGCGGGCGAGCATCACGCGGCGGCACGCAAAATCGCGGGCGAGAGCATGGTGCTTCTCAAAAACGAAGACAATATTCTGCCCCTGAGCAAGAAGTCAAAGGTCGCAGTCATCGGTCAGATGGCAAAGAAGCCGCGTCATCAGGGTGCCGGCAGCTCTCTTGTCAATTCTATAAAAATAGACAGCGCATATAACACCATGTTTGAAGAGGGCATCGATGTTATCTATGCCGACGGCTACGCGATGACGAAGAAGGATAAGAAAAATTCTCCCGAGACGTACATAGCCGACGCAGTTGAGGCTGCAAAGAAAGCGGATGTCGCAGTCCTGTTCATCGGTCTTACCGACGAGTTCGAGTCCGAGGGCTTCGACAGAACCCATCTCCGCATCCCGCCCGAGCATGTCGCACTGCTCAGCGCCATACGCGGCGTTACCGAGAATATAGTTGTCGTCCTTGCGGGCGGCGCGGTTGTCGAGATGCCGTGGATAGGCGAGACGAAGGCTCTGCTCAACAGCTACCTCGGCGGCGAGGCGAGCGGCAGCGCAGTCACCGATATCCTCTTCGGCGATGTCAATCCCTCCGGCAAGCTCGCGGAGACCTATCCGTTCTCCCTTGAGGACACTCCCTGCTACAACAATTTCCCCGGACATACCGCGACTGTCGAGTATCGCGAGGGTCTGTATATCGGCTACCGCTACTATGACACCGCGAAGAAGAACGTCCTGTTCCCGTTCGGCTTCGGTCTGTCTTACACTACTTTCGAGTACAGCGACCTCAAGGTCTCTGCGGACAGCATCAAGGATACCGACACTCTCAAGGTCTCATTCAAGATAAAGAACACCGGCGACAGAGACGGCGCAGAGGTTGCCGAGCTCTATGTTGCCCAGGAAAACAGCACCATCTTCCGCCCCGAGAAGGAGCTCAAGGGCTTCAAGAAAGTCTTCCTCAAGGCGGGCGAAGAGAAAGAGGTCGAAATCGAGCTCAGCAAGCGCGCGTTCGCGTTCTACGATGTCGATCTCGGTGACTGGCATGTTGAGACGGATAATTATAAGCTTCTCGTCGGCGCATCGAGCCGTGATATCCGCCTTGAGGGCAGCGTAAAGGTCGAGAGCACCGTTGACGCCCCCGTCAAGGATCTCAGAGAGACTATGCCCGCTTACTATTCGGCGGATGTTATGAATGTCCCGGACGATCAGTTCAAGGCTCTTCTCGGTCACGAGATTCCCGAGAGCGAGATTCACGACTATCCGAATCTGACCTTTGCCAACACTCTTGAGGATTCCGCCTGCGGCAAGAACGGCGCGAAGCTCTGCAAGATGCTGCGCAAGTTCGTCGGCTCGGACGGAATGGCGTGCTCGATAGCGCTCCAGACCCCCGTCAAGAACTTCGTCTCCATGAGCATGGGCGTGTTCAGCGAGGAGCTCGGACATCAGCTTCTGGATATCCTCAACGACAAGAAGCCCATGGGACGCGGTATACTCGTCCTTATAGGCAAGGCGATCCCCGCCGTTGTCAAGGGACTCCCGAACCTGCTCAAGAGCATCTGATAGACTAAAATTCAATTATCCGCTGCAATTTGTGCGGCGGATAATTTTTTGCGCGGAAAATCCTGTTGACTTTATCATGCTATAGAGAGTAAACTTTATCTATCCGTGCTTCGGAGGTCGAACTATGAAAAACAAAGACAGCGTGGAGCTTATAGAATACACAAAGGCGCAGGATGCGCTCAACTGCGTCACCCACGCGCTCGGCGCAGTGCTCGGCGCGGCGGTGCTCGTTCTGCTGATTGAAAAGGCAGCGCCGTTTGACAGCGCGAGATATATGGCTTCGGCTGTTGTCTACGGGCTTTCGCTTATTCTGCTCTACAGCGCGTCGGCGGTCTATCACGGCTTGCCGCAGGGCGAGGCGAAGCGGACAGCCTGTCTCGTTGATCATTCGGTTATACCGATTTTGCTCGCCGGCACTGCGACCCCGTGCGCGCTCATTACGCTTTATAATCACAACAAAATCTGCTGTGCCGCCGTGCTCCTGCTCGGCTGGGGAAGCGTGATATTCGGGCTCGTCGCGAAGCTTTTCTTCTTTCAGAAGACGAAAGCCGCCTGCGTTGCGGTCTATATAATCGCCGGCGCGGTGATGCTCTCATGTTCGCTTGCGGTTATAGACGAGATAAACCTCCGCGCTCTCCTGCTTTTGGTGCTCGGCTGCGCGGTATATCTCTTCGGCTCGATATTCTGCGCCGCCGGCAGAAAGCACCCGTGGTGCCATGTGCCGTTTCATATATTCATGGTCGCGGGCAGCATGATACACGCATATGTGATATACGAATATGTTTTCATAGCTGCGTGATTACGGTCAGATGGGCTTTTTTTCCGTCCGGCACAACACGACCTGATAAACAAAATATAAATAATATAAAATTTTTATTACCGTTTGTCTTGACTTTGCGTTGTCAGAGATAGTAAACTTTAATTGGAAAACGATCCGCACGGATCGGCGCCGAGAGGGACGGCGTAAAATTAAGGGACGGTGCGTTAAAGGAGCGCACTGAAAGGATGGTAATATGAGAGGTATGTCTGCCGCAAGGTCAAGGTCTGAATTCGGTCGCGCCGATGTTCTCAGAAGAAGGGGACTGAGAGATGAGCGCGTTCTGGAGGCACTTCTTGCCTCCGAGTGCGGTCAGGGAGAACCGATGCTGCTCAAGGCGGAGCTTTTCGACCGAATGAACCACACCTGCCGCCAATTCACGGACGGGATGACGAGAATGAGGTTCGACTATGATTTCACAGTCGATATCGATGCATTGAAAACGGTTATACAGTGCCTGCTTGAACGGGTGCCTGTGCTGCACTCATCATTTTCGGCGAATTTTTTCAATCCGTTCTGGCATGTGCGCGATTACAATATAGACGAGGTCGTGACCTGTGAGCACTCGTCCGATGCCGGTGCCGCGGAGAGCTTTATGTGCGGCTCGATACCGCACAGCGCACCGCTTCAGATACGGTGTCACGCAGTATTTTTTGACGGCAAAACGGCGGTCTGCTTTTTGATAAACCATATGTGTGCCGACGGCGGCGACCTTATGCGTATTATGCGGGCGGTATGTGCGAATTACACCGCCTATGTTGAAAACGGCGTTCCGCCGATAATTTTCCCGACGGGCAGGAGAAATTTCAGCCGCGTCTACGGAGATTTTACGGTTGCCGACCGCATAAGGGCTGCGCTGCTTTTCTCGAATCCCACTTCAAAGGATAAAAACAGACTTCCGCTGACCGCCTCATGCGATGACGACGTGACAAAAATAATCCGCCGCAAGATACCGGCGGAGCTGTTTGAAGCCGCGAGAAAAGCGGGCAAAAAATACGGCGCGACCGTCAATGATATTGCGACTGCTGCGTGCTTTTACGCCCGTTATGAGACGGAGAAGCTTGACCCCGGTAAGCCGCTTGAGATATCCTGCGCCGTAAATCTCCGCCGTCATATGGCGTCCCCCGAAAATACGGGGATAACAAATTATACCGCGTTTATGAACTGCTCCGTTCCCCGTCGCGGAGCCGATATGGTCGAGCTGCTCCGAAATGTTGCCGAGTGCAACCGCAAAAATAAGGACGATAAGTTTTTGGCACTCCACGGACTTTCCCTGCTCTCAATAGCATATCACACCATGATATACGCTCAGGCGGGCATGGTGATAAGGCTGCTTCGCAAGGATACCGGCTTCGTTTTCAGCAATGTCGGCGTGTTTAAGCCGGAGGAAATCTCCGTGTGCGGTCATGTGCCGTATGACAGCTTCATGTGCGGTGGCGCGAAGAATAAGCCCTGCGTCGTGCTCGTCGGCTGCACCGTGAACGGCGAATTTTGTCTGTCCACCTGCATTCGCGGAACTCAGGAGGACAAGGAAATAATAGACAGTTTTTTGCAGGAGGTCGAAAAGGGCTTTACTCTGATAGCCGAACTCTGATATAATAACAGTGTATGAAATTATCTCAGGAGGGACGCCGATGAAACACGATTATCACGGAAAACCGGCTTCGCTTTCGGCGCGGCTTATGCGCGTTACGATGCGGTACAAAAAGGAAGAGAAACCCGAAAAGACAGCGGAGCTTGAGGCTCTGCCGAAAAATAAGCTCGGCGAAAACGAAAAGAAACGCCTGCCGGAGTTTATAGCTCCCGGCGATGTCACTTGCTTTTGCGTTGACGGCAAAAATGTTTTTTGGATAGGCACGAACGAGGGACTTTGGCGCGTGGACGAGAGCGAAAAAGACGAGCTTGACCGCGTGCAGTGCTTCAGAGCCAACGCCTGTATGTTCGATAACAATGTCAAATCAGTTGAGCCGGACGGCAGCAACGGCGTATGGGTGCTGACCGAAAGCGGAGTGTCACATATTGAAATGCGTATGCTATCGGTCGAGCACAAGGCGAATCTTCATTCCGCGATGGATGAGAGAATAGTTCAGCGCCGCGGAATGCTCAGCGGAACGGACTGGAATGCCGAAAGAAACAAATGGATGCCGCATGAGTCCGACAACGACGGACTCTGGACTGCTCTTGTCGCAATGGGCGACATCTGCCGCTACGGCGTGATGAAGAACGACCCGAAATATACTCCGGAGCAGGTCGAGCACGCACGCAAGGTTGCGACCCGCTGGACGGAGGCGATACTTCTGCTCGAATACATCCCCTCGTGGAAGGGCAAGGTCGCGGCGTTCGTGCGCTACAATGAGCCGGGCACGAACCGTGCCTCCAAAGGCTACCTCAAGCGCGGCAGAGAGGGCAAGTTAAATATCCCCGATGTCGGACCCACGGGCTTTATCCATGCCGAGCTCGGTCCCGTCGATGAGGACGACTGGGCGGAGCGCGACGCGGTGCCGGAGATAGTTTTTCGCAATGTCGAGGGCTATATAGCGCGCTCCTATCATGTCACTGACCCGGTTAACGACCCTATTCCGTTTCGCGACGGCGTTTTCTTCAAAAAGGTCTATGACCCCGACGGGAAGCTCGTCAGCGTGCGCGTGCCCACGAGCAGCGACAAGGGCGACGATCTGCCCGGACTGCTCACCGTTGACAGCTCGCTCGAAATACCCGAGCGCCTGCGCCGCCTCTATACGGACGAGGTTGACCCCGCTACAGGCAAGCACTGGGGCGACGACGATATAGTCTATAAATGCGACACCTCGAACGATGAGCTGACGGGGCACTATGCGATATGGCAGCTCGCCTATGACATACTCGGCGAGGACGACCCGGAGCTCCGCGAGATAATCGCGACGATAGCCGAGCGCCACGCCCGCCACTTCGCGGACAACGACTATGCCCATACGGACGCAGGAGGTCAGCCGACCTCGTGGGCGCGCATGACGAGGGAATATTATCTCAACCGCGACTGCGAGGGCTACGAGGACGGACCGCTCGGCACGATGATTCTGCTCCAGCTGTTCAAAGTCGCCCACCATGTCACCGGCAACGAGCGATGGGATAAGGAATACCGCAAGCTCGCGCTCGAAGAGCCGTATCGCTACGCCGATCTCGCCTGCGAGCACTACGAGCGATACGAAAACAAGATAAAGGAATTTCTGCACAACGAGGAGCTTGACTCCGAGACGCTGTTCCCGATAGTCGTCAAGACGATGAACTATTCCGACACGCGCATGGCGGCGATAGTCTATTACACCATGTCACAGCTCGAGGATGATCCGATACTGCTCGAAAAGTTCAGGCGCGGCGCGGACTGCTGGTGGAGGCTCGAAAAATACGGGCGCGATATAGAGTGGTCGCTCGTCTATCAGCTGATGTACCCCGACGAGGAGAAATACGACGCATTCGGCAGACCCTGCAAGGAGGTTCTCGCATGGCAGGCCTCGCGCTATCCCGTCAGCTCCCGTGAGATTTTTATCGACAATACCACGCGCCCCGATGCCCGCGAAGAGGACGGAATGCTCTGGTATAAGGACACGCAGAAGCAGATCCCCTACGCCGTTGCGATGGATGAGCGCGGTGCGACGGGCACGGATTTCTTCAACGCCCGCCAAGGGAAGGGGAATGACAGAGTTGAAATTAACGGCTCCTACAACCTCATCATGCCCTATTGGATAGGCCGCTACAACGGTCTGCTCAAGGAGGAGAGCGAGGGCGGCGACATCACCGCCGACGAGCTTGAAGAAATTCTCAGAACGCAGTAAAAAACAAACAAAAATAAAGGTCATTTTTCGCGGCAGCTGTCGTAAAAAAATGACCTTTGACTTTTTATATGTCTGTGCAGGACAGGCTGAACTCAGCTTTTCTCCGGCTCTGCATATTTATGAGGAATATTTTCGGTCAGTGCGGCTATCATGCTGTCCGCTGAAATTATTTCCACATTGTCGCCGAGACAGCCGATAAAATATGCGAGGTCGTCCGGACCGACCGTCCACGGATGGACATTTATGACCGAGTAGCCGTTTATCGAGCCGATGTCTGCGGGATAGGAGTTGACGATATCCGCCTGCTCCTTTAACCATTCATGGGTCACGCTGTCCGCATTTCCGCTGGGATGCCACAGCGAAAGCCTCACAGAAACAAAGGGCTTGTCATTTGCAAAATACACTCTGCCCTCGCCGGAGGAATACCTGTCGGGATCCAGCTGGAGAATTCCGCCGTGAATGTTTTCGTATCTTGCAAAATATTTGAGCTTGTTTGCAAATGCGCGGTTCGTCAGAAAGCTCGGCTTGTCGTCAAGCAGTGTCATTGTCGTCAGCCCGCATTCCAGCATCGCGGCAGCCGTCAGATCGGAATATGCCTCAAGCTCCCCGCTCGCCATCTTTGATATTCTCGCATAACCCGCGCCCGACGGACCTGTTATGAACGAGGTGCAGCCCGCATTGTCCACCGCTTTTTTAACTGCGGTGGATGAAAAATTCTTCATCAGCGGCAAAAAAGTCCAGGTTATCGGGGCGTCTATGCCGTAGCTCTGCCATGTGTAGAATTCGTTGAAGCCGTTGGATATCCACTGCGCATTGTCGCCGTCGCTGTAGATTATCGAGACATAATGCTTTGTCGGGTCAAGCTCCGTGCTGACCGCTTTGCCGCCCATGTTGCCCGTTTCAAGACGGTTGCAGGTGAGAATGCTTGAGTTGAAGGAGTGATCGGACGGGATGACATAGTGCCCGAAGGAGGAAACGGACTGAGTATATTTCACCTCATATTTTCCCCAACCGAGTATCGCCGCGGGCGAATCCAGGTCGTTGAATATCTCGTCTCTGAAGGTTCTGCCGACATAATCGTCATCGGCGACATAGGTGATGAATATCCTCTGCTGAACTGCAAGGTCGCGCAGTCCGGAGGCATAGCTGTTGAGGTGGACGAGCGCGTTCTTTCTGAATTCGCTCTTGTGGCTGTTATAAAAAGAACGCTGATAGCTCGTATCTATCTCAACTCCGGTCAGATCCTCACGCTTTTCCATACCCAACGCTTTCACAACATTTTCCATCGACTGCGGAACCGCCAGCCAACCGTACACCGTTGCAATGTTGAACGCCATATTTATCTGCTCGCAGTCGTCTCTGCTTGTGAACAGCACATAGCCGTTGTCTTTGATGTGCGCTGCGTAGCGGCGAACGAGGCTTTCAAGCCGCCAGGCATTTCCGTCGGTGTCGGTGTAGAGCAGCCTGCAGCCCGCCTCCGTCAGGTCGTTGAGCTCCGTCTTGGAATCGTAGCCGTAGTTGATGAATATCGACGCCTCCGTCCTGCCGACAAGTCCCTGCAGGCAGGTGATTGCCGCACGCTCTTCGCCGGTTATCTTGGATGTCTGCACCACTGCAATTTCCTCTGCAAGAGGATATGCGTCGAAAATATTCGTAAGCCCCGCCAGCTCATTCTCGGGCTTTGCTTGCGGGATGATTCCGGGCAAAGCGGCACCCAGCCCGTTTAAAATGAACATGAAAAATGACATAAACAGCGCAAGAACGGTTCTTATTACCTTCACGGTTATCCCTCCTGTGTTTTATTCGCTGCATCAATTTTATTATAACATGTATGCGTCGGATAAAAAGGTCTTGGTCGGTTGAAAAAGTGTCCTTATTTGCTTGGACTTCTTTTTACATCCCTGCGGCATATCTCTGTATTTTCTGCCGACTTTTGCTTTTTTTACTTGACAATAGTACGATTTCGTACTATACTGTCACTTGTGCGATTTTGCAGGAGGCGAAAATATGGGCAACTATATCAATGAGATCCATCGCATCAACTATCTCAACTCGGAGATCACTTCGCTCTATCATCTGTCATCGCTGAAGCTCGGAATAACGGACAGCGTTTCCATAGTTCTCTATTCGATGTATGATGCGGGCGGCGAATGTCTTTTGAGCGAGGTATACAAGACCTCGGGAATAAGCAAGCAGACCGTGAACTCTGCCGTGCGCCGCCTTGAGAATGAGGGGATCATTTATCTCGAGCATTCCGGCGGCAAAATGAAAAAGCTCGTTTTGACCGAAAAGGGCAGGAGCTATGTCCAAAAGACGACGGTGCGCCTCTATCAGGCTGAGATGGACGCCTTTGACACCTGGTCGGAGACGGAGATAGAAAGCTATATCCGCCTGATGGAAAAATACAACGACTGCTTTCGCCGGCAGATAGAAAAACTGTAATCGGAGGAAATATGCGTATTCAGCTTTCGGATCACTTTTCTTTGGGAAAACTGATAAAATTCACCCTGCCATCCATCGCGATGATGATATTCACTTCTATCTACAATGTGGTGGACGGCTTCTTCGTTTCAAATTATGCGGGAAAGACGCCCTTTGCCGCAGTCAATCTCATAATGCCGGTGCTCATGATACTCGGTACGGTCGGCTTTATGCTCGGCACGGGCGGGACGGCTCTCGTTGCAAAGACCTACGGCGAGGGCGACAAAGAAAAGGCAAACAGCCTGTTCTCCATGTTCGTCTATGTCGCTTTCGCTATGGGCTTGGTTCTTGCCGTTTTCGGTATTGTATTCATCCGCCCGATAGCCGCGGTTCTCGGAGCGTCGGGCGCTCTGCTCGACAACTGCGTGGTGTATGCGCGGATAATTCTGGCAGCTCTCCCCTTCTTTATTCTTCAGGTGCTGTTCCAAAGCTTCTTCGTGGCGGCTGAAAAGCCCCATCTCGGGCTTATAGTGACGATATCCTCCGGCGTGACGAATATAATACTCGATGCCGTGCTTGTCATTTCCTTACCGCCTCAGCTCAAGCTCGCCGGAGCGGCAATAGCCACCGCCATAGCGCAGACGGTCGGCGGGGTATTCCCTCTGATATATTTTTCGAGAAAGAACAACAGCGTCCTGCGCCTCGGAAAGACCCGCTTTAACGGCAGGGCGTTCTTAAAGGCATGTGCCAACGGCTCCTCCGAGTTTATGAGCAATATCTCCATGAGCCTCGTGGGAATGCTGTATAATCTTCAGCTTATGAAATATGCGGGGGAAAACGGCATCGCGGCATACGGCGTGATGATGTATGTCAGCATGATATTTTCCGGCGCGTTTATCGGATATTCCATAGGCGCGGCGCCGGTCATAAGCTATCACGACGGCGCGAAAAACTACGATGAACTTAAAGGGCTGCTCCGCAGAAGCTTGCTTTTGGTCGGTATTTTCGGTGTGGGGATGGTTCTCTCCGCCGAGCTTCTCGCCTCGCCGCTGTCAAAGATATTCGTTGGCTACGACGCGCAGCTATTTGAGCTGACTGTTTCCGGCTTCAGGATATTCGGGCTTTCGTTCGGCTTCATGGGCTTCGGTATTTTTGCCTCCGGATTCTTCACGGCACTCAACGACGGACTTACCTCCGCGCTCATATCCTTTTTGCGAACGCTGCTTTTTCAGAGCGTCTCCATCCTGCTGCTCCCGCGCATCTGGGGCGTTGACGGCATATGGATATCTGTTGTTATAGCGGAGTTCATGTCCGTTGTTCTCGGCTCGGTATTCCTCATAGCCAAGAAGAAAAAATATCATTATTAAGCCACAACGATTTGAAAGGCGGCAAAAAATGGGCAAATACAACGCACTTTGGGAATATGTTAAAAACAGCGGCGCGCAGTCGCTGAAGCTCACTTTTGACGAAATACAAAATATAGCGGGCGTGCCGATAGACCACTCGTTCCTGAACTTCAAAAAGGAGCTTACAAACTACGGCTATCGGGTCGGAAAAATCTCGATGAAAGAGAAGTCCGTGAGTTTTGAGAAGGAATAAAATTGCGCAGATTTCGCGGACGAATAATATCCGCCGATATCGCGAGCCTTTCCACTGCTCACTTTTACTTGCAACAAAAAATCCTACCCATCTCGGGTAGGATTTTTGCTTTGTTTTATATTTTATTCCGCCTCTTCAATGAGCCCGTAGTAGCGCGCGAACCAGTAGGGGTGGGTGTAGTTCGTGCACGCCATGAGGTACATTCCGTGGTCGTCGCCCGTGCCGGGGAACATCGTGAACGCCGTCGGGTCGTCCGACTTCGTGAACAGGCGTTCGGCTTCGCCCGCGATACCGGAATCTGCAACGAAGCGGTTGCTGTCGTTGTTGCTCAGCCGCCTTTCGTGTGCCGGCAGCGGATGATACAGCTGCGGGATCATGCCGACCTCCGTCGGGCGCATGTCCCAGTCGAGATCGCGCCAGCTGTTGTAGAGCGTCCAGAGTATCTGATCCATCGGGTAGTCGGCAAGCTCGTCTACAGAAGTCTCAATGTCGCACTGCTCGCCCGTGCACACGCCGTAGACGAAGTTGAAGAATGCGTTGCGCTCGGCCTTTTCGTCGTCCCAGTGATGCGTCAGACCCATGGCGAATACGGAGCGCAGCTTCGGGTCTTCAACATAGCGCATGAGCAGCGATATCATGAGAAAATCGTGGTTGTCGTCAATGTGGAGCAGGTGACCGTCAAGGATTTTGTACTGCATGAGGTTCATGGCGAAGTGTTTGTCCTTGATGAGATATTCGAACGCGTCTTCGTATCTCTTGTCGCCGGTGATATGATATCCCGCCTTGAGGAAGGTCAGAATTTGAAGCGAGTTCGTGCCTTTTTCGTATATCCACTTGTGGTCGTTGTTGAGCAGATCGGGATCCCAGTTCGCCCATGTGGTCGGCACGCCGTCGGTGTCAACGAGTCTGAACTTGTTGTCAAGGATGTGATCGAGAATCTTTTTGACAACGGAGGCTATCAGCTTCTTCTCCTCGTCGTCGGCGACGAGATCGAAGTAGTTCGAGTATGCGTAGAAATGACCGACCATCTCGTCGGACGAGGTCTCGCCGAGCCACTCGAGCTCGTTGCCGTCCTTGTCGGCGGTGTGGTGCCATTCGTGGCGCACGCCAGTGCCGTAGCCGGCTTCGTCGATGTATCTTATCGAGCGGGCTGTGAAGCCCTCTATGCCCGTTATCTCGGTGAGCTTTATCATCGCGAGCAGCGAGCGGTGAGCCGCTGCGCGAACCTCCGGGTCCTTTGTGCAGGCGTATTCAAAGCACAGCGCACCGAGATAAAGCCCCGTCCAGAGTCCGTCGTTGTCGCCGGTGCAGACATAGCCCTCATTTTCGGACACAACGCCCTCATGCTCAAGCGCACGCTCGAGCACAAAGCCGTCCTTGCGGACATTGTATTTCTCGCTGAATGCGCGAAGGCACTTCGCCTTCTCTTCGAGCGTCATCATCTCAGTCTTGAAAACGCTGATGCCGCCGGAGGCGGTGGAGACGCAGAAGCCGCCGTCGGGCGAGAGGACGATGCCGGTCGCGTGCATGTCGGGCAGCCAGCGCTTGTAGCCGTAATATGAGAGCTTGCCGTTGTGGAGGATTATGAGACCGCAGGAGGTCGTGAAGTATCTTCTGCCCTCGCTGTCGGTCGCCATGCCGGTTATCTCGCCCTTGGGCAGACCGGTTATCTTGGAATTGTAGAGCCAGTAGCTGTTGTCGTCGTAGACGCATACGCCCTTGTCCGTGCCTATCCAGACATCGCCCGCGGGGTCAATGTCGAGGCAGGATATGTTGTTGCTGAGTATTCCGGTCACGCCCTCCATGAGCTCCGACCAGTGCCATCTCTTGCCGACGAGCGCGTGGAGACCGTCGCTCTCGGTTCCGACATAAACTTTATTGTTGCCGAATACGGCGATGCAGCTGCCCTTGCCCGGTACGCCGATTTTAAGATCGTGTTCTTTAGCCCCCTGCGGGAAGCGGTAGAGAACGGTCTTTGTGAGAACCCATGTGACGTTGTCGCAGTCCTGCTTCATGGCGACGGCGTCGGACGAGAACTCGCGGGACGCTATAATTTTTTTGCCGCTGAGCTCGATTATGCTCTTGCCCGTGCCGACGAAGATATGCCCGTCGTTCGCGCAGAAGAGCATGGATATCGGCGCATTTTCAATTCCGATATCGACTGCGGTTATCTTCTTTCCGTCTATCTTTGAAAGACCTCTGTCCGTTCCGACATAGAGGCAGTTGTCCGCGCCGTAGCAGAGCGCGGTTATGTTGTCCGACGCGAGACCGTCGGCGGAGGTGAATACCGTCCTCGTCAGCTGGGGAAACTTTCCGAGTCGGCATACCATGCTGCGTTTTTTCATTTAGCTGCTCCTTTTGCAAAAAAATCAAAGCCGCATCGGGCGGCATAAATATCAATAACAATTATATCGAAATCCGCAGTTTTTTCAAGAGCAAATGCAACAATTAGCCTTTTTCTATTGCATTTTTGTCTGTTGAGGAGTAAGATATCAGCGTTGGTAAAGAACAAATTTCGGAAGGTGGAAACAATGTTTACTGATAAGCCCGAGAGCTACAGGGGAGTTTATTCCCTTCTGCTCACCCCGTTCAAAGAGGATAAGTCGATAGATTACGATGTCTACGCGCAGTATGTCGAGTGGCAGGTCGAGAGAGGAACCCATCATCTGTTCTCAGTCTGCGGCAGCTCCGAGATGACGGCGCTCACCCCTGAGGAGAGAGTCAAGTGCGCGACTATCGCCGCAAAGCACTCCGGCAGCGCAGAGGTCGTCGCCACGGCGAACCTTGAGCCGACATGGCATATGCAGGTCGAAGAGGTCAAGCGCATGGAGCAGACCGGCGTTGACGGACTCGTTTTTGTCTCAAAGGGCTATGCCGACAGCGACGAGAGACTTGTCGAATATCTCAGCGAGCTCGCGGGATATACTACTCTGCCGATAATTCTCTATGAGTTCCCGGGAATGCAGCCGTGCAATATGTCCGGCAAGGCATACGGCGAGCTGGTCAAGACCGGCAGATTCCACGGAATAAAGGACACCACCTGCACCATGGCTGGAATAAAGGACAAAATCGCCGTTCAGGGCGATTCCGCAGTGCTTCAGGCGAACATCCCGCTGCTGTTTGACGCATATATGGCGGGCGCACGCGGCGTGTGCGCAACCCCGACCTCCTGCGGCGCGAATCTGTTCCGCAAAATGTATGACGAGTTTTTCGTCGAGAAGGACATAGCCAAGGCGAGAGAGACCTTCAACGAGATAATCCTGCTCGACAACGCTATCGACAGCGGCTTCAACGCGAGCGCAAAGTATCTTGTCAGCCTGCAGGGCGTCCCGATGACGACCGTCACCAGAGCCGGATCGAGCGTTGGCGAAGCGAGAAGACGCAGCATCGAGGCATATTACGAATATGCAAAAGAGCACGGCATGCTCAAATAATTAAAATACATAGCGGCACTCTCAGTCGGGAGTGCCGTTTTCATATTTTCGGCGAATAAATATCGGGCTGCGGGATATGCCGCAAAAGCCCATCGCAGCGGCTTCGTCCGAAGCGCCGCGGTGGGCATGATTTTATAATAATGCGCCGTCCTGCAAATAAATATATTACAGATACGGTCTGAGTCCGCAGAGAAGATCCTCTTCTATCCCGATTAGGCGGCGCGCCGTGCTGCGCGAAGCGCCGTCCGCGCCTTTATATTCGTTGAGGTAGCGGGTCAGGCTCTTTATGCCCATGTCGCACCCGTCGGTCATCAGACCGGCGACCGTCCTGTCCGAGTCGTTCATGCCGAGCTTGACATTGGTTTTTATCCACGACATGCTCTTTGCCATTATCCCCGGGTCTTTGCCGTCGTCGCCGAGCGATGCCAGCTGTTCTTTTATCGTACCGCCGAGCTGGCTGTGCTCCTCCTTGCTCTTCTCGAGCAGGTTTTTGAGATCCTCGTCCTTTATGTGTCCGCTCACTTCGTCAATGCTGCCGACCGCCATCTTTATTCCGCTGTCGCATTCGCGCAGCAGCTCAAGTGTGTCTTTGCTCATTTTATGCACCCTTTCGGTTCTTTTTCGCTGTATAGTGTGCCCGAAGCCCGGCGGATTATTATATAGTGCACAAAAACCGATAAAAAATTATGGAAATTATGGAAGTATAAAATAAAGTTTATTCTCTTGACAAACGAATAAACATAAAGTAAACTTGAATTGTAATACGGCGGACGACGCTCTGCCCTAAAGACGAAAGGAGAAAAAATTATGAAAAGGATCGTTGCTATCCTGCTCGCGCTGATAATGATATTTGCATTTGCGGCATGTAAGGGCAAGGATGACAAGAAAGATGACACAACGGCGGCAAGCTCGCAGAATGCGAACGCGGATGCTCAGGACACCCAGGCGGGCGACGCGGAGAGCAATGCGGCAGAGAGCACCGCTGACGACAGCACGGCAGTCGCACCCTCCGAGGGCGGCAGCGAGGCGGCTACTCAGGGTCAGCAGGGCGGCTCTCAGGGCGGTAAGACCACTGCCGATATCACTGCTCCCGTCAACGGCAGCAAGGCTGACATCGTTGCGTTCTTCAACAAGTACGCTACGGCTATGAAGCGCTACACCGGCAAGGTCACTGTCAAGAGAGTTCAGGGAACAACTTCGAAGATCAACAGCCTGAGCCCCGACAAGGTTCTCGGAATCGACCTTGTCGCTAAGGCAGAGCCCCTTCTTCCCAACGATTATCCCAAGACTGCGACCAAAACTTTCAACGGCGGCAAGTCTTCCGACGGTGCAACTCTTGCAAGCTTCCTGCCCGCAGACAAGCTCACTTCTTACAATGTAGACCCCGCAGGCGTTCAGTCTGCATCCTGCGTCAAGCAGGGCAGCGGCTGGAAGGTCAGCATCACTCTCGTTACCGAGAGCGGCGACGGACTTACATATGTTCCCAAGCATCACGGCTCCTGCTTTGATACGCTTTCGCTGACCCCCGAAGACTTCAAGCCCTTCAGCCCGCAGAGTACAAATGTCACCTATCAGAGCGGCACGTTCACCTTCGTGCTCAACGCAGACGGCACTCTTGCCAGCATCAATGTCAGCGAGCCGGCAAAAGTTGTTTGCAAGCTGACCATCGGCGGCAGTAGTATTGGCATCGATGCCGACTTCACCGGCACATGGCAGCAGCAGTACACATTCACTTACTGATAAACGGTTTAATATGCTTCACGGGCACTGCGAAAGCGGTGTCCGTGAGTTTTTGACCGCCGACGAGCTTGAAGAAATTCTCAGAACGCAGTAAAAAAGACCCTCTTTTAAAAAGAACGGATAAAACAACCGAGCCGCAGCAGTTCAACCTGTTGCGGCTCGGTTTATAATTTTGCTTGTTAGATGGGTATATGAATTGGATTCTGCGACAAATCTCAACCCAACAATCCCAATTCCTTGCTCAGACACCACTCCGCCCACTTTTCTGTTCTGTAGAATCTGCCGGACATTGTGTGCCCGTACTTGTCCCAGCGGGTGTATTTTATGTCCGCTCCGAGCTTTTTGAGCTCGGCGGCATAATAATCGTCGCTGTCTATTTTCACATTTGTATCGTCCGATGAATGTGCCGCCCAGATCGGCGTTTTGACTAATCGCCCAATATCGTATTTTTCATAGTCGCGATCCAGACACAGGCCGCCCATCACGGGCACTGCCGCCGCAAAATATTCGGGAAAAATATAGACAAGCTGCCAGACGCAGCAGCCGCCAAAGGAAGTGCCGATGATATATATGCACTTTCTGTCGAAATCTGCGGGCAACTCATCCACAAGCCTCTTTATCGATTTTATATAATTCTGCATCGCTTCGCCTCTGTTTGAGCCGAAAGGTGCCTGCGGTAAGAGAATATTGCAGTCTGTTCTTAATAGCTGCTTGTACAACGGTATGTTGTCAAACAGCTGTTTAAAATTATCGTTGCCCATTGCCCCCGCGCCGTGTAAGAGAACAAATAACGGCTTGTTTTTATCTTTGCTTGCACGAAGCCGGAAAGGGAAGCATATTTTATTCTCTCGGTCGGTGTATTTATAGGCTGAAAATCTGCCGCCGGATAATTTCTTTATGCCGTCGCCGCTGCGGCTGAGTTTTTTCTCAATATTCGCGGCTGCCTTATTTTGCTTTTTCTTGTAGCGCTTATAGTATTTGTACGCCTTCGTGATCGAATTGGGCATTTTGCCTTTTTTCTCGATGGAACCTTGCGACAGTATATATAAATATCCGTCGCTGCCCTCGAGCTGACTTTCTTTTAAAAGGCTTTTGATTGTATCAAGCTCGCTTTCATCAAAAGCTATGAGAGCCAGCCCCATATCCAACGAGCCTTTTTCAATATATGGCTCGAAAGGCGCAATATCGCAGAAATCGTTGTCAACAAGACAGCGGAATCTCAAGTTGCTCATAAAATCACCGTATATTCAGAATGTGCATTCACATGGCATGATTATTTCTTCAGATACTCCGCATACTGCCTGTAAAGCTCCGCCGAGCTCTCATGCCCTGCGAACGAGCCGGAATCCTCGGGGTTCATCAGCCCGATATACTGATATCCGATTATCTTGTCCGCATACGGCGCGACGTTCGCTATCTGCCGCTCGATTCGCTTGAAATCGGCGGGGAGCAGTGCGCTTTTATACACCATGCCCTCGAATTTGAACAGCTCGATATCAGCCCAGAGCGCAGCGCGACCGGCTTTATCATGGGCTTTTTTGAGGCGCGCAAATATTCTCTCGCTCTGCCACACGCGAGTCTTTTTGACCCCGATTTCGTCCTGATATGCAATAAAATCAACATCGAGCGAGGCGAGCGCGTCGATATATTTCGAGTTCGTGAGCGTGAGATTCGTGCCGTAGGGCGCGATGAGTGTTTTTTTGTCCGGCGTAATTTCATGGCAGCGGGCGGAGCAGAGATTGACATATTTCATGAAGTTGCCCGAGAAGCGCAGAATAATACAGGTCTCGTCCGGGAAGTACCAGCCGTAAAAGCCGCTGTGGTGCGCGTATTTTTCGGTCAGCTCGTCCATCGCTTTAAAAGACCGATCAATGACCTCGCCCGAAGTTATGTTGACTCCGGGCTTCGTCCAGTCGCCGTAAAAGCCGTTGCCGAGGAAAACTTTTATGCCGCACTTGTCCGCCTCGTCGAGCACCGCTTCGATAGGGTCGGCGCAGGGGATATCCGCCAAAGGAAAAACGGACGACTCAAAATAGCAGCGGTCATAGAGCGCAGTAGCCATGACGACTATATATTCCATGCCGAGCGCCGATATCTCGCGCACCTTTTCGCGCCAGTTTTCGGCGGCAAAGGCGTCGAGCGCGGGGTTCCAGTATTTGCCCTCTGCGGTGTTGTGATGATGAATTTCAAAAAAAGTTCCGTCAATTCCTCTTGACATAAAAGCACCTCCGTGTTCTTCTTAGATTATACCACGCCGCGCCCCGTCAGGCAACGGTTTTCGGTGTCCGATATCAAAGCGGGCGAAAACGCAAAATCTTCAAAAAATTCTTTACAAACCGATTTATTACTGGTATAATACCGTTGTATGCGTCCGCTACTCGGCTTATGGATCAAACCTCAAAGAGGTTTTCACCGGCCTTTTGCTGGGTTTCGGAGCAAATATTAAAATGAGGTGAAAAGAAATGACTCAGGCAGAAAAAACCGCAATTATGCAGGAGTACGCCATCCATGAGGGCGACACCGGTTCTCCGGAAGTCCAGATCGCCGTTCTCACCAAGAGAATCCGCGACCTGACGGAGCATCTCAAGGAGCATCCGAAGGATCATCATTCGCGCCGCGGCCTTCTCAAGATGGTCGGTCACAGACGCAATCTCCTGGCATACCTTCAGAAGGTTGACATTGAGCGCTACCGTTCGATCATTGCCAGACTCGGTATCCGTAAATAATTGCACGACGGGCAGGCAGGAGTTTATTTCTGCCTGCTTTTCTGAATTTGCAATCGACAGGCTGCAACGGTTTTAGCAGTGAATCGGGGCTCCGGTAAGCCGGGGAACGGATTTATTGCTAAGTCCGGGGGTCTGTGGAAATAAATACAAAGAGGTAAAACTATGTTCGAGGATTTCAAAAAGTTTGAAACTGAGATCGCCGGCAGACCCTTCGTTGTTGAAGTCGGCAAAATGGCTCAGCTCGCAGGCGGCTCATGCCTCGTCCGTTACGGCGAGACAAATGTGCTCTGCACCGCAACCATGGCTGCAAAGCCGAGAGAGGGCGTGGACTTCTTCCCGCTTTCGGTTGATTTTGAAGAGAAGCTCTATTCTGTGGGCAAGATTCCCGGCTCGTTCCAGCGCCGTGAGGGCAGAGCGAGCGAGAAGGCGACTCTTGCATCGAGAGTTATCGACAGACCCATCCGTCCTCTGTTCCCCAAGGATATGAGAAACGATGTCAGCGTCGTGGCTACCGTTATGTCGGTCGATCCCGACTGCCAGCCCGAAATCGCCGCTATGCTCGGCGTTTCCATCGCGCTCTCCATTTCCGAGATTCCGTGGGACGGTCCGATCTCCGGCGTGAGCGTCGGTCTTATCGACGGCGAGTATGTAATCAACCCCACTGAGGCTCAGCGTGAAGTCAGCCGCATGGCTGTCACCGTTGCCTCCACCTCTGACCTCGTCGCAATGATCGAGGCGGGTGCAAAGGAAGTCACCAATGACGAGATGTTTGACGGTATCATGTTCGCCCACAAGGAGAACCAGCGTATCGTCGAGTTCATAAAGGGTATCCAGGCAGAAGTCGGCAAGAAGAAGATCGACTTCCCCTCAAACGATCCCGCGCCCGAGATGTACGAGGCTATCAAGGATTTCGCCATTGACGATATCCGCGCCGCTCTCGACACCGATGACAAGCGCATCCGCGACGAGCGCCTCAAGCCCATCTATGAGAAGGTTCACGAGAAGTTCGACGAGATTTATCCCGACGAGATAGAGAAGATTGACGACTGCCTTTACAAGACCCAGAAGTTCGTCGTGCGCCGCTGGCTGCTTGACGACGGCAAGCGCGTTGACGGCAGAGGCATCGATGAAATTCGCCCGCTTGCGGCTGAGGTTGACCTGCTCGACAGAGTTCACGGCTCGGGTATGTTCACCAGAGGTCAGACTCAGGTTCTGACCGTCACCACTCTCGGTCCCGTCAGCGATTCTCAGATTCTTGACGGCATCGACGGCGAGGACTCCAAGCGCTATATGCACCACTACAACTTCCCCTCATACTCGGTCGGCGAGACCAAGCCCTCGAGAGGTCCCGGACGCCGCGAGATCGGCCACGGTGCTCTTGCAGAGCGTGCTCTTCTGCCCGTTATCCCGAGCGTTGAGGAGTTCCCGTACTGCCTGCGCCTCGTCTCCGAGGTTCTTTCGTCCAACGGCTCGACTTCGCAGGCCTCCATCTGCGGCTCGACCCTTTCGCTTATGGCTGCCGGTGTGCCGATAAAGGCTCCCGTTGCCGGTATCTCCTGCGGACTTGTTACCGAGGGTGACCGTTTCATGACCATGGTCGATATCCAGGGTCTTGAGGACTTCTTCGGCGACATGGACTTCAAGGTCGGCGGCACCAAGAAGGGTATCACCGCTATCCAGATGGATCTTAAAATACACGGTCTGACCCCCGCTATCATCCGCGAGGCTCTCGACAAGACCTACAAGGCACGCTGCTACATCCTCGATGAAGTCATGCTGCCCGTTATCTCCGAGCCCAGAAAAGAGCTCTCCAAGTATGCTCCCAAGATGCTTACCACCAAGATCGACACCGATAAGATCGGCGACGTCATCGGCAAGCAGGGCAAGGTTATCCAGAAGATCTGCGCAGAGTGCAACTGCAAGGTCGATGTTGAGGAGGACGGAACCGTATTCATCTCCGCTATCGACATTGACGATGCGAAGCGCGCTCTCAATATGGTTGAAACTATCGCGAACGATCCTGAGGTCGGCACTATCTACAAGGGTGTTGTTACCCGCCTGATGGACTTCGGCGCATTCGTTGAGATTGCTCCCGGCAAAGAGGGTCTTGTCCACATCAGCCACCTTGATGTCAAGCACGTTGACCGTGTTGAGGATGTCGTTGCCGTCGGCGACGAGGTAATAGTCAAGGTTCGCGAGATAGACGACCAGGGCAGACTCAACCTCTCCCGCAGAGACGCTCTTATCGAGGTCGAGGGACTTGTCCCCGAGAACGACCTGTCCGACGAGCCCCGCAGAGCTCCCAGAAGGGACAACCGCGGCGGCAGAGACGGCGGAAGAAGAGATAACCGCGGCGGCAGAGGCGGCCACGGCGGAAAGAGATATTAATCTCTGATATAAAATTAACAAAGACCGTTGTATCGCGAGATACGGCGGTCTTTTGATATAGCAAAAACGGAACTGCGGTTATGCCGCAGCTCCGCTTTTTATTTGTGATATTTTCCGCCGCTCGATATCATAAACGCACGGTAGATCTGCTCAAGCAGCATCACGCGTGCGAGCTGATGCGGGAATGTCATTTTCGACATCGAGAGCTTGCAATTTGCGCGGTGCTTGACCTCGTCCGTCAGCCCGTGCGAACCGCCGATAATAAAAACGAGATTTCCGCTCCCGCCGACCGCCGCCTGCTCAATGTCGCGGCTGAGCTCTTCGGAGGAGAGCTGCTTGCCCTCGATACACATCGCGTAAACACGCGCCGACGGGTGGATGAGCTGCAAAATGCGCTTGCCCTCGTCCGCGAGAGCCGCGCCTATCTGCGCCTTCGACGGGTCGTCCGTTATGCGTGCGGGGGTAAGCTCCGTTATCTTCAGCTTGCAGAACGCAGAGAGCCGCTTTGAATATTCTGCACATGCGCCGCGCAGGTAGTCCTCCTTGAGCTTGCCGACGCAGATAATATCAATATTGTACATCGCGCCCTCCGTTTCAGAAGCTTATGACCTTTCCGCTGTCGCCCGCGACGCCGAGCAGATAGTCGCTGCCCGCCCTTGCGCCGTGGACGGCGAATGCCGAATGGGTCGTTTCATATGCGAGCTCGGGCGTGTTGTTCTGCTTGCTGAGATGCCCGAGCATGAAGCGCACCGTGCCCGAGTCGAGCAGCTTTACCGCCGCATCGGAGCACGCCGTGTTTGAAAGATGTCCTATGTCCGAGAGTATGCGCTGCTTTAGCGGATATGGATATGGACCGCGGCGCAGCAGGTCTATCTCGTGATTGGATTCAAGCATCACGAGGTCGCTGCCGTATATCGCGTTCATCACTGTGTCGGTCATATGCCCGAGATCGGTCGCTATCGATATGCGCCTGCCGTCCGGCGTGACAGCCGTGTAGCCGCAGCTCTGCGCGGCGTCGTGCGGCGTTGCAAAGGGCTTGACATATATCCCCGCCGCCTCCGCGCCGTTTTCGGTTATCTCGCGTGCGGTGAACTTGCCGTTGAGTATGCACATGGAGTCAAGTGCTCTGAGTGTGCCCGCCGAGGCGTAGACATCAATATTTCTGCTGCCCGCAAAGACGCGCAGCCCGTTTATATGGTCGGAGTGCTCGTGGGTGATAAAAATTGCGCTGATGCTGTCGGGCGATACGCCGATATTTGCGAGTGCGCCGGCTATTCTCTTTGCACTGACTCCCGCGTCGATGAGTATCCCGCCGTCGGAGGTGCCTATGTATATGCAGTTACCGCTGCTCGAAGAAAAGAGCGGACAGAATTTTGCCATATTGTTCTCCCTCAAAAAATCCTGCGCCGGCATGACCGATGCAGGATCTTTATATCAATTTTTTCAGACTGCTCTTGAAATGTCGTCGGGCTCGGGCTTATCGACGCGGCGGATGTCCGCGCCGAGACCGGTGAGCTTTTCGACGATATTTTCATATCCGCGGTCAATGTGCGAGATCTCCTCTATTTCGGTCGTGCCCTTGGCTATGAGTCCGGCGATTATCATTGCCGCGCCCGCACGCAGGTCGTCGGCTCTGACTGGCGCACCCTTGAGCTGCTCAACGCCCTCGATTACCGCCATCTTGCCCTCGACCTTTATCGACGCACCCATGCGCGTCAGCTGCTCGACATAGCGGAAGCGGTTATCCCAAACGCCCTCGGAGACGAAGCTCGTGCCGTCCGCGATGCTCAGGAGAACGGTCATCTGCGGCTGCATATCGGTCGGGAAGCCGGGATAGGGCATGGCTTTTATCGTACATTTGCCGGGTCTGCCGTTCGCGCAGACTCTTATGCTGTCGTCATTTTCTATAACATCGATGCCGCACTCTATAAGCTTGGCGGAGATGGATTCAAGATGCTTCGGAATAACATTCTTTATAAGAACGTTTCCGTCCGTCGCAGCGGCGGCGACCATATATGTGCCCGCCTCGATCTGGTCCGGAATTATTGAATAGGTGCAGCCGTGCATATGCTCGACTCCGCGAATTTTTATCGTATCCGTACCTGCGCCGCGAATGTCCGCACCCATGGAGTTGAGGAAGTTCGCAAGGTCAACTATGTGCGGCTCCTTGGCGGCGTTTTCAATGACCGTCAGCCCCTTTGCCTTGACTGCGGCGAGGATAACATTGACTGTCGCGCCGACCGAAGCCTCGTCAAAATATACGGGACTGCCCTCGAGCCTCTCCGCGGCGGCGTCGATTATCGCGTTTTCGCCAATCGCTACCGTTGAGCCGAGCAGCTCGAAGCCCTTTATGTGGCGGTCGATCGGGCGCACACCGAAGTTGCAGCCCCCGGGCATGGCGACCTTTGCGCGGTGAAATCTGCCGAGCAGCGCGCCGATGAAATAGTAAGAAGCGCGCAGGTGCTTGGTCATATCGTGCGACACGACATAGGAGTTGACCCCCTTGGTGTCAATCTCGAGCGTGCTTTTGTTCAGACGCTTTATCTTCGCACCGAGCTGTTCGAGAATTTTTGTCATATAATAAACATCGCTGATGTTGGGAATGTTTTCAATAACGCATACATCCTGAGCGAGAATAGTTGCGGGAAGAATGGCTACGACTGCATTTTTAGCGCCGCTTATGCTGACCTCTCCCTTGAGAGGTGTGCCGCCGTTGAGCACGAACTTTTCCAATTTGTTCACTCCTATACAGTTTTTATATAAAAAAGCAGTAAAAATCAATTTAGAAAAAATACATTTTACGACACTAAATTATATCATCTTTTTGCCCCATTGAAAAGGGCTTTTTTAAAAAATATATTGCATTTTTCTGCGTTGGCGGCGTTGTGCAATAAAAATTTTAGATTTTGTCGGCAATGCCGCGCATTTCTGCTGTTCGGTTTTATTATTGACCGCCCGTGCGCATTTAGAAGCGGAATTTTTTAATTTTATTTAGCGCAAATAGAACCTTTGCTTATTGTTGAAAGGCATTGACAAGCAAAAGGATATCCGCTACAATCGAGTTGTAAAGAGCAATATGAAAGAGGTGATTCCAATGTTTTTTGTAGGACGGTGGCTGTGATTGTCAACTGTTCAGCATCGTAAAGGGATGTGTTTTGTCAAATTTCAAACTGTTTTAGAGCAAAGCGGTAGCGGTCAGGTTCAGAAACATGACAGGGGGTTTTAATATGGCTGATACAATGAAGGCTTTAGTTTATCGAGGACCTGGACAAATCGGTTTGGAGGATGTGCCGGTGCCTAAAATCAAGGAACCGGACGATGCCATTGTTAAGGTGACGACCTCTACCATTTGCGGAACAGACATTCACATCTGGCGCGGCGGAATACCCGAGGTACAACCCGGCAGAATTCTCGGACATGAATTTGTCGGTGAAGTGGTGGAGGTAGGACCGGCGGTACGCAACAACAAGGTGGGCGACAAGGTCGCGGTTTCCTGCGTGACTCAATGCGGCGAATGCTTCTATTGCGTTCGGGGGCTGTATTCCCATTGCACCACCGGCAGTTGGCTTTTCGGCTATATGATTGACGGCAGCCAGGCGGAATATGTACGGGTGCCTCATGCCAATTTGGGCATGTTCACCATTCCGGAAGGGCTTACCGAAGAAGATGTCCTGTTTGTTGGGGACATCCTCTCCACCGGCTATTACGGCGCAGAGCACGCCTTTATCCGACCCGGGGATACCGTGGCGGTGATGGGCGGAGGTCCGGTCGGCATGTGCGCTATGGCGGCAGCCCGGCTTTGGGGACCTTCTGAAATCATTGCCGTGGACATCAACCAAAGCCGTTTGGATCTGGCGTTGAAGAACGGTATCGCCGATGTTGCTATTAATCCGCATGATGTGGAGAATGTGGGCGACGCTATCCGGGAAATAACTCAGGGTCGTGGCGCGGACGCCACCATTGAGGCCAACGGCTTCAAGCCCACCTTTGACATGGCGATTGATGCGGTTCGCCCCGGAGGGCATGTTTCCCTGATCGGAGTGTTCGATAAGCCGCAGGAGTTGGAGATGAATACACTGTGGATCAAAAACATCAGCATCAATATGGGGCTGGTCAACGCCAACCACATCCCCGAGCTTATCCGGCTGATAGAGAAAGGCAAGCTCAACACCAATTTCCTGTGTACACACAGAGCACCGTTAAATGACATCGTAATGGGTTATGACATCTTTGGCAACAAAAAAGACAATTGCTTGAAATGGATAGTTAAGCCCTATCAAAGATAGCTTTTTCTCCTATTCCTCTTCTTTCGGGTGCGGGATAAGTGAGGGAGAGGTATAAAAGCGTCCGGCAAAGATTTTTTGCCGGATTCTTTATGCGGTTCGGATATGTTTTTAATTTGTATGTTGTTAATTTCTGCATTTTATGGTAAAATCCTTTCATCAGGAAAAAGGGGTGCCGCATGGACAGGCTCGATAAAACGGTCGCAAAGCAGATGAATCTTTCGCGCAGCGGTGCAAGGCAGCTCATAAGAAGCGGAGCGGTCGAGTTAAACGACAAGAAAATATTCGCAGCCGACGAGCAGATTGACATAAATTCCGACGAGCTTAAAATAAGCGGAAAGACCGTCACCGTGCGCCGATATCTCTATATCATGCTCAACAAGCCCTTTAGAAATTCTCCTTCCAGCATAGTAGAAATTTGCGCCACTGCAGGGTATAATGAAAAAGATAATGTGTGCCAATGGGGGACACCAGACTACGAAATATGGAAAACGGTGGCAAAAAAACAATTGAGAATAGTTGCTTCATATGGAGCGGCAGTTTCATACAAGTTTGCTATTGAAGCCGGTATGTATAATTAATGACAGGAGGAATGATGGGCAGATGTCAATAAAAAGCTCAAACAGTTTTTCGACAAAAGAGATTTTGACGGCCGTCTTTATGGTGCTGTTTCGCACTGTAACGGGCATTGTGCCGGCACTGGTGTTTTTCGACATAAAACTTCCGGATGAACTGAAAAATGCCGTCTATTCAACAGCAGGGACAGTAGTGAGTGCTGTTTTAATATTGCTGTATACCGTTACAAGCGCAGTTATGGGAAAAAAGAAATCAGACGGTTTTGCACTCGGAATGGGAGTATCACTTTTTTTAGGATTGCTGCTTCTCCCGCTTGTTTGGTGCCCTGAGTTGTTGCTGTCGCTGGCGATAACCGGCGCTGACGGTGGATTGGTAGTTCCTCTGGTGGTGCTGTCGGCTACACCGATAACTGTATATATAACATTCCGAAGGTGTTTCGCAAAGGAAAAAGTATAAAAAGCGTCCGGCAAAGATTTTTTTGCCGGATTTTTTATGTAGTTCGGATACGGTTTTAATTTGTATGTTGTTAATTTTTATGTTTTGTGGTAAAATCCTTTCATCAGGAAAAAGGGGGCGCCGCATGGACAGGCTCGATAAAACGGTCGCAAAGCAGATGAATCTCTCGCGCAGCGGCGCAAGGCAGCTCATAAGAAGCGGAGCGGTCGAGGTAAACGGCAAAAAAATATTCGCAGCCGACGAGCAGATCGATATCAATTCCGACGAGCTTAAAATAAGCGGGAAGACCGTCACCGTGCGCCGATATCTCTATATCATGCTCAACAAGCCCTCAGGTGTGCTCAGCGCCGCGAAGGATCCCGACTGCCCGACGGTCGTCGATCTTCTGCCGCCAAAGCTCAGTCGTCGAGGACTCTTTCCCGCCGGCAGGCTCGACAAGGACACAACGGGACTTTTGATAATTACCGACGACGGCGACTTTGCCCACCGACTTATCTCGCCCTCCCACCATGTCTATAAAACATACGAGGCGACGCTCGAGAGCGATATAAGCGAAGAACAGCTCAATATTTTGCGGCAGGGCGCGGTGCTCGGCGACGGCACGCAGTGCCTGCCCGCGAGGCTCAGAAAGATAAGCGACAAGCCGCCCGCGGTGCGCGTTCAGATACGCGAGGGCAAGTATCATCAGGTCAAGAGAATGTTCGCGTCCGTTGAAAACAGCGTTGCTGCGCTGCGCCGAACGGCAATAGGCGCGCTGAAGCTTGACAGCTCGCTCGGCGAGGGCGAAGCGCGTCTGCTGACCGACAACGAGCGCGAAATGATATTCTCTGAGGCAGAGATTATATAAGCAAAAAAGGGCGCAGCCCGTAAAAATAAGCGAGGTAAAAAAATGTCTGACAAAAGAGCAAACGACCTGAATCTCTTCACGAAGGATCAGGACAACTACAGCATCGACACGAGCAAGAAGCTCAAGGTCGGTATAATCGGCACCGGCTGGATAGCCGAGAGCCACATCAGCGAATATTTGAGAATGCCCGATGTCGAGCTTGTCGGCGTGGCGGATCTTGTGGACGGCAAGGCGGAGGAATTTCTCAGAAAGTGGGACGCTCCCGAGGGAGTCAGGGTCTACCATTCGCACAAGGAGCTCATTGACAACGAGGAGCTCGACGCGGTAAGCGTCTGCACCTACAATATGACCCACGCTCAGTGTACAATTTACGCGCTCGATCACGGCGTAAATGTCCTGCTCGAAAAGCCCATGTGCGTCACTCTCGAAGAGGCCGTCGAGATAAGAAAAGCCGAGAAGAGAAACGGCAAGATAGTCTCCGTCGGCTTCCAGCCGCGCTACAACCCTAATATGCAGATGATAAAATACATAATCGAGTCGGGTGAGCTCGGCAAGGTCTATCATATCCAGATAGGCGGCGGCAGGCGCAGAGGTATCCCGACTCCGTTCGGAACGACCTTTATCGAGAAGGAGACAGGCGGCATCGGCGCACTCGGAGACATCGGCTGCTATGCGCTCGACATGGTTCTCAATGGCATGGGTTATCCCAAGCCGCTGACGGTCACGGGCTTCCTCTCCGATTATTTCGGCAAGGCGGACGACTACAAATACAAGGATGTTTTCGGCGTTGACGATTTCGCGGCGGGCTTTGTCCGCCTCGAGGGCGGTCTGACCATAGATTTCAAGACTGCATGGGCGATGAATGTTGACACCATGGGCGACACCGTTGTTCTCGGCACAAAAGCCGGACTGAAGATACCGTCATCGGGTCACTGGGGCAGCATTGATGCTCCGCTGAAGATATACAGAAACATCGGCGACGCTCAGGTCGAGACTGTCGTCCCGATGCTCCCCGAGCCGGAGGAGGGCGTGTTCTACTGGAAGGTCAGAAAGTTCCTCGACGCCGTCAAAGAGGGCGGCGAGGCACCCGTTCCGACGAGCCAGGCTATCTACAACCAGGCTATCCTCGACGGAATCTACCGTTCCGCGCAGATAGGTCATGAGATAGAGCTGGAGATTCCCGAGGTCTGATAGAAAAGGGCGGCTGTGCTGATGCACGGTCGCTTTTGTCGTTTGGGTGGTATCGGTTATAGAGTCGCGTTGCACTACAAATTTGAATTATATTGCTGAGCGCAAGCAAAGTACCTGTTGATACAATTTACACGCAAAAAACTGCCCTGCGACGCAAGGCAGTTTTTCTATACGGTGATACTATTCAGAGCGTTTTCTTTTAATGCGGCTGAGCGGCTTGAGACAGAGCACGCTTGTAACTGCGGTCAGCGGCAGGGCGGCGAGAATACCTATAGATCCGGCGAGTGCCTGAAGAATCTCGACGGCTATCTGCTCGCGGTTGAGTATCTGGCTGACATTGCTGCTGTAAGTCACCATGAGCAGCACGCAGCAGAGGGACGAGCCGATATAGGCGAGCACGAGCGTGTTCGCCATTGTGCCCATGATGTCGCGTCCTATGGTCAGTCCGGATTTCAGCAGCTCACGCGCCGGCAGATTCGGTGATTTTTCATTTATCTCGCACAGCGACGAGGCTATAGACATCGCAACATCCATCACCGCGCCGACCGCGCCGACGATTATCATCGCGAAGATTATCGCCTTGAGGTCAATGGGATCGTCCTTGCGGAGATTGTAGAGATACAGCCACTCCGAGTCGAGTACGCCCGTCATCTTTATCTGATTGCGCAGCAGCAGCTCAAGCGCACCCGCGACGAGCACGCCGCCCACGCATCCGACTCCCGCAGCGAAGCACTTGACATTCAGCCCCTCAATGAGCACGAGCGTCATGACCGTGATATAGACGCAGGTGATTATCGACCAAATGTAGATATTCTGTCCGTTGAGTATCGCCGGAATGAGGTTGATGAACACGGCGAGGCAGGTGAATACGAGCGATATTATCGTATCGAGTCCCTTTTTGCGCCCGAAAATCAGTATCAGCAGGAAGAAAAAGGCGCAGAGCATAACGAGCGGAGTTATGCGCGAGAAGTCTGAAAGGTAGTAGTCCGCCGTGCCGTCGTCGTTCGGGTCATAGACGAGAATTACCTTGTCGCCGACCTCGACCTCGGGCTGGGGCAGACCGTAGAGAATATCCCTCTCCTGAACGGCGTAGAGCGTTTTGCCGCGCACCTTGCCGGAGGTAGCTTTCGCCTCGAAGAAGATATATTCCATGCTGATTGTTCCGCCGCTCTCCTCTTCGCTGACAGTCTCCTTTTCGTCCGTGATGCGCAGCACCTCTGCGCGCACGGAGACAACGTCCTCCTTGTCGCCGAAAACTCCGTCGCCTATCGCAATTTTATACGCCACGAGCAGATAGAGCACGGACAGGATTATCGTCGATATATATACGATTATTCTTTTCTTTTTTGCCTTATCCAAAATAATTACCCGCTTTATATCTCCCTGCCGAACGCCTTGGAGTATTTCTTCTGCCATGCGGCAAAGGAATCGGGCGAGTATTCGGCAGGCATATTTTTAGCCGTGCGTATCTGAATGTCGATTTTCATCAGCAGTCCGCACAGAGCCATGAGCAGAGGCAGCTGAGTCGCGCCGCGCACGCCCTTTTGAACTATCGATTTCGGGGTGAGCCTGACTATCTCGCCCACGCAGCTGCGCTTCAAATCCTCTTCGCTCAAAAGCCCTTTGTTGAACAGGAACGAGACTTTGTCGGACGGCGCGCTGAGCAGCCAGTTTTTGAGCATCTCGACACCGCTGAATTTCGCGCCCATCTCCTGCATGAATTGCCGCTGATAGCGGTAGAGATTGCGGGACGAAAACGGCTTTTCGCCGCCGGAAACGAGCACATCCGAGAGTATCTTCGCCGCCCTTATGCCGCTCGCCATGCCGCTTCCGAGCATGGGGATTGTCATAAACGCGCTGTCGCCGAGCAGAACATAGCCGTCCGCGAACATCTTCGATATCGGTCGCCTGACGGGGATAGTACACATTCTGTCTCCGCGCACGACCGTGTCGCCGATTATCGGATTATCTTTTTTGAGCGCCGCATATGCGCGGTCAAATTCCGAATCGCTGAGCTCATCTATGCGCCCAACGAGCAGGTTTACGGTGTCGGACGGCTGATCCCAGATGCACCATGAGATGCCCGCCTCGCCGAGATGCTTCAGATACGCCTTGTTGGTATATTCGGGGTCGGGCACGCCGGGCGCACGGGTCACAAATGCGCGCCATGCGCGGAATAAATCGCCCTTTTCCGTCTCACGCTGTATTTTAAACTCTGCCGGCAGACTCCTGCGGCACACGGAGGTTGCGCCGGAAATGTCAACGACGAGGTCGGAATATACTTTCTCGCCGCTCTCCAGCTCTATGCCGACAACGCGTCCGGACTCAACGATAACGCGCTTCGCCGCCGAGCTGTAGTGGAACTCGGCATAGCCCTCGGCGCGGGAATAGAGATAATCGTTGAACCTCCTGCGCTCTATCGACCAGTCAACGCGCTCCGGATCCTGATGGATTCGCGTGATGCTCTTCTCGTCGGGCGAGACAAAGCTCCAATCGCCCTTCGGGAACCAGAACGGTTCATCGGGCAGGGGAATGTCCGCCGCCGCGAAAGCCGACGGGTGCATATCATCGTGCCAGTCGTAGGCGACATTCTCACGCGCTTCCTTTTCATATACGCGCACATCGAAGCCCTTTTCACCGAGCAGACGCGCGAGCACGAGCGCGGACTGATTCGCCCCGACAATAACCACATTTTTTTCCATATTCCTACTCCTCTCAAACGGGGATATATTATTGTATAGATTATATCATAGCAGAGCAAAGAAATAAACCGACGAATTGAACAAAAAACCGCCGCACTCTTTTGGAGCGCGGCGGAAAACCGTATTATGTTTATTTATCAGTCAGCCTTCGGTGCATAGAGATCCTTGAGTCTGAGCAGGTGCTCATATCTCTCGACGCTCTTGACTTCAGCTTCGCTGAACAGCTTCTCTGCGCGCTCGGGGAACGAGCGGGTCAGCGAGGAATAACGAGCCTCGTTGAGCAGAAAGTTGCGATACTCTTCGGTGACAGGCTGCTTGCTGTCGATGGTGAAGGGATTCTTGCCCTCTGCCTTGAGCATCGGGTTGAAGCGGAACATGTTCCAGTAGCCGCACTCAACAGCTCTCTTCATTTCCTTCTGGCAGTTGACCATGCCGCCCTTGATGGAGTGCATCTCGCAGGGAGCGTAGGCGATGACTATGGACGGACCCGGATAAGCCTCAGCCTCTTCGATTGCCTTTATCGTCTGGTTCATGTTAGCGCCCATAGCGATCTGAGCAACATAGACATAGCCGTAGCTCATTGCTATCTCGGCAAGACTCTTCTTGGCTATCGACTTACCGGCAGCCGCGAACTGAGCGACCTGACCGATCTGAGATGCCTTGGAAGCCTGTCCGCCGGTGTTGGAATAGACCTCGGTATCGAAGACCATGATGTTGACGTTCTCGCCGGAAGCAAGGACGTGATCAACGCCGCCGAAACCGATATCGTATGCCCAGCCGTCGCCGCCGAAGATCCAGACGCTCTTCTTGGAGAGGAACTCCTTGTTCTCAACGATATCCTTGCAGTCTGCGCAGTCGATATCCTTGATAGCGTCGGCAAGTGCATCGGCAGCAGCGCCGTTTACCTTAACATCGTCCTTCGTGTCAAGGAATGCCTTGGCGGCAGCCTTTATTTCATCGGAAGCCTTGTCGGACTCGGCGATAGCCTCGACCTTTGCTATAAGTCTGTTGCGGACAGCATTCTGACCGAGGAGCATACCGAAGCCGTGCTCGGCGTTGTCCTCGAACAGGGAGTTAGCCCATGCGGGACCGTGGCCGGCCTTGTTGGTGGTGTAGGGGGAAGTCGCAGCGGGGCCGCCCCAGATGGACGAGCAGCCGGTGGCGTTGGAGATATACATCTTGTCGCCGAACAGCTGGGTTATCAGGCGGGCATAAGCGGTCTCGGCGCAGCCTGCGCAGGAACCGGAGAACTCGAGCAGCGGAGTCTTGTACTGGCTGCCGATAACGGTGCCGTCTGCAACCTCATCCTTGACGGAGACGTTTGCGACCATGTAATCGAATACGGACTGCTTCGCATCCTGGCTCTCACGGGAGACCATCTTGAGCGAATTGGTCGGGCAGACGCCTACGCAGACGCCGCAGCCCATGCAGTCGAGGGGAGAAACAGCGAGGGAGTACTTGTAAACGCCCTTGCCCTTGCCTGCCTTCTTATCGACGATAGCTGCGCCCTCAGGAGCGTTGGCAGCCTCTTCTTCGGTCAGAAGGTACGGGCGGATAGTTGCGTGCGGGCAGACGAAGGAGCACTGGTTGCACTGTGCGCAGGTCTCTGCGTTCCACTCGGGAACCATGACCGCGACGCCGCGCTTCTCATAGGCGGATGCGCCCTGCTCGAATGTGCCGTCCGCGTGGTCAACGAATACGGAGACAGGGAGAGAATCGCCGTTCATAAGACCGACGGGTCTCATGATAGAATCGACCATCTTGACAAGCTTCTCGGGGCCGTTCTCGCTGACAGCCTTGGAGGCGTCAACAGCGTCAGCCCAGTCCGCAGGAACATCAATCTTGACGTATGCGGTAGCGCCCGCGTCGATAGCCTTCTCGTTCATCTCGACTATCTCTTTGCCCTTCTTCATGAACTTCTGAGCCTTCTCCTTCATGTAGCCGATAGCCTCTTCCTCGGGAAGAATCTTGGCAAGGGAGAAGAATGCGGACTGAAGAACGGTGTTGGTGCGTTTGCCCAGACCTATCTTTGCTGCGATATCGATAGCGTTGACGGTGTAGAGCTGGATGTTGTTCTTGGCTATGTAGCGCTTAGCCTCTGCGGGCATCTTCTCGCTGAGCTCATCAGCGTCCCACTGGCAGTTGATGAGGAAAACGCCGCCGGGCTTAACATCGTTGACCATCTTGTAGCCCTTCTCGACATAAGAGGGGTTGTGGCAGGCAACGAAGTCAGCCTTGTTGATATAGTAGGGGCTCTTTATCGGGTTGTCGCCGAAACGAAGGTGGGAGATGGTGATACCGCCCGTCTTCTTCGAGTCATACTGGAAGTAAGCCTGAATGTACTTGTCGGTGTGGTCGCCGATAATTTTGATGGAGTCCTTGTTCGCGCCGACTGTGCCGTCGCCGCCGAGACCCCAGAACTTGCACTCGATGGTGCCGGGAGCTGCGGTGTTGGGAGCTTCCTTCTCCTCGAGGGACAGGTGGGTGACATCATCGTTGATGCCGATAGTGAACTGGTTCTTGGGCTCGTCCTTCTTGAGCTCGTCATAGACAGCGAACACGCTTGAAGGCGGAGTGTCCTTGGAACCGAGGCCGTAACGACCGCCGCAGATCTTTGCGGTCACGCCCTTTGTAGCAAGAGCAGTAACAACGTCAAGATAGAGGGGCTCGCCGAGAGCGCCGGGCTCCTTCGTTCTGTCGAGAACAGCGATCTTCTTGGCGGTTGCGGGGATAGCTGCGACAAGTCTGTCAGCGGAGAAGGGTCTGTAAAGGCGAACCTTGACGAGACCGACCTTTTCACCCTGAGCGGTGAGGTAGTCGATAACCTCCTCTGCAACGTCGCAGATAGAGCCCATGGCGATTATTACTCTCTCGGCGTCGGGAGCGCCGTAATAGTTGAAGGGCTTGTAGTCAGTGCCGAGCTTGGCGTTGACCTTGTCCATATACTCCTCGACAATGCCGGGGATAGCGTCATAATACTGGTTGCACGCCTCACGGTGCTGGAAGAAGATATCGCCGTTTTCGTGAGAGCCGCGCATTACGGGACGCTCGGGGTTGAGAGCGCGCTTTCTGAACGCCTCAACAGCGTCCATGTCGCACATCTCCTTGAGATCCTCGTAATCCCAGACCTGGATCTTCTGTATCTCGTGAGAGGTACGGAAGCCGTCGAAGAAGTTGATGAAGGGAACTCGTCCCTTGATTGCGGCGAGGTGCGCAACAGCACCGAGATCCATGACCTCCTGCGGATTGGTTTCCGCGAGCATTGCGAAACCGGTCTGACGACATGCGTAGACGTCGGAGTGATCGCCGAAGATGTTAAGAGCGTGAGAAGCGACGCATCTTGCGGACACGTGGAAAACTGCGGGAAGCAGCTCGCCTGCGATCTTATACATATTGGGGATCATAAGGAGCAGACCCTGAGAAGCGGTGTAGGTGGTTGTGAGAGCACCTGCTGCCAGAGAACCGTGAACGGTTCCGGCGGCGCCTGCCTCGGACTGCATTTCGGCGACCTTGACGGTCGTGCCGAAAATGTTTTTCATGCCCTTTGCCGACCACTGATCAACATAGTCGGCCATGGGGCTCGAAGGGGTTATCGGGTAGATGCCGGCAACCTCTGTGAACGCGTACGACACATATGCAGCAGCATTGTTGCCGTCCATGCTCTTTGCTATTCTTGCCATTCTATAGTTCCTCCCTATTTTAATAAACGTTTGAACGTATGGCATTGGTCAAATGACACCACGAATATAGTAACATTTTTGAGCTTCAATGTAAACAGATAAATAAACGAAAATAATAGAAAATATCCGTTTCGAGCTTTCTGAAATTTGTCAGAATTCACATATTCAGCCTATATGATGTAATATAATACCCAATATACAGCCGACCTCGGCTTTGAACGGACAAAAAAGCTCCGATTTCCTGCGATTTTCGCCGAAAACAACTGAATTTGTCTTTCCCTGCCCTTCGTGTCCGTGCAGGACACTCTCACGCGCTCCCGCTTTGCATGGGACGGAATTTGAATATTTGACAGAGAATATATTTGTGTGTATAATAAAGCTTAACATTGCCGCTGTATGGCAGTGAATAATATTTATATCGAAAGGAGCTAATCCATTTATGGATGACCCCGACCCTGGCAATCTTGTTTTTCAGATAATTTTGCTGTTCGTACTTATTTTTCTCAATGCTTTCTTTGCGATGAGCGAGATTGCGATAATCTCCCTCAACGACACAAAGATAGCGAAAATGGCCGAGGAAGGCAACAAAAAAGCAAAGCAGGTTTTGAAGCTCACTGCGGATTCGAGCGGATTTCTTTCAACCATTCAGATCGGCGTTACCCTCGCAGGCTTCCTGACCTCCGCATCCGCATCGCAGACCTTCGTTGACATGCTCTCCGGAGCTATCGGGAAAATATCTGTCCTGAGCGGAATACCCGCAGGCGTTATCAACGGCTTCTCGGTCGTTGTCATTACGCTCATAACCTCGTACTTCTCTCTTGTCCTGGGCGAGCTTGCGCCCAAGAGAATAGCCATGCAGGCACCCGAAAAGGTATCCTTCAAGGTCGTCGGGATACTGCTCGGCTTCAAGAAAATAACCAAGCCTTTCGTAAAAATACTCTCCCTGTCGACCAACGGTCTCGTCCGTCTGCTGGGCTACGATCCGAACGCTTCGGAGGAGCCTGTGACCGAGGAGGAGATACGCATGATGGTCGATGTCGGCGGAGAAAAGGGAGTTATCGAGGACTCGCAGAAAGAGATGATAAACAACATCTTCGAGTTCGATGACCTCGATGCCGGCGATATAATGACCCACCGCACCGATATGACTGCGGCGGAGATAAGCGATCCTCTGAGCGAAATAGTCTCGCTCTCGATGGACAACGGCTATTCGAGAATCCCCGTCTATGACGACGACCCAGACAACATAGTCGGCATAGCGTATGTCAAAGATTTGCTCAAATATATCGGCACAGACCTGCCCGAGGATGTGACTCTGCGCGATATTATCCGCGAGCCTGTTTTCGTTCCCGAATCGATGCCCTGCGGCGATCTGTTCAAGCAGATGAACGATAAGCACACGCAGATGGCGATAGTCGTTGACGAGTTCGGCGGCACGGCGGGAATAGTGACGCTTGAAGATGTGCTTGAATCGATAGTCGGCAATATTCAGGACGAATACGACGATGAAGAGGAAGAAATTTCAAAAATTGACGACACCACCTTCACCGTTGACGGCGTGACCTATATCGACGAGCTTGACGAGGTGTTCCATGTCTCTCTCCCCGAGGGCGATTACGACACGGTCGGCGGATTTATTATCAGCAGACTCGGCTATCTCCCGCAGGACGGCGAGATGAATGTGGTCGAATACAAGAACCTGCGCTTCACCGTTCTCAATGTTGAGGACAGGAGGATAGGCAAGGTGAAAATCGAAATTCTCCCCGACGAAGAGGAAAAAGAGGACGCGGAGGACGACTCAAAGCGCGAGAAGGGCAGCTGGTTCGCCGAGCGCCGAGAGGAAAAGGATAAAGATAAAGACAAAACCGAATGAGTTAGATAAAGGGCTGAGCAAATGCGTTCAGCCCTTTTTAATATTGCATAACGGGGCTGCCGCCTTTAAATGCTTAAAAGAACAAAAAATAAATAGAAAAGCAAATAAAACAAAGGTCATAACCCGCGTTATTATCCGTGAATTATGACCTTTGTATTTTGCTTTTTGGTCTGCGCTAAATGCGACAGCCCCGCTGTGTCGTTTTGTTACGGCATGAGGCGATGGATTATCGCTATGCAATCGTCGAGATCCATGATTTTCGGCACGGGGTAGAGGGGATTTGCCTCTTTGCATGCGCGCTTTGCGATGGTTTCGATATCCTTCTCCTGTATTTTATCGATCTTGTCGGGGATGTTCATTCTGGCGTTCATGTCTCTGATAGCCTGAATGAAGTCGAGAGCCTTCTGCCCGTCGGACTGACCGTCCTTCGCGACGCCTGCGCATTCGCAGAGCCTTGCAAGGCGTTCATATGCCGTCTCGCCGTAGAAGTCGAGGACATAGGGCAGGATGATGGCGTTTGCAAGTCCGTGCGGCACGCCGTAGAATCCGCCGAGGTTATGGGCTATGGCGTGTACGTTGCCGACATAAGCTCTCGTGAACGCGATGCCCGCATAGTGCGAGGCGAGGAGCATCTGCTCTCTTGCGTGGATATCCTTACCGTTTTTGTACGCTTCTTCAAGGTTCTCGAAGATGAGCTTGGTGGCGGCTTCAGCCTTCTCGGAGGTGTCCTTGGTGTTGGAGTGACCTATGTAAGCTTCAACCGCGTGGGTCAGTGCGTCCATACCGGTGGTCGAAGTGATGTGGGGCGGAAGACCGACGGTAAGCTCGGGATCGAGGACTGCGTATTTCGGACGGAGCACGGGATCGTTGAGCGCATACTTCTCGTGGGTTTTTGTGTCGGTCACAACGGCGGCGAGAGTGGTCTCGGAGCCGGTGCCGGCGGTGGTGGGAACTGCGAAGAACGGGGGCAGCTTCTTGCGAATCTTGAGCTGACCGCGCATCTTCTGAACGGTCTTGTTGGGGCATACGACTCTTGCGGCCGCAGCCTTGGCGCAGTCCATCGGAGAACCGCCGCCGAAAGCGATGAAGCCCTGGCAGCCGCTGTCAAGATAGAGCCTGCGGACTTCTTCGATATTGTCTATCGAGGGGTTCGGCTGAGTCTTATCATAGACGACATAATCGATACCGTCCGCCTTGAGACCCTCATAGAGCCCGTCGAGCAGATTGAGTCCGGTCAGACCCTTGTCGGTGACGATCATCATCTTCGACAGACCCTTCTCCTTGATGACCTGCGGCAGCTTCTTGACGGAGCCGGGACCGGAGATTATCTTGGGCGGAGTCCAGTCAAGGAAATTGACGGCGACCCTGAAAACGCCCTGATAAAGCCTGTAGTACATGTGCTTGATTGACATTTCTATCACCCTTTGTTTAATGATGCTATTATTTTACATTATTCCCGCCGTTAAATCAATAAGCGGCGGACAAAAAACGGCTTGATTAAAGTTCAAAGTCGCTCGCGTCAAACTGCGGCAGCTCAACGGGCTGCTTCGGCTTGCGTTTGAGCGGGTCGTAGCGGAACGCGGAACAGCTTGAGGTCTTCTGCATGACGCCCTTTTTTGGGCACAGCACGGTCTTGCCGTCCGGAGCGCCGCTGCCTTTGGAGCAGTATTCGCACGCTGGCGGTATGCTCTTTTTGTTGAGCAGCTTTCTTTTCAAAATATCTCATCCCAAACTCTTTTTTGTTTTATTCTAACACTTTTTTTCGCTTGTATCAAGCTCCAATATCAGCATCGCGCCGCTTAAAAGCATCGCAAACGCGGCGGGCGCGGAAAATGAAAACATCTGCACGGTGCCGACCGAGCCCAACGAAACGGTGCTTACGGGACACGGGAACACGCGAAGCAGCCCCTCGCAGAACAGTGCGGCGAGAGCGGCGCAGACGAGGCGCGCACAGAGAAAATAGGGCAGCGGCGTTCCGCAAGTCTTTATGTGCCGCATTATCTGGCAGTGGACGCTCACCCCTCCCCAGCCGAGCACCGCCGCTATGGCGGGTATATTGAATACCCCGACGGCCGAGGCGCACCCGCCTGTGACTTCGAGCGTACAGCCGAGAAGCAAGCTTGCCCAGTCGGGCAGGCGCAGCAGCGTGATATATTGGACGGCGCAGGCGAACATAACTATCCACGCGCATATTGAGATTATGTTTTTCGTCCCCTCAGCGACCGCCTCGGTCAGCGCACGGGAGAGCGGCAAGCCGGAAACGGTCGGAGCGGCGTACTCGCCCGTATCGCCGTGAGGGACGAACCGCGTCAGTATGCCGAGCGTGAGACTTGCGAGAGTGAGCGACGCGAAAATCAGGACTCCCGCCCGAACGCTTCCGAGCATCCCCGCGCCAACCCCGCCTATAACGAACGCGGGACCCGCGTTGACGCAGAACAGGGTCATTCTCTGTGCGTCACTGCGCGAAATGCTCCCGTCGGAAAAGAGCGCGGCTGTCATTTCCGCGCCGACTGGGTAGCCCGCGACAAAGCTCATGCACGCCGCCGCGCCCGCGCTCCCGGGCAGGGCGAAAAGAATCCGCACGGGCTTTTCGAGAAATTTTCCGAGATAGCCGCACAGCCCCGAGCGCACAAAAAAAGCGGAGAGCACGCAGAACGGATAGAGCGACGGCACTGCACTCGAGACGCATATAATCAGCCCCTTTTTTACTCCCGCCGCGCTGACCGACGGCATGGCGACAATGAGTGCAGCAGCCGATAAGGTCGCCGCCAAAAGCGGCAGACGGCGCATAGCCTTTTTCAAATACTCTCTCATGTCATCACCCTCCGTCATATTGATATTCACCCGCCGTTCTTTTTATTGCCGGGGGAGCATACATTATTTGGGAAAAGAGGGATGCGCATGCCAAAACGCAGAGAGAGCGGGAGAATACGCTCGGCGGCGGATGTGATAAAAAAGATAAACGCGCTCGATTCATCGAGTAAATATTCGCAGGTGCATGTCGAATTTTTCGGCAGGGGCGAGGCGAGCATAGACGGACTCTACGGCGTGCTCGAATATGACGGAGGGCGGATACGCCTGAGCACCGGCAAAGAGGAGATAATTTTTCTCGGAAAAGGGCTGAGCATAGATGTTTTTGACCTCGGTCAGGCGGTCATACACGGAGAGATATCGAGCATGGAATTTGTCAAATAGGGGGCGGGAATATTTCCGATATATTTAATTTTCTGCGCGGCTATGTCTGTATGAGGGCGAGCGGGGGCTTTCCGGAACGCTTTTTGAACCTCTGTTCACGCGGCAATATTCCGTATTGGGATGTCTGCTGCACAAAAGGCATTGTGTTTGCCCGCACGACGCCCGAGGGCTACCGCATGATGCGCCCCTGCGCCAAAAGAGCGGGTATGCAAATGAAAACAGTCAAAAAGTGCGGGCTGCCTTTTCTGCTGTCAAAAAACCGTGTCCATGCGGGGCTTGCGGTCGGTGCGGTGTGCTTTGTGCTGATAACTGCGGCACTCTCCGGTCGGATATGGACGGTCAACGTGACGGGCTGCGAGACAGTGTCCGAGGAAGATATAAGAGAGACGGTAGAGAGCCTCGGCGTATATCCGGGAATGAGAAAAAAACAGCTCGACACGCACACCGTCGCCGAAGATGCTATGTCCGCTCTGCCGGAAATCTCGTGGCTGTCGGTCAACATAGCCGGCTGTTCGGTCAATGTCGATGTGCGCGAGGGAGTCGGCAAGAGCGTCAAAAAAAACGACTCGCCGTGCGATATAGTCGCTGCGGCGGACGGGCATATACAGACTCTCGAAATTTTCAGCGGCACGGCGATGCAGGAGCAAAACGCCGCCGTTTTAAAGGGCGACACGATAATCAGCGGAATTGTCGAAAACCGCGACGGCGGCATGAGTATGCGCCACGCCGCGGGGTATATCACCGCGCTGACAAGGCACACTTTTTCGACCTCTTCTCATAGTATACCGTCAAGAAAGATAAGCGATGTCAAGTCGCGCTACACTCTGCTGTTCTTTTCACTCAAAATACCACTCGGTGCGCGGATAGAGCCGGATTTCACGCAGGACAGCTTTCTGACCCTCGGCGGCGAAAAGCTCCCGATAGGCATAAGAGCCGAGCGAAAATATATATTCGCGCCCGCAGACGCGACGGGCGACAGCCTCTCCGATCTCATCGCACTCAAGGAGCATTTCTGCAAAGCGTCAAACGAGCTGCGCGATATGCTCGTGATGAGCCGCACGACGACCGAGCGGCAGTTCGACGGTCGTGCGGTTTTTTCCAGCGAATACAGCTGCCTGCAAAATATCGGCGAAGAGAGGGAAATCGAGACGGAGAGCTGACCGATGAATATCGCATTGTTGCTTTCGAGCCACGATAAGAACATATAAAAACATCACGGCGTACATCGGTTGATGTATGCCGTGAACATGTCCGGATTGGCGGCGGAGCTTTATACGCCGGTTTTTCTGTTTACCATGGTTCTACCTGCGCATGAATAGACGATGGTAAAGAAACTAACTGCACATCAAATTTCAGAGACGGCTCAATTTTGCTTGATGCATTGTGAATTCTCATAGTTAATGCCCAGCCCTCATCACAAACAATTTCCACCTTATTATCAGAGCCGGGAACCATGCCCATGTGATAAAAACGGGTCGGTAATTTTAGCTTTGCAACATCAACAATAGAACGGTGTCCATTTGCAGGCTTGTTTAAAGTTCCTGCCATATTTATTGCTTCGACCCTTGTTGTCCGCTTGCGATCATCGGTAATTACTTTGTAGAAGTCGTAGCGACCAAGCATATAATCTATTAGTTGCCTCGGAATGTCTGGATTGCGGTTCGCCAAATTACGCATCTCTGATAAAAATGCATTCAGAACCGGTATGTAATACCGTTCTGCTTTGTTGGGTATATCACTCCATAATGGCAAAGGGCGACCTTCGGAAACTGCCGCCTCCCGAAGCTCCTTTAATTCGTTGAAAATCGGCACAACTGTTTTAAAGTATTCCGCCGAACACGGGATGCCTAACCATTCAGCGCCAAAATCTATGGTTGCAGACAATCTGCTGTGCTTTACCGCATGGTGGTTATGTTTGCAAGAAATGCCAATCTCCCATCCGCTTTCTTCGCGAATGCAAACAACATCTCTTACGTCTCCTGCGATGCCCTGCGCATCGGCTTGAATAGTCAATGTTAATTCACCGTTGCCATATTGAAGTTGCGGCTCAAGCCGAAAAACTACTCTTGCAGCCGCATTTGCTGCGAGCACAAGGTTTTCAGAAACGCCCTCCTGTTCAGCCTTTTCAAACGCAGCTCGCGCTGTTTCATATGCACCTGAAGTGACGATAGTCACCGTTCTATTTGATTCTTGGGACAAGTGTTTTTTCAGTGCCGTCAGGCAAGCATATTCGTATGCTTTTCCGTTTTCTGTGTTTGACAAAGCCATTGATTCACCGCCTTTATTGGATTACTTGCTCTAAGTAAGGTTTAATGTATTCGGCAATATATTTTGCTAATTTTACGGGAACGGCATTTCCGATTTGCTTATAAATACTTGTCAAATTTCCGCTGAATTTTAAATCTTTTGGAAAGGTTTGAATAGCAGCAACCTCTCTCCAACTCAGCCGTCTTGTGATGCCGTTGTCGCCAAACTTCCAAAGGTCTTTGCTAATTTTTTGCATATCCGGAGAACCCGGCCACAGTGTAACTTGCTTTGCCATTGCCGGGACAGTGTACGCTATATCGTTCCACCCTCTCTTGCGATTACGAGACATATACCTTGATGAATAGGGGGCATTGCATACATCTTCCGGAATTGCATCCGGCATATCGCCGATAGCTTCTTTGAGAGTCATTGCTTTGCCATTTGTGTCAGGTAGCTCAAAATTTTTGATACCTAAATCTTTTCTAAAACCTATAATAATTACTCTTTCGCGGTCTTGGGGAACACCAAAGTTTTTAGCGTTTACTAACTTGTAAAAGACATTATATCCACACTGTGAAAAATCAGCAACGATAGCCTCGATAATTTGACCATTGCCCATTGTCAATAGCCCTTTTACATTTTCTCCGATAAATGCCAGCGGCTTATTTTGGTCAACAAGTTTTACATAGTGTTTATAAAGCGCGTTTCTTGAATCGTCAAGCTTCCTTGGTCCGCTCAAACTAAACCCTTGACAGGGAAATCCGCCCAACACCACATCAGAAATGGGTATAGTTGAGTAGTCAACTTTAGAAATATCACAGCAAATCACAGTTGCTTTGCTCCAATTCTGATGAGTTTTACAGGCATCTGCATCAAAATCATTTGCCCAGATTGTTCTGAATCCTGCCTGGTCAAATCCCATGTCGAGACCGCCTGCACCGCAGAACAAGCTGACAGCCGTAAATTCTCTCATCTTGTACCTCCGCAATATTATTTTGTTAGTACAATATCCATTTTACTATAGTTGATACTGATTTTCAAGCCGATGGAGGCAGAAAGATAAAATGATGCTTCGACAAAAGCCAAAGCATCATTTTATCTTTATAATTGTGGACTTTTACTCCCCAAAGTATCTCTTGAGCAGACCCGCAAATGCCCTGCCGTGTCTCGCCTCGTCGCGAGCCATCTCGTGGACTGTGTCGTGGATGGCGTCGAGACCCTTTTCCTTTGCGAGCTTTGCAAGCTCGGTCTTGCCGAGGGTAGCGCCGTTCTCGGCTTCAACCCTCATCTCAAGGTTCTTCTTCGTCGAGTCGGTCACGACCTCGCCGAGAAGCTCGGCGAATTTGGCGGCGTGCTCAGCCTCCTCGTAGGCTGCCTTTTCCCAGTAGAGACCGATCTCGGGATAGCCCTCTCTGTGGGCGACTCTCGCCATGGCAAGATACATGCCGACCTCGCTGCACTCGCCCGCGAAGTTGTCTCTCAGACCCTGGAGTATTTCGGGATCGACATCCTTGGCAACGCCGACAACATGCTCGGAGGCCCATGTCATGTTCTCCTCCTGCTTGATGAACTTCTCTCCTGCGGCGCCGCAGAGGGGGCACTTGAAGTCCTCGGGAACGGAATCGCCTTCATAAACATAACCGCAAACGGGACATACGAATTTCATAATGATTTCTCCTTTACTCTTTTTTAAAATTTTTATTGTAAAACTCCGGCGTTGTTATCCTTCGCCGTGGTTTGCTGACAGTCGGGACAGAGTCCGTAATAGATGATTTTCCTGTGCCGCACGAGCAGCCCGAGCTCGGAAATATCTTCGGGCAGTCCGCGTTCGACTCCGAGATCGATTATCTTCGAGCATCGCTCGCAGATGAAGTGGCTGTGAGAGTCGGTGTTGCCGTCATAGTGGATGCTCTTGTCGAGCGTCTCGAGCGTCGTTATCAGCCCCATATCGCTGAGCAGACTCAGGTTGCGGTAGACCGTGCCGAGGCTTATCTTCGGCAGCTCGGTGCGCACACGCGAATAAATAGTGTCCGCAGTCGGGTGATCGCGAGCCGCTTTGACGACCCTCAGAACCGTATCACGCTGTGACGAATATCTCATATTGCTTCCTCTCAATTCATAATCAGTAATGATTACTTTTATTAGTATATCATACTTTCCCCGTTTGTCAACACTTTTCTGAAAATTTTTAAGGAGTGATACAATTTGTTGTAAAATATCTGATACCGAGGGAATATAGGTGCTTCATGGTGTCGGGGTCGTCTATTGTCCATGCGGCGAGCGGGATGTCCGCATTTATTGCGGCGTTTATCACGCTGTCGGTATTCTTTGTGTTGTTGCCGTTGAACGCTGCGCGCATATTCCCGTGGCTTTTGCAAAACTCAAGAGCGTCGTCCGACAGCTCGCTTGTCAGCAGCCAGTAGGTCTGCTCCGGACACTCCTTATATAATGTATCGATGATGTCACGGTCGAACGAGATAACTATCGTGCTCTTGCCCTCGGCGGCGTAGTCTTTGAAGAACTCAACGAGCGAGTCGAGGTTGTCCTTTCCTATGCTCTTTACTTCTATCATGGGCTTTACATCGGGATAGTATTCGTCGAGCAGAGCCATCGTCTCCTCGAAGGTGGGGAGCTTTAAGTCGGTGTAGTTTTCTATGTTTGCGCCGTTGTCGATTTTCAGGGCGCGCACTTCGGCGAGGGTGTATTCGGTTATCTTGCCGTGTCCGTTCGTCGTGCGCTTGAGATCGTCGTCGTGCATGACTATCCACTTGCCGTCGGAGGTCGGCTCGATATCGAACTCGACATAGTTGTATTTCGTTTCGCACGCCGTCTTGAAAGCGGGGAGGGTGTTCTCCGGCTCGATTGCACTCAGACCCCTGTGCGCCGTGAGGGTTATCTCGTCTATGTTTATTCCGTCAATGCTGTTTATCGAGACGGTCTCTTTCGGCTGAATCTTCTTCGTGCGGAATTTCGCGAACAGTCCGCACGCAACGCCGGCTATTGCGACGGCGCAGAGCACACAGATAAGTATTTTCGTTTTCTTTTTCATCTTTTTTCCCCCTGCTTGAGAATTATTATTGTCTGTCCGGAGTTGTATCCCGGGCGTATCTCCTTTATTCTTTTTGATTCGAGCCCGCTTCGAACAAGGGACTGCAGAACCGTGCCGCCGTTGAAGCCGTGGACTATCTCGAGGCGCGTTATTTCCGACGAGCCGTTTTCAATGAGCGACTCAAGGCGGAATTTTGCTTCGCGCTCGCGCATGCCGTGAATGTCAACGCAAAGCGTGGAGCTGTTTTTTCTCGTTATCTTCATCTCAACCTCCGTTTTCTTTCTGCTCATACTGTATACAGTATAAATCACAGAAGTTTAAAAGTAAAATGAAATTTCTTTTTGTTTTTTACTGTTCGGAGGGATTTTACGGAAAAATCAGGGAAACAATATACTTAAAAAAACGGGCGGTGACAAAAATGAAGGATTCACAGATAAGAGTGTGCGGCAGGGCGGCGCAGACGGATTCGGGAGCGAGCGGAGCGGTTATGTTCGGCTGCCTCGCGGCGGCGGCTGTCGCCGGTGGATTCATGACCGCCGGAGCGCGGCTTCTGCTCAACGCCTCCGAGGTGACCGCTGAGCTATCCTCCGTGTCAAAGCTGCTTGTCCCCGCAGTCAATGCGGCGGCGTGTCTGCTGTTGACACTCGCCGTTTCGGCATTGATTGCGCCGCTGAGACAGGGGATGAAGCGGTATTTTTTGCTCGGTGCGCTGGGCAGAAAGCCTCGAGCGGTCGAATGTACCGCAGCGTTTCGCGGCAGACGCGCCTTTTCCGCGCTGCGCCTGCACATCGCGCTCGCGGCGCTGAATCTCATTTTGCGGATATTTTTTCTCCTGCCCGGTGCGGCGCTCGCGGCGGGCGGAGTATATATGCTTCTCTCCTCCGCCGTCGGTATTTTAACGACAGCCGCCGTTTTTACGGGCAGCATACTCATGCTCTTTTCGGGCTGCTTATTCTGCTCCGCTGCGCGGCAGGCATGGTCTGCGGCAGAGTACATTTTGGCAGCCGACCCGAATGTCCGGATAAGACAGGCTCTGCGCCGAAGCTGCGAGCTTATGCGCGGACATTGCCGTGCGTTCGCCCGATTCAAGGCGGGATTTATTCTCTGGTTTCTCAGCTGCGTGCTCATTCTGCCCGCGTTTTTTGTCTTTCCGTATTACGGACAGTCCTGCGCGGTGTGGATGACGGAGATTCCGGACTTCAAAAGTAAAGTTCTCCGAAGATAAAACGATTTGACAAAGATATACAAAAATATATTGATTATCCGTCCGCAATTTGGTATTATATCCTGTGAAATAAATCGGGTGCGGCAATCCGCCCCGGAACGGAGGACATACAATTGGAAAATAAAAAGCTCGGAGGACGGATTCTCTTCAACATCATCCTGTTCGGCTTCATCGGACAGGTCGCATGGGCTGTTGAGAACGTCTACTTCAACACCTTCCTGTTCAACTACATCGGCGGCACTGCCGACGATATAGCAAAAATGGTCGCCGCGTCTGCGGTAGCCGCAGTTGTGACTACATTTATTATGGGCACTCTCAGCGACAAGCTCGACCGCCGTAAAATATTTATTAGCGGCGGCTACATAATCTGGGGCTTCTCCGTCGCCGTGTTTGCCTTTATCTCTCGCGAGAATATCGGAAAGCTCTTCAATATCTCCGACACCGCCAAGGTCGTTGCCGCAACGGTCAGCGTTGTCATCATCATGGACTGCGTGATGACCTTCTTCGGCTCGACCTCGAACGACGCCGCGTTCAACGCGTGGGTCACCGATGTCACCGTGCCCGAAAACCGCGGCACTGCCGAAGCGGTTTTGGCGCTCCTGCCCGTGTTCGCAACCGTCATAGTCACCGTCGCTTTCGGCGTCGGCGTTGAGGCGGCGGGCTATCCCGCGTGCTTTATGTTCCTCGGTGCGCTCGTGACAATATGCGGAATCATCGGTCTGTTTTCTGTCAAGGATCCGCGCAAGGGTGTAAAACAGAGCACAAACTATTTCAGCGATCTTATCTACGGCTTTCATCCGTCTGTCATAAAGAGCAACGCGGCGCTCTATCTCTGCCTCGCGTCCGCGTGCATCTTCAACACTGCGGTTCAGGTATTTATGCCATACATTTTCATCTATGTTCAGCACTATCTCAAGTTTGACCTCAACACCTTCCAAATAACCACGCCCATAATCATCGGCGGCGCGGCGGCTGTTGTCGGTCTTGTCGTCGCCACCGTGCTGCTCGGCAAGCTCCTCGACAAGGTAGGCAAGAGGATATTCGTGTTCCCTGCAGTGCTTCTCTTTGTCGCGGGACTTACCGCCGTCTTTTTTGCGAAGACGCTTCTCACCTTCGCGCTCTTTGCGCTCGTCATGATTCTCGGCTACGGTCTGCTGATGATAATCCTCAACGCCACCGTGCGCGACTATACGCCGGAGGATAAGGTCGGTCAGTTCCAGGGAGTCAGACTTCTGTTCACCGTCACCCTGCCTATGGTGATAGGCCCGAAGGTCGGCAGCTGGACTATTTCAAAGTTCTCCGGAAGATACGAGCTTGGCACCATGCTCAACGAATACGGCGAGAGCACCCTCGTCCCCATTCCGACGATATTCCTCGTCTCCGCGATAATCGCGGTGTTCATTATCGTGCCGCTTATCTTCCTCGCGAAAGTCACAAAGGAGAAAAAAGCATGAAAAGAATAATATCAGCACTTCTCTGCATCGTTATGCTTCTGTGTATCCTGCCGATGTCGGCATTTGCTCAGGACGGCGTTACGCCTATAATTCTTGTTCAGGGCTATTCTGGTCCCGCGCTGTTTTATGACCTCGGCGGCGAGGACGAGCATCAGGTCTGGGGCATCAATATGGACGACCTGAAAAAGATAGTCATAGCCCGTATCCCCGAGCTCGCGGGCGGTCTTGCCGGCGCGGCGTTCGGCGATTACGACAGGCTCGTCAAGGCAGTCGGCGAAGCGGGACTCGAGCTGCTCGAGCCGCTGCGCTGCAATCCGGACGGCACATCGAAATATAATCTCTCCGTCTATCCGGAGGGCGCGGCGAATACCCGCGCCTCCGTGCTCAAGGCGAACGGCGAGGACAACTACATAGCCGAAAAAGAGATCTCCGCCGACCTCATCGAGCGCATCGGTGCGGAGAACCACTTTACATTTACCGAGGATTGGCGCATGGGGCAGGTTGAAAACGCCGCCAAGCTCGACGAATTCATTCAGGAAGTGAAGGAGCTTACCGGAAGTAAGAAGGTCAATCTCTACGGACTCAGTCACGGCGGTCAGCTGACTGCGACGTATCTCTATTATTACGGCACGAAGGGCGATGTTGACCGGGCAATAATGGACGCCCCCGCGATAGGCGGCACTCAGCTCGTCGTTGACCTGTTCGAGGGCAACATCCATTTTGATATTGCCACGCTCATAGAATATGTCGAGATAGGCTTCCGCAAGGAATATGAATATGAGTGGCTCGTCGAGGCGTTCGGCTTTGACCGTCTCAATCAGGCGTTCAACGACCTTGTTCATCAGTATCTTCTTGATATCGTTATAAATTTCGGCAGTGTCTGGGATTTCGTTCCGCTCGATAAATATGAGGAGCTGAAGGCGCAGTATCTTGACCCCGTCGAGAATGCCGAGCTGATAGCCAAGAGCGACGAGATGCATTATAACGCCATGGCTCACATGAGCGAGGGCTTGAAGCGCGCTCAGGCTGCCGGCACAAAGATAGCGATAATCGCAAACACCGAGCACGATATCGGCACGAGCACCGGCGTCAACTCGGACTATGTGATTGATGTTCACTCGTCCTCCGGCGCATACTGTGCGCCGTTCGGCGAGATGTTCGCGGCGGATTACCAAAAGCAGAACACGGTCTGTGACGACCCGACCCACTGGCATATCTCGCCAGAGCGCGATATAGATGCGAGCTGCGCATATCTGCCCGAGAACACCTGGTTCGTCAACGGTCAGTTCCACGGAATGTGCCCGTGGGACAGATACACGAGGAATTTCTATCTGACATTCTTCTTCACCGACAGGATAACGGATATCTATTCCGACCCCGAGTTCCCGCAGTTCGACCTCGGTCAGAATCCCGCGAACGGACTCTATGTCAGGTTTGACAAGTCCCCGTCGGGCTTCCACACCTCGAAGGACGCCGCGCTGACCGTTGAAAGCCTCTCGGAGCAGTACGATACCGAGATAATCAGCGTCAAGGCGGACGGCATTGATGTTGACCTCTCGGCGAAAAACGGTACCGTTCTCAAGGTCGGCGAGAGCTGCGAGATAGAGCTTAAAAAGCACTCCCTGCCGAAGAGCACAGAGCCGTTCACCGTGACGGTCGTCTATTCGCTCAAGAACGGGCAGATACCGTTCGTCAAGAGCCGCACATTTACCTTCACGGCGATGGACGACAGCGAATACGACAACTATGTGTTCCTCTCCGGCAAGAAAAATACCTCCGGTGACACGGCAGACGGCAGCGGCAAAACTCCGCTGACTCCGCAGACCGGAGCGCCGATAGCGGTCTCGGCTGTGACCCTTCTCGCCGGCGCGGCAATGCTGCCGATAGCCGGAAAGAAGAGAAAGAAATAAATAATCAAAAGCTCGGACACGGCGATATCGGCTGTGCCCGAGTTTGTTTTTTACTGTATTACTGTATGAGAGATGAATCGGAATTTGCCGCATACTTCTTTATAATTCTCAAAGCCCGATTCCTAATGCCTGATTCATCCACCTGCCCGACAAAAAACGCTTAAAAGAGCAAAAAAATAAATAGAAAATCAAATAAAATAAAGGTCATAATCTGAGTTATCAGCCGCAAATTATGACCTTCAACTTTTTTCTCTTTGCTCTGCGCTAAATGCGACAGCCCTCTGAATTTTTACTGTTTGGGGGAGAAGTAGACTTTTCCGGGCTCGAGCGTCTTGCCGTAGATGCTGTAGAGCTCGTGGACGGTGACAAACTCAAAGCCCTCGGCGTGAAGCTCTGCGGCTATCTTCTCGAATGCGTCGGCGGTCATATCGTAAAGGTCGTGCATGAGGACTATCTCGCCGCCTGTCGCGTGATCGACGACGGAGGAGATTATCTTCTGCATATCCGCATTCCGCTGAGCCTCGGTTCTGCCGGAGCCCTGCTTGTCCTTGTATTTCCAGTCCTCGGTATCAATGCTCCACTGGATGAGCGGAAGGTCGAAATCCTCCTGTATGCCCTTGTAGTCGCCGTAGGGGACTCTGAACAGAGTCGGCTCAACCCCGATGACCTCTTTGACAATGGCGTTCGTCTTGTTTATCTCCTGCTTGCGCTCCTGTGCGCTTATCTTTCTGAGATTCGCGTGGCTCCATGAATGGCTGCCTATCTCGCATCCCATTGAGTAGGCTCGCTTGACCTCCGCCGAGTAGCTCCCGACGCGAGTGCCGAGAACGAAGAATGTCGCCTTGCCGTTGTATTTCTCGAGCGTGTCGAGAATGCGGTTGGTCGCGTTCTTGCTCGGACCGTCGTCAAAGGTGAACGCTATATATTTGACTCCCGCGGGAAGATTCGGCTTGCTGCTTTGAGTCGAGTCCTTCGCGGCGGTGCTCTGAGTGCTGCTCTCGGCAACCGCGTCCGCGCCGAGCAGAACCTTTGCCGCCTCCGTCGAGAATATGCTCTTTATGTCGCTCGGTGTAAAGACCGCCTCAACGCAGCCCTTATCCTCATCAAAGAGAACGCCCGAATCAAAATAGAAAGTTAAGCTGTCGGAGCTTATCGAGAATTTTGTGAAGTTATTCTTGTCTGCCGAAGTGTTCTGCTTGAATTTATCCGCGCCAACGCCATCGCTGAACAGACGGTTGGCGGTGAAATACGATATCACCCTCGTGCTTGCAAGCTTCTCATAACCGTCCGAGAAAAAGTCGTCCGCGCTCAGCAGCTTGCTGGAGGGAATGTCGAACACGAGAGTTTTTATCGTGTCGGTTTTGACGCTTTTGTCCGGTATGTCGATTTTTATCTCAAAAACAACGCTGACATATTTGTTTGTGCCGTTGTCCGTCACAAGATAGCTCTTATAGTCGGCGCTCAGCGTCGGCAGATCGCCCTTGGGCTTCGAGTTCGGCACTTCTTTAACAAACCCGTCGGCTATCTCCTGCGCAGCAGCCTTTATCTGCTTATCTATCGCGTCAACGCCTATCGACGGATAGTGAATGCCGTAGGCATAGTGGCTTTCATATGTTATCATCGACTGAGTTTCGCCGACCTCTCTGTCCTGAGCGGTGTGCTGAAACTTGAGACTCAGCTCTTTTTTTTGTTCATTACTCTTGACTGTGCAGCCTGCCACGCCGAACACGAAGATCACAGCGCAAATCAGAGCTGCAAGACGACGAAATAAAATTTTCATATTGCTTTTCCTTTCCGCAAGAAACTCACGAACAGACATAATTATAATACAAAAAGCCGAACTTTGCAATAAGCACGCGAAATTTGTAACCTACTGTTACACTCTGTTATGGATTTGTAATTTGCACGGGTGTCTATATCCTATTCATTGAAACGCGGGAACTGACCTCAAAATGGCAGATAAATGCGGGCAAAGCCCGTCTTTTTTTGTCTTTTGTTCCAAAATCGGCACGGATGCGATTATTTTTCTTTTAGAGAGTAACAATTTGGCGGCGATTCAGTATAATAAAGTATCTTCAGTTCAAAAAGGGGAGAGCCTTATGACAAAAGTCGTCAAGTTCGGCGGAACGTCGCTCGCGGAGGCGAAACAGTTTCTCAAGGTCGCCGATATAATCCGATCCGATCCCGACCGCCGCTATGTCGTGCCGTCTGCGCCCGGTAAGCGCTTCAGCGGAGACACAAAAGTCACCGATATGTTTTACGCCTGTTACGATTCCGCGTCGAGGGGCGGCGATTTCACAGAGATATTTCAGAAGATAAAGAACCGATACAATGATATAATTTCCGGACTCGGGCTTGATATGTCGCTCGAAGAGGATTTTGAGCATATACGGCTCAATTTTATCGGTCGCGCCGGACGCGACTATGCCGCGTCGAGAGGCGAATATCTCAATGGCAAGATAGTCGCAAAGCTGCTCGGCTTCGCATTTATCGACGCTGCCGATGTCATATTCTTCGACGAGAGCGGCAAATATGACGCAAAGCGCACCATGCCCGTGCTGCGCGAGCGCCTGAGCTATACCGAGTACGCAGTCATTCCCGGCTTCTACGGCTCGATGCCCAACGACACTATCCGCACGTTTTCACGCGGCGGCTCGGATATAACCGGCTCAATTGTCGCGGCGGCGTCCGACGCCGATCTCTATGAGAACTGGACGGATGTCTCAGGCTTCCTCTTTGCCGACCCGCATGTTGTCGATGAGCCGCAGGTCATGAAGACCGTCACATACAGGGAGCTGCGCGAGCTTTCGTATATGGGAGCTACCGTTATCCATGAGGACGCGATCTTCCCCGTCATGCAGAAAAAAATCCCTATCAGGATAAAGAACACCAACTCACCGGAGGACGCAGGCACGCTTATTCTTGCCGACACCGACGAGCCCGCCGAGAACACCGTCACCGGCATAGCGGGACGAAAGGGCTTTTCCTCGATAAACATTGAAAAATACCGCATCCACGACGAGTGCGGAGCGGTGCGCAAAATGCTTGAGGTGCTCGAGGAGCACGGCGTGAATTTCGAACATATCCCCTCGGGAATCGACAACTTCAGCATCGTTGTCGAGACCACGAGCCTCGGCGACGAGACTGATGATATAGTTTACGACATAAAGAAAGTCACTTCGGCGAACAGCGTGACGGTCGAAAACGGCATCGCGCTCATCGCGGTCGTCGGACGCTCGATGAAGTCCACACGCGGCGTTGCGGGCGCGATATTCTCGAGCCTCGCCAAGGAGAACATCAACATAAAGATGATAGACCAGGGCTCGAGCGAGATAAACATCGTCATCGCCGTTGCGGAGCGCGACTACGAGCGCACGATAAACACGATATATTCGGCTTTTGTGAAATAAATAAAACAGCCGGCGGCTGTCGCATTTAGCGCAGATCAAAGAGCAAAAAGGTTGAAGGTCATAATTCGCGGCTGAGAACGCGGATTATGACCTTTGTCTTAGGTGTTACAGGGTATTGAGTTTGTTTTTTGCTCTTTTAAGCGTTTTTGCCCACTCGCAGTATCTGCATACAGCTTAGGGGCAAAAAAACCGCTTTCTGTATCTAAATGCGACAGCAGCCGGAGCTGTGTTTGAAACAAATATTTCGATGCATTCAAAGTGAAATATTTTTGCAAGCAAGAATGGAATGAAATCAGTTTCTTCATATACCGCAGGCATATTTCACAGCAAAGATATTTCACTCGTTTCGTAAGAAACGAATTTCACTGAAAAAAGGACTTGCTTTTGCAAGTCCTTTTTCTTGGCCCGCCCGGAGGGATTCGAACCCCCGGCCTTCAGAATCGGAATCTGCTGCGATATCCAGCTTCGCTACGGGCGGATGTGCGGATATTATAGCACAGAATAAAGTCAGACGCAAGAGCGGCAGCCGTGCGGCGCAAAAATATTTTTTCGGCGGTCAACAAAATTGAAAAAAGCCCTTGCAAAAAAGCGAAGTCTCGCTTATAATATATGAGCTGTTGATTTTTATGCTACTGTGGCTCAGTTGGTAGAGCAGCTGATTCGTAATCAGCAGGTCGCCGGTTCGAGTCCGGCCAGTAGCTCCAGAAAAGGCGCTTGCTTTTGCAGGTGCTTTTTCTTTTTTATTTTGCTTGTTGCACTGCGGTTTTGATAAAAATAAAAACAGCCTTCGTCAAAGACAAAGACTGTTTGTGGAGCGGATGACGAGGCTCGAACTCGCTACCTCCACCTTGGCAAGGTGGCGCTCTACCGGATGAGCTACATCCGCAATTGCAAGAGAGATTATAGCAAAGAGACTTGCCTTTGTCAAGGAAAAAATTGAAGTTTTTTTCATTTTTGCCGCTGCCTTTTGCAGGCTTGTCCCGAATGTTCTGCTCGCAGGCATAAGTCAACCGCGGGATTGACACAAAGCGTCACGGACTATATAATCCATATGTAGGAAATTATATATCGGAGGGTCAATATGCGCAGTATTATATTCAGATGGGTCATGCGCTTCGCCGCGGCTGCGGCGGGGATAACACTGCTGTTTTCAATTATTCTGCCGTGGATAAACGGCGCGGAGTATGAGATAAACACTGCCGACGAGCACTACACCGTCAATGCCGTCACTGACACAATAAATGTATGGAGCCCGTATGCTTTCAGCGCAGACACTCAGCCCGACAGCGAAAACGATGTTATGTCGTTTGTCAATTATATCGAGCTTATGAGCGCGACGGGCGGCAACGCCGAGCTCGATCCGTTTGTCGATCCGTCGGACAGGACGACAAAGACGGACTACGATTTTTCGCGCATTATCGGAAGCTGCCGCGGAATACTCAACCTCGGCGCAAAGCCGCTGATAAAGCTCGGCAATGTCCCGATGAAGCTCTCCGCCGAGCCGCTTATCGGCGCGTTCGGCGTCAATGTCCGCCCGCCCGAGGACTACAACGAGTGGCACAAGTTTATCTGCGACTATGTCGGTGCGCTCGTTGACGAGTTCGGACTGAGCGAAGTGCAGTCGTGGCGCTTCGGACTGCTCACGGAGTTTGAGAACGCCGACTGGTTCTATGCCGGGGATAAAGACCCGGAGCTTTCAAAAGAGGCTTACTGCAAGCTTTATGACTACACGGTCAAGGCACTCACAGACACGCTGGGCGACGATGTATACGTCGGCGCGCACGCCATGGCGGTGACAGAGGGTATATGGGATGAGCGCGAGTTTATCCGTCACTGCGCCGAGGGCATGAACTACGCGACGGGCGAAAAGGGCACGAGGATATGCTATCTCGCGGCGTCGCATTATGACGGCAGTATCGAGGATTCCGCCGACATGACGCCCGCCGAGACTATCGAATACCTGCGCTCTACCGCCGAGGAATACGGGATCTATGACCTTCATTACGGCATAGACGAGGGGCGCATATACGGCGGAGCCGACGGCGGGGATGACCGCCAGCTGCTCTCCCGTGCGGTCGGGTATAATATACAGGCGGCGTATGACGCGAAGCAGTATATCGAGTTTGCAGAGAATGATATAGACTATTTCTCATCTTGGGGTTATACGACAGGCTCTTCGGTTTGGGGCTATCCGTCGCTTTCGTATTACACCGCTCAGTGCTTTGCGAAGATGTCAGGTGCAAAGGCTGTGGGTATCACTGCGGACGCTTCAAAGCTGCCGAAGGTAGAGACGGGAGCACTCGCCGCGAAAAAGGACGGCACGCTCTATATCATGGCGTATAACTACAAGCAGAGGATAAAGTATTCTTTAAAGAGCAATACTGTTTTTAGGATAAACGCGCCCGAATTTCAGGGCAAGACGGTCGAAATAAAGAAATATCTTATCAACAGCGACGCGAACTTCTTCGACGAGTGGCAGAGCGACAGGCTGAAATACGGAATATTAAAGAACAGCTTCTCGTGGTCGCCCGATGATTTTGCGATAGATTCAAATACCACCCTCTGCGGCGAGCGGGCGAAGAAGATATATAACGAACAGCTGCGGGAAAAATATAAGCAGTGCGCAGAGCTCGACTGCACTACCGAGACGGTCGAGGTCAACGGCGAGCTCGTGCTCAAAAACGCAACCGACCCCAACACGGTCGTTTTCTATGAGATAAGCGTCAAATAACCCCAACGGAGGAATTGATATGAAATTCTGTGATATGCCATATGGGAGAATAGATGTCAAGGCGGCGACCGAAGCGCTCGATGCGGCGGCGGAACGCCTTAAAGCGGCAAAGACTCTCGAAGAGGCGGAGAAAGCCTTTGCGGAGCGTGAAAAAATAATCTCCCATGTCCAGACTATGGGCACGATAGCCTATATCCGCCACACCGTCAACACCCTCGATGAGTTTTATGAGAAAGAGAACGACTTCAACGACGAGAACGCCCCGCTTATCGAGCAGAGCGAGCAGAAGTTCACCGAGGCGATGCTCGAAAGTCCGCTTCGAGCACAGCTGGAAGAAAAATACGGCAAGCTGATGTTCGTCAACGCTGAGCTTTCGCGCAGGTGCTTCTCGCCCGAGATAATCCCCGATTTACAGGAGGAAAACAAGCTTTCGAGCGAATATCAGAAGCTGATAGCCTCGGCGCAGATAGATTTCAACGGCGAAAAGCTGAGTCTCTCCCAGCTCGGCGCGTATAAAGAGAACGCCGAACGCGGCACGCGCCGTGCGGCATACGAGGCGGAGAGCGGGTTCTATATGGCTCATGCCGACGAGCTCGACAGGATTTTCGACAGCCTTGTAAAATGCCGCACCCGCATTGCAAAAAAGCTCGGCTTCAACACCTTCACCGAGCTTGCGTATTGCCGCCAGACGCGTAATTGCTATGACGCGAAGGATGTTTCGGCTTTTCGCTCGCGCATCGTGCGCGATATAGTGCCGGTCGTCTGCCGCCTAAAGGATATGCAGAAAAAGCGCATCGGCATAGACGACATGAAAATATACGACGACCCGTTCGCGTTTAAAGAGGGCAACCCGAAGCCCGACGGCTCGTCCGAGGATATCCTCGCCGCGGGAAAGAAAATGTATGAGCAGATGAGCCCCGAGACAGGGGAGTTCATAACCTTTATGTACGACAACGCCCTCATGGATGTCCTGAGCGCAAAGGGCAAGGCCGCGGGCGGCTACTGCACGGAGATTCTCGAATACAAGGCTCCGTTCATCTTCTCGAATTTCAACGGCACTTCGGGCGATGTCGATGTGCTCACTCACGAGGCGGGTCACGCGTTCGCCTATTACAGCGTCAGAGACAAAATGGAGCTCTGCGATCAGATAAGCCCGACTATGGAGTCGTGCGAAGTCCATTCGATGTCCATGGAGTTCTTTGCGTGGCCGTGGCACGAGCTGTTTTACGGCTCGGATGCCGTGCGCTCGCGCTTTGTGCATCTCGAGAGCGCGCTGGTCTTCTTGCCCTACGGCACGATGGTTGACGAGTTCCAGCACATTGTCTATGATTTGCCGGAGCTGACTCCCGCCGAGAGAAACGAAAAGTGGCTCGAACTCGAACGCAAGTATCGCCCGTATATGGACTTCGGCGATGTCGATTTCTATTCAAACGGACGCGGCTGGCAGAGACAGCTGCACATCTATCTCTATCCGTTCTATTATATCGACTACTGCCTCGCGCAGACTGCGGCGCTCGAATTCTGGTCGCTGAGCCAAAAAGATTATAAAGACGCATGGCAGAGATACCTGCGCTTTGTGTCCTTCGGCGGAACGAAGAGCTTCAAGGAACTCTGCGCCGCTGCGGGCATAGACGATCCGTTCGGCAAGCAGGCTCTGAGAGGGGTCGCCGGAACGGCAAACGCATGGCTCGATGCAAACGGTTGAAAAAGGCTTCAAAATGTGATAAAATATACATGTAATTTTTGTATATTTTGATGTGAGGAGTATAAGATGTTTAAATACAGGATGTCCGTCATTGTCCCCGTGTATAACTGCGAGGACTATCTGACCTCATGCCTTGACAGCCTTTTGAGACAGACTATAAACAAGGAAGAGCTCGAGGTTCTGCTGATAGATGACGGCTCAAGGGACGGAAGCCTCGGTATATGCAGGGAATATGCCGCAAAGCACGATATTTTCAAGGTGTTCTCGCTCGAAAACGGCGGCGTTTCGGCAACGAGAAATTTCGGTATCGAGCACGCGCAGGGTCAGTATATAACCTATCTCGACTCCGACGATACGCTCACCGACGATACGCTCAGGACGGTCGCCGACTTCTTTGACAGGCACTTTGACGAGATAGATCTTGTGACCTACAAGATAGTTCCGTATTACGGCGAGAAGCGATTCGCCCTGCACTACAGATATAAGTTCCTCAGAAAGACCGGCGTATATGATCTTGAGGATCCGGAATATTGCTATATAACGCAGACGACGATGAATATCTGCGTCAAGAACCTCGGTGCGGGTAAGAATGTTCTTTTCGACACATCGCTCGCGTTTCACGAGGATCAGAAATACTGCTTCGACGTCCTCAGCGACAAGCTGAAGATAGGCTTTTGCAGCCGTCCCGAATATCTCTATCTGCGCCGCCCCGGCAGCACAACGGGCAAAAAGGGCTACGCCTATTATATCTTTGAAAATACCATGGCTATGTGGGAGGAGATGTTCGGCAGATACGAGGGTCGTGTCCCGTCTTATCTCCAGTCTCTCTATCTCAACGACATCAACTGGAAAAGCACGCAGGATATCCTGCTGCCGTACAGCTATCCGAAGGATGAGCTCGACAGGGCGGTCGGCAGGATAAACGCATTGCTTGACAGGGTTGACGACAGAGTTATTCTCAATCACCCATACATGGATCTCTATCACAAGCATTTTCTGCTCAAGATAAAGGGGTGCGACAGGCTGAGCGTCGCGGCGGATAAAAAACATCTGCGCGTGCTCTATGACGGCGAGGAAGTGTACAGCGTTGATAAGGTGCCGATAGTCGTCAACTCGTTCAAGGTGTTCGGCGACACTCTGCGCGTGGACGCATTTTTGAAGTGCGTGATATTTGACTATGTCGAAAAGCCGCGCATGTTTATAATAAACGACGGCGTGCGCGAGGAGATAGAGCTGACTCACTCTAACTATGAATATTACCGTGCGGGGATAAAAACAGCCACATTCTGGCGGCTGCGCTTTGATGTCGATGTCACAAATACGAAGAAGTTCAAGCTTGAGGTCGAGACCTGCGGCAATACTTACGAGCTTTCCTATTATTTCGGTCCCCATGTTCCGCTGACTCAGAACAAGGGACAGAAAATATTCTTCAGAGACAACAGGCGATATAAAGAGAAAAACGGAGTGTTCACAATTTCTTCGTCTCCGGCTCTCAACAATGCGTTTTATAAGCTGCTCGTTGCGTTTTACAATATTCTCTATTTCGGCTTGAAGAATCCGAGGATAGTGTATAACCGCCTGCTTGCGCTGACTTTTAAAGGGAGCGGTCCCATATGGCTCTATCTTGACCGATACGGCGTGTTTGACAACGCATATGATCAGTTCAAGCACGATTTCTCCAAAAAAGACGGCGTTAAGCGCTACTATATCCTCAACGACTGCGACCGCGACAGGCTCGACGAGCGCTTCACTCCCGAGGAGAGAAAGAATGTCGTGATGTTCCACTCAAAGCTTCATAAGCAGCTGTATTTCAACTGCGACAAGATAATCACATCGTTCTCGAATCTCTCGAATGTCTCGCCCTTCGGAGCGGGTCCGACCCGCTGGTATGCCGACCTTGTAAAATTTGAGCTGGTCTATCTCCAGCACGGCATACTCCACGCGTCGCTCAGAAATCTCTATGACAAGGAGCATTGCTCGATAGACCGCGTCGTCGTGTCGAGCGGCTTTGAGATAGAGAACTTCCAAAAGAACTACGGCTTTGCGGAGCGCGAGCTGATAAAGAGCTGTATGCCGCGATATGACGGCATGGAGCCCAGCGGCAAAAAGAAGAACCGCATCGTGTTCTCGCCCTCGTGGCGCAGCAACCTTATCGGTGCGCTTGTCAACAACGAGCGCGAGGAGCTGCCGGAGGTGTTCACGGAGTCCGATTTCTTCAAGCAGGTCTCGGCGTTCCTCAATTCCGAGAGACTGCACGATATGCTCGAGAAAAACGATCTCTATCTCGACTTCAAGAACCATCCGATATTCAAATGCTACAACCATCTGTTTGATATAAAGAACGACAGAGTCTGCACGGATAATTTCGACACGAATATAGACGAGTACAGACTGATGATAACGGATTATTCTTCGATAGTTTTCGATTCCGTTTATCTCAACTGCCCCGTGCTCTATTTCGTGCCGGACTATGAGCTGTTTTTGGCGGGCGTGTCGCATAACTACAGGCAGCTCGACCTGCCGCTCGAAAACGGCTTCGGACCGTTCTCGCAGGATGCCGACACTCTGCTCGACCACCTCGAAGAATATATTAACAACGGCTTTGCGCCGCAGGAGCCCTATGCTTCGCGCATGAAGGATTTCTTCCTCTACAGAGACGACCGCTGCTGCGACAGGCTCTATGACGCAATGATAAACGACTGAAAACGGAGAAAAACATGACAGGGATTCTGCTCATTGACAAGCCCGAGGGCATGACCTCGTTCGTTGCGGCGGCGCGTGTCCGCCGAATGACGGGTGTCAAAAAGACCGGGCACACCGGGACGCTCGACCCCATGGCGACAGGCGTTCTGCCCGTCCTGCTCGGCGGAGCGACCCGCTTTTGCGAACTGCTCCTGTCGCACGACAAGGCATATGTCGCATCTTTGAGGCTCGGCACTGTTACCGACACGCTGGATATCACCGGCGAGGTGCTCGAAACGCGGGAAGTAAACGCCACGTGCGCGGATTTTGAAGCCGCATTGCAGAGCTTTTCGGGCACGATAGAGCAGGTGCCGCCGATGTATTCCGCCATCTCGCAAAACGGCGTGAGATTATATAAGCTCGCACGGCAGGGGATAGAAGTCGAGCGCAAGAGCAGGACTGTTAATATATCTTCAATATCACTTGTTAACTGCGACGAAAAAAACGGCGAATACACAATATCCGTCGAGTGCTCTGCGGGCACATATATCCGTTCGCTCGTCGCCGATATCGGCGAAAAGCTCGGCTGCGGAGCCGTTATGACTGCGCTGCGCCGCACAAAGGCAAACGGGTTCCCGATAGACGGATGCATAACCCTCGATGAGCTCGCGGAACTCGCGCAGAGCGGCAAAATCGAAGAAAAAATTATCCCGATCGAGCAGGCTCTCGACTCTTACAGATTCGTGACCGTCACCGAGCCGCAGGCGCGGAGATTCGGAAACGGCGGCGAGCTGAGCCTTGAGCGGCTATATCTCAAAGCCCCGCAGGAAAACGAGCTTGTGCGCGTCATTGCGCCGGGAAACGAATTCCTCGGCATGGGCGAAGTATCTGACGGAGAGATAAAAGTAAAAAGGCTGCTGATAAAATAACAGTTGATATATTTGACATCTGTCGAGGGGAGTGTGCCGTATGTACGACCTTGAGAAAGAAAAACGCGAGGCTGTCAAGGCGGGCGAACGCGCGCTTGCGAGCCTCAAAAGCGCAAAAAGTAAGCTCGACGAAGCGAAGAGCTGGGGAGTCGTGGATATACTAGGCGGCGGTATTGTCTCGTCGCTTATCAAGCGCTCGAAGATGGACGACGCGAACGCCTATATAGAGCAGGCGAAGAGAGATCTTGCGAGGTTCGGCAAGGAGCTCCGTGATGTGCAGGACTTTAAAGACCTCGGGATAAAGACCGACGGATTTTTCTCCTTTGCCGACTGGTTCATGGACAGCACCTTTGCTGATTTTGTCATGCAGGACAGGATAAACAACGCGAGAGATCAGGTGAACAAAGCCATCGACCGCGTTGAAAGCATTCTCCGCCGATTAAAAGCAAAATAATAAATATCGCCGCCGGAAGTATCAGTTCCGACGGCGGTTTTTACAGTGTTATATTTTTCGGTCAGTTGTTATTCGGCAACATTGTATTTTAATTGAGCGGTTATTGCTGTGGCGATTGCCGCAACAAAGCATACGCCGAGGGCGATGAAGCCCCAAGCCGCGTGCGTGATATAATTTATTGCACCGGCGGCGAGCAGTCCGCTGCCGACAAAGAACATGACCAATGCGTAGAGCTTTGCATAAGCGCCGGCGTTTTCTTCGCTGACATTTTTGCGCTGATAGCTGTGAATGAGCGATATCCTGCCGCCACAAAGGAGCAGCGCGCAGACATAGAATACCGCCGCAAGGGCGCAGAGCAGAATGAGTTCGAAAATATCCATAACTGTTACCTCCCTGCCGGTTTTCATGCTCATTATATCACCCACGCCCGGAAAAGTCAACAGCCTGCAAAAAAGCCGCTCGGGGTATCTCTCCGGGCGGCTGATTCGATTAAAAATCCGGATGGGGTTCGCCGCGGCGGTACTTGTCCATGATATCCTTGAACACATCGCCGTTTGACGGGGGAGTCCAGGTTATCGCGTTCGCGCCCGCCTCGACGGTGGCGATTATGGTCTCGTCAGTCGGACCGCCGGTCGCGATTATCGGGATATCCGGAAAGCGTTCCCTGATGCTGCGCACGACCTGCGGCGTTTTTGCGGCTGCGGATATATTCAGAATGTTGACGCCCGCGTCGATGCGTCCCTGAATGTCCTCATCCTCGCTGAGCACGGTGACAACTATTGGCACATCTATCGTGTCGTGCAGGTCCTTTATCGTCTCGTTTCTTGTCGGCGCGTTGACGACCACGCCTATCGCGCCCTGAAACTCCGCGTGCAGGGCGAGGTTGACGACTCTGTGACCCTGCGTCAGCCCGCCGCCGACTCCGACAAAGACAGGCACATCCGCCGCCACCATGACAGCCTGAGTTATCACGGGCTGAGGGGTGAACGGATAGACTGCGATGACCGCGTCCGCGTTAGTGTTTCTGATGATGCTCGCGTCGGTCGAAAAAAGCACCGACTTAATTCGTCTGCCGAGTATTTTGATTCCGCTGCAGCGGTAGATTGGCTCTGGAACTTTGAGCATGAAGTCTCTGAGACTTCCTTTGATCTCCGGTATGTTCTGCTCGGGCATAACATTTCTCCTTTCGCTTTGCGGCCGGTCCTCGTAGAAATCCTTATAAAAATCTTGCATCAAACGGAAAACTGCATATAATATTAAGTGTGACCGCCTTAGCGGCCGCCTGTATTTCGGACAGCCGATTAATTAATTTCTATTATTTGTAATTGTAACATAAGTATAACATATTTATGACCATCGGTCAATTACTGAGAAGAATCAAGCGAGAAAAGAGGCATTTGTTATGAGTTTTGAAAAAATAGATATCTGCGAGATAAAAGACAGCTTTACGCGCCTTATCAGGGACGACTGGGCACTGCTCACCGCCGGAAAAAAGGACGATTACAACACCATGACCGTCAGCTGGGGCATGATAGGCGAGCTGTGGGGCAAGGATGTTGTCACGGTTTTCGTGCGCCCGCAGAGATACACATATGAATTTATGGAGAAGTACGGCGATTTTACGCTCTCGTTTTTTGACGGCGAATATAAAAAGGCACTCTCATTCTGCGGCGCAAAGAGCGGGCGCGACTGCGACAAGGCAAGGGAGTGCAGCTTGACCGCCGCAAAGCTCGGCGGGAGCATGGCATTTGAGGAGGCAAATTTAATTATAGCCTGCAAAAAGATAGCATTTGCAGATATGGATCCCTCAAAATTTTTGGTGCCCGAAATAGAGAAAAACTATCATAACGGCGACTATCACCGCGTCTATATCGGTGAGATAACCGAGGTGTGCAAAAAAGTTTGAAATTTTTTAAAAAAGTTTGAAAAAAGACCTTGACTTTTGTCGGGTAATGTTGTATTATATCTGAGCACTTGAGAGAGCGGTCAAACAAATCGCTCCGAAGTCGGTGTCTATAACGATGAGGGTCCACCCGTTCCCATTCCGAACACGGTAGTTAAGCTCACTCGTGCTGACAATACTCGGAGGGCAGCCTCCCGGGAAGATAAGTCGACGCCGACATTTGTGAATTCAGCTTTCCAATAGGGAGGCTGTTTTCTTTTCAGAGACGGTAACAGCTTTTGCTGTCATCGTCTTTTTTTATTGCATTTTAGCCGTAGAATAAGTTAAAATAAATTCGGGTGATTGAGATGAAAACTACATTTGAATTGATATACGATGTTGTCCGAAAAATCCCGTGCGGCTGCGTTGCGACCTATGGGCAGATAGCGACTCTCGCCGGTAATCCGCGCTGGTCTCGCGTCGTCGGCTATGCCCTGCATGTCAACCCCGAGCCGGGCGTTATCCCGTGCCACAGGGTAGTAAACCGCCTGGGCGAGACTTCCTCCGCGTTCGCGCTCGGCGGCGAGGATATGCAAAAGACCCTCCTCGAAGAGGAGGGCGTGGAGTTCGATGAATCCGGCAGAGTCGATCTTCAAAAATATCAGTGGCGCACCTGATTATTTGAACACCGTCTGCACGAGCAGCATATAGAGCGCGGTGCGCAATGCAATAAATTACTATCCGGAATAAAAACAGCTCCTCCGTGAATTTGTGCGGAGGAGCTGCTGCTATATTACAGCTTTGTTTATCCCTCTTCAACCGGCGCGTAGCTGCGGATAAAGGCGTTGATGAACAGCGGACCCATGTCTATCGCGTGGAACACTGCGCCGTCTGCGGTCTCGAGCACCGTGATGCCCTCGCCCTCGCTGCCCCTGGTCAGGTTGCGGTCGAAGTATTTTGAAACTTCGCCGCTCACGGGGTCTATCTTATATACCGCCTGCGTGTCGTCGTTTGTCGCGGCGTAGAGCATACCCTTATACATCTCTGCGCCTTGAATGCTCTTGACCGTCTCGCTGAGAGCTACCGTTTTGACATATTTCATATTGTCCGCTATGTCGTAGAAAATCAGCTCGTTCGCGTTTTTCGAGTGGTCGAGGGTGATGAGCAGTCCGTTCTCGTTGTCCACCGCGACCCAGGGCAGCCCGCGTGTGTGACGGGTGTTGTCAAGGATATAATATCTGCCGGTGAATTTCAGTGTGTCCGCGTCATAGACCGCGACGACGGGATATTCCCAGACCTTGCTGTCCTCAAGTCCCGCGTAGATGCAGTTGTCGGCTTTCGAGTAGCTGATGCCGCCGATATGTGCGAGACCGTAATCGTCCTTGAGCTTCTGCGGAATGGCGAGCGGGTTCGACTTGACGCGGGTTTTGCCGTCAAGCTCCGATTTCGTCAGCCCCCATTTTGAGCTGAAATAGTAATATTTCCCGTCCGTCGTGATGCCCTGCGAGCGCTCCGCTGCGCCGATGAGCAGGACATTGACCTTTGATACCTCCGGGTGTCTCTTGCCTGCGGAGAGCGCGTCGATGCCGAGCGTCAGTACGGAGAGGAAGGTCATAAACGCCGCAAGAGTGAGCACTGCAAGGCGGCGCATTAATACTATAGCCTTTTTGAGAATTTCGATATACTGCATAAAACGACCTCCGATTTGTTGTTCTACCGATTATAAGGTAGCAAAAACGGGACGGTCTGTCAATCCTTTCTCGGCAACTATCGATAAATATTTTATCCCGAAAGGACTTATTTCTATTGAAATTCACCCAAAAATATGATATTATACTATGTACCTAATGAAAACGGTGGAAACTCATATGAACTCAGAATCAGGGCACAGGTACCGTCCGTGCATAATAATACCGGGTATAGGGCAGTCGCGGGTGATAGAGACGGACGAAAACGGCGAAAAGCTTCGCGATCTTTGGCCGTTTGATCCCGATGTTGACACGCTCGTCAAATCGGTTGCCCCGTCCGCCGCACGGATGATGCTTCTTCGGCGCGACTGCGGCTTTACTGCGGCACTCGACAAGGCAGTGCGCAGGATGCTCGAACCGCTCAGCTGCACGCCCGACTCCGCGAGAACGGTCAGAGCAGAGGTAGTCAGCTATTTTTGTCCCGTCAGCGAATGCACCGCAGGCGATAAACGATACATATATAAGATGGTGCCCCTAAACGCGCTTGCCGATATTATCGGCGAAGATAACCTGTATTTCTTCGCATATGATATTTTCGGCAGGGCAGACGAAAATGCCCGTCTGCTGCGCGAATTTATCGCTATGGTCAAAGAGCAGAGACGGTGCGAAAAAGTCGATCTTATTCCCGTGAGCATGGGCGCGACCGTGGCGGAGATGTATTTTGAGTTGTACGGCGCGGATCAGGATGTCAAGCGGGTTATCGGCGTTGTTCCGGCGTATGACGGCTCGGATATCGCGGCGGATCTGCTTGCAGGGGATGTCAATACCGAGGACTGCGACGCGCTGCTCGAAATGCTTCTGAGCCGGCGCGAGGCGGAAAAAGTCTCGAAGCTTATGCATATGATGCCCAAAAAAGTTGCGGACGGCGCAGTCAGAACGCTGGTTCGGGCGGCATGCGAAAGAGTTGTTGTCAACAGCTCGACGATGTGGGGGATAATTCCCTCGGAACGCTATCCCGCGCTTCGCGACAGGTACATCGGCGACTCCGCGCATGACGCCATGCGCGCCGTGACCGACCGCCACCGGCAGGTCAGGCGGAACATCAAAGAGTTTGTCCGCCGCGAGCAGGAGCGCTCGGTTGAATTTTACAACATCTGCGGCTGCGGCAAACGGTTGGCACCGATAGCGGACTCCGGTAGTCTGACCTCCGATACGATAGTCCCGACATATTCGGCATCGATGGGTGCGCAGTGTGCGCCGCTCGGAAGGACGCTGAGCCCGAGACGCGGCGAACCCGTTGATTTTATGTCACCGCACTCGGATATAAACGCGGCGTCGGCCGCCGTGCCGGACAGGACGTGGTTCTATTATAATATGGAGCACGAACAGGCAGCCGAGAATAAAAATCTGCTCGATCTCGTTGCGCGGATAGCCTCTTCGGACGAGCCGATAGATGTGTTCACCGTGCCCGAGCACCCCCAGTTTACCGATTATGATAAGTAATAATAAATATCAAGAACAGGAGAAAAAACTATGAAGAAGATGAAATCGACCGTAGCCCTTGTGCTCGCGCTCATCATGGCTTTTTCGGCATTCACCTGCGTCTCCGCAGCCCCCGCAGGCGCATCGGACGATGCGGCTGTTGCGAAGGCCGTTGACACGCTTGCCGATGCCGCTGAAGAGAGCGGAACCCATGCAGACTGCAATAACGGCGACTGCGGGCACGCGCCCGTCGTGGTGGTGCCCGGTATCAACCACTCGCCCACATATCTCTATGACGAGAACGACGAGCCCGTGCTCAACAAGGACGGCGACCGCATCGGCGGCACGCTGCTTATACTTGATACGGATAACCTTGTCACCGTCATTCTCAAGAAGCTTGCGTGGCCTCTTGTGAAGATGCTTGCCACTCAGACGGACAGCGGCTTCCCCAAGGCAGTCTATGATACCGTCTGCGACCTCTTCTCCATCCAAAAGTGCGACGATGAGGGAAACCCGATAAACAACCTCAAGACTGAGAAATACGGCTCTCTTGCCGACATGGATAAGGACACGAGAGACTGGGCTTACAGAATGGTTCCCATGCAGAAGCTGACTGACATTATCGGCGAGGATCATGTATATTTCTTCACCTTCAATCTCGTCGGCAGCCCCATGGACTCCGCCGCCAATCTCAACGAATATATCCAGCAGGTCAAGAAGGCGACCGGACACGACAAGGTCAATCTTCTCAATGTCAGCCTCGGCGGAACCATCTTCACCGCATATCTTGACGCTTACGGCTACAAGGATATCAACCAGGTCGTCAACGCCGTTGCCGCGACTGACGGATCCGAGATAATCGCCGATTTCCTCACCAGAGGCGAAGACGGCTTCAGACTCGACGATGAATTCCTCTATCACGAGTACATCCCGAGAATAATCGCAGAGAGCAGCGACACCGCCTCCCTCGGCTATCTTCTCAACCTTGTTATCAGAATAATCCCGCGTCAGGTGTTCAGAGACACTCTGACCGCCGCTATGGACGGTCTCTCCGAGACTCTGCTCATAAACTGCCCGCAGTTCTGGGCACTCGTCCCGTCTGACAGATATGACGCTCTCTGCGAAAAATACCTGAGCGGAGAAGAGCATGCGGTGCTCAAGGCAAAGACCGACCGCTATCATCAGGCTCAGCTCAATCTCAGAAAGAATGTCCTCGCGGCTCACGCGGCGGGCGTTAAGATAGACTCGATAGCCGGCGCGAATCTCGCCTTCGGCGATGTCGAATACAGCTATTTCAGCATCATAAAGAGTGCGCTTGACACCAATTCCGACGGTATCATTCAGCTCTCCTCGACCACCATGGGTGCGACCGGTGCAGTCCCCGGACAGAGGCTGCCCGACAGCTACAAGCCCGCAAAGAGCGGCTATATGTCCGTTGACGGTTCGATAGACGCCTCCACGGCAGTCCTTCCGGACAACACATGGATATTCCTCGGCCAGCACCACGAGGCGGGCAACAACGACGTCGTTCTGACTCTCGCCTGCGCACTGTTCACCGACCCCGACCTCAAGGACGTTCACTCAAAGCCCGATGTCTGGCCGCAGTATAACGGCACCTGCCGCACGAAGGAAATAAGACGCTGGCTCCTGCCCGATGCAAAGGCTTACAGAGCGAAAATCGATGAGATGCCCGCAGAGGAGCGTCCGAGTGCCGAGCAGATGGCCGAGCTTGACGCCGCTATCGCGCAGGGCGAGGAAGCGCTCAACATGACGATAGCCGATGCCGAAAAGGCGGACGCGGCAAAGGAGAGACTGACGAATATTCTTGTCGAGCTCGGTCAGCGCGAGCCGGAGGAGGAGACCTCACAGGCTGCATACGCGCTCGAAAAGGTTTGCTGCGTGCTCAGCCTTATCGCCCTCAAGACGATAGGCAGCCAGGGCTATTCCGATGTCACCCGCGTGGTTATCAGGTTCCTTATCAAATTCATAGCTTCCGTTATATAATCTGAAGTTTTGTTTACGGCGAACCCCACCTTCGGAGTTCGCCGTAGCTTTTTAAAGGAGGGTGTTTTTAAATGAAGTCAGCCAGGAGAATAGCGGCGTTGATACTCTGCGCGGCTCTTGTTTTCTCGACCGGCATATCTGCCGCGTCTTACGGGGGCGCAGAGCTTGAAACCGCGGCGTCCGCAGACGAATCGGGATTCACTGCGGCACTCACCCAAAAGAGCGAAAAAAAAGAAGCCGAAAAGGCGAAAAAGACGGACGCGCTGACCGAATGCGGCGGAACATGCGAATACAGTCCGACGGTCATTATCCACGGCATAGGTCAGTCCAAGACCTACCTCTATGAAAATGACGAGATAGCGGTCGATGAGGACGGAAATCAGATAACCGGCTGGCCTATATATGCGAATACAAGATATATTGTCAGGAATCTGCTTTTGCCGCTCGTCAAGATGCTTGTCACTCAGCGTGACGACGGCTTTGTCGAGTCGTTCAGAAAGACGCTCGAGGGCACGCTCTATGTCAACGCCTTCGACTCAAACGGCAAGAATGTCTACGATGTCAGGGTCAAGAATTATCCGTACAGTATTGCAAAGTGCTCCGATGAAGAAAAGGAAGAGATATACGGCAATGTGCCGATAGACGGAGTTTCGAAGATCGTGGGCGAGGACCATCTCTATTATTTCGCCTACAATTCGTTCGGCAATAACAGTGAGATAACCGACGAGCTCTATGATTTTATCGGTCAGGTAAAGCGCGAGACGGGTCACGACAAGGTAAATATCGTGGCGATAAGCCTCGGCGGCACTATCGCAAACAGCCTGTTTGACCGCTATCCGGAGCTCTACCCGAGCCTCGACCGCGTGGTGTATATCGTCCCCGCTCTCGACGGGTCTAATATAGTCGGCGACCTCTATCTCGGCAGGCTCAGCACTTCGGACGAGATGCTCTACAAGAACCTGCTGCCGAAGCTTGTTGGCGGCGCGGAGGGCTATCTGCTCAACGCCGTTACAAGAATAATGCCCAAGCAGATTTTGCTCGATACGCTCGATGCGACGGTTGACGGGCTGACGAATGTTATCCTGCGCAACTGCACCACGATGTGGTCGCTCGTGCCCGAGACTTACTATGACGAAGCTGTGGCGCGTGTCCTGCCCGGAGAGGAGAACGCGGAGATGCGCAGGCAGGTCGAAGTCTATCACCGTGCGCAGGTAAACAGATTTGCAAACATCGAAAAGATGCGTGCGACCGGTGTCGAGGTCTTTGACATCGTTGACTATGACTATCAGCTCTACTGCCTTGTGCCCTCATACGACAAGAGCAACGCGGACGGAATAATTCAAGCGGAATCGACCTCCATGGGTGCGAAGTTCGCGAAGATAGGGGAGACACTCGGCGAGGACTATGTCCAGCAGGGCACTCACTGCGACAATAAGGCGCACAACCATCTTTCGCCCGACGGCGTTGTCGATGCGTCGGTCGGTCTGCTCCCGGATTACACATTCTATTTCAAGGGTCAGGATCACGAAAAGACCGGCTCGAACGATGTTATAATGAAGCTCGCGACCGAGCTGCTGACAAATCCCGAGTTCAAGGATGTCTATTCCATGCCCGACAGGTTCCCGCAGTTCAACATCGGCAGAAACACCAAAAAGCTGAGAGACGACCTGATGAAACCGGCGCAGGAGATCGACAGAAGCACGCTTTCCGCAGAGGATGCGGCGGAGCTTGACGCGGCGCTCGAAGAGTGCAATGCGATGCTTGACAACACTGTAGTCGATCCCGAGGCGACCGAGCACGCGCAGCAGAGACTCGAAAATATATTGATAAAAATCGGCGAGCGCGAGGCTCCGAACGAGAATGAAGAGAAGCTGAGCGCGGTCGGCGAGGCGATAAGCAAGTTTATAAGCGATGTGCTCTATGAGTGCGTCGGCGCTCAGGGGTATTACGATGCGTTCCAACAGCTGTTGGAGATTGTCGGGAAATACTCCCCCCAGCCCGCATAAACAGCACAAAAGCAAAACAGCCGAAGAGAAAATCTCCGGCTGTTGATTTAATTTTTACATTCCGCGTCTTGTCACGCAGTTTTCGAGGTTTATCGCGTCGTACACGCCCTCGTCGAAAAGCGGGCAGATGCCTTTATATTCGTCTATCGGCAGCTCTTCGAGCGTCGTGCCTTCTTTGATGCAAAGTGCAACGAGTTCGCCCGTCGCTTTGTATGCATCGCGGAACGGCAGCCCCTTTGAAACGAGGAAGTCGGCGCAGTCGGTCGCGTTTATGAATCCGCCGGCGGCAGCCTTTCTCATGTTCTCAGGAATCATCTTCATCGTTGCTATCATCGGAGTCAGAGCCGTCAGGCACATCTTTACCGTGTCCATGCCGTCGAAAATCGCGTCCTTGTCCTCCTGCATATCCTTGTTATATGCAAGCGGCAGACCTTTCATCGTCGTGAGCAGTCCGCAGAGGTCGCCTATCACGCGCCCTGCCTTGCCGCGTGCGAGCTCCGCGAGATCGGGGTTCTTCTTCTGCGGCATGATGCTCGATCCGGTAGAAAAAGCGTCGTCAAGCTCGGCGAATTTGAACTCCCATGAGCACCACATGATTATCTCTTCGCACAGGCGCGAGATGTGAACCATGAGTATCGAGCACGCGCTGAGCAGCTCGAGGCAGAAGTCCCTGTCCGACACACCGTCAAGGGTGTTGGGCATATAGCCGTCGAATCCGAGCGCTTTTGCGGTCATGGCGCGGTCGATGGGATATGTCGTTCCCGCGAGCGCACCCGAGCCAAGCGGGGAGTAGTTCATCCTGCCAGCGGCGTCCTCAAAGCGTCCGAGGTCGCGGCGGAGCATCTCAATATATGCGCCGATGTGCGCCGCAAAGGTTATCGGCTGAGCGCGCTGGAGATGAGTGTAGCCCGGCATGATGCAGTGGGCGTACTCCTTAGCCTTGCCGTCGAGCGCGTCAATAAGTTCGTTTATGAGCCCCGTGACCTGCGGCACATCCCTTTTGAGATAGAGCCTTATGTCAACGGCGACCTGGTCGTTTCTGCTGCGCCCGGTGTGGAGCCTCTTGCCCGCGTCGCCGATTCTCGAGGTAAGCTCGCCTTCGATAAAGGTGTGGATATCCTCGGCGTCGGGGTCTATCATCAGCCCGCCCGAGATAATGTCGTTCCGGATGTCCGAGAGTCCCGCAAGAATTTTCTTGCAGTCCTCCTCGGAGATTATCCCTTTTGCGGCGAGCATTGATGCGTGGGCGATGCTGCCGTCGATATCCTCGTTGAACATGCGGCTGTCCGTTTTTATCGAGGAGTTGAAATCGTTGGTCTTTTTATCGGCTTCTTTGCTGAAGCGTCCCGCCCAGAGCTTCATGCCTTTGCCTCTCTCTCGGCGTCGAGAATGGCCTTGACCTTTATCGGCAGACCGAAGAGGTTGATGAAGCCTGCGGAGTCCTTCTGATCGTAGACATCGTCCTCGTCAAAGGTCGCGAACGCTTCGCTGTAGAGCGAATAGGGCGAGGTGGTGCCCGCGTTTATTATGTTGCCCTTGTAGAGCTTGAGCCTGACATCGCCGGTGACGCGCTCCTGAGTCTTGTCAACGAAAGCGGCGAGCGCCTCCCTGAGGGGAGTGAACCACTGACCGAAGTAGACGAGCTCGGCGTAGCGCAGAGCGACCTGCTCCTTATAGTGCATGGTGTCCCTGTCGAGGGTCAGAGTCTCAAGAACCTCGTGAGCCCTGTAGAGAATGGAGCCTGCGGGATTCTCGTAAACGCCCCTTGACTTCATGCCGACAAGGCGGTTCTCGACGATATCCGCAAGTCCGACGCCGTTTTCGCCGCCTACTTTGTTGAGCTTCTCAATCATGGTAACGCCGTCCATCTTCTCGCCGTCAACGGCAACGGGAACGCCCTTTTCAAAGCTTATCGTGATATAGGTCGGCTTGTCGGGAGCCTGCTCGGGGGACTGACCGATCTCAAGGAAGCCGGGCTTGTTGTACTGCGGCTCGTTCGCGGGATCTTCGAGGTCGAGCCCCTCGTGCGAAAGGTGCCAGAGGTTCTTGTCCTTTGAATAGTTCGTCTCGCGGTTTATCTTGAGCGGGATATTGTGAGCCTCGGCGTATTCTATCTCCTCCTCACGGGATTTGATGTTCCAGATACGCCAGGGAGCGATTATCTGCATGTCGGGTGCGAAGGCCTTTATCGCAAGCTCGAAACGAACCTGATCGTTGCCCTTGCCCGTGCAGCCGTGGCAGATAGCGTCTGCGCCCTCGGCCTTGGCTATCTCAACGAGTCTCTTCGCGATTATCGGGCGGGCAAACGAGGTGCCGAGCAGATAGTCGCGCTCATATACGGCACCCGCTTTAAGGGTCGGGAAGATATAGTCCTCAACGAACTCTTTTTTAAGATCCTCAATATAGAGCTTGGAAGCACCGGTTTTAAGAGCCTTCTCCTCAAGTCCGTCAAGCTCCGTGCCCTGACCGACGTCGGCGGAAACGGCAACGACCTCGCAGTTGTTGTAGTTCTCCTTGAGCCACGGGATTATTATCGATGTGTCAAGTCCGCCGGAATAGGCGAGCACAACCTTTTTTATCTCTTTCATATCAAATACCTCCGTATTCATTATATGCACTCATTATACAACGATTATTCGGAAAATCAAGAGCTATATTCAAAAAATATGCAAGTTCTTGGAAAGTAACAAAAGAGGCGTCCTGATGGACGCTCTTTTTGGTGGAATTTGTTTATTTGAGCAGGAAACCGACCTTTTTCATGACCTTGTTGAGCGTGCGCTCGGAGATGCGTTGGGCTGTCTCTGCGCCCGTCGTCATACATTCCGTGAGATATGCCTTGTCGTTTATAATGCGGTTGAAGTTCTCACGCACGGGGGTGAGTTCTTCTATAACAGCCTCGCCGACCTTCGTCTTGAAGTCGCCGTAGCCCTTGCCCTCAAACTCGAGCTCAATTTCGTCGAACGAAGCACCGGTGCAGCAGGAATATATAGACATCAGGTTGTTGATGCCGTCCTTGCCCTCGCCGTATCTGACAACGGCTTCGGAGTCCGTGACTGCGCTTTTGAATTTCTTCATGATGACCGAGGGCTCGTCGAGAATGGAGACGGACGCCTTCGGGTTCGGGTCGGATTTCGACATCTTCTGATTCGGGTTCTGCAGCGACATTATTCTCGCGCCGACCTTGCCGATGAACGGCTTTGGAACGGTGAAGGTGTTGCCGTATATGCCGTTGAAGCGCTCGGCTATGTCGCGGGTTATCTCAAGATGCTGCTTTTGATCCTCGCCGATGGGCACATAGTCTGCCTGATAGAGCAGAATATCCGCAGCCATGAGCACGGGATAGGCGAAAAGACCGACATTGACGTTGTCCGCGTGCTTCTGGGATTTGTCCTTGAACTGGGTCATTCTCGAAGCCTCGCCGAACTGGGTGTAGCAGTCGAGAATCCACGCAAGCTGGGCGTGGGTGCTGACATGGCTCTGAACGAACACGACGTTCTTATCAGGGTCGAGACCTATCGAGAGCAGGAGCGCAAAGGCCTCCATGGTCTGGCGTCTGAGAGTTGCGGGATCCTGCCTGACGGTTATGGCGTGCAGGTCGGCAACGGCATAGACGCAGTCGTAGTCGTCGCTCATCGCCTTCCAGTTGCGCAGAGCGCCGAGATAGTTGCCAAGGGTCGGAATGGCGGTCGGCTGGATTGCGCTGAGAACGCGCTGGCGGCGTTCGGGAGTCTGATTTTCCATATGTGTTTATTCTCCTCTCATTTCTTTAAGCACCCTGCCGAGGGTCTTCATGCCCTCGACAATCTTGTCGTCCGCAGGGGTCGAGAAATTGAATCTGACGGCGTTGCTCTTTCCGTTGACATCGGTCAAAAACGCGGTGCCGGGGACGAGCGCGACCATGTTCTCGGCGGATTTCTTGACAAATTCGAGCGCGTCAACATCCTCCGGCAGCTCGCACCAGATGAACAGACCGCCCTCGGGACGGACATAGCTGACTGCATCGCCGAGCTCGCTGTCTATCATATCGCACATGAGATTGAGCTTTCTGCGGTATATCTTTCTTATCTTCTCGATGTGCCCGTCAACATCGTATCTCTTCATCCACTCGGCGACTATCATCTGCATCAGCTGGGTCGTGTGAACATCGACCGCCTGCTTGCCGACAGTCATCTTCGCGACTACAGGAGCGGGAGCGACCGTGAAGCCGATACGGATGCCGGGTGCGAGAATCTTCGAGAACGAGCCGGAGTAAATGACGATTCCGTCCTCGTCGAAGCTCTTTATATTCGGAACATCCTCGCCCGCAACGCGCAGATCGCCGTAGGGATTGTCCTCAAGAATCATAACGTTGTGCGCCTTTGCGAGCTCATAGAGCCTGTGACGCTTCTCAAGCGACATCGTAACGCCTGCGGGATTCTGGAAGTTCGGAATAGTATATATCATTTTGGCGTTCGGGTTTTCGTCGAGAGCCTTTTCGAGAGCCTCCATATTCATGCCGTCCGCATCGACGGGCACGCCGACGAGCTTCGCGTTATATGAGCGGAAGCAGTTGAGCGAGCCGATGAACGACGGGCTCTCGCAGATAACGACGTTGCCCTCGTTGCAGAGAACCTTGGTCGAAAGATCCATGACCTGCTGCGCGCCGCTCGTGATTATAATCGAATCAAAGTCGCGGCCGATGCCGTATTTTGATTTCATTCTTTCCTTTATCAGGCTGACGAGCTCGGGGTAGCCCTCGGTCACGCCGTATTGGAGTGCGTCTATCGGGCGGTTCTTGAGTATATCTGCGGCTATCTCCTGAACCTCGGCGACGGGGAATGCGTCGGGAGCGGGATTGCCTGCGGCAAACGGAATCATGCCAGGCACGCTCGTCGCCTTGAGCACCTCTCTGATAGCGGAGGGCTTGAGCGACGCTATTTTATCGGAAAAACTGTATTCCATCTTTTTCTACTTCCTTTCCGAAGACGGATTATTAAGTATAAATAACCTTTATAACTTAAAATTATATCACACGCAAACTCGGTTGTAAATCAAAATGTTTTGTGTTATCATAGCTCTGTCAATACAGCTATTAAAGACAGAAAGAGGCAGAACTATGTTTCGTTATGCGATTTTTGATTTCGACGGTACGCTTGCCGATACTGGCGCGGGCGTGTTTGCCGCAGTACAGCACGCCCTGCGCAGCATGGGCGAGCCGGAGCTTGACGGCGAGACGCTGAAATATTTTATAGGGCCCCCGCTTGAGACGAGCTTTTCCGTCAAATGCGGACTCGACGGCGAACGCTGCCGTGAGGCGGTCGAAAAATACCGCGAATATTATTCGACAAAGGGTATATATGAACTGAAGTTCTTCCCGAGTGCGCTTCCCGCTCTGCGCGAATTAAAGGCGGCGGGAGTGAAAACGGCGGTCGGCTCTTCAAAGCCGGAGCTTTTTGTCAACCGTATTCTTGAGCATTTCGGGATATCCGACCTGTTCGACTTCGTCTCCGGCGCAACATTCGGTGAACCGCATACGGACAAGACCGTTATAATCACCCGCGCCGTCAACGGTCTCGGAGTAGATAATCTTTCAGATGCCGTTATGGTCGGGGACAGGAGCTTTGACATAGACGGGGCGCACGGCGTCGGGCTTAAATGCGTCGGAGTGCTTGAGGGCGGCTACGGCGATGAAAATGAATTCAAAACGGCAGGAGCTGACTGGATAGTCGATACTCTTGCCGATGTGAAAGATATAATATTGAAATGACTCAAAGACCGAGCAGCCTTTCGGCATTTTTGCCGAGGATGAGCTCGGTTTCTTCTTCTGACAAACCGAGCGAGCGGACAAAGGCGAGTTCGCGCCCGGTCGCGCTCCATGGATTGTCCGAGCCGAAGAGAACATGATCCGCGCCGAACGCCGAAACGCTCTCCTTTGCCCACGGCGGCGGCACCGAACCGGACGAAAATGCGGTGTCGATATATATTCCCGTTCCGCCGAGCAGCTCCGCCGCCTCGCGCCAAAGCAGAAAGCCGCCCATGTGCGCAGCTATGACGGGTGAGCCGCCGAATAGCGGGAGTATCCTTTTGAGCATCTGCGGGGTGCAGTGAACGGGGTCGGGAACTCCGATATCGACTCCGGCGTGAAAGACCGTTATCATGCCGAGTGAGCCTATCTTCTCGTATATCGGGAACATCCTCTCGTCGTCAGCGAAGAAGCCCTGGTAGTCGGGGTGCAGCTTAATTCCCTTTATACCCGCGTCGTGCAGGCGGTCAAGCTCGCTCAGTGCGTCCGGACTTTCAAAATGGACGCTGCCGAACGGAATTAGAACATCGTCGCCGAGCAGCGAGACGGCAAAGTCGTTGACCTTTGTCTGCTGATGCGCGTTTGTCGCAATGTTGAGAACCGCCGCCTTGTCAGCGCCGCCGGAAAGGACGCTCTCTCTGAGTCCCGACGCCGTGCCGTCAAATGCGGGATAGGGGTTTCCCGAGCGTGCGGCGAGCATCGGAATGACCTTCTTCGCGAGCGGGTCGGGGAAGCAGTGCGTGTGCATATCTATAATCATGGTGAAGCCTCCTTGTCGTTTACATTATATTATAGCACTCCGTCGCGCCTTGACAATAGTAAAAAAGCTGATATAATGAAAATCAATCGACGGCACCTGTCGCAACATTAAAAAGCCCGAAAGGCGGTCGCTTATGAAATACACAAAGGAAGACATATTGAGGATAGCGGACGAAGAGAATGTCAGCTTTATCCGCCTGCAGTTTACCGATATTCTCGGCTCTCTCAAGAATGTCGCGATAACCCGCAGCCAGCTTGAAAAGGCACTCAACAACAAGTGTATGTTTGACGGATCTTCGATTGAGGGCTTCGTGCGTATAGAGGAGTCGGACATGTATCTGCATCCCGACCTCGACACCTTTGTTATCTTCCCGTGGCGCACTTCCGAGGATCACAAGGTTGCGCGTCTTATCTGCGATGTCTATTGCTCGGACGGCACCCCCTTTGAGGGCGACCCGCGCTATGTCCTGCGCCGTGCGATAAAGAAGGCGGCGGATATGGGATATTCGTGCAATGTCGGTCCGGAGTGCGAATTTTTCCTGTTCCATATCGACGAAAACGGCAAGCCCACCACCCAGACTCACGACCAGGGCGGTTATTTCGACCTCGGTCCCGTTGACCGAGGCGAGAACTGCCGCAGAGACATCTGTCTCGCGCTTGAGGAGATGGGCTTTGAAATAGAGGCGTCCCACCATGAGGTCGCCGAGGCTCAGCATGAGATAGACTTCAAATATGACGAGGTTCTGACCGCTGCGGACAATGTTATGACCTTCAAGTATGTCGTCAAGAGCATCGCCCAGTCGCACGGACTTCACGCGACCTTCATGCCCAAGCCAATTTACGGCATCAGCGGCTCGGGTATGCATACGAACATCTCGCTGTTCAAGGCGGGCGAAAACGCTTTCTGCGATGAGGGCGACAGCCTCAACCTCAGCAAGACCGCATACAGCTTCATCGCCGGCGTACTTGAGCATATCCGTCCGATGACCCTCGTGCTCAACCCCCTTGTCAATTCGTATAAACGCCTCGTGCCCGGCTATGAGGCTCCCGTATATGTCGCATGGTCGGCTCAGAACCGCAGCCCGCTTATCCGAATTCCCTCGGCGCGCGGCTTCGGCACACGCATTGAGATACGCAGCCCTGACCCGGCGTGCAACCCCTATCTTGAGATGGCATCCTGCCTTGCCGCCGGTCTTGACGGCATCGAGCGCGACCTGCCCGTTCCCGCGCCTACCGATGCCAATGTCTATGACATGACTGCGGACGAGCGTGCTGCGGCGGGGATACACTCCCTGCCCAAGTCCCTCGAAGAGGCGACGAAGCTCTTCGCCGCAAGCCCGTTTATGAAAGAGGTGCTCGGCGACCATGTTTTCGGCAAATATCTTGAAGCCAAGCGCGAGGAGTGGAGAAGCTACCGCGCAAGAGTCTCTCAGTGGGAGATCGACAGATACCTTGTCAAATATTGATTTGCATTTATGAAAAGCGTAAATATTTAAAAAAAGACTTGATATCGTGAGACTTATGTGGTAAACTGTTCAAGGTAGGAATGTAAACTTGACGAAAGAGTGGGGTGACCCGCTCTTTCCTTTATGTTAGGGACTTTTTGAAAAAGGAGATGTGTCTGTGGCAGGCAAAGGCAAGGGCGGCAGCACCGTAGCCGCCGTGTGGGAGATAGCGGCTCCCGTCGCTGAACAGCTGGGGCTTTCTATCTGGGATATCCGTTTCCAGAAGGAGGGAGTTTCATGGTACCTCAGAATATATATAGACAAGGAGGGTGGCATCGGTATAACCGACTGCGAGAATTTCAGCCGCGCTGTTGACGGTCCTCTCGATGAAGCCGACCCGATAGAGCAGAGCTACTATCTTGAGGTCTCGTCCCCCGGAGTCGAGCGCAGGCTCACCCGCGACGAACATTTCAAAAAATATATCGGTTCGCCCGTTACGGTTCGTCTCATCCGTCCCCGCGACGGCGAGCGCGACTTCAAAGGCACCCTCGAAAGCTACGAAAACGGCATGATAACCGTCACCCGCGCCGACGGCAGCGGGATATGCTTTGAAAAGAAGGAAGTCAGTTCGGTAAAACTCGACGACTTCTACGCTTCCGATGCATCCGATGACGAGTAATTTTGCGCGATACTGCGTTGCACGAACCTGTGAATTCAGTCACGTACAAGAGTACGCTCCTTCATTCACAGAACCGTGCGCCTTGTCTCACACAAAATTCTTTCGTCATCTACCCTGATTAAATTTGGTGACGAGTAAAATCGCGCATAGCTGCGTTGTGAGAACCGTGCCCGTTCGGTCACGCACACAAAGTGCGCTCCCTCGCGTGCAGAACCTCACGCCTTGCTCTGCACAATTTTCTTTCGTCATCTACCTGTTCCGATGACGAGTAATTTTGCGCGATACTGCGTTGCACGAACCTGTGAATTCAGTCACGTACAAGAGTACGCTCCTTCATTCACAGAACCGTGCGCCTTGTCTCACACAAAATTCTTTCGTCATCTACCCTGATTAAATTTGGTGACGAGTAAAATCGCGCATAGCTGCGTTGTGAGAACCGTGCCCGTTCGGTCATACTTACATCATCGCCCAATTTTGGATCCCCTGCAGGGGAGCCGGATCGGCGAAGCCGAGACTGAGGGGTTAAACGATGCATACCGATTGGTGCATATATTGAATGATTCTGCGTCTGAAAACGCTATCCCCGGCGCACCGTGCGCCGCTTGAAATAAAAAATTCACTTAAAAGGATTGGTTTGGAAAATGAATAAAAAAGAGAAGAACGAGGAAAGCAAAAAGAACAAGGAGTTCTTCGAAGCAGTAAAGCTGCTCAGCAAGGATACAGGAGTCACCGTTGACGCGATGTGCGAGAGTATCCGGAATGTCCTCGTCGGCGCACTGAAAAAGGAATACAACAACAAGGACATCGTTTTCTGCGATGTTGACGCCGATAAGGCTGAGTTCCGCGTTTATCTGCGCAAGACCGTCGTGTCCGAGATATCCGATCCCGACACCGATCTGCTCGTCGAGCAGGCTCAGCAGTATAAGGCGGGCGCAATGCCCGGCGATATCGTCGAGATTCCCGTCGAGACCGCGAAGGTCAGCAGAATAACCGCCGAAAAGGGCAAGCATATGCTCCGCCAGGCTATCCGTGAGGCAGAGCAGGGTCAGCTTCGCAGCGAGCTTGAGAGCCACAATCAGGAGATTATCACCGTCACCGTTCAGCGCGTTATCCCCGAGTCGGGCGACGCCATCGTCAGCCTCGGCAAGACCGAAGCCGTGCTCTACAAGAGCGAGCAGCTCCCCGATGAGATGCTTCAGCCCGATGATATCATCAAGGTCTATGTCGCCGGCGTTCGCAGCACCGACAAGAACACCCGTGCAACCATTTCGAGAACCCATCCCGGTCTTGTCAGAAGACTTTTTGAGGAGGAGGTTCCCGAAATATTCGACGGCACCGTTGAGATAAAGGCGGTCGCCAGAGAGGCGGGCTCCAGAACGAAGATGGCGGTTTACAGCGCAGATCCGGATGTCGATCCCGTCGGCGCATGCATAGGCCCGCGAGGAGCGCGTGTCGGCAAGATAGTCGATCTGCTCGGCGGCGAAAAGATAGATATAGTCAAATACAGCGATGTGCCCGAGGAGTTTATCGCGGCTGCGCTCGCTCCCGCCGATGTCGTTGATGTCACGGTCGAGGAGGGCGAGGAGAAGGTCTGCCGCGTCAGAGTGCCGGACAGCCAGCTCTCCCTCGCTATCGGCAACAAGGGTCAGAATGCCCGCCTTGCCGCCAAGCTCACCGGCTGGAAAATAGATATAAAGCCCGAGAGCGGCATCGAAGAGCCGACAATAAACTTCGATATATAACGACTTATTGCTTTTGAAAGGCAGGTGAGCGATGTGAAGCAGAAGAAGATACCGTTGCGCAGATGCAACGGCTGCAACGAGATGAAGCCGAAAAAAGAGCTCGTCAGAGTGGTTCGCAGCCCGGAGGGCGAGGTTTCGCTCGATCTTACGGGGAGAAAGCCCGGCAGGGGTGCTTATGTCTGCCGCAGCGCAGACTGCCTTAAAAAGGCGATAAAGTCCCACCGCTTTGAGCGCGAGTTCAACTGCGAGATTCCTCAGCAGGTCTATGACCTGATGGAAAAGGAGATGGACGAAGGTGGAGAATGACAAGGCTCTTTCCATGCTCGGCATCTGCCGCAGAGCGGGAAAGCTCAGCTGCGGTCACGACGCAGCGCAGACGGCGATAAAGCACGGTCACGCAAGGCTGTGTCTGCTCTCGTCCGATGCGTCCGAGCGGCTCTGCGAAGAGTTTGAACGCGCTTGCAGCAGCGAGGGACGCTCAGTCCCCTTTATAAAGACCGGGTACACCATGCAGGAGATAGGGCATGCGACTTCGCTTCGCTCCGCCGTGCTCACGGTCGATGATCAGGGACTCGCGTCCCGCATACAAACAATACTTAACATCGCATATGGGGAGGATAACGTATGATAAATGCCAAATATCGCGTCCGTGACGTTGCAAAGGATCTGGACGTCAAGACAAGTTACGTCACCGAGCTCATCGAAAAGAACTTCGGCGGCGCGAAAAAATCCTCGATGACGGCTCTTGAATCCGACGAGCTTGATCTGCTGTTCGACACCGTGACCAAGGAGAACGAGGTTGACAGCTTTGATGAATATTTTGCTCTCAAGGGCAGAAAGGAAGCCCCCGCAAAGAAGGAGGCTCCGGCAGCAGAGCAGAAGAGCGAGCGGAAAGAAGCTGCGGCGAAGCCCGCGCAGAAATCCGCTCCCGCAAAGGATGCAAAGCCCGCCGCTAAGGCTGAGAAGCCCGCCGCAAAGGCGCAGGAACAGGCGGCGAAGCCGGCAGAGGACAGACCCAAAAAGAAGAATGACAACAGACCGATGCAGTCGCGCACAAAGGGCGAGCGCAGAACCGTTGACACGAGAGCCGGCAATGTCGAGCTCGACAAGTACAACGAGCGCTATGAGAACATCGCCCCCGCCAACAACGGTATGCAGAGTGACAAGTCGGTTCACAAGCAGAAGCTCAAGCAGCGCTCCACGCAGTACCGCAAGCAGGGTATGCGTTCCTCACGCCGCGAGACCGAGGCTCAGCGCCTTGCCCGCATAGCGGCGGAGCGTGCGAAGAAGCCGCAGATAGTCGTAAAAATACCCGATGAGATAGTCGTCTCCGACCTTGCCGCCATGCTCAAAATGACAGCGGCGGAGGTCGTCAAGAAGCTGTTCTCCCTCGGCGTTATGGCGACTGTCAACCAGGTTATAGACTACGACACCGCCGCGATAGTCGCGACCGAGCTCGGCGCAAAGGCCGAAAAGGAAGTCGTTGTCACTATAGAGGACAGAATAATCGACGATTCCGACGACTCCGCGGAGGATCTTTCTCCGAGAGATCCGGTCGTCGTTGTCATGGGTCATGTTGACCACGGCAAGACCTCGCTTCTCGACGCCATACGCCACACCGATGTCACCGCAACGGAAGCGGGCGGTATCACCCAGCACATCGGCGCATACAGAGTTGACCTCAACGGTCAGAAGATAACCTTCCTCGATACCCCCGGCCATGCGGCGTTCACCTCCATGAGAGCACGCGGCGCACAGGCTACGGATATCGCGGTTCTCGTTGTCGCGGCGGATGACGGAATCATGCCGCAGACCATCGAGGCTATCAACCACGCAAAGGCAGCAGGAGTTGATATAATCGTCGCTATAAACAAGATGGATAAACCCGGCGTGACCACCGACCGCATCATGCAGCAGTTGACCGAATATGAGCTTATCCCCGAGGAGTGGGGCGGCGACACGATATGCGTGCCCGTTTCGGCAGTTACAAAGATGAATATTGATAAGCTGCTTGAGTCAATACTTCTTGTCGCCGAGATGAAGGAGCTCAAGGCGAACCCGAACCGTGCGGCGAAGGGTATAGTTATAGAGGCTCGCCTCGACAAGAACAGAGGTCCCATAGCCACCCTCCTTGTCCAGAACGGCACGCTCCATTCCGGCGATATTATCGTTGCCGGCACATCCGTCGGACGCGTCAGAGTCATGGTTGACGACAAGGGCAGAAAAGTCAATGAGGCGGGTCCGTCCGTCCCCGTGGAGATAATGGGTCTTGCGGAGGCTCCGCAGGCGGGCGACGCATTTGACGCAGTCAGCGATGAGCGCCTTGCAAGAGAGCTTGTCGAGCAGAGAAAGCAGAAGCAGAAGGAAGAACAGTTCAAGTCCTTTGAAAAGGTCACTCTCGAAAACCTCTTCTCGTCCCTCAAGGAGGGTGAGCTCAAGGAACTCAATATCATCGTCAAGGCGGATGTTCAGGGCTCGGTCGAGGCTGTTAAGCAGAGCCTTGAAAAGCTCTCGAACGAGGAGGTCAGAGTTAAAATCATTCACGGCGGCGTCGGTGCTATAAACGAGTCCGATGTCATGCTCGCAAACGCATCGAACGCGATAATCGTCGGCTTCAATGTCAGACCCGACCCGGTTGCGGCGCAGAACGCCGAGCGCGACGGAGTTGATATCCGCTGCTACAGAATAATCTACGACTGCATCGATGAGATTCAGGCGGCTATCAAGGGTATGCTCGCTCCGAAGTTCCGCGAGGTTCAGCAGGGCAGAGCGGAGGTGCGCCAGATAGTCAAAATTTCCTCCGTCGGCAACATCGCCGGCTGCTATGTTCTCAGCGGCAAGGTCACAAGAAATTCGAAGATTCGTGTGGTGCGTGACGGCGTCGTCATCACCGAGGACGAGATTTCCTCCCTGCGCCGTTTCAAGGACGATGTCAAGGAGGTCGCGCAGAACTTTGAGTGCGGCATAGGACTTGCAAAGTTCAACGATATTAAGGAGGGCGATATCTTCGAGGCGTTTACCGTTGAGGAGTATCGCGACTGATATGGCAGGATACAGAATTGACAGAATATCCGAGGATATAAAAAGGGAGATAGTTGCCGTCATGCGCGAGCTCAAGGACCCGCGTGTGCAGGGCAAGCTGCTCACCGTTGTCAAGGTCGAGGTCAGCTCCGACGCTTCGTTTGCCAAGGTTTTCGTAAGCTCGATGAGCGGCATCGACGACGCCAAAACAGCCGTCAAGGGACTTGACAGCGCCATGGGCTATATCCGCCGCGAGGTCGGGCACAGATTAGGTCTGCGCAAGACCCCGGAGCTCAAGTTTGTCGCCGACGACTCGATAGAGCACGGCATGAATATCGCCCGTATGCTCGATTACCTGAAGGAAGATGAAGATGCGAATTGACATTGCCCGCACGGCAGAACTGCTGCGCGAAAACGATGATATACTCGTGCTGTGCCACGCCCATCCGGACGGCGACACGCTCGGCTGCGGCTATGCGCTGATGCATATGCTGCAGTCGCTCGGCAAACGCTGCCGACTCGAATGCGCGGATGAAATAGCCCCGAAATACAGCTTTATGGCGGAGGGGCTTGAAATTTTCGGCGATTTCGAGCCGAAGTTCATAACCGCAGTCGATGTGGCGGATATAAAGCTGCTCTCCGACGAATCGGCGGAGAAGTACAGCGGCAGAGTTGATCTTTGCATCGATCATCACAGCTCGAATACGGAATATGCGAAGGAGTTCTGCGTTGATTCAACCGCCGCGGCGTGCGCGGAGATACTCTGTCCGCTCGCCGATGAGCTCGGAGTCGAGATAACCCCAGCGACAGCGAACTGCCTATATACCGGCATTTCAACGGACACGGGCTGCTTCAAATTCTCGAACACGACCGCACGTACACATATATTGGCGGCAAGGCTCATGGAGTGCGGCGCGGAGATATCCGAGATAAACCGAATTTTCTTTGAGATGAAGAGCCTGAGCTATGTTCGGCTCGAACGCTTTGCGCTCGATTCGCTGAAGATGTATTTCGGCGGTCGCTGCGCGGTGATTACAATAACGCAGGATATGTTCGCAAAGAGCGGCGCGGACGACAGCGAGACCGACGCCATTCCCGGGCTTTCGCGCCAGATAGAGGGCGTGGAAGCGGGAATCACCCTCAAAGAGGGCAAGGACGGCACATTCAAGATTTCCGTCCGCACTCACGCGCCGATAGACGCATCGGAGATATGCAAGGCACTCGGCGGCGGCGGACATGTCAGAGCCGCGGGCTGCCGCATCAGAGGCGACCGCGACGAAGCGGAAAGGCTTGTGCTTGAGCAGGTCGAGAAAGCACTCGGCGTAAATGAATAAAAAATACCGGCTGTTTGATACAGCCGGATTTTTTACTTTTCGATATCAAGTTGTGCCTTTGCGAGCGACACTTCCCACGGGTCGTGGGTGATGAGTATGACGGGCTTCGTTTTTGCAAAGTCCTCTACAAGCTTCACTATCCGCCCGCGCAGCTCGGTGTCCAGCCCTTTGAACGGTTCGTCGAGCAGGAGGATATCCGCGTCGAATGCCAGCGCACGCGCCAGCGCCACCCTGCGGCACATGCCGCCGCTGAGCTCGGCGGGCTTTTTGTTCAGCGCGTCCGAAAGCTCAACCTTTTCGAGCATCGCTTTTGCGCGTTCCTTTGAGCACACGGCGGCAACATTGTCGAGCGCACTCAGCCACGGGAGCAGGCGGTCGTTTTGAAAAACAACAGCCGTCTTTTTGCCATCAAGCCCGGAAATATTGCCGGAATCCGGCTGTTCAAGCCCTAAAATTATGCGCATCAGCGTCGTCTTTCCGCTTCCCGATGCGCCGCATATCGCGAAAATTCCGCTGTCGGGAATCTTGACACTTATATTATCGAGCACCGAAACGCCGTCAAAAGATTTCGAGATGTTTTGAAGCTCTGTCATTTCTCCCACCCCGCAGTCTTTTTGAGTATCAGGCGCAGAACGAATTCGAGCGCAACGCTCAATAAAATAACAACGAGCGTCACCGCGAAGAGTGTCGGGGTCTCAAGATATATCTTTGAATAATACAGCTCGCTGCCGAGCGCGTGCTTCGGCAGGCTCAGCACCTCCGCCGCAACTCCCGCCTTCCACGAAAGACCGAGCGCGGTCGAGCATCCGGCGAAGAAATACGGACGGACGCTTGGAAGATATATCTTTTTGAGCAGATCTTTTTTGGAAAAGCGGAAAATGTGCGCCATCTCAATTAAATCGCGGTCGCACTCCGTTATCCCGCGGCTCACATTGGCCCAGAGTATCGGCAGAACCATGAGAAAGGCTATAAAAACAGCCACGTTGTCCCGCTTTATCCACACGAGGGCGAGGATAATGAACGAGGCGACGGGCGTTGAGCGCACGACGGTCAGCAGCGGCGTGAACAGCTCATAGAGCACACGCGACATGGCGGTCAGCACGCCGAGCGCAGAACCTGCGGCAATACCGAGCGCACAGCCCGCGACTATTCTCAGCAGCGATTGCAGCACGGCGAGCCAGAAGCTCTCCCTGAGCGCAAGCTCCCGAAGGCGCACGAGCGTCACGGCGGGCGAGGGGAGCAGAAGCTCCGAACCGACGGCGCGTGACGCGATGAACCATATAAATATCCAGAAGAGTGCCGCCGCGATCTTCAGGACCGCGGTTGGCACTTTTTTTGTTTTTTTATTCGCCTGTGTAGTAGAGATCATCACCGGGCATTGCTCCTCCGACTGATGTGGGATCGGCTTTGAAGAGAACATCAAAGTTAGCCTTTGCGGTCTTTGTCATCTCGTCGCCGGTCATATAGACGATGTTGCAGTTGGGCAGAGCCTTTGCGGCTATCTGCGCGTTGGGGACTATTCCCGCGTCGGCTATCATCTGCGCAGCCTTTTCGGTGTTGCCGTTGACGAAATTGACGGACTCCTTATATGCCGCGAGGAAAGCCTTGACGGCGTTGGGATGAGCCTCAAGGAACTCGGTGCGGACTATCAGGCAGCCTTGCGCGAGCGAGGTCTTTTCGCCCTTCGCGGCGGTCGCTTTCTCCCATTCCTCAGTCAGGTCGAGAGCCTTGCGCACGGAGCTGTTCTTCGTCATAACGGTCGTGACATTGGGTTCGGGGAGCATCGCAATGTCGATTTTGCCGGTCGCCATGAGCGTTGCAAGCTCGGAGTGGTCGGTGTAGTAGGTTATCTCAACATCCTTTTTGGGGTCGATGCCGTTTGCCTCGAGAATGTAGTTGAGGACATATTCGGGCGTTGCGCTCTGTCCGGTCGCGCCTATCTTTTTGCCCTTGAGGTCGGCGACACTCTTGATGCTCTCACCGTTTTCGAGAATCGAAAGCACGCCGAGGGTGTTTATGGCTATCATTTTAACCTTTCCGCCGGTCTTTTTGTATATCGCGGCGGCGAGGTTCAGCGGGCAGGCGGCGATATCCGCCTCGCCCTTGATTATAAGGGGTGCTATCTCCGTAGCGGCGGTGGCTATCGAGATGTTGTACTGCCCGTTCTTGTCGCTGATGAGCTTAGCCATGCCCATGCCGGTCGGACCCTTGAGAGCCGTGATGTTTATGGGCGTCGTGTCCGCAGGGACGGACTGATCCGTGGTCGTTGCGCTGTCGTCGGGCGTCGCGGTGCAGGCGGCGAAGCCGAAAACCATTGCGAGACACAGCAGCAGGGAGAGAATCTTTGTCATTTTCTTCATTGTGCATTACTCCTTTAATTTATCTGTATCTGAAACCGGGCTTCGCGCCGCCGCCGGAAGCTCCGCTTCCGGCGCGCGCCCTGCGGGCGCGCCAGAGCCGCTTCGCGGCTCGGCGGCGCTTAACCCCGATCCTTGACCGTGATAAAAATTTTCTTGCCCTCGCGGCGTATGTCGCCGCCCGTCTCAAGGCTGTCCAGTGCGCGATAGAGCGACGCACGCCCGACATCGAGCCTTCGCGCAAGCTCCGCGCAGCTCTGAATGTCAACCTCGCCGTCCTGCTCGCGCTCGAGCAGATAGGAGAGCAGCTTGCTCGTGCTGTCTCCGGCGGTCAGAGCCTCGATTCTGCGCGTCAGAAAGCGTATCCGCGCCGAAAGATAGGCGGCGAACCCTATCGCGGCTCCCGGCTCGCTCTCGATAAGCTCAGCTATCGCGTCTTTTTCAAAGAATACCGCGCTGCACTCAACCCTTGCAGTGACGGTTGTCGCGGGGGACGGCTCGTCCGAGAAGAGAGTCACCGCGCCGAAAATATCGCCGGGCACGAGCGTATTTATGACCGCACGCCCCTTGTTGACCGCCGCGCTGCCCGTGATTATCATGCCCATTATGCGCCCGCCGTGCGAGGGGGAGAGAAGCTCCTCACCCCTGCGGAAGGTGCGGATATCCGCGCCTTCAACGAGCCGCACGAGCCTGTCCTCGCCGACGCTTTGAAATATTCTGTTTTTTCTGAGCATCGAAGCACAGTTTTGCGCCGTCATTGAATCACCTTTAACTGTATCATTTGAAACACTTTTATTATAACCGCCTTCTGCCGTCCTGTCAATAGCATATCGGCTTTATTGCCTTGAAAAAGGCGGATTTTAATGATATACTCTCTTTGCAAAGAAAAACGGAGGCGGAGCAATGGCAAGCAACTTTTTCGCAATGATATCAAGACTCAAATATATCGACCGCTGGGCGCTCATGCGCAACACTCACGAAGAAAATCTGAGCGAGCACTGCATGGAGACTGCGTGCATTTCCCATGCGCTGGCGGTCATCGGCAACAGACGCTTCGGCAAAAGCTACAACGCCGAACGCGCCGCTCTGCTCGGACTCTATCACGACGCGCCCGAGACGCTGACGGGCGATATGCCCACCCCAGTCAAATATTACAGCCCGCATATCCGTCAGGCATATGCGCAGGTGGAAAAGAGCGCGTGCGAGCACCTTGCTTCGATGCTCCCCGAGGATTTGCGCGGCGATTTTGAGCCTTTTTTTCTGAGAGAAGAGAGCGATGAGGAGCTTTGGAGGCTGGTCAAGGCGGCGGATAAAATATGTGCCTATATAAAATGTATAGAGGAGAAAAAGGCGGGCAATACCGAATTTGACCGCGCCGCCGAATCGACCCTTGAGGCGATAAACGCACTCGGTCTGCCGGAGGCGGAGGATTTTATGCGCGAATTCCTCGACGGGTACAGACTGACTCTTGATGAGATTAAAGAATAAAACTCGTCGCATTTTCCACAAATGAATCTTGACTTTTTTGTAACATTCTGCCAAACAATTGTAAATTTACCGTAAATCTTGACTATGCCGCTCCGTTTTGTTATAATAACACAGGAAATGCCGTGCAAAAGAGTTTGTGCGGTATTTAAAAAACCAGATAGAACTTTCTTAGGAGGAAAGAAAATGAAGAAAATTTTAGCGTTGCTTCTTGTCTTTGCTACTATTTTCGCCTTCGCGGCCTGCAAGAAGACCGACAAGGACGATAACGGTACAACGACCGGCGGCAGCAAGGATGCTGTGGTAACTAACAGTGCAGAAGATGTTTCCGACAGCTCCGAAGCGGAAAGCGAGACCGAAATCTCGTCCGACGGTACGGTCGTTGTCAAGAAAAAGACAACAAGCACCGCCAACAGCACGACAGGCAAAAAGAGCAACATCGGCACGAACACCGTTGTTAAGCCGGATCATAACACCGACAACAGACCTGTCAAGCATCAGTATGTCATCACGGTCAAGAAGGGCTCCAACGGTATAGCTGAGACAGTCACCGTTGACGGCACCACTTATAATCTCAAGAACTCCAATGATGTTGCGGCTCTCAAGAAGAGAATCAACGACGAGAGCGAGAACGACCTTCTCGGTCAGCTCTACGATGCCGATTCCACAATTGCCGCCCAGCTCGGTCTGAGCGCACTTGACGAGGGTGCTCTGCTTTCCTATAAGTATGATCCCGAGGGCGAGTTCTTCTATGTTGACGATATCAATTCCTGGCAGCAGCAGTTCGGCTTCAACCCGCTGTATGACTATGCGGCAGGTTTCACCGTCATGTATTACGATACTGTCAGAATTTACTTCGACTATGAGAACCGCGGCTATATGCTCCAGCTCTGGAAGGGTCAGTACGGTCTTATGTTCGTCGGCTCTGAGATAGGCTTCTATGAGAAGGACGACAAGAAGCCCACTTCGGGCAGCTCCGCTCTCAATCACTATGAGTGCGCCACCGATCACCTTCTTCCCATGGAGATGGTCTGCTACCGTGCAGACTCCAGCGGAAACCTCAATCCGCTCTTCAAGCGCAAGTATGAGCGCCATTGGTGGTCAACCGGCTTCGTTCCGGGCGTTCTCAAGAAGTTTACCGACCGCTCCGAGATCGTTGTTGAAGCGAGAATCACCTTTGATACAGAGGAGATGGCTCAGATAGTCGGCGACACCTTCAAGGCTAACAAGTTCACCCAGACCACTGCCGACAAGTTCAGCATTTACAGCCCCGACACCTACTATGTCAACGGCTGCGACCTCTTCTTCACTTGGAGATATATCCAGCACAAGAAGGATGTCGTTATCCTCAGACCCACAACAACTACCACTACTGCCACGACCACAACTACGACTACGACGACCTCAGAGACCGCCGCTTCGTAACAATGTCCCACGAGTTATCATTACACTTATTTTATGATAATTTTAAAATAATTACAAATTGTTAAAAATCGGTTAACACGCTTGACAAATAAAAAAAGCGTGATATAATCTGAAAGTGTAATGATACTTCTTCAATTTCATTACCGATTAAGTCTGACAGACTTAAAATTATTAAAATCAGAAAGGGTTGTAGAAAATGAAGAAAATCGTAAGTCTTCTCCTTGCGCTCGTCATGGTTCTCTCCCTCGGCGTTGCAGCTTTCGCTGTCGATGCAGAGGATGCCGGAACTACTGCAGCTGCTGAGGAAGAAACTCCGACCGTCACTCTCGACCAGATCCTTGAGTGGGTCAAGGGCACCATTATGCCTGAGATCAACATGGATCTCATGAAGGAAGTCATCAAACAGACCAAGGCTACCATCGACAGCATTGTCGAGATGCTTAAGCCTTTCTTTGATGAGAACACCAACACGAACATTCCCGAAATTTCCGAGATCCCCGCAGCTATGATGAACGCTTTCATCGATCTCCTTGCCAAGGCATTCAAGACCGACAGAGACACCATCATCAACAAGCTCCTTGAGATCCCGCTGGTCAAGAAGATCATGAGCTGGTACGGCTATAAGCCCGCCACCACCACGGAAGCTACTACTGTTGCTCCCGAGACCACCACTGGTGCTACCGACAAGGAGACCAAGGTTCCCGACACCGGCGCCGCTGCTGCTGTTGCCGCTGTTGCATCTCTCTCCGTCGCCGCTGCTGCTGCTTTCGTCTCCAAGAAGAAGGCTGCTTAACAGTTCGGTAATTGAACAAATGAAAGTCCGGACGGTCTTTGACCGCCCGGATTTTTTTGGCATAAAAAACACTGCGCCGCTTGCGTGGGGGTCGTCGAGGTCGCCGACCCCCACGCAAATCAAGGCGATGGGCAGTAGGAGGTAGGCGATAGGAAAGGGGTAAATATCACTGTCCGATTTTATGGGTATAGTTTACTTGTTGCAAATCCTCGCAAAACACGCTTTCTATAACCTTTTCGCACCCTGCCGGCGAATAGAACCACGAATCTATGTGCCGGCTGTCCGTGAAATATCTTATCGGTGCGGGCGGGTAATCTGCGCTGAACGAATCGACTATGACGAGCTTTATCTTCATGCGCTGCGACAGTATACTCTTTATATATACGCTCGCGTGGTCGCCGTCCTTCACCCCGTCGCAGTATTCCGCAAGTCCCGCGAGGTTCGGCGTCAGCTCAACAAATATGCCGTATTTCTCGACCGAGCGGACGATTCCCGGCACTGTTTCGCCCGCTTTGAACGCGGCGGAATTTTCCTCCCATGTGCCGAGCAGTTCGCGGTGCGAGAGCGTGATGCGCCCCAACTCGTCGCAGCTTTTGACCACGGCGCGAATGTTCTGCCCCGTCGAAAACCGTGCGTTCGGATGCGGTATGCGCGAGACGGAGATGCTGTCGATGGGCAGCAGCGCGCTTATCCCCGCGCCGATGTCGCAGAATGCGCCGAACGGCTCCATGTGCGTCACGCAGGCGTCAATAATATCACCGCAGACGAGTGAGGACAGGTATTCCCTGCGGCAGTCCTCCTGCACGCTGCGTCGGCTGAGCAGGGCATATGTTTCACCTTTCTGATCCGTGTCAAATCCGATTATGCGGAAAACCACCGCCTTATTCACCCGCGAGATAAGCGCGATATCGCGCACGCTCCCGTCCTCGATTCCCAGAGCACCCTCGTTTTTCGGCATTATGCCTCGCATGCAGCCGAGGTCAACATGGAGATTGTGCTCGCCGTCGCACAGCACGGCTCTGCCCTCGAGCGGAGTCCCGCTTTTGCACGCCTCCCTTAGCAGCGTCGGTGAGCTGAGAATGCGGGCGTTCTGCGCCGTCGGCAGCAGTGTCCCCTCGGGTTTGAAGCAGGTCATTGTCTGTTCAGTCCTTTCGCGGCGCCGCGATTGAACGGCGAGCCGATCGATTTGAAAATCTGCGGAATTTTTCGCCCGCAGTGTACAAAATGTGGAAATAGTGTTATAATAATTTACAGTCCGGCAAAGGAGGAAGAACGATGGATGTCAGAGTGGGCGATAAGCTCATTATGAAAAAGAACCACCCGTGCGGCAGCAACGAGTTTGCGGTGCTTCGTATCGGCATGGATTTTCGCATCCGCTGTCTCGGCTGCGGCCGCGAGGTAATGGTTCCCCGCGTCAAGGTCGAGAAGAACATAAAACGCATTGAGCGCACCGAGGAGGATTAGCATATTTTTTCACGCCGCGTTGGCGGTCAATAATAGTTTTTGCACTCGGAGGAAAATATGCTCGAAAAACTCAAAAAGGTTGAAGAAAAGTTTGATTTTATAAGCGCGGAGCTCTGCAGGAGCGAGGTCGTCTCCGATATTGAGCTGTACAAAAAATATATGCAGGAGCTTAAGCACTTATCACCTATAGTTGAAAAATATCGCGAATACAAGGCGGCGGAGAATACTGCCGCAGAGGCAAAAAGCCTGCTTGAAGAGAGCGGCGCAGAGCCCGAGCTCAAGGAGCTTGCACGCGCCGAGCTTGAAGAGGCGAAAGAAAATATCGAGCGCACTCAGCAGGAGCTGAAGGTGCTGCTGCTACCACGCGACCCAAACGACGACCGCAATGTTATCGTTGAGATACGCGGCGGCGCGGGCGGCGAGGAGGCCGCGCTTTTCGCGGGCGTGCTGTTCAGAATGTACTCGATGTACGGCGACACAAAGGGCTTCAAGACCGAGGCTCTCAGCGCGAACGCCACGGAGCTCGGCGGATATAAAGAAATAAGCTTCATGATAAGCGGAGAGGGCGCGTATTCCCGCCTCAAGTTTGAGAGCGGCGTTCACCGCGTCCAGCGCGTGCCGGAGACCGAGAGCATGGGGCGCATACACACCTCGACAGTCACCGTCGCAGTCCTGCCCGAGGCGCAGGAGGTCGATGTTGAAATAAACCCGTCCGACCTTCAGATAGATACCTTCCGTTCGAGCGGCGCAGGCGGTCAGCATGTCAACAAGACCGAGTCCGCTATACGCATCACGCATATCCCAACGGGCACCGTCGTCGAGTGCCAGGACGAGCGGAGCCAATATAAAAATAAGGACAGGGCGATGAAAATACTCCGCTCAAGGATACTCGAAGCGGAGCGCAGAAAGCAGAGCGAGGCTATCGCGGGCGAGCGCCGCGCACAGGTCGGTACGGGCGATCGCAGCGAGCGCATCAGAACATACAATTATCCTCAGGGGCGCGTCACGGATCACCGAATCGGTCTGACGCTCTACCGTCTCGAAGCTATACTCAACGGCGATCTCGATGAGCTGTTTGACGCACTCATCACGGCGGACACCGCAGAAAAGCTCAGATCGACCGACGATTAAACGAAAGAAGAATCCTTATGATAACAAAGCTTATAACTCAAAAAGACGGCGAAAAAGGTCTTGACGAGGCGGCGCGCCTGCTTAAAAACGGCGAGCTTGTCGCCATACCGACCGAGACTGTCTACGGGCTTGCGGCAAACGCGCTTGACGGGAATGCCGTCAAAAATATTTTTGCCGCCAAGGGTCGCCCGCAGGACAATCCGCTGATAGTTCATATCGCGGAGATTGACGAAATCTTGCCGCTTGTCAAAAGCTTTGATGAACGCGCCCGCGCCCTTGCAGAGGCCTATTGGCCGGGACCGATGACAATGATACTTCCGAAGAGCGATTTAATCCCGAACGAGGTCTGCGCCGGACTTGACACGGTGGCGATAAGAATGCCGTCGCATCCGATAGCGCACGAGATAATCAAAAAATGCGGCTTCCCGCTTGCCGCGCCGAGCGCGAACACATCGGGTAAGCCCAGCCCCACGACCGCCGCGCATGTCATGAACGATATGGACGGCAAAATTGCCGCAGTCGTTGACGGCGGCAGCTGCTCTGTAGGCGTTGAATCGACCGTTGTCACCCTTGCCAGCCCCGTTGCGCGAGTACTGCGACCCGGCGGAGTGACCCCCGAGCAGCTCCGTGCGGTGCTTGGCGAGGTCGAGATAGACAAGGCTGTTTTCAAGGCTCTCGAGAGCGGCGAAAAAGTCCTCTCGCCCGGCATGAAATACAAGCATTATTCGCCCAATGCCCATGTTATAATAGTCAAGGGCGATTTTGACAAGTTCGCTTCGCTCGTCGCAGAGCCGCGCAGCGAAAAAACCTGCGCCGTCTGCTTTGACGGCGAGGAAAATAAACTTTCCGTTCCCGCATATTCATACGGTCACGCCGACAGCCCCGAGGAGCAGGCACGCGAGCTGTTCGATGTGTTGAGACACATTGACGATGAGAAAATGGAGCTTGCGTTTGTGCGCTTTCCGTCGCTCAACGGCGTGGGCATGGCCGTCTATAACCGCCTGCTCAGAGCGGCAGGCTTTGAGGTGATCGAGCTGTGAGCATCTATGTTGCCGGACTCACCGGTCAGACCGGCTCGGGCAAAAGCACCGTTGCCGATATATTCCGTGCGCACGGAGTCTGCGTTATCGATTGTGACAGGCTGGCTCGCGAAACAGTCGAGCCGGGTTCGCCCGTTCTCGGCGAGCTTGCACGCCTGTTCGGCGGCGATCTGATTCTGTCCGACGGTTCTCTTGACCGCCGCAAGCTTGCCGAGCGTGCCTTCGCAAGCGAGGAAAAGACGAAAATACTTAACTCCGTGACCCATCCGGCGATAACCGCGCTCGCACGAGAGCGCGTAGCCGAAGCCGAAAAAAACGGATATAAAATCGCTATGCTCGACGCGCCTGTGCTCTTTGCGAGCGAGCTTCTCTGCGACTGCCGCACGGTCATATGCGTCTGCGCACCGAAGAATCAGCGCATGGCGAGACTTATGAGCCGCGACGGAATGACCCTCGGCGAGATAGAGAGAAGAATGTCCGCCCAGCCCGATGAGAAATATTACAGGGACAACTCAGATATAATAATAGAGAATCCAGACGGCTGCGACCCGACGGAGCAGTGCATAAAGGCGTTGGAAAGCCTGAAAATCGGAGGCTGAAAATGAAAAAAAGGGCGGGATACAGGCTCATAGCCCTGCTGCTGTGCTTCGTGACGGCGGTGTGCGGGATAACGGCGGCGTTGACCGTCGGCGCGATGAGATACGCCTATCCCGTGAAATATGAGGACTATGTTGAGAAATATTCGGCTCAGTACGATGTCCCGAAAACGCTTCTGCTCGCGGTCATAAAGACCGAAAGCTCGTTTGACCCGAAAGCGGAGTCCTCAGCGGGAGCATTGGGACTGACGCAGATAACGCCGGAAACCTTTCGCTGGCTTCAGACAAAGACCGGCGAAGCTTTAACCGATGATGCGCTCTCCGACCCGGAGACTTCAATAAGATACGGCGCACTTTTTCTCGGACTTTTGCTCGATGAGTTCGGTTCCTCCGAGACCGCCGTTGCCGCCTACCATGCGGGGCGCGGCAGGGTCAATTCATGGCTCAAGGACGAAAATATATCGCCCGACGGCGTGAATCTTAGAGATATTCCGACTCCCGAAACGGCTCACTATGTGCGCAAAGTGATGCGTGCTGTGAATATATATCATTCCCTTTACAAATAAAGATAGGAGGAATATAAAATGAAGGACGAAAAAAATCCGGCGCAGGAGCTTAAAGAAAAGCTGTTTGCTCAGCCTAAGCACGCCGCGCTGAGAATGAGCGACGACGAGATCACCGCGGCGTTTGAGTGGTGCGAGGGCTATAAAGCCTTCCTCAGCGACAACAGGACCGAGCGCGAGATAACCGCGTTTTCGCAGAAGCTTGCCGAGGCGCACGGCTTCGAGAAGTTCGACCCGTCAAAGAAATATTCGGCGGGCGACAAGGTATGGTTCAATGTAAAAGAAAAGGCAATTATCCTCGCCGTTTTCGGCACACGCCCGCTGAGCGACGGAGTTAAAATAGCGGCGGCGCATATCGACTCGCCCCGTCTCGATGTTAAGCCCAATCCCATGTACGAGGATTGCGAGATCGCGCTCTTCAAGACACACTACTACGGCGGCATAAAGAAATATCAGTGGCCGACAGTCCCGCTTTCGCTCCACGGCGTTATCGTCAAGGCAAACGGCGAGAAGATAACGGTCTCCATCGGCGATAAAGACGGCGAGCCGCAGTTTGTTATCAGCGACCTGCTTCCGCATCTTGACAGCACCATGGGCGAGCGCAAGGCTTCGCAGGTCATCAAGGGCGAGGAACTCAATGTTCTTATCGGCAGTATGCCCTTCAGAAGCGACGAGGGCAGCGACCTCGTGAAGCTCAATATTTTAAAGCTCCTCAACGAAAAATACGGCGTCACCGAGTCCGACTTCCTCTCCGCAGAGCTGGAGCTTGTGCCCGCGTCGAGAGTTTCGGATATCGGCTTTGACCGCAGCCTCATCGGCGGCTACGGCCACGATGACAGGGTCTGTGCATATCCCGCGCTCATGGCTTCTCTCGACTGCCCGAACCCGAGCTATACTACAGTAACCGTGCTGACCGACAAGGAGGAGATAGGCTCCGTCGGAAACACGGGACTTTCCTCCGCTTATCTCCAGTTCTTCATTGAAGATCTCGCCAAGACACAGGGACTCGAGGGCAGAGATGTTCTCAGGGCGTCCGAGTGCCTTTCGGCGGATGTCAATGCGGGCGTTGATCCCACCTTCCAGTCCGTCCACGACAAGCTCAACGCCTCGTTCATAAACAGAGGCATCGTTGTCACAAAATACACCGGCGCACGCGGCAAGTCCGACACCTCGGACGCCAACGCGGAGTTTATAGGCAAGCTCAGAAAGCTCTTCGATGAGAACAATGTTGTCTGGCAGATAGGCGAATTGGGCAAGGTCGATGAGGGCGGCGGCGGAACGGTCGCAAAGTATGTGGCGCATCTCGGAATAGATGTTGTCGATGTCGGCGTGCCCGTGCTCTCGATGCATGCGCCGTTCGAGCAGATAGCAAAGCTCGATATCTATATGGCATACAAGGCGTTCTGCACATTCTACAACCAGAAGTAATAAAAGCTCCTCTGCCCTTTATCGGGCAGGGGAGCGGTGCTTTATTCACTTTTTGGGTACGGCTCGAACCTGTCGGTTCTGTCGAGCAGCCAATCGACGCTCGTGTGATATATGTCGGCTATTTTGCAGAGCGTCTCTGGGGTCATGGAGTTGATTCCGTTTTCATATGCGGCGTAGGTTCTGCGGTTTATATAGAGCATATCCGCTATTTGCTGCTGCGTCAGGTCATTGTCCTCGCGCAGATTCCTTATCCTCGGGTACTTCAATTAAACCACCTCAGGAAAAATTATAGATGCCATAAATCCTGCCATTGACTTTTGGCAGAATTTATGGCATAATGTAGTTGGTTCAATTCCGTATGCGTAATTTTCGCCGGAACATGCTTCGATTTTGCGCTGCGCACAGCAAAGTATGTGCGAAAAAAGCACCGCACTATCTCCTATATAAAAGACTCCCGGCAGTGAAAACTGTCGGGCGTCTGCCGGAAAAAAGTTTTACTGTACAATAAAATGTCCAGTGAAAAATTATTGCTTGACAAATTGTGCTGCTTGAGCTATTATTTTATTTGCAATAAGGCACGCTCTCGGCGCATACAAAACGATCCCCACGAAACTCCTATATACACGCGAGCCGGCGGCAGAGTTTTTTCTGCCGCCGGTTCGCATTGCAAATATCGTTTTTCACAGCACATAGAGCACTATGCAGAAAAAGTGGGCGAGGCTGCCGAGAATCACGAAGATATGAAAAACCGAGTGCATATAGCGATGCTTTATTCCGAGCCCGTAGAGTATCGCGCCAAAAGTGTAGAGCAGACCGCCCGCGACGAGCAGGAGAAATCCGCCGAGTCCCAGCGCACGATATGTCGGCACGACGGCAAAGATTATGCACCAGCCCATGCCCATATAGCATATCATCGAGAATACGCGGAATTTCTTGAGGTCTATAGCCGTGAGTGTTATCGCCACCGCCGCGAGAGCCCAGACGATACCGAACACCGTCCAGCCGACTGCCTTGCTGACCTTCGTCAGAGCGCAGACCGCGATCGGCGTGTATGTCCCGACTATCAGAAAATATACCGTGCAGTGGTCGATGACCTGCAGGACTTTCTTCGCGTAGCTGCGCGGTACGCCGTGATAGACGCTCGACATCGTGTATAGCATTATCATCGACAGCCCGTATACTATCGAGGTTATGACTCCCGAGACGCTCCCGTGGAGTGCCGCGACCGTCACGCATGAAACGAGTATGACGACAGCCAGCCCGCCGCCGACTATGTGAGTGACCATGTTAAATATTTCTTCTCCCCGCGTGTAGTCGGGAAGCTGCCTGTCTTTTAACTGTGTTCTTTTCATAAAATTGTCCTCCGAGTACAAAAATGTACTTTAGTACAATTATATCACTCAAAACCTATTTTTGTATCCTAAAGAGAATCAAAACTTGAATTTTCTGTGAATTATCCAACACAACTGCAACTTATGATGCAATTTTGGTTTTTGAGTTATTTTATTAAAAACCATTATATGCGCCGAAAAACGGTATTTTGTACTCGAGTATTGAAAAAACGATTGTTTTCGACAATACGGGCGGTATCCCTGTCGGGTGTTGTCAAACCGTGCGGTAAGTGTTATAATACGGCGGTATGTGTTTGGGGGGAATGTAAATGTTGGTGCGCGACAGGAAATTTTACCGCGACTTTCTCACAATGACTATGACGATAGCTCTCCAGAATCTCGTCGTCTACGGTGTCAATCTCGCGGACAATATCATGCTCGGAGCTTACAGCGAGACGGCACTCAGCGGCGTTGCGATAGCGAATCAGGTGCAGTTTCTTCTGCAGATGGTCGTCACGGGCACAGCGTCCGGAATGGGCGTTATCATCTCGCAGTATTGGGGAAAGCGTCAAACCGAGCCGATAAAGCGCGTGTTCGCGGTCGGATTCTGGATAAGCTTATTGCTCAGCGCAGTTATGTCCGCGATAGTCTGGTTCGTGCCCTATGGAATCATGGGACTGCTGACCAATGAACAGAGCATAATACCGGCGGGTGTGGAATACCTGAAAATAATGGTGTTCTCATATCTGATGTTCTCGATTTCAAACTCGCTTCTCGGAGTCATGCGCAGCGTCGAGACGGTAAAAATAGGCTTCTATATCTCGCTCTCGACCCTGCTTATAAATATCTGCCTCAACTATATTCTCATCTACGGCCACTTCGGCGCGCCCGAGCTCGGAGTGAAGGGTGCAGCGTATGCGACGCTGACTTCGAGGGCGGTCGAATTTGTCGCGAGCATAATCTATTGCAGATTTGCCGACAAAAAGCTGAGGCTCAGAATAAATGATATCTTTTCGCTCGAGCGCAGCTATATAGCCGACTTCATGAAATCGGGCGTGCCGCTTCTGCTCTCGAATGTCTCGTGGGGCATTGCGATGTCCGTTCAGGCGGCGATACTCGGCAGGCTCGGAGCCTCCGGCATAGCGGCGTCGAGCATAGCGCAGACGCTGTTCCAGTGCACCTCGGTCGTCGCCTATGCGACGGGTGACGCGGCACGGGTCATAACGGGTATGGCGGTCGGCGAGGGCGACATGAAAAAGGTCAGGGACGGCGCTAAGACCATGCAGCTGATGTTTCTTGCCATCGGTGCGATAACCTCACTTGTGCTGTTTTTAGTCCGAAAGCCGATAATCTCGGTCTACAATACCTCGGCGGAAACAACGGAGCTTGCAAATGTGTTTGTACTCATCCTCTGCGTCACGGCGATAGGCACAGCGTATGAAATGCCGTGTCTCACGGGGATAGTCTCGGGCGGCGGAGATACGAATTTCGTCTTCTTCAACGATATAGTGTTCATGTGGTGCATCGTGCTCCCGCTCTCCGCGCTCTCGGCGTTTTATTTCAAGTTCCCGCCCGCAGTCACTTTCGCTCTGCTCAAGGCGGATCAGATACTCAAATGCTTCGTTGCGATAGTCAAAGTCAACCGCTTCAAGTGGGTCAGAGTATTAACAAGATAAAAATAAGCACTATATTCAGCGGATGTTCATAAAACAGTTCAGGGGCTGCGCTAAATGCGACAGCCCCTGCAATTATTTTATGAATACATAACTTTTCGGAGTGACGATTTTCATATCCCATTCAGCGTCTTCGCTATCCCGTCCGCTATCGCCTCGGCGTAGGCTTCAAGGTTGTCGTCAAACAGACGGTTGTCTCCGTCGTCGGTTATGAAGCCTATCTCGGCGAGGCAGCTTGGCATATTCGTGCGGCTGTTGACGAAATAGTTCTCTCCGTCCTCGCGTGCGAAGCCGGATTTCACGCCCCTGTTTTCGGATATCCCGGCGGCGGCGAGTGCGTCGCAGATATTCTGCGCGAGCGCGGTGTCCTTGGGCGGCGAGTCCGAATGAATCCATATTTCAACGCCGTGCGCATTCTCCGCGCTGTTGCGGTGGAGAGCTACAAAGAGTTTTGCTCGGCGCACATTCGCCTTCCTGCACCGCTCGGCGAGGGAGATAAAAGTATCGTCGTTGCGTGTCATGCAGACCTTGACCCCGCGCGCTTTCAGCTCTTTTTCGACCGCCAGCGCAAGTTCGAGATTGTCGTCCTTTTCGAGTCTGCCCTCATATTGAGCGCCGGAGTCGTCCCCGCCGTGACCGGGGTCGAGGCAGACGTCAACGCGCAAGCTGTCCATAACTATTCCCGCCGTCAGAGCCGCCCCAGCGACAATGACAAGGCAGATGATGAGAATTCTTTTTGCCGTTCGTTTTTTCATATGTCAGCAGTCAACCACCTCTGAGCCGAAAGGCATGAATGCGAGCTTTGCGAATTTGAAATACTGGAGTCCGAGCGGTATGCCGATTATAGTGCAGCAGCAGACAACGCCCATCGCGGCGCAGTAGACGGCGTTCTCCCAGCCGAGCAGGATTATCCATAAAATATTTGCAATGAAGCTCGGCGCGCCGCCGCCGAACCTTATATCCTTGCCGAACGGAGCCGCAGACAGACGTGCGAATTTGAAGCACTGCTTGCCGAGCGGTATGCCAACGACCGTGATGCAGCATATAAGACCGCTCATCAGCCACATCAGCGCGGCGAGAAATCCGCCGCAGATAAACCAGACAATGTTGCCTATTGTTTTCATTTCTTATATATTCCTTTCCGCGGAGATATATCCACTCATTTTGATAATATCAACAAAATGTTGCGGAAAAATGACCCAAAATATAATTTTTTTTGTGCCTCTGTTCGGCGGTGCGTTTTTATAGTATAATATATGCGTCAAAAAGGTGTATCAAAAGGCAGGTGAGAGAATGAACCCGAAAATCAAAGAGCTTCGCAAAAAGGCGATGCAGCTTCCGCTGACCCCCGGCGTCTATCTGATGAAAAACAGCAGCTTGGAGATAATATATGTCGGCAAGGCAAAGGCGCTCAAAAACCGCGTCAGCCAGTATTTCGGCTCCGAGCATAATCACACTGTAAAGGTGCGCAAAATGGTCGAAAATGTCGATGATTTTGATGTCATTCTCACCGACAGCGAGTTTGAAGCCCTTGTGCTCGAATGCAGCCTGATAAAGCAGCACTCCCCGAAGTATAACATTCTTTTAAAGGACGACAAGGGTTATTCATATATAAAAGTCACGCCCGGCAAGTGGCGCAACATATATGCCGTGCTCCAGCGCGAGGATGACGGCGCGAAGTATATCGGCCCGTATATGAGCTCGTTCGCCGCGCGCAATACCGTTGACGAGGCGAAGAAGATATTCCGCCTGCCGCAGTGCAATAAAGTTTTCCCTCGCGACTTCGGTAAGAGCCGTCCGTGTCTGAATTTCTTTATCGGACAGTGCAGCGGCGTGTGCAGCGGCAAGGTGCCGTTTTCGCAGTATAACGAAGCGGTCGAGGACGCTCTCGCGTTTATAAAAGAGGGCGGAACGGCAGCTCTCGACGATCTTCAAAAGCGCATGGAGGACGCGGCGGAAAATCTCGAATTTGAAAAGGCGGCTCGTCTGCGCGACAGGATAGCCGCGATAAAACGCCTCGGCGGCAAGCAGAAGGTCATGTCCGCCGAGGTCAGGGAGCAGGATGTCTTTGCCCTCGTCACAGGCGCGGCGTCGTCCGGCAAGGCGTGTTTCTCTGTGCTTCGCTTCGCGGACGGCAGACTCTATGACAGCGAGAATTTCATAACCGATGTGCCGGAAGATACGGCAGAGACGCTCGCCGAGCTTGTCCGCAGCTTCTATATGATAAGAGATTTTGTCCCGCGCCGCGTGTCGGTTGACGGCGAGGTTGCAGACGGCGAACTGCTCGAACGGTGGCTGAGCGAAAAGAAGGGGAAAAAAGTAATAATATCCCACAGCACCGCAGGCGAGCAGAAGAAGCTTTTCGAGATGTGCCGCTCGAACGCCGCGCAGTATCTGACTCCGCTGACAGGCACCGCAGGCAGAAAAACCGCCGCGCTCGACGAGCTTGCGGGTATGCTCGGACTGCCCGCCGCGCCGGAATTTATCGAGTCGTATGATATCTCGCACACCGCCGGAAGCGACAATGTCGCGGGCATGATAGTTTTCCGAAACGGTGAGCCCTACAGACGCGGCTACCGCAGATTTATGATAAAGGGCTTTTCCGGTCAGGACGATTACGCCTCCATGGCGGAGGTGCTCGACAGAAGATTCACGAGATATGAGGAAGAAAAGGAGAGCGGCGAGGGCTTCGGCCGCCTGCCCGATCTCATTTTGCTCGACGGCGGTAGGGGACAGGTTTCGGCGGTCGAGCCGATACTCAAAAAGCACGGGCTTGAAAACATCCCGCTTTTCGGCATGGTCAAGGACGGCAGCCACCGCACGCGGGCGATAGCGAAATCGGGCGGCGAGATAGCATTCACTTCAAAACGCCGTGCGTTCACTCTCGTTGCGGAAATACAGGAGGAGGTTCACCGCTTCGCCGTGACCTATCACAGGCAGAAGCACAAGGCTTCTGCACTTTCGAGCACATTAACGGATATCCCCGGCGTCGGCCCGTCGCGGGCAAAGGCACTCCTGCGGCATTTCAAGACAGTGACCGCCATAAAAAATGCGGGCGTTGAGGAGCTTAAAAATGTGTCGGGTATCTCCGACTCCATGGCGCAGACTATATACGACGCTCTGCACCCCGAATCTTGACACGGACGCGCATAAATGTAATAATATGTATGACGCTGCGAAATACCGCGGTTTAAACAGATAAATGCAGTATAAAGGAACTGATGATATGAGAGTTATAACAGGCACGGCACGCGGCAGAGTTCTCAGAACGCTTGAGGGCGAGGATGTCCGCCCGACTACAGACCGCGTCAAAGAGGCTGTCTTCAGCATAATACAGTTTGAGATAGAGGGCAGACGCGTGCTCGACCTGTTCGCGGGCTCGGGTCAGCTCGGCATCGAGGCTCTCAGTCGCGGCGCTGCGTCGGCAACATTTGTTGATATGTCGAAGGACTCTCTGAGCACCGTCAAATATAATCTTGAGCACACGAAGCTCGGCGACAACGCCAAGGTCGTTCAGACCGACGCGCTCTCATTTTTGAAGCTGACGAAGGACAGGTTCGATATAGTATTCCTCGATCCGCCCTATGCGAGCTCGCTCGTGGTCGATTCGATGAAGCTGCTCTCCGATGTCGTTGCCGCAGGCGGCTGCGCAATATGCGAGACGCCTGTCGATTCGGAGCTGCCAGAGAGCTTCGGCGAGCTTAATTTCTATCGCAGCTACCGCTACGGAAAGATAAAAATCACCGTTTACCGCAAGGAGGGTGAGGACGAATGAAAATAGCCATATGCCCCGGCAGCTTCGATCCCGTCACCAAGGGACATCTTGATATAATCAGGCGCACCGCGAGCATGTTTGACAGGGTAATAGTTGTCGTCATGCACAACTATCATAAACCTAATTCATATTTCAGCGCGATAGAGCGCGTCGAGCTCATAACCCGATGCGTCAAGGATCTCGGCAATGTTGTCGTCGATATGCACGACGGACTTCTCGCCGCCTATGCCCAGGAGAAGGGTGCTGTAGCGATAGTCAAGGGACTGCGCGCCGTCTCCGACTTCGACTACGAGTTCCAGCAGGCACTGACGAACAAGAAGCTCAACCCGGATATCGAAACCGTTTTCATAACGGCAAATTCGGATTACATGTACCTCTCGTCGAGCGTCGTCAAGCAGGTTTGCGAGTTCGGCGGGGATATCTCGGATTTTGTCCCGCCCGAGGTGCATGATGATATTGTCAAAAGAATAAGAGAGAGGAGCGTTTTAAAATGAACATAGATTCCCTTCTGGAGCAGATAGAGAATATTCTCGACAGCGGCACGAAGATAACACTCTCAAAGAAGACTGCGGTCAACGCCGAGGAGATACGCGAGTGCGTCGAGCACCTGCGCGAGATAATCCCCGAGGAGGTTGATCAGGCAAAGTCGATAACCGCCAACCGCAACGAGATAATCGCAAATGCCAAAAGCGAGGCGGCGGCATCCGTTGCCCGCGCCCAGGAGAAGGCGCAGACTCTTGTGGAGAAAACCGAGGCGAAGAGCGAGCAGATAATCTCAGCCGCCAACGCCAACGCTCAGAAGACCGTTGACAGTGCCAATAAGCTCGCCGAGGAGACTGTTGCAAAGGCAAATTCCGACGCGGCGGCGATAGTTGAAAAGGCGCAGCAGACTGCGAATAAGCTTCTCGACGAGAACGAGATAACCGCTCAGGCACGCGCATATGCGTCACAGCTCAAGGTCAATTCGCAGAACGAGGCCGCCGAGCGCGTCAATTCCGCGATAGCAAGAGCGGAGGAGATGCTCGCCAATGCGACCCGCCAGGCGGACGACATAGTCAAAAAGGCTAACGCGGAGTCGAACGAGACTCTCGCGAGGGCAAAGAAGTGGTCTGCGGATATCCGCGAGGCGGCGAGCAACTTTGCCGACAGCGTCCTGCGCAGTGCGGACAAGGCTCTTGTCGCGAGCATAAACGAGGTCAGAGACGCAAGGCAGAAGATAAGCGACACCTACAAGGGCGAGAAAAATCCTCAGTAAAGGGAAGTGCGTTAAGATGAAAACAGGTCACGCGGACAGGGCACGCGAGCTTTTCAACGAGGGATACAACTGCTCCCAGGCGGTGCTCGGTGCGTTTGCGGAGGATGTGGGGCTCGATGTCAAGACCGCGCTCAGGCTATCCGCGCCGTTCGGCGGCGGAATGGGCAGGATGCGCGAGGTCTGCGGCGGGGTCAGCGGAATGTTCATGGCGGTGGGTCTTTTCTTCGGCTATGACGAACCCGACGACGCGCAGGCAAAAAAGGAGCTCTATTCATATGTCCGCGCCCTTGCGGATAAGTTCAAGGAGAGCGAGGGCTCGATAATCTGCCGCGAACTGCTCGCGGGAGTGAAAACTCAGCCCGGTTCCGATCCCGAGCCGCGAAACACCGCAGACTATAAAAAGCGCCCGTGCCCCGAGCTCGTCGCATATGCGGCGCAGCTGACCGAAGATTTCCTCAACGAGCACGGAAAATTGCAATAAGCTAACAAATTTGCCGAAAGACAACAACCGACCGCAACGGAAAAAACGCTGCGGTCGGTCGCTGCTTTTTACAATCGCTTATTAAAGCGATATGATTTTCATTCGGCTATCTTTGTGCCCTCTTTCACCGTCACCGTGCCTATGAGAGGAACCTTTGCGCTTCCGCTGACAGAGGTATCGGTAAAATCGAGCTCGAGTTGGGCATCCCTTCCGCGCAGCTCCGGAGCCGAGACGGTTGCGGAAAGGTGATTGCCGATGGTCGAAAGGCTCTTAATTTCAAATTCCGGCATGTTCATCTTCGGCTCGATTATCTCAAAGCCGTATTTGCCGCCGTCGTCGAAGACGCGAATGGTTATGTCTCCGTTATAAAACATATTGCCGATTTTCAAGTGCCATGTGCCTGTTCCGAGCATAAGCTGTCTCCTTTCGGTATTCGCCTTGTGTCAGGCGTTTATTACAAATATTGTTGACGCGAGCAGAAACTGCGCCGTGAAGTAGGTCACGATGCAGGTTATCTTGTAGCCGTATGACGGGCGCGGCTTACGCAGTGAGTTGACGGCGAGCATCATATCCGACAGCGCAAACAGAAACGCGCCGCCTATGAGCAGGATGCACATTGCAACCGCATTGCCGAGTCCGGCGCTTACTGCCCTGATGCCGAGCGACCCCGCCTTGACGAGCATGAACGCGAGCATCGCAACATATGGCACGCCGACTATATAAAGCGGGCTGAACTTGACTCCGAGCAGACGCAGAGCCGCAACGCCGATAACGATAATTATTGCACAGGCTGTCAATTCCCGCTTATCGCAGAACAGAGCGTCGGGGAAATACCGCTTCATCGCAAGGCAGTAGGCGTATATGTAGAACACGTGCCCCGCGAGGAACGCAAGCCCGCCGCTCAGAGTGAACGGGAGCTTCGGCGGCAGATGCAGAAGAAAATCGCCGCACCAGCCGAGAAGAAGACCTATCAGAATACAGTGCGCGTAGTCGCTGCGGTTTTGGGCTATTACACTTGCGAGAACTCCCGCCGCGACGAAAAGGGTCGCGCAGACGGTTTTGAGTATCTGTGATTTTGTGCAGCGGCCGTTCCTTGAAGCCTTCAGAAACCACGGAACGAAAATAAATTCAAGTCCCGCCGCGACTGTGAAGCATATTTTGAAAAAGGTTAACATTTATCTCATCTCCGTGTGCCAGAACGGCTTTGACCCGTGCCGAGTGCAGCGCCCAAGCGGAATATTGTCGAAAAGCGAAACAGTCTGCTTCAAAACTGGTCTTTTCCTATCATATGTAACACTATAATTATACTACATCAAAGAATGAGAATACAACAAAAATGTGTAAAAATACAGGCTTTAGTTCCAAAAACCGCACAAAAAAAGCACAAAAAAATTATAAATTTCAGCAAACAAATGTTTGCAATTTCCGAAACCATGTGTTATAATAAAGCAGGAGAGTTATGCCGACATCTTGAAAGGGTGGTATGCTTTGAAAAACATAAGCAAAACTCAGATGAAAATATACGAATATCTCATTGAGCGTTCGCAGGACGGAATACCGCCCTCGGTGCGTGAGATCGGCGCGGCGGTGGGGTTGAGCTCAACCTCCTCCGTACAGGCAAATCTTGATGCGCTCGAGCAGGCGGGCTATATTCAGCGCGATCCGCTCAAGAAGCGCACCATTCGCATTCTCGGCAGGGACGATAACGTTACCCATGTCCCGATAGTCGGCACTGTCACCGCAGGTGCGCCGATACTGGCGGTTGAGCAGATTGAGGGTTACCTCGCCTATTCGGGTCACACCACGAGCGACAAGCCTCTTTTCGCACTGAAGGTCAGGGGAGAGAGTATGCTTCAGGCTGGCATACTCGACGGCGACCTCGTTGTTGCCGAAAAGACTCCGGTTGCGCGAAACGGCGAAATAGTCGTCGCGATGATTGAGGACGAGGCTACGGTCAAGACCTTCTATAAAGAAAACGGTCATTTCCGCCTCCAGCCCGAGAATGATACCTATGAGCCGATAATCGTCAACGATGTTTCGATTTTAGGCAAGGTTGTGGCGGTTATAAGATATTATTGATTTTTATTATTGATTTTTGCACAGCCGGCGCAGGCATTTTATGTCTGCACGGGCTGGCTTATCGGACACATAGCGGGCATAATCGTTGACGGCGTCAAGCTTGAGGGAGACTGGCTCAGAAACGACGGTGCAGTACCCGTCAAGAGCGCACTCTATCCCGAGGGCGAGAAGCACGAATTTATTGTTGACCGCAAGGGCGCATACGAGCGCGGCGTGCGGTATGTCTATCCCGTTGTGGATAATGCAAACCACGGCACTCTGCACGGCTCAAAGACCGACAGCTACACCGAGCTCTATATGAATCAGATCGATATCGTCAATGCGAAGTAAACAGAAAAAATACACAAGGGAGCTGTCGCATTTAGCGCAGACCAAAGAGTAAAAAGGTTGAAGGTCATAATTCGTGTCTGGGAACGCGGATTATGACCTTTGTTTTTGTTCTTTTAAGCGTTTTTGCTCGCTTGCAGTACCTTTGTGCAGCTTCGGGGCAAAGAAACCGCTTTCTGCTTCTAAATGCGATAGCTCCGAAACATTGTTCGGAAGTCAAAGCAGTTAACAGGGCAGTGTTTTGCTATATACAAACGATTTTGGAAAAATAAATTCATATATTCTCAGCAGCCATTCCGACCGCATTAGCGCATAAGTCCTGCAAGAATATTCCTGATAAATTCCAGCACGGTGAAAAATGCGTTAAGGAACCTGTGAAACGGCTCCTTTGATTCGGTCATCGGCACCGAGGAGGAGTTTGCATTATACGGAGTCTGCCCGCCCTCTGCGGAAAGACCGATCACCGTATCGGAGACAGTGCCCGCATTAGATAAATCCAACGCTTCGAAGCCGGCGTCAAAAACGGGCGAATCGGAGCTTAATTCAAAATCATATTCCGACGCGTTCTTAAACTGCGGGTCAACAATGACCGGTGAATTGATAAACCGTTTAAATACGGCTCTTTTTATTCCCATGGAATGACCTGCATCGGCATTTATATCAAAGTAAATGTCACCGCCGTTTGAAATATCCCAGTATATATTGTCGTGCTCGTCCATGGTGTTCCTGTTTTTGATATAGGATAGGGCACGGGTCTTATTATCAGTGAGAATGATATTGTTATAAATATCCGCTGTTTTCTGACCGCCGTCGGCGGGCGTACATCTGTTTTCCGCCGTTACAATGCGCATCTGCGAATCCCCGCTTAAAGCAAAGATATTGTTTCGTACCGTGTTGTACGAGCCGTAGTGCAGATGATAAGCATCGCTCCCGCAGGAGTAGACAAGATTCTTCTCGACTGTCATATACGATGAACCTTCGTCAAGATATATGCCCCATCCGCCGTAACCGCCCTGTTCGGGGTCTGCGCTTACATTATGGATTACATTGCCCGAAATAACCGTGCCGGGCTGATTTCCGAGCGTATAAATTCCGCCCATGTCGGACAGCCAGCCCTGACCTATATTGTATATAAGGTTATCGCAGATTTTATTGTTATAGCATACGCTATATCCGTAGCCCCATACCCAGCCGACCGAAACTGCAGTGTAATAGCCGTCGTGGATTTCATTATGTGAAATATCAACGCTGTTTGCATTCATGATAAGCACTGCCGCCGAGTTATAATTCACTCTGCCGTAATCGGAAATAATATTATTGTAAATTTTAATATCCCTTGTGACATTCGGGTCGTCTATATCGACATTTTCACCTTTGACATAGACCGCCTGGGCACCGATGTTGTCAAAAATACAATTTTCAACAGAGGCATTTCTGACCGCCGTATCAAAGAAAACCGAACAGCCCGCGATATCTTTGAATTCGCAGTTTTTGACATGAAAATTTTTAGAATTTACATATGAAACGCACGGTACGGCATTATATCCCGCCTGGCTGTGCTCCTTTCCCGTAAAGTACTCATGTCCGTTTGCTCTGAATACAATATTTTCAAATGATATCGAATCAACACCGTCAACGGAAATCATGGTTTCCGTTTCGCTTCCCCAAACGGTATAATTTTCTGCCGTGTCGTTTTCTTCGGGAATAACATAAAGAAAACCCTCGCTCTTATCGTAATACCACTGTCCCGGCTTGCCAAGCATCTCAAATACATTCAAAAGAAAGAATCTGTCGCCCTTTTGAATGTGCATGGTGGACGACTTATCGAAGGTTACGTGCCCTGTTGTGCCGTCGTAAGACGATATATGAAATGTCTCGTCTTTCCAGTAATGAAGAAGCTTCACCGTAATGTCGGAGATATTCTTAAAATCGCAAAATTTGTTCTTGTCCGTATACATTCCGATATAGCTTGTGTATATTTTTTCTGTTATTTCATCGCTGTTGACGATATCCGAATCGGAAACATCCGAGACATATAAATAACCGCTTTCGGGATATCTAGTCTGCGAAAGAGTGGTTTCCTCATTAAAAAGAATGTTAATATTTAAATCTGTGCCGATGTTCTTTTTAAATGCTCGTACACCGTTTACCACACATTCGCTGAAGCCCGAGTAAGGCCGGCCGGCGGTGAAAACAACCTTTTCACCCTTATATGCTTTATATACAACATCCGAAGCGTCGTCGGCGTCAAAATTTACGGTTTCATCAACGGTATATGTTCCGCCTCTGAATATTACCTCTCTGATATTTCCGAGCTGTTTCGCCTTTTCTTTTGCTCCCGAAAGAGAAGCAAGCGGAGCGTTAATCGTTCCCGAGGCGGAATCGTCGCCGCCGGGCGAAACATAAAGCATTCCGCCGACGGCAAAAGCGGTAAACGCAGGGAAAAGAGTGAGTGTCAGTAGTGCCACAGAAAAAAGCACAGCCATTGTTTTTCGGAACATGAAAGAAACCTCCTGTTATTGGTTACAATTTGTATACTAACATACGATAAGCAAACCTATGAAATGCTGTCTAATTTTTGTCTCAACAGATCCTTCTCGTTGCTGCCGTTTGTTGCAAATCTGATATAGGGTATTCCGTATTTGTCGAGAATTGAATTCTTCATTCTGTCGCGCTCGGCTTGCCTTGTACCGGATTTGTGGAATGAATACCCATCAACTTCTATTGCGAGCAAAGGCTTTTTCGATATCTTATTAAAAATCAGAAAATCAAGATGCGTTGAGCTGTTCATCGCATACCGGCATTCCTCGTCGTTCAGAAGACGCGGATTCCTTATAATCATATTTAACGGCTGGTGACAAATGACATCAACGTCATTTCTTCCGCTTTCGCTCAGAACCTCAGTTATGAGTGCGTACATAAGATTTTCCGAATCGTATGCGGAGACTCTTTTGTGTTTCTTTAGATAGTCCTGCCTTGCCTGAGTGTACTGACTGTAGAGATAATCGAACACCGAATATAATGCGCTGTCTGTAACGGTACAATTCTGATATTCGATGTAGTCGACAAGGTCGCGTATATTCTGCCCGTCTGTCTGCTCATTGCCGGATGTTATCAGCACAAGACGCTTTTTTGCTCTTGATACAGCAACATTGAGAAGATATGGGTCATCCGTGAAATCAGATATCTTATCATCGACAGTTGTCATTATTATTGTATCTTTTTCGCGTCCCTGAAACTTGTGAACTGTGGCTGCTGTTATGCCATTGTCCGGGAGCTGTCTCTTTATTTCGTTAACTTGATTGTTATACGGTGCAATAATTCCTATGCTGTCGGGGTCAGCTTCGATTTTAGGCAGGACTTCCGTTGTGAGAATATCAATCTGGCGTTGGTTCATATGCTCTCTCGAATGGTTGCCGATTGAAGTTTTTATAACGGAAAGAGCATCAGACTCACCGCAATCTTTCGTCATAATTATAAGATTGCCGTTATAGAACTTTTGATTGCAAAAATTTATGATTTTCGGATGACACCTGTAATGCTCTCGGAGGAGTGTACTGGGAACATCGGGAATAATCTTGCATAACGAAGAAAGAAAACTGTTTTTTGCAAAGTTATAGCTCTGCGGGAGTTCAAAAGATTTAAAAATAGCATCGGCGATTTTTTGGTCTTCGTCGGTTATAACATTCGGCAACTGTTTGGAGTCTCCTGCTATTACCGCATGTTTGGCGTTTGAGAGAGCCAATGCTCCGGTTGGAATATCAACCTGAGAGGCTTCATCCATTATCACATAGTCAAATTTAGCCCTGGAGTATAAACTGCTTCGCGATGAAAATGTTGTACTGAGTATCACAGGATATTCAGCTTGAAATTCGTAAGGCTTTTTCCAAAAATCCTCTCCTATAAAAATTGGGCGGCTTTCATTTTTTGAATATTTAATATACAATCGGTGCTTCAGATATTGCATCGACTTTGTCTGCATATCATTCAGAAGCTGCTGTGCGTTTATATTTTTCAGAGAGTTTTCAATAGAGCTGATTCTTCTTTGCAACTCTTCTTCTTTGGTTCTGTAAAAAAGTGCATGGAGAGCCGAAATTATATGCTCGGGCTTGTTTTTATAAAAATCCCACTTACACATACCAAATCTGAATCTGCTTCTCAGCTTGAAAAGCAGCGGGATGTTTTTGTTGTTGTCGGCGTATCGCTGACATATCTCCCAAAGCTTGAGAATATCGGAGGATTTAACCGTTCTGCGCATCATTATCATTGAACGATCCGGCAAATCGGTTTCTGTGATATATTGTTCAAAGTGGCGTTGCTCGGTGATGATTTGGTTGAGCTCCTGCCTCGTCTCGGCGAGGTCTGACTGCATCTCAAACACGTTTTGGAGCTGTTCGGAGAGTTTGCCTATTTCTTCAATGAACTCCGGATGTTCTGCTTCTGGGGAAAACCATCCGCTGAAATCTGGATATGAATCTGTTTGGGATGTCAAGAATTTGGTCTTGTTAGATGATCTGCCGAGTGAAGCGATAATAAATTCAAGCCCGTATTCTGAAAACTTTTCGTATATATTCTGTATCGCAGAATTGTTATTGGACACGACTTGCACAGTTTTGCTCAAAATGAGAATATTCGCGATGATGTTTAGAATCGTTTGCGTCTTTCCGGTTCCCGGAGGTCCTTCGATAACACTGAGCTTGTTTTCCAACGCATTCTTTACGGCTTTGAACTGACTAGCATTGCAGCCGAACGGGAAAATAAGATGCGTCGGCTTTGCTAAAGCGGCAGTGTAAAGAGTAGGATTCAAGTAATCCGCCAGCGCTGATGTTTCGTCGATGAAATCTATTCCGGCATACTGAATCGGCAAAAGCTTCTCTCCGGTTTCTGCTTTCAATTTACAGAGTTCCGCCGACCTTTTTAGATAGTCAAAGACATTTTTTGCGGTCTCATCATCAAGAACAGACTTTTCTATTTGCAAATCATCTTCCTTGTAATCGCGCACAGAGCCGTTCTCAAAGCAAATGTGCCAATAACGCTGATTTATATCGGTAAAAACATAGATGGCGCGTATGCCCCAAAGCGAGATACCGTTATGTGATATGTGATAATTCAGTGGATCCAGAACCACGGGGTCTTTCAGCCAATGGATATTTTTCAGGTTATATGAATATGTCTTTTGATTCTTGAAGGTTACTTCCTGTTTTTGTATTATGGCGTTGTATTTTAGCTCGGTAATGTCTTCGGTAATTATCCGACCGTTGGCGATTATCATATTCTTATTTAAGTTCACGCGTTTCACCACCTGCATCAATGTCCGTGAAACAATTATACATCAATCTTGCCTGATTTGAAATACCTTTTGTTGACAAAATAAAAAAGCCTTCACGCTTAAAACGTGAAGGCTTTTTGGCGGACAGGGTGGGATTCGAACCCACGAGCCGCTTGCGCGACTACCTGATTTCGAGTCAAGCGGTAAAAACCGAACTTGGCGGAATTTGGCGGAAGATAACGGCAGATGCGAGAGCTTGCAAACCCTTGAAAAATCAGCACTTTTCCGCCCTTTAAGCTCAAAAATCCCGAAAGCCCAGACAGGGCAAGGAGTTCGAAAGAAATTCGGTTTTGGGGAGAAAAAAGCCCGTTGGGGAGAAGATGGGGAGAACTCGGGGAGAAATTACAGTCCAATGCAGATGACACCTACCGATACCGAACATCAAAATCAAGGTGGTTATCCGCATGACTGAAAGCATGAAATATTACGAATCCATCCGTCGCAAATACCCTGAGACGGTCTCGAAGGATCAGTTCTACCAGATCGCTCATATCAGCAAAGCAACCGCTCTGCACCTTTTGCAAAACGGTTTAATCCCGTGCAAAGATACGGGCAAAAAAACTCGCCGGTACACTATTCGCACCGACGATATAATCTTCTATTTGATTGACCGGGAACTTCACCCGGAGGTCTACCGCGCACCGGATCGCTGGTATCAGGAGCGGTCAGGTCATTACAATTCGCGTGTCACCTACCGGAACGAGCTGACGAAGCTATCCGAAGAGGAGCGAGCCAACTTCCGAAAATATATGGAAGACGAGTTCTGTCAGTACGGCGATCTGCTGACCGTCGTTGAAGTGGCTGAGGCAATCGGCTACTGTGATACCTCTCTTCATCGCTGGTGCAACGCCAAGAAGCTCAAATCGTTCAATATCTCCGGGAAGTTTCTCATACCAAAGATCAGCCTCGTAGATTTCCTTGTTTCTCAGTACAGCTTCGACATTACACGGAAAACTTGGAAGCACACGCTGCTCATCAAAGGTTTTCTTGATGGACTTGATACAACAGAATAATTCGTACAGCAAAGCCCCGTTATTGCACTGCGCATAGCAGAACAATGACGGGGCTTATTTTTTTACCAAATTGGAGGTCATAGCAATGAACACAAAAGATTCCACCAAGGCATTTGACGCCTTGATGCAGGAAACGCCGTATTCCCATTTCGATAGCGGCTGCGATGGTATTTGTCCAGAGTGCCGCACTTGCCGTTATGAAAGATAATCTTCTTGCACTCATTTCACAAATTGATACCATCGAAGCAAAGTTTCACCGCACACCTTCTTCCTCCGGCTATCTTATGCCCTCGGTAGATGAAATATATGAAGGGGTCAATTAGACTGCCTCGCTTGTTCCTTGAAAACTGAATAGTTCAGTGCTGCGGATCTTTCCGCTTCTGCGAAGCAACACAGCTTCCGACGCCAAGACCTCCCGAAAGGGAGTGAGCGACCCCCGGAGAGCTATAACAGTCGCGTGGTGCGGCTGCTTGCGACGATGCAGATGCAGGGTATAATGATACTTCCGTCTTTTCTTTGAAGGGGCGGCTCGGAGCAATCCTCGGAGGGGTGAGAGTCCCATGATACCGATTGACCATTGGTAGTCCGCAGCATTCCCTATTCGGCAGGGGCGCGAGCTGCAAATATGCCGGAAGGATAAACAATATGAAAACGCCCGAAAGGGCTTTATCATCAAAAACTATGGGCAGCAGTCTATTCAAAAAGGACTGCTGCCTATCCTTTTGCTGATAAGGCAAAAACAAATCTTGTGGAGGTGAGACGGGTGAATACCGCATCAACCATTTCTCAGCGCGATGCCTATAAGCTCATGCTGAAAGACTATCCCGATGTGATGAGCATTGAGCAAATGTGTGAAATACTCAGCATCAGCACAAAGACTGGCTACCGCATCCTGCGGGAAGGCAAAATCTGTTGTCTCAAAGTTGGCAGAGCCTATCGTATTCCGAAGGCTCATCTTTTCACCTTTCTCTGCATCGGATGCGGAGAAGTAGTCACGGCGTAATGCTTGGACTCAATTTGTTTACAAAAAATGTTCGGCAGAGGTCCTCCAATTCGAACCCGGTTCTGGTATAATAGAAGCACGGTATCAGGTAGGTGTCTCTGCTACAAAGAAGGAGGCTAATTATGGTAGCAGGACATCTCCGCGAAAAAAGCGGATATTACTACGCCGTGTTGAACTACACCGATTCTCTCGGAAAAAGAAAGACCAAGTGGATTTCCACCGGGCTTACTGTCAAAGGAAACAAAAAACGCGCCGAAGCGATCCTGATGGACGCACGACGCAATTTCAATCCCGAAGAGCCGAAGGTCATGAACGGGGACATCCTGTTCGCGGACTATATGGAAAAGTGGCTCGACATCATCAAAAGCTCGGTTGCAGTCCCGACATTCGCTTCATACTCGACTACGGTTAAGAAGATCGTAGCACCGTACTTCCGCGAAAAGGAAGTGACACTCAAGAACCTGACCGCAAAAGACATTCAGGAGTTTTACCTGAGTGAGCTTGAGCGTGTCAGCCCGTCCTCGGTCATTCATTATCACGCCAACATTCACAAAGCTCTCAAGTATGCGGTGAAGATCGACCTGATTGATGTAAACCCGGCGGATAAAGTTGAGCGTCCGAAGAAAGACCGCTACGTCGGCAGCTTCTATGATGCCGATGAGGTCAACGCTCTTTTCGAGGCTGCAAAGGGAAGCAAACTTGAGCTTCCGATTCTGTTCGGAGCGTTCTACGGTCTGCGCCGGAGTGAAGCAATCGGTCTGAAATGGGATGCCATCGACTTTGACCAGAATACTATCACCATCCGTCACACGGTTACTTCTTGTGATCTCGACGGCAAGCGCGTTCTGGTTGCGTCGGACACAACTAAGACCAAATCGAGTATGAGAACACTGCCTCTTGTTCCTTTCATGCGAGAAAGACTTCTTGCATTGAAAGAAGAGCAGCAGGAAAACCGCCGCTTGTGCGGACGCAGCTACATCAAGGACTATCTTGAGTATGTATGTGTTAATGAGATTGGCGATCTGATCAAGCCCCACTACGTCACAGAGAGCTTTCCGAAGCTGCTTAAGGCGAATGGGATGAGACAGATCAGGTATCACGATCTCAGACATAGCTGTGCCTCGCTGCTTCTGGCAAACGGTGTTCCCATGAAGCAGATTCAGGAATGGCTTGGTCACAGCGGCTTCTCAACTACGGCAAACATCTACGCCCATCTGGATTACAGCTCGAAGCTGACTTCGGCTGACGCAATGCTCAATGGCTTGGGCTTTGCAGCGAACTGAAAAAGAAAAGCCAGCAGCCGGAAAAACCGACTACTGGCGTGATTTCTGGCGGAGACGGTGGGATTCGAACCCACGGACCCTTGCGGATCAACTGATTTCGAGTCAGTCCCGTTATGACCACTTCGATACGTCTCCGTATTTATCTCAACATCAGCACCTCAGAAAATGGGGAGAACTGATGGAGAGAACAAGCAAAAATATTAAGTTAAGAATACCCGAAAAACCCCGTAAAATCAAGGGATTCCGGTCAGGGAGCTACCGAGTAGCGACCACGATTTCGAGTCAG
>CAVFAN010000004.1:0-143748 GCA_963620555.1 bacterium
TTTTACTTAAGCTTTCTTTTTCCCCCGGTAGAACCGGGGGTTTTCAACTGTTGCGTAACAACAATAGCCGCAAGCCATCAAAACGATGACTTGCGGCTATTTTGTTTATTCCGTACCGGTAGTACTCCTGGGGTTCACTTTATTTCCCTATGAGATGGAGCAATTAAGCTCCGACGCTTGTTTTGTTACAGTTCATCGTTGAAGAAGTCATAGTCAACTCTCTTGACCACATAAGTTTCAACAACTGAAACCCCCAAATTGTATTCAATCATCAGCTCTGTCAATTGATTTCCGTCCACCAGGACGATTTTCTGATGGAGCTGTTTCTCCGCAAAGGCAATCGCCTCTTTTGAAAAGTGCGCCGTTGTGATAAAAATCCCTTTTGTCGCACCCTGCCCTGCCAGCGCACCCAGGAACTTCTGTATCTCCGGTCTGCCGACCTTGGTATCCGAACGCCACTTTTTCGCTTGTATATAAATCGAATCGAAGCCGAACTTATCCGCCGACACTATTCCGTCGATACCTTCATCACCTGATTTTGGAGTAACTGCCGTTTCGTTCTGCTTCAGTGTCCCGTAGCCCATTTTTATGAGTAACCTTACGATTAAATTTTCAAAATCATACGGACTCATTTTCAGCAGCTCGCTCATCAGGCTGTCACTAAGTGACGAATTGATTTCGCGTATTGAAAGCTCAAGCTGTTCCTGCGGGCTTTCTTCTTTTTTATTTATATCGGTACAATTGTCCGATTGAGTGTTCTTGGGATTGGAAAACTCATTGAAAGAATCAAATCTGCGCAAATATTCAAGATCAACATTGCTACTGCCGTTCTTCACAGCTTCTTCACCTAAATCCGTTATCACATATACTGATCTAGATGTCCTGTCTATCAACCCAGCTTTTTTCAAATATGTTATCGCCCAGCCGACACGGTTTAAATATGTCGGCTGTCCGCTCGGCAACGCTTCTCTTTTGTCCTCATCACTGAGGTTGAATTTATTGGCACAATATTCCGCGACTTCTTTTAAGTTATGTTCTTTGCCGTCTGCAAGGCAATCAAGGATAGACGGAAAGAACTGATAATATTTTGGTACCGACATTCTGACATTCCCTCTCTTCGCATAATGTCTATTCTATATCAAATTATATCACAACATTATACAAAAAACAACCAAACCTGAAATCGACCGTTCTTTCAAAAGGAAAATATAAAAACGGGCGCCCGCATAACGGACGCCCGCGTCAACTTTGGAGAAGATTATTCGCCGACAACGTTGACAGCTCTGAGCTTGCTGGAATCCTTGGGATCCGGCTCTACCTCGAAGGTGACCTTCTGACCCTCGGTGAGAGTTCTGTAGCCGTCTGCAACGATAGCGGAGAAATGCACGAAAACATCGTCGCCGCCCTCATCGTTAGCGATGAAGCCAAAACCTTTTTCTGCGTTGAACCATTTGACTGTACCCTTCATTGTGGTACCTCCATGAAAAAATTTGCATTCTATCATTATATGTTGTGCAATGAACCCGCACATTTTTGTGAACCAAACGGTCAATGGCTTACAAAAATATGCGAGTCCACAGAAACATTTGTCAGAATACGCAATAATTATATATTCACATTGCGCTTTTGTCAATAGCGATTTTGTCGAATAAATAAAGAAGTCCGATAAAAATTTATAAAAATTTAATTGACAGCTTCTCTTTTACAGAGTATGATAAATGCGTATCCATTGGGGAGTAGCTATGGGCAAAAGCCCATCTCGCTGTCACCAACCGCTGTGTCGACCGTGATAACCGGTCGAACCCGGCTGGCAGCAGACATATGCGTTTGACGCGTTTGAAGCAAGACCTTTGGCAGACATAAGTCTGTCGAAGGTCTTTTTTGTTTAACCTAAAAGGAGGCACAAAGATGAAATATTATCTTGAAGATGTCCGCGAGGTATTCGAGCGGACAGAGAGCTCGGAGAGCGGACTTGCGCAATCCGAAGCCGAACGCCGTCTTGAAAAATACGGCAAGAACAAATTGGCGCAGGCGAAGCCGAAATCGCTAATCAGGCGGTTTTTCGAACAGCTTGCCGACCCGATGATAATTATTCTTATCGTCGCGGCGGTAATCTCTGCTGTCACCACGATATACGAGGGCAGAGTCTCCGGCTCGCCGTCCTTCCCGACGGACACGGTGATAATCCTTGCGGTCGTGCTCATAAACGCGGTTCTCGGCGTTTTGCAGGAGAGCAAGGCGGAAAGGGCAATCGAAGCACTGCAGGAGATGAGCGCGGCGACCTCGAAGGTCATTCGCGAGGGCAGGATAACGACCGTCAAGAGCGAGGATCTGACCGTCGGCGACATCGTGGTGCTCGAGGCGGGCGACGCCGTTCCCGCAGACTGCCGCATATTTGAAAGCGCGAGCCTGAAAATCGAAGAAGCCGCGCTGACCGGCGAGAGCGTCCCCGTGAGCAAGATAATATCCGCCCTCGGCGCGGACAGCGGCGGCGACATCCCGCTCGGCGACAGAAAAAATATGGCTTATATGGGCAGTGCCGTTGTTTACGGGCGCGGCAAAGCGGTCGTCACCGCCACGGGCATGAGCACCGAAATGGGCAAAATAGCCGACGCAATAACAAAGGCAGAGGACGGTCAGACCCCGCTGCAGAAGAAGCTCTCCCAGCTCTCCAAAACCCTGACCTTTCTTGTGCTCGGCATCTGCGTTTTCATCTTCGCGTTTTCGCTGTTTATGGAGCGTTCGACGCTCGCGGGCGGCGACCCGACGCTGATATTCAAAAGCGTCATCGATGTGTTCATGGTCGCAGTGAGCCTTGCCGTCGCGGCGGTTCCCGAGGGACTTGCGGCTGTTGTCACCATAGTGCTCTCGATAGGCGTCACGAATATGTCGAAGAAAAACGCGGTTATCCGCAAGCTCACCGCAGTTGAGACGCTCGGATGTGCGCAGATAATCTGCTCCGATAAAACCGGCACACTCACGCAGAACAGGATGACCGTTGTCGATCACTACGGCGACGGCGAGCTTGTAGCAAGAGCGATGTCCCTCTGCTCGGACGCGGAGGAGGACGCGGACGGAGCCGTCACGGGCGAACCCACCGAAGCGGCTCTTGTAACCTTTGCAATAAGCCTCGGAATGCACAAGGACGATTTGAAAGCAGACAGCCCGAGAATCGGCGAAGCCCCGTTTGACTCGGGCAGAAAGATGATGTCCACCGTCCACAAGACGGCAAACAGTATTGTTCAGTACACAAAGGGCGCGCCCGATGTTGTTGTCGATCTGTGCACCCACGCTTTTATTGACGGAAAGACCGTCCCCATGACGGATGAAATAAGAGCAAAGATAGCAGCAGAAAACAAGAGAATGGCAGATAAGGCTCTGCGTGTGCTTGCGGCGGCAATGAGAAAATATGACGCAGCACCCGACGATTTTTCGCCAGAGGCTCTGGAGCATGACCTTGTCTTTATCGGGCTCACCGGCATGATAGACCCCGTCCGCCCCGAAGTCAAGGCGGCAATCGAGGAGTGCCGCGGCGCGGGCATAACGCCCGTCATGATAACCGGCGACCACAGGGACACCGCCGTTGCGATAGCCTCGGAATTGGGCATACTCACCGACCCGTCCCAGTCCGTAACCGGCGCGGAGCTCTCCGCGATGAGCGACGAAGAGTTCGCGGACAGAGTAGAGAATATATATGTATACGCACGCGTGCAGCCGGAGCACAAGACGAGAATAGTCAACGCATGGCGCGCAAAGGGAAAAATAACCGCCATGACGGGCGACGGAGTCAACGACGCGCCGTCGATAAAGAGCGCCGACATCGGAATCGGCATGGGCATAACCGGCACTGATGTCACGAAGAATGTTGCCGACATGGTGCTCACGGACGACAACTTCGCAACCATCGTCAACGCCGTTGAAGAGGGACGCCGCATATATGACAACATCCGAAAGGCTATCCAGTTTCTTCTCGGCTCAAACCTCGCAGAGGTTCTCGCGATATTTACGGCGACGCTCCTCGGCTTCACAATCCTCAAAGCGCCGCACCTGCTGTTCATAAATCTTGTCACCGACTGCTTCCCCGCCCTCGCGCTTGGGCTCGAAAAGGCGGAGAGCGACATCATGCGCCGCCGCCCGCGTGACCCGTCGGACGGAATCTTTGCAGGCGGACTCGGGTTTGACGTGCTCTATCAGGGAGTTCTGGTCACTGCGCTTACCCTCGCGGCGTTCTTTATCGGCGAACGCTTCGAAACCGGTCACTGGGCATTCATGAACATCGCAGAATGCGAGCAGGGCATGACGATGGCTTTTCTCACCATGTCGATGTGCGAGATTTTTCACTCGTTCAACATGCGCTCACAGCGCGGCTCGGTCATAAAAATGAGTCTTCACGGCAGCCACAACCTGCCGCTGTTCGGCGCGATGGCAGCGTCGCTCGTGCTGACGACTGCGGTTATAGAAATCCCCTTCCTCGCGAACGCCTTCGGCTTCACTCCGATAGGCATTGCGGAATACGCCTCTTCGCTCGCGCTCGCGTTTTCTATAGTCCCGATAGTCGAGATAATAAAAGCGGTTCAACATGCGGCGAAAAAAGGAAAAACCGCTGTATAATATAATAATTTAGAACTATCTCTCATAAAAAGATATTTTTTTATTAAATACGCCTTGACTTTTTCCCCGAATATGATATTATTTGTTCGTACAACCATTGGGGAGTAGCTATGGGATTCATCCTATCTGAATGTCAACAACCTCGCTTTCAGCTGGCATCAGACAGACGGCTTTGGGGCGTTTGAAGCAAGACCTTTGGCGGCTAATGCTGCTGAAGGTCTTTTTTGATTCTCATTTAGTATTTTTAACTCCTCAAAATAAAAAGAAAGGTCTTGAATTTGCATGAAATTCTATCTTGAGCCGATCGGGAAGGTCTTCTCGGCGGTCGAGAGCTCCGAAAAGGGTCTGACCTCAGCCGAAGCGGAGCAGCGTCTCGCCAAGTACGGCAAGAACAAGCTTAAAGAGGCCGAGAAAGACAGCCTGTTTAAGAAGTTTATCGGCTCCCTCGCAGACCCCATGATCATCATGCTCCTCGTCGCCGCCGCCATTCAGGCGGTCGTCACGGTGCTGGAGAAAGGCGCAAAATTTGAACTCAAGGATTTTGCGGATGTGCTGGTCATCCTCGTCGTTGTTATCATCAACACGATAATGAGCCTCGTTCAGGACAGCAAGGCAGAGGCCGCTATGGACGCTCTCATGGAGATGACCGCGGCAACGAGCCATGTTCTGCGTGACGGAGAGGTCGTCACTGTGAAGAGCGAGGATGTCGTTATCGGCGATATCGTCGTGCTTGAGGCGGGCGACGCGGTTCCTGCGGACTGCCGCATAATCGAGAGCTACAGCATGAAGGTCGAGGAGGCTGCCCTCACGGGCGAGAGCGTCCCCGTAACGAAAATGATCGACGCGCTCAACTGCGCCGCAGGCAACAACGACATTGCCCTGGGCGACAGAAAGAATATGCTCTACAGCGGCTCGACCATAGTCTACGGCCGCGGCAAGGCAGTTGTTACGGCAGTCGGCATGGACACCGAGATGGGCAAGATAGCCGACGCCCTTTCGGACGCCGAGCAGGAGCAGACCCCTCTTCAAAAGAAGATGGCGGAGCTTTCAAAGTTCCTGACAAAGCTCGTCATTATAATATGCGTAGTCGTGTTCGCGGTCGGGCTCATCGAGTCCCTTGTTCTGAGCGATCAGCCCTTCTCATGGGAGCTGCTCGGAAATACCGCGCTGAGCACATTCATTTCGGCAATCGCCCTTGCGGTCGCCGCAATCCCCGAGGGATTGCCCGCAGTCGTCACGATAATCCTTTCGATAGGCGTTACCGCGATGAGCAAGAGGCAGGCTCTTATCCGCAAGCTCACCGCAGTCGAGACCCTCGGCTGCACTCAGATAATCTGCTCGGATAAGACCGGCACTCTGACGCAGAACAAGATGACCGTTGTTGACCACTTCGGCGACAACGAGAAGCTCATCGCCGAGGCGATGTCTCTCTGCTCCGACGCTCAGATAGACGACGCCGGCAAGGTCACGGGCGAGCCCACCGAGGCGGCTCTCGTCGGTTACGCCTATGCGCTGGGCATGAGCAAGAACGATCTGGTCAAGGCGAGTCCCAGAGTCGGCGAAGCCCCGTTCGACTCCGGCAGAAAGATGATGTCCACCGTCCATCAGACGGGGTCCGGCATCGTCCAGTACACAAAGGGTGCGCCCGACGTTGTTATCAACCTGTGCAAAAATGCCCTCGTTGACGGCAAGATAGTTCCCATGGACGACGAGTTCAGAGCTAAAATTGCCGCAGACAACAAGAGAATGGCGGACAAGGCTCTGCGCGTTCTCGCAGTTGCGCTCAAAAAATATGATTCCGTTCCCGCATCCTTCGAGCCCGAGGCTCTTGAAAATGACCTCGTGTTCGTCGGTCTGACCGGCATGATCGACCCCGTCCGCCCCGAAGTCAAGGCAGCTATCGAGGAGTGCCGCGGCGCGGGCATAACCCCGATAATGATAACCGGCGACCACAAGGACACCGCAGTCGCCATCGGACGCGAGCTCGGCATAATCTCCGACGCATCGCAGGCTGTCCTCGGCGCAGAGCTTGACAAGTTCAGCGACGAAGAACTCGTCGAGGAGGTTACGAAATACTCCGTCTATGCGCGAGTCCAGCCCGAGCATAAGACGAGAATAGTCAAGGCGTGGAAGGCACGCGGCATGGTCACCGCAATGACCGGCGACGGCGTCAACGACGCGCCCTCCATCAAGGCCGCGGACATCGGCATCGGCATGGGAATCACCGGCACGGATGTCACCAAGGGCGTCGCAGACATGGTGCTCGCGGACGACAACTTTGCTACTATAGTCAACGCTGTTGAAGAGGGCAGAAAGATCTACGACAACGTCTGCAAGGTGCTCCAGTTCCAGCTTTCAACGAACATGTCCGAGGTTATCATCATGTTCGTCGCATCGATACTAAACTTTGAGCTTCTCTCCCCCGTTCATCTGCTGTGGATAAACATGGTCACGGACTCCCTGCCCGGTCTTGCGCTCGGCATGGAAAAGGCAGAGGGCGACCTGATGAAGAGAAAGCCCAGAGCGACAACGGACGGCATATTCTCCCACGGCGCGGGCTTCGACATGGCGTGGCAGGGTGTCTACCTTGCGATAATCGAGCTTGCCGCATATGTCATCGGCTATCATCTTGAGGTTCACAGCTTCGAGAATATGTTCTTCGGCGGCTCCGCCGGTCGCTGCGTCAACGCCATGGCAATGGCATTCCTGACGGTCAACTTCGCAGAGATGATGTGCGCCATCAATATGCGTTCGAGAACGGGCTCCATCTTCTCGAAGAGCATGTTCAAAAATATGAACTGGTGGCTTGTCGGCGCGTTTGTCGTGACGACCGCACTGACACTTGTAGCCATTTATGTCCCCGGACTTTCTTCCGAGGTCTTTGAAATAGAGCGCGGCACCTTCCAGCCCAAAGAGCTTGCAATCTCCGCCGGTCTCTCGGTCTCCACTGTCCCGGTGTTCGAGATAGGCAAGGCTATCAGACGCGCCTCGGAGCGCAGAAAAGAAAAGAAAGCTGCGTAAAAATTGATCTGATGCATCCCCTGCGCCGAAAGGTGTGGGGGATGTTTTTTTGCAGTTGATTTCTGCAAATCGGGGCGCTGAGGTGTCCGTACTTTCAACGCAGCCGCATCGTGTGACCGTTTTATTGGACTCTGCTTTTGCAAAGAGTGTATATTTCCCGGAAAGCATTGTGCGCATTCAAACAGGTGCTATACTGAACCCGAGATAGGCGTTACAGCTGTGTCTCGGGGAGGCGAACCATGACAATTCTTAGGATACTTTTGTTAGCCGCTATAATTATTGCAGTGGAGGTTTTAATAATTGCCGTCCCTCTCAGCATATGGGTCAGGCGGAACGGATGCAAGACGGCAACAAAGGTTTATTTTCTCAAATCCAATGTTTCGAGCAGCGAAACTTTTCAATATGTGCTGTCGGCTCTTCGGCGCATTGATTGCATTAAAATAAAAAGAGTGCGTGAAAACCGCAGCTATATAAAAGTAAAGCTCCGGCACAAAAAGCCGCGCTGCAAGTGCAGAATTAAATTTTGTATCACAAGCGGCGGATTGGTCGCACTGTTTCCTACTGTATCCTGCCCGCCCGTTACCGACAAAATATGGGATATTTTCTTAACGGAGTTTTTATCTTCCGGAGTAGTTTTTCGCAATGTTCAAAAGGCTTGCGACGGGGTCAAAATGATATATGCTTCGTTCAAATCTCCGGAATATGTCACTGAGACTGTATACGAAACGGAATATTATCCGAAAGTCATCGGCTGGGAAAGCCGGACGACGGAGAGGCATATAACGAGCAAAGCGAGCAGCCGTGATGTAATAATACTGTTCAGCAACGGACGAACCTACTCCGGATTGCTTGAAACCAAGAGCAAGCTGTATAAAGACGCTGTGAAGTTTTCAAATCAGCAGCGGCTGTCAAAATAATATAAACAGGACTGCGAACCGCCGCAGTCCTTATTTTTATTTTGAGATAAACAGCCCCGATGTGACCAAAACATCCCATTTTTATGTCCTTTTATCCGGTCAAACTGCGCTCGACCTGTTTATGTAACATTAATGAATATATTTTCATTTTTTTATTGAAATCTATTGTGATGTATGCTATAATTTCCTAAAAACTGTGGTCAATTTTTATGCAGTAAATCTAAATGCGCAGCGGCGCTTTGATAAGGAGGACTTTTTTTGAAAGCCTATAACGCGAAAGACATCAGAAATATCGCCATAGCAGGTCATGGCGGCAGAGGAAAAACTACCCTTGCGGAGGCAATGCTTTACACCGCGAAGGCTACCGACAGACTCGGCAGAGTCGCCGACGGCACCACCGTGCTCGACTTCGACGCCGAGGAGAAGAAGAGAAAGGCCACGGTTTCAACCGCCGTTGCCGCGATAGAATGGAACGGCGCGAAGATAAACATAATCGACACTCCCGGTCTTTTTGACTTTGCGGGCGGCATGAGCGAGGGCATCCGTGCGGCGGACAGCGTGCTCATCGTCACTGCGGCGGGCTCCGGCTTTGATGTCGGCGCAGAGAAGGCTCTCAAGGCAGCAAATGCCAGAGGCATCTCGAAAATGTTCGCCATCACCCGCTGCGACGCGGACAACACCGATTTCTATAAAACCTTTGCGGCCATAAAGGACGCGGTCGGCGGCGCTATCTGCCCCGTTATCGTCCCCTATATGAGCGGCGGCAAGGTTGCGGCATATGTCAATCTCGCCTCCCGCAAGGCTTTTGACTACAGCGGCGGCGAGAAAAAGGAGGTCGCGATGCCCTCAGACCCGCAGCTTGATGAGATGCTCGATATACTTACAGAAGCAGTCGCTTCGAGCGACGACGAGCTGATGGAGAAGTTCTTCGCAGGCGAGACTTTCACCCGCGAGGAGATAATCAAGGCTCTCAACTCCGGCGTCAGCGACGGCTCCGTTATCCCCGTATACGCCTGCGCGGGCTACACCTGCGAAGCTATCGATATGCTCCTTGACGAGATAGTCTACTCCGCTCCCTCCGCAGCCGACAAGGCGGGCGAGAACGGGCTTGCCTGCGACGAAAACGGTCCGCTTGCGGCTATCTGCTTCAAGACCATCGCCGACCCGTTCGTCGGCAAAATGTCCTTCTTCAAGGTCGTCTCCGGCAAGATAACCTCGGACACTCCCGCTTATAACTCCCGCACCGAGGAGAGCGAGAGAATGGGCAAGATAATCACCCTCAAGGGCAGCAAGCAGGAGGACGCATCCTGCATCCCCGCGGGCGACATCGGCGTTGTCACAAAGCTTGCCGGCATCAAGACCGGCGACACGGTCTGCTCGGCAAAGAACCCGATAACCCTCGAGGGCATCAAGTTCCCGACCCCCTGCCTGTCCATGGCGGTCAAAGTCCGCAAGAAGGGAGATGAAGAGAAGGTCGCGGCGAGCCTGCTCAGACTTCTCGAAGAAGATCCGACAATTTCGTTCGTCATCAATAAAGAGACCCGCGAGCAGATTCTCTCCGGTCTCGGCGAGCAGCACCTTGATGTTATCGTTTCCAAGCTCAAGAACAAGTTCGGCGTTGAGGTCGATCTCAGCGTGCCGAAGGTTGCATACAGAGAGTCCATCCGCAAGAAGGTCGAGGTTCAGGGCAGACACAAGAAGCAGTCCGGCGGACACGGTCAGTTCGGCGATGTGTTCATCCGCTTTGAGCCCTGCGAGAGCGACGATCTCGTTTTCGCCGAGGAGGTTGTCGGCGGCTCCGTGCCGAAGAACTTCTTCCCCGCAGTTGAAAAGGGTCTGCGCGACAGCGTCAAGAAGGGCGTGCTCGCAGGCTACCCGATGGTCGGCTTAAAGGCGACTCTTTACGACGGCTCCTACCATCCGGTCGATTCGTCCGAAATGGCGTTCAAGACCGCCGCGGGCATAGCGTACAAGAACGGTATCCCGCAGGCGAACCCCGTTATCCTTGAGCCCATCGGCACTCTGAAGGCGTATATGCCAGACGATAACCTCGGCGACATCATGGGCGATGTCACAAAGCGCCGCGGGCGCGTGCTCGGCATGGGTCCGTCCGACGAGCCGAAGATCCAGGAGCTTGTCGCGGAGGTTCCCATGGGCGAGATGGGCGATTTCTCAACCGTCCTGCGCTCCGTGACCGCAGGCAGAGGCTGGTTCACCCTTGAGTTCACCCGCTACGAGGATGCTCCGCCCGTCGTTGCGCAGAAGGTCATCGAAGAGGCTAAGGCAAACGAGGCGGAAGCCGACAAATAAAAACAGCCGCCGTTGCGGCGACTCATACTAAAAGCAAAGGCACAGTTTTCGGAATGATTTCCGCAGCTGTGCCTTTTTATGCTGCCCCCCGACGGTGACAACGCTGTTTTCTGTTTTTGCCCGAAAGGCTTATCGGGGCATATTCCCCGACACGGCGGCGAAATGATATTTCGCTATGCCAAGGTCGAGCTTTGTATAAAAGCCTCTGCCGGCAGTCGCCTTTACCGTTCCGTCGGGCAGCAGCTCAAATCGGAACTTCTGCTGATTTATCGCCGTCGGGGCTAAAAGCGCTGCCTCCACGCCCTTCAAAAACCAAGCGGGCATCTCCTCCGAATAGTTGCTGACCTCTTTGACGGTCTTTGATTTTCGCGACGCTCCGTTTGTTGCTCCGTAACCGAGAGCAATCATGCACACCTGCCTTTCGCCCGCTCCGATCTCCGCGCCGCTCCTGCCGTGGTTTATTGCCACCCAACAGGTGTTGAGACCGAGCTCCTGCGCTTTCAGGACAAGCTGTTCGCCGAAAAATCCAAGCCGTTCTTCCAAATCCGGCTCTTTTCTTCCGATAAGAGCGATATAATTTCTAACATTCCTGAAACTGCCGTAGTGCGCGATCATCGAACCGAAGCACCTCGGCTCATCATAAAATATCTGAATATGAAGCCCGTAATTTTTATTTATCTGAGCAACGAGCTCGTCCAATACACTGCGTTTCTCCTGCTCTATCGGTCTGTCGGTATATTGCCTTACACTGTGTCTCTGCTGCATTATTTCAAACATTTCCATTGTATGTTACCTCCACAAGCTGTTCTTTGACCGTCGGGTCGTGATTGACAAATACGCCCTTGCACTTCGGGTCGTTTTTACACTGTATCAGCCAATCGAGCGACTGCGCAGACAGGCTGTTATTCACCGAGAAGCCCGGAATTCTTCGCTGCAAGAACGACTCCGGCAAATACGCCGCATCGTTTCCGAGAATTACATATCCGTCCTCTCCTTTGATAAGCACGCTGAACAGACCGCAGCTGTGTCCCGGCGTATGCACAAGCAAAACGGAGCCGTCCGCAAAAACATCATAGCTCCTGCCAACCGGACCGATGCCGCTTTGGCAGTATTCAAAAGTCCCGACAACGCATATGCCCGACCATGCATCAACATATCTCAGACTGAATTTGTTGCACGCCTCCCATTCCTCCCTTGAGGTACGGATATCCCCCGCGTCTTTTACCAGACGCAGCCCGCTCGTATGGTCAAAATCCATATGGCTTATAAAGATACGGGAAAGCTCCGAGGGCGACAGACCTATGCTTTTCAGCTTGCTGTCAACGCCCTCATCGGCTGATATGACGGGGCTGCTCACCTTATTCACCAGTCCGAAAAGCTGCCTCGGCTTCTCGTGTGCGAATTTTGTGTCCCAGCCGGTATCAATAAGAATATTTCCCTTCGGGTGCTTTATCACATAGACAGACACCGGCAGAAGGAGTTGCTTTTTCCTGCTTCTGAATATACCCGTCAACGCGAGCGGATTTTTCTCATGGAGAGGTATCGCCCTGTCAACGCGCACCTTGCCCGTGTGAAATATATACAGCTGTATCTTATCCATCTTCACCGCTCCTGTCCGGAAGAAGCTTGGCAATCATAATAATCATCTCAAGTGCTCCGGCGACCTGCTCGAGCATCTTCATATCGGGGTCAAAGTAGTAATAATTCTTCGTCCCCTCCTTGCGCATACCGAGTATCCCCGCGTCCTTGAGAATCTGCAAATGATGTGAGACGGCGGGACGGGAAAGATTGGTCTTTTCCGTAATCTCACCCACGCGGACGCCGCTGCAGTCGCCCATCTTCATCATCTCCAAAATCAGATGCTGCCTCGTTTCATCGCCGATGGCGGTGAGCACCTTGGCGCAGGAAGAAAAATCTGCGGCAAGAGCGTCAATTTCCTTGGAAAATTCCTCATGCATCCTTTACTTCACCTCGCTGCCTGTCAATACCGTCCGTTTCATTCAATCGCCCTTTCGTTCAACTGTTTAAACCTTTAAGACTATTATATCACATATTTTCAAAAATGATCATCGGTAAAGAAAGTCGAGACGAAAGGCTCTCGCCGCTCTTTACATATACAAAAAAGCCGCAACTCACGGCAACGGTGCGTGAATCACGGTTTTTGTTAAATTTGAGTGCTGCTCTCCGACGGCAAAGCTGCTTTGTGCCCGCGTCAATTACGGCTGTCCTCCCTCAGCGACAGTCCGTCATTCGTCTTTATTATATATCCGACGGCGCCGCCGGTGTTCGTTATCAGCAGCTCGTCGCTGCCCGCGATGCTCGCATATACATTGTCGATATCGATATCGACGGTGTAGCTCCATGTGCCGCTGAGTATCGATCCGCTGCCGTTGTCTATCTTGACAACAACCTTGCAGTCGTCATACTTGAGCGTGATGTTGCCCTCTGAGCTGTCCACCTTAATGCTCGGTATCTCTTCAAAGGCTCTGTCAAGATCTCCGACCGTTCCGACAGTGCGTCCGACCGGTCCCTGATATTCATCCTTGGTATTCTGATCGTCCTGCTGCATCCTGACATTGAGCGTCACTATCGTATAATTGCCGTAGGCAACGGCGTTCGCCGAGATGAGATCGCTCGCCTTTATCTGCTTATATTTTCCGGGAATCGTAGTCACCGCTTTGCTGTTCGCCGCTAAAGCCGCCGAGGCGATTCCCGTGAACACGGTGAGCATACCCTTCTGGAAGCTGTTGCGCGGAGTGTAATCAACGCGCTTTATCGACATATACTGTGTGGCGTCGATGCTCTTCGTGTTTGCCGCTGCGGCTTTGTAATACTGGAGCACCCGCGAGGTGTTCGTGGAGTTGAGCCCCTTGTAGACATCGACAGCCTCGGTCTTTGTCCCGTCGGAGCTGTCGGAGCGCGTCACGGTTTTTGATTCTGTTGCCGGCTCGGTCGTGCGGAGCTCGGTGGTTTCAGCTGCCGTCTCTGAGATATCGACAACCTGCGTGACCGAAGGCTCCTCCGTAGATGTCTCCGTCTCGCCGTCATTCGTTTTGCACGCCGAAAAGGAAAAGAGCAGAGCTGCCGCGAGCACAGCCGCAGCAAATCTCATAAGCTTTCTGTTCATCCTTCTCCCTCCCGACAGTATCAATCCTGGATTTATATTTTAATCTATTAAAGCAGACAGGTCAAGAAAAATCTTATAAAAAAACATGGCGAAAAATTAAATTTTAATAAAGCCGCCATTTATTCGCAGCTTATTCCAATCAAACGACAAAAACCGCCCGTCTGGAAAAGACGGACGGCTTTGAAATATCCTGATATCAGCCCTTAGCAGTGTAAGAGAAAGCGACGATGCCCTTGAGGTTGTTGACGGAAACGACGGAGACCTTGATGCCGTCCGCATAGACATTGACATCATATACCCAACTGCCCTCAACCACCTTGCCGGTGGTGTTGTCTATTTTGACAACGACCTTGCAGTTGGTGTAGGTCAGCTCGATCTTGCCGTCCTTGTAATCGACGCTGAGTCCGAGCTCCTTTATAGCCCTGTCAACATCGCCGAGAGTACCGACCGCGCAGCCGACGGAGCCGCTGTGGTTATCGTCCTTTGCGCCCTGGGTCTGATCCTTAACATTAAAGGTTATTGTGGTGTAATTGCCGCTGGTCACTGCGTTGGCGCTCTTCATGTGACTCGCCTGCATACCGGAGGGGTTGCCGGGGATATCGGTTCGATCCTTTGTGTTCTTGTTCAGCGCGTTCGCAACAGGCTTCTGGGCTATCTTGAGCAGTGCGCCGAGACCGCCGTCGGCAGTGATACTGCCCTTGAGAGACATGCTCTGCTTGCCGCTCTTAAACTGCTTTGTTGCGGCAATTGCTTCCTGATAAGCCTTGATGCACGCCGCCGCATCAGTGGAGTTGAGACCCTTGGAGGTGCTGCTGTTCTTGGTCGGGGTCTTTGTATCGGAGGACTGAGAAGCCTTGGTTTCGATAACGGTGTGCCCCTCTTTGTCGGTGACTATTTCCGTCTCGACCTCGGAGGAAGCCTCTTCCGAAGAAGCGGTCTCATCGGAAGCGGAGACATCCGCCGCCTGATCGGAGGTCTGAGCGTCGCCGGCAGTGGTGTCGTTGTTTGTGTCTTTCTTCTTGCACGCCGCGAACGATAGAACGAGAACGGCGGCAAGGATTATTGCCAGAATCTTTTTCATCTTTTTCACTCCTTATGAAATATGTATACATTGTATAATTGTTATTCTCATCAGTCAATAGACAAAAGATAAAAATTCGTTCGACGCAGGCAGTCCAAATTGTGTAAATGCGTCATTAGTGAAACACATCGGGGAAAAGTGTTTTGATTTTTGACTGCGGTCTCGACGCCTGTGCGCAGATACGGGACACCGAAAAAGCCCCCCGCACACAAAGCGCAGAGGACCGATTTCGTTCTTTTTGTTACGCGAGTATCTCGCCCATAAGACCGGGAGTTGCGCCTGCGGCGTTGGACTCGTCGGTATCGATATGCATTGCCAGCGCGTACTTCGGGCTGACCCTGACAACGACATCGCCGAAAACAAGCGAACGACCGTCCGAGTCAATCTTGACGCTGACTATCTGCTTGTCTTTAAGACCGTATTTCTCGGCATCCTCGGGAGTTGCGTGGATGTGTCTCTTAGCCGCGATAACGCCGCACTCGAGCTCGACCTCACCCTTGGGACCGACAAGCTTGCATGTGCCGCTGCCCGCGATGTCGCCGCTCTCTCTGACGGGAGCGGTCACGCCGATGGAACGGGCATCGGTGAGCGAAAGCTCGACCTGATTCTCGGGGCGCACGGGACCGAGAATGGAGACTGCCGGGAAGCTGCCCTTTGAGCCGACAACGGCGACACGCTCGTTGCTGGCGAACTGACCGGGCTGGGAGAGATCCTTCTTGACGGTCAGCTCATAGCCCTCGCCGAAGAGGATGTCAAGTGCTTCTCTGGTGACATGTACATGGCGTGCGGAGGTTTCAACAAGAACTTTCTTTTCCATTTCAAATATCCTTCTTTTTCACTTGATGTGTTTGATAAATGCGTTTTGAGGCAGGAGATTTCCTGCCTCAAAAACATTCAGACTTGGGGTTCTTAGTAAGCTATGGTATAATTCGTCTTTGTTCCGAACGGAAGCACGACCATATTGTCGCCGAGAGGAAGATGAATGGTCCACTTGCAATCATAATTTGCACTTGTAACATGACCGGTCTTGACATCGACCTTAACGGTGACTGTGCCCGAGGGATACTCCATCTGAGCGGTTCCGATGCTGAAGGTCTTTGCCACAGTCTTAAGGACGCCGCTGCTGAACTGATCGTTGATAACAGACGGGAGGACGACGCTGAACACCTTCGCTGCGTGACCGGAGCCGTGCTGAACACTGGAGGAAGCCTTGTCGGCAACCGTCTTTATCGTGATGGTATACACTCCGCCCGACTCGGTGCAGGATGCGTCTGCAACGTCGCTGACGGTGAGCTTGCTCGACCATGTTTCATTTTCAACCGGGAAATTGGTCTTTATGTCGGCAGCCGTGGTGAAGGTCGCCGAGCCCTTGCTGTTCTTTTCGAGCTGACCGTCAATAAAGCTGTCTATACCGCCGACGAGCTTGTCAACGATAGAGGGCACGCCGGTGATGCTGCCGCTTCTGTAGTTTGTCTCGGAAACTCTCGTAACGCTCTTTGCGTTGGGCTTCACGCCGTTGATGGCCTTGTTGAAATACTCAACGATTTCGGCCTTTGTCGAGGGCTTGGACGCAGTGCTGCTGCCGCCCTGACTGCCGCCGCTCTGAGAATCCTTCTTGGTCTCGGGAGCTACGGTGTTGCCGGAAGCGTCAGTCTGAGCCTCGGTTGTTTCGTCGCCGCTGACGGACTCAGCCTCGCTGGACTCGTCGTTCGCCACGGTCTCGCCGTTTGCCGATGTGTTCGCCTCGGCTGCGGTGGTGTCGCTGTCAGTCTTATCCTTCTTGCAAGCCGCAAAAGCGAAGACGAAGCAGAGCGCAAGGACAAGAGCTAAGATCTTCTTTGTCATTTCTGTTACCTCCGAAAAAATTTCTTCATTTCAGCGCGCTTATGCAGGTTAGTTTTCGGGCGTATGAGCCCCCGAAAAGCAGTCTCCTGTCTGCGCGGTCAAATTCATTATAAAATAAAAGCGCCTAAAAATCAATGGAAAATACAAGATTTATAAAAGATTTATCTTTTCCGGGCGGCTTTGCCCGAAGAAAATCTTCGGCAGCTATTGATTGACGGGCGTTTTTCTGCTATAGTGTATATATTGACCTACAGAAACGGAGTGCGGTTTAATGACTGATAACGAAAGACTCGCCGATCTCCTGTTCGGCTCGGACGGGCTGACGCCGGAGGACTGCGAGCTGAGATTTCCCCCGCGTGAGCTGCCCGAGGGCGCACGCGTGACTCGATTCTCACCGAGTCCGACGGGATATCTCCATATAGGAGGACTGTTCGGTGCGCTCGTCGATTTTCTTACGGCGAGAGTCAGCGGCGGACTTACTTATCTGAGAATTGAGGACACGGACAAGAAGCGCGAGGTCGCCGACGGCGTGTCCGCGATAATCAACGGATTCAAAAATTTCGGTCTCGAATTTGATGAGGGCGTGACCGGATTCGATACGGAGAAGGGTGCCTACGGACCTTATACCCAGAGCAAGCGCGTCGATATCTATCACGCGGTCGCCAAGCGTCTCGTGCAGGAGGGCAAGGCATACCCCTGCTTCTGCACGGCGGACGAGCTCGCCGCTATCCGCGAAGAACAGGAAAACGGCGGCGCGGCGATAACCGGATATTTCGGCAAATGGGCGAAGTGCCGCGACCTGAGCTTTGGCGAGCAGAAGAGACGCATCGAAGCGGGCGAGCCCTATGTGCTCCGCTTCCGCTCCGAGGGCGACGAGAACAAGAGAATTGTCTTTGACGACATGATACGCGGCAAGATTGAAATGCCGGAGAATATAATCGACGAGGTGCTTTTGAAGAGCGACGGCGTGCCGACCTATCACTTTGCACACGTCTGCGACGACCACTTCATGCGCACGACCCACGTCATTCGCGGCGAGGAGTGGATATCCTCCGTCCCGAAGCACATCGCACTGTTCAAGGCGTGCGGCTACAGAATGCCGAAATATGCGCACACTCCGCAGGTCATGAAGATAGACGGGGAGACGGGCGCAAAGCGCAAGCTCTCGAAGAGAAAGGACCCCGAGGCGGCGGTCAGCTACTTTGTCGAGCAGGGCTATCCCAAGGAGAGCGTTATAGAATATATCATGATTCTGCTCAATTCAAACTTTGAAGACTGGCGCAGAGCGAATCCCGCGGAGGACTGCTGGAAGTTCCCGTTCAATCTCAAGAAGATGAGCGTGAGCGGATGCCTGTTTGACATGGCGAAGCTCAACGATGTGAGCAAGAACATCATTTCGCACATGACGGCGGACGAGGTGCTCGGCAATGTGCTGAGCTGGGCGAAGGAATATGACGGGGAGCTCTACAAGCTTCTCGACGCCGACCGCGATTTTGCGTGCGGCATATTCTCGATAGACCGCGACTGCCCGAAGCCGCGAAAGGATATCGCAAACTGGGAGCAGATCAAGGACTTCGTCTCGTATTTCTACGATGAAATCTACACCCCCGACTACACCCTGCCCGAGAACGTCAGCGCAGGCGATGCGGCGGCGATACTGCAAAAATACATCGGCGAGTTTGACATAAACGACGACAAGGACGCATGGTTTGCGCGCATCAAGGCGATGTGCGAGCCGCTCGGCTACACGCCAAATGTCAAGGAATACAAAAAAGATCCGGCGGCGTTCAAGGGTCATGTCGGCGACCTTTCGACCGTTATCAGAATCGCGGTGACCTCGCGCCGCAACACGCCCGATCTTCATTCGATAATCAGGCTGCTCGGCGAGGACAGAGTCAGAGCGAGACTCGCTGCGGCGCTCGCACACTACAAGGAGGAGAACTAAATGGCGGACAGCACCAATCTCAATTCAAATTTTATCACCGATTTTATAAACGAGGATCTTGCAAACGGGGTCAACACCCGCGTGCAGACGAGATTTCCTCCGGAGCCCAACGGCTATCTGCACATCGGTCACGCAAAGGCGATATGCATCGACTTCAGCATCGCGGAAAAATACGGCGGAGTGTGCAATCTCCGTCTTGACGACACGAACCCCTCGAAAGAGGATGTCGAATATGTCGACGCGATAAAAGAGGACATTGAGTGGCTCGGCTACAAATGGAACGAAGTCTACTACGCATCGAGCTATTTCGATTTTCTCTATGAGTGCGCGATAAAGCTTATAAAAGAGGGCAAGGCGTATGTCTGCGACCTGTCGCCCGAGGAGATACGCGAATACCGCGGAACTCTTACGGAGCCGGGCAAAAACAGCCCCTACCGTGACCGCTCGGTTGAAGAGAACCTCGACCTCTTCCGCCGCATGACCGAGGGCGAATTTGCAAACGGCGAAAAGGTTCTGCGTGCCAAGATAGATATGGCGAGCCCGAACATCAATATGCGCGACCCGGTCATCTACAGAATCGCGCATGTCTCCCACCATCAGACAGGCGACAAGTGGTGCGTCTACCCGATGTATGACTTTGCCCAACCTCTCTCCGACGCTGCGGAAAAGGTAACATATTCCCTGTGCTCGCTCGAGTTCGAGAACCACAGACCGCTCTACAACTGGTTTATCGACGCCATCGGCTTTGAAGAGCCGCCGCGCCAGATCGAGTTTGCGCGTCTGAATCTCAACTACTGCGTGACGAGCAAGAGAAAGTGCCTCGAAATGGTTCAGACCGGCGTTGTCAACGGCTGGGACGACCCGAGAATGGTCACTCTCTGCGGTATGCGCCGCAGGGGCTATCCCGCCGCCGCGATACGCGATTTCATAAGCCGCGTCGGCGTTGCGAAGGCATACAGCGTGGTTGACTACGGTCTGCTTGAAGCGTGCGTCAGAGACGATCTCAATCGGAACGCTCCGCGAGCCATGGCGGTTCTCAATCCGCTCAAGCTCGTTATCGACAACTATCCGGAGGACAGAACAGAGGAGATAGAGGTCGAGATAAATCCCGACAAGCCCGAGCTCGGTCGCCGCAAGGTCACATTCTCCCGCGAAATCTATGTTGAGCGCGAGGACTTCATGGCAGAGCCAGTAAAAAAATATTTCAGGCTCTTCCCCGGCAACGAGGTGCGTCTCAAGGGCGCATATTATGTGACCTGCAACTCATATGATACCGATGAAAACGGCGAAGTCACCTGCCTGCACTGCACCTACGACCCCGAGAGCCGCGGCGGCGAGACGCCCGACGGCAGAAAGGTTCGCGGAACGCTGCACTGGGTCAGCGCGAAAGACAATGTGAAGGCTCAGGTGCGCCTCTATGACCGCCTGTTCAACACCGAGAACCCCGCAGGCGAGGACGGAAACGGCGACTATCTTCAGAACATCAACCCCGATTCGCTCAAAATTATCGACGGTTGCCTGCTCGAGGGCGGACTTCGCGACGCAAAGCCGGGCGACACCTTCCAGTTTATGCGTCAGGGCTACTTCTGCGTTGATAAGGACAGCACTGCGGGCAAGCTTATCATAAACCGCACCGTTGCGCTCAACTCCTCGTGGGACAAAAAGAAGAAATAAACAAGTAAGAAAGGTCGGTCAGGATGAAGGCTCTCAACAGAATTGTGACGGCTCTGCTGGCGGCAGCAGTGTTCCCCGTCGCATATTTCACGGATCTCATAACCGTCTATATGCATGCGAATATCTACGATTCAAACATCGTGGAGAATCTGAGCGTCAAACGCATCATTGAGCTTTTCACGGGAGACGGTCTTTTTGCCGGTCTCATTAAGGACGGCTCCGAAATTCCGGACGGACTTCTGGAGTTCAAGGGCAATTTTATCGCCTTTGTCGTATTCTTTGCCATCGCCCTGCTCATTGCGCTCGCGACGGTTATAGTCGCCGCGGCGACGAACTCGCGCAAGGCGACCGCTTCGCTCGGCGCGGCAGGTCTTTTGAGCATTATAGGCATGAGGATAGCGTTCTCAGCCGTCTCCTCGGCGGTTAAAGCGGGCACGCTGACCCTCGGCTCGCTGACCGACATATCGTTATTGAACATCTTGGGCAAGATAGTGCTCGTCACGATGAGCACGGCGCCTGCGGTGATGACGGTTCTGTTTTTGGCGATATTCATCTGGAACGTCGCGTTTATCGTAATCGACCTCGGTGAGGAACAGCCGAAGAAGAAAGCAAAGCACGCGAAGAAACAATAAAATGCGGGAGTCGAATTTTCGGCTCCCTTTTTTTGATGGAATTACAAAAACAGCCCCGAAAAAACTTCGGGGCTCTATTATATGTATCACTGTGTCAATCCGAGCTTCTTTGCCATCTCGGCGGTCTTGAGCTCGAGCAGCTTGGAAACTCCGTCCTCCTGCATTGTGACTCCGTAGAGGACATCCGCTTCCTCCATCGTGCCGCGTCTGTGCGTGATGAGGATGAACTGCGTATTCCTTGTCATGCGGCGGGCATACTGCGCATAGCGCGTGACATTGACATCGTCGAGCGCCGCCTCGACCTCGTCGAAGAAGCAGAACGGCGCGGGAGTGACCCTGAGAATGGAGAACAGCAGTGCAATTGCCGCAAGTCCCTTTTCGCCGCCCGAGAGCAGGTCGATATTCTGAACGTTCTTGCCCGGGGGCTGAACCTTTATCTCAATGGCACATTCGAGCACATCGAGCGGATTCTCAAGAATAAGCTCCGCCTTGCCGCCGCCGAACAGCTCCGAGAAAGTCTGACCGAAGATAGTATTTATGCGGTCAAACTGCTCCCTGAACCGCTCCGACATCTTGCCGGTCAGATCGCCTATGAGGGTGAGCAGCTCCGCACGGGAGCTTTCGACATCGTCTATCTGAGTTTTCATGAACTCGTAGCGTTCGGAGACCTCTTTATATTCCTCAATTGCTCCGACATTGACGTTGCCGAGGGCTTTTATCTTGTTCTTTATATCGTTGAGATCGCGCTGCGCCTTCTGCGGGTCTTCAATAACTATGCCGAGCTCCTCCGCCTCGCGGCGGGTGAGCTGATATTCGTCATAGAGCTTGTTCTGCGCGTTTTCAAGCTCGCGCTGCATCGAGTCGCGGCGCTCCTCGAGCCTCGCCCTCTCGCCGGACAGCCTCTCGCGCCTGTCGCTGACCGAGCGCTCCTGAGTGCGAAGTTTGGTGCTCTCGCCCTCGACCCCGTTTCGCTTCTGAGCGAGCGAGGATATCTCGTCTTTTTTCTGCTGAGCCTCGGCGCGAAGTGCTGCCGCCTCACCCTTGAGCTGTTCGATAAGCTCATTTGTCGCGACCATCTGCTCGGTTATAGAGTCAATCTCCGATTTAAGCTCATCGGCGTGACCCTCATGGGAGCTTCTGCGGCGTTTGAGTGTCTCGATGACCTCCTCCCTCGCCTGAATGTCCTTTTTGAACGCGAGGATGCTGAGGTTGATGCTGCTCTCCATGTCCGTGTTACGCTCACGGGTGCTGAGCAATTCGTCGCGGCGCGATTCGATTTCGGTTATCTTTTCATTGACCGAATCGAGCTGAGAAGTAAATTCGTCTATCTTTTTCTGCGCCTGAGCCTGAATTTCCTCGAGCTTTGCGGTGCGCTCCGCAGAGCTGCGCTTCTCCGCTTCAAGGTCATTGAGTGCCGACTCGGCAGTCTCTATCTTGTCGTCTATCATGCGCAGCTCGCCCTCGCGGCGTATTCTTTCTTCCTGCGCTTTCTGGAGCTCCGCTGTCACGCCGTCGTATTCCGCCTGCGCCGCCGAGACTTCGCCCGCAAGCTCTTTATATTTCTCCTGCCGCTCGCTGAGGTCTTTTTCAAGCTTCGCGACGGTCTTTTTGAGCTGGTCGATATCATTGCCGCGGCTGAGTATTCCCGCGTTCTGCCCGCGTGAGCCGCCCGTCATCGAGCCGCCTGCGTTCATGACCTGACCGTCGAGCGTGACGACTTTAAAGCGGTGTCCGAAGCGTTTGGAGATGGCTATCGCGCTGTCGATATTATCCGCAACGGCAGTGTGACCGAGCAGATTTCTGATTATCGGCAGATACTCGTCGTCGCAGCGAAGAAGCCTGTCCGCCATATCGATGAAGCCGGCGCAGGAGTCGAGTCCGTCCTCCCTGAACGGGCGCGGCTTTATCGTCGTCATCGGCAGAAATGTTGCGCGTCCTGCGCGGCTCTCCTTGAGATAGGCTATGGCGCGTTTTGCCGCTGACTCATCGTCGGTGACTATGTTCTGCACGGCGGCTCCGAGAGCCGTCTCGACCGCCGCGGCGTACTTCGCGTCAACGGTTATCAGCTGGGACACGGGTCCGTGGATTCCGCGCAGAGTTCCGCGCTTTGACTCGCGCATAACTGCCTTGACGGAGCCGGAATAACCCTCCATGTTCTTCTCGAGATCCTCGAGCATTCTTATACGCGCCTGCTTCTGGTGGATATCGAGCGTTGCGGCGTCAAGCTCGCGGCGCATCTTCTCCGCCTTTTCGGAGCGCGAACGGACTATCATGGAGTAGCCGTCGATTGAATTTGAAAGTGATTTTATGTTTTCGAGACACTCGTCAAGACTTTTGCGGCTGACCTCTGCCTGCTCGCGAAGCGCGTCAAGCAGTCCGCCGCGCGAGGCGATGACCTCATCGACCGTGCCGAGGCGTGCGGCAATTTCCTGCGCGGAGGAGTGTGCCGTGCTCTGTTCGATTTTTGCGGCAGAGAGGGCTTCGTTCACGGTCTTTGCCTGCGCCTCTATGCTGTCGCGCTCGGCGGTTATCGCATTCTCCTGCTCCTTGAGCTTGCCCGTGCTGTCGAGCAGCTCAAGCAGCTGCGCCTGGCAGTCCTTTATCTCGGCGTCTATAGCTTCAATTTCTTTTTGGGCGGCGTCGATCTGTTCCTCGAGGTGCTGCTCTGTGGCGGTCGCCGCCTCCATGTCGCGCTTTATGCGCTCTATCGTCTCGCGGTTATGCGCGAGGTTGTTGTGCTCGACGGCTATTCTGCCGTCAACTGCGGTCGCCTGCTCCTCGTCGGAGGCGGCTTTGGTGCGCAGTTCTTCTATCTGCACGGTTATTCCGCTGCCCGTGCTCATCAGCTCTTCTATCTGAGCCGATATCTGTTCGAGCTCGCGTTCCGCCTGCTCATAGTCCGCGGCGGCGAGAGATATTTTATCCTCCTGCGCCTTAATTCCCTCACGGGAGTGCTCTATCGTCTTGAGCCAGAGTCCTATTTCCAGATCCTTCTTCTCCCCTGCGAGCACAAGGAACTTCTGCGCCTTTTCGCTCTGCGTTTTGAGCGGTCCGACGCGCACTTCAAGCTCGGTCAGTATATCGCGCAGGCGCACGAGGTTTTCCTCTGCCTGTTCAAGTCTGCGGGTGGCGTCCGCACGGCGGTATCTGAAATGGGATATTCCCGCCGCCTCCTCGAGCATATCGCGTCTCTGCGGGGAGCGCGACGAGATAAGGTCGGCAACTCTGCCCTGACTGACCATGGAATAGCCGTCGCGTCCGAGTCCCGTGTCCATAAACAGCTCATGGACATCGCGCAGGCGAACCGTCTCGCCGTTTAAGAGATACTCACTCTCACCCGAGCGGTAATAGCGGCGGGTGACGGAGACCTCGTCCTTGTCGCAATTGTTGAGGGTGCGATCCGTGTTATCGAGGCGCAGAGTTACCTCGGCAAAGCCCATCGCTTTTCTGTGCGCCGTGCCGCCGAAGATGACATCCTCCATTTTTGAGCCGCGCAGGCTTTTTGACGACTGCTCGCCGAGAACCCAGCGAACGGCGTCGGAGATGTTGCTCTTGCCGGAGCCGTTGGGTCCTATGACGGCGGTTATGCCTTTGCCGAATTCAAGCGTCGTCTTGTCGGGAAAGGATTTGAAGCCCTGCAGTTCGAGTGCTTTCAGTAACATTTATCTGCCCCTTTATAATAAGTTGACTTTTTCCGGGATTATGTCCCGCGCCGAGAGCGATTCGCGCTCTTTTATCTTACACTCATATCCGAGCTCTCTGAGCTTTTCAATATTGCATCTTCTCTGTCCGGAGGCTTTTGAAATTTCTCGCGGGGCGACATATATTATATATTTCCCCTTTTCTTTTCCGGAAAGAGCCTTGTTAATAATATCGAAATATATATGCCCCTCGCACATCTCGCGCAGAGCCGGATGATATGCACCGGCAACGAAAGAGCCCTCGACATCACCGCCGGAATGAAGTCCGAGGCGGATAACCTTTATCCCCGCACGCTCGAACATCGGCAGAATCTTCGCACAGAGCACAGCCGCCTCCTCCGGAGTCTGCGGGCGGTATTCGCCCCTGCGGTAGAGCTCGGCGAGCTCCGTGTTCTCTATAACCACCGTCGGATATATCCGCGCAGTGTCGGGCGAAAGCGAGATTATGTCCCGCGCCGTCTCAATGCTGTCCTCATCCGTTGAGCCGTAGAGCCCCGTCATCATCTGAAGTCCCGTTTCAAATCCGCGCCTCTTTAAAAGCCGCGCCGAGCGGAAGATATCCTCGCGTGTGTGACCCCTGCGGTTCATCGCGAGGACTTTATTATTCGTGCTCTGTGCGCCGAGCTCGACCGCCGTGACATGATATTTTTCGAGGATATCGCATATCTCGTCGTCAACAGCGTCCGGGCGGGTGGATATTCTTATGCCCTTGAAACCGTTTTCGCCGATGAACTCCTGTGCAGAAGAGAGCAGCTCGATCATATAATCGCGGTCGATAGCCGTGAAGCTGCCGCCGAAAAATGCTATCTCCCCGTCCTTTATTCCCTCGGGAGACGAGCGCATGGCGACAAGAGCCGCGTTGCGCACATCCTGCGCCGTCGGTTGGCTCTTCGCGCCCGAAATGCTCCTCTGATTGCAGAAACTGCATTGGTGAGGGCAGCCCGCGTGGGGAACGAATACGGAGACGTTTATATGCTTCATGCCTTGAGTCCCATAAGCTCGAGTGCCTCTTTTGCCGCCGCCTGCTCGGCTATCTTCTTGCTCCTGCCCGAGCCGTGACCGATGACATTGCTGTTGAGATGGACTTCGACGCTGAAGGTCTTGTTGTGGTCGGGTCCGCTCTCGCCGACGAGGACATATTCGACCGCCTCCTCGGGGTTGCGCTGGACTATCTCCTGCAAGGTGGTCTTGTAGTCGGTAACGACCGGCTTCTCCTCGTCCGCCTTGTCGATAAAACGGAACACGAACGTCTTCGCCGGCTCTATGCCGCCGTCGAGATAGATGGCGGCAAGCACTGCTTCAAATGCGTCGGCGAGAATAGAGGGGCGATCCTTGCCGCCGGTGAGCACCTCGCCCTTGCCGAAGAGCAGATAATCACCGATACCGAGCGCACGCGCAAATTCGCTCAGCGACTTCTCACATACGAAATAAGCGCGTCTCTTCGTCAGCTCTCCCTCCGGCAGGTGCTTGAAATGGTGGAAGAAATGCTCTGCGGAGATAAAGCCGAGCACCGAGTCGCCCAAAAATTCCAGACGCTCGTTGCAGCGCGTGCCGTCCTGCCGCTCGTTGGCATATGACGAGTGGGTCAGTGCCTCGGCGAGCAGCTTTTTATTCTTGAAATTATAGCCTATTTTCTTTTCGAGTTCTCTGTTGTCCATTTTCTTACTCCGCGTCGGCAGCTTCCCTGACGCTCTGTGCAATGGTGCCGACTATATTTTTTTCTGCGCAGGTCTTTGCCTGCCTTACGGCGTTGCGGATAGCCTTTGCATCGGACGAGCCGTGAGCCTTGATAACAACGCCGTTGACTCCGAGCAGCGGCGCGCCGCCGAACTCGGAATAATCCATCCTCATTTTAAGCCCGAGCAGACCGCCCTTGACCATCATGGCGGCGAGCATGGTTATCGAGCTCTTCTTGAATATACTCTTGATATTCGCCATCATCGCGCCCGCGACGCCCTCATAGAGCTTTAAGATAATATTGCCCGTGAAGCCGTCTGCAACGAGCACATCGCAGCAGCCGTATGGCACATCGCGAGTCTCGACATTGCCGATGAAGTTGATGCCCTCCGTCTCTTTGAGCAGATCGAAAGCCTCATGGCGCAGGCGGTCGCCCTTACTGTCCTCAGTGCCGATATTGGCAAGCGCCACACGCGGGGACTGGACCTTCACGAACTTCTCCGAATATATCGCGCCCATCTGGGCGAACTGCCTCAGGTGCTCCGCGGTGCAGTCCGCATTCGCTCCGCAGTCGAGCAGAAGAAACGGCTTGTCGTTAGAGGGCAGAACGCTGCCTATCGCCGGGCGTTTTACGCCCTTGATGCGTTTGACGATAAAGGTTGCGCCCATGACGAGCGCACCGGTCGAGCCGGCACTTACAAATGCGTCGCCCCTGCCGTCCGCAAGAGCCTGCAAGCCGACTGCCATAGACGAATTTTTCTTGCTCTTGAGAATCTCGCCGGGCTGATCGGTCATGGCGATAACATCAGGGGCGTCAATGATATCAATGCCCGTGAGCGATATATTGTTCTGCGCGGCGCAGGAAAAGATCTTCTCCTTGTCGCCGACAAGAACTATATCAACGCCGAGATCGTCCTTTGCGTCGCGGCTGCCCTTGATAACCTCAAGAGGTGCATTGTCGCCGCCGAAAGCATCAACTATAATCTTCATTTCTCATTCTCTCCTTCGATATATTTTCCCGCAGACTCGAGTCCCCGCTGCGAGATTTTCTCATAACGCTCCTGCTTCGAGCGAATACGCTCACCGAGGGGCGGAAGTATTCCGAAGTTTGCGCCCATAGGCTGAAAATCCGCCACGCTCCCGTCGCTGATATAGCGTGCGAGCGCACCCACAACGGTGTCCTCCGGCATGACGAACGGGTCTTTTCCGTTTATATGCCGCACGGCGTTTATTCCGGCGAGTATTCCCGAGGCGGCGGACTCCATATAGCCCTCCACACCGGTTATCTGACCCGCGAAAAATATCCGTCTGTCGCTCCTAAGCGAGAAATCCGCGTCAAGAAGCTTGGGTGAATTTATAAATGTGTTGCGGTGCATAACGCCGTAGCGCACGAACTCCGCGTTTTTGAGCGCGGGTATCATCGAGAAAACGCGCTTCTGCTCGCCGAATTTCAGATTCGTCTGGAAGCCGACGAGATTGTACATCGTGCCCGCCGAGTTCTCTTTTCTGAGCTGAAGCACCGCCCACGGTCTGTGTCCCGTGCGCGGGTCGCGCAGACCGACCGGCTTCATCGGTCCGAAGCGGATAGTGTCCTGACCGCGCAGAGCCATAACTTCTATGGGCATACAGCCCTCATAGACTCCCTTGCGCCTGTCGAACGAGTGAGTCTCGGCGCTCTCCGCGCCTATAAGGGCATCGTAAAACGCCTCGTATTCCTCTTTGTTCAGCGGGCAGTTTATATAATCGTCCCCGCCGCCCCTGTCATAGCGTGACTGCTTAAACGCGCAGGACATATCAAGACTTTGAGCCGAGACTATCGGCGCGGCGGCATCGTAGAAGCTCAGGTGTCCGGGGCAGATTTTTTCTATCTCGTCGGAGAGCGCGTCGGACGCGAGCGGTCCTGCAGCGATTATAACAACGCCGTCTGCGGGTATTTCCGTCACCTCGCCGCGGACTATGTCTATAAGCGGATCTCCCTCGACCGTCTTTGTGACCAGGGCGGAAAAATCGTCCCTGTCAACGGCCAAAGCACCGCCCGCAGGGACGGCAGTCGCCTTGGCACAGCTCACGCAGAGCGAGCCGAGCAGCTCCATCTCGGCTTTGAGTTCTCCTGCGGCGCTCGCGGTGCGCAACGCCTTGAAGGAGTTCGAGCAGACGAGCTCAGCGAAATTCGGGCTCGAATGGGCGGGAGAGAATTTTTGCGGCTTCATCTCACACAGGGTAACTCTTATCCCCGCACGGGACAGCTGTCTCGCGGCTTCAACTCCCGCAAAGCCCGCTCCGATAACGGTGACTTTATTCATCGGTCTTTTTACCTTTTCTTGCGCTCTTTTTCGTATATCCGCAGCCCTCGTTGAGGCATTCGACAACGCCGCCCTTTTTCTTGAACAGGGACTTTCCGCACTGCGGACATATTTCGTCGGTCGGCTTATCCCATGTCATGAAGTCGCAGTTGGGCCAGTTTGAGCAGCCGTAGAAGGTATAACCCCTCTTAGTCTTTCTCTCGATGACCTTTGCGCCGCACTTGGGGCACTTTGCGTTCGTTTCGAGCATGAGCGGCTTCGCGTTCTTGCACTCGGGATAGCCGGGGCAGGCAAGGAATCTGCCGTAGCGTCCGGTCTTTATGACCATCATTCTGCCGCACTTCTCGCAGGGAATGTCCGTTATATCCTCTTCGAGCTGAATTTTGACATCCTTCATCTCGGCTTTCGCCTTGTCGAGCGACTTCTCGAACTCGCCGTAGAAATCGTCGAGGACGGAGACATAATCTATATCGCCGGAATCAACGCGGTCGAGCATATCCTCCATCTGCGCGGTGAACTTGACGTTGACTATGCGCGGGAACTTCTCTTTGAGCAGCTTTGTCGTCGCCTCGCCGAGCTCGGTGGGCACGAACTGCTTTGACTCGCGCTTGACATAGTTTCTCTTGACTATAGTAGTGATTATTGTTGAATAGGTGCTCGGTCTGCCGATACCCTTTTCCTCGAACTCCTTGACGAGCGACGCTTCCGTGAAGCGCGGCGGTGGCGAGGTGAAATGCTGCGAGGGAACAAGCTCTTTGAGCTTCGCGGTGTCCCCGACCTTTATCTCTGGCAGGAGCGAACCCTTGCTCTCATCGTCGCTTATCTCATATACCTTTGTAAAGCCGTCGAAGCGCACGGAATATCCGGCGGCGGTGAACAGGCAGTATTTACCCTCGGCGGCGTCCTTTTCGTTAGCTCCGGCTATTTCGAGCTTCACCGTATCCTGAACGCAGCTCGCCATAAGGCTCGCCATGAAGCGCTTCCAGATAAGATTATAGAGCTTATACTGATCCGAGGTCAGCGAATCCCTGACGCGCTCGGGAGTTATCGACGGGGTCGCGGGGCGGATAGCCTCGTGACCGTCCTGCGCATTGGCTCCGGTCTTGTAATAGCGGGGCTTGTCGGGCAGATACTCCTTGCCGAAGATATCTTCTATGGCGGCGGCAGCCTGAGTGCGCGCCTCCTCGGAGATTCTCAGCGAGTCGGTTCTCATATAGGTTATAAGACCGGTCGTGCCGATGCCCTGAACATCGACGCCCTCATACAGCTCCTGCGCGGTGCGCATGGTCTTCTGGGTCTGGAAGCCGAGCTTCTTTGAAGCCTCCTGCTGGAGGGTGGAGGTGGTAAAGGGCGGCGCGGGATTCTTCTTTCTCGTACCCTTTTTGAGGGTCTTTACCGTATAGGAAGCACCGTCGAGGCGGCTGAGAACGGCGTCCGACTGCTCCTTGCTCTCTATCTTTATCTTGCCGTTTTCGTCGCCGTAGAGCGATGCGGAAAACACCTTGCGGGACGGGGCGGTGAACTTCGCGTCCACAGTCCAATACTCCTCGGGCTTGAAGGCGCGGATCTCCTCCTCGCGGTCAACTATCATACGCACCGCGACGCTCTGCACACGCCCGGCGGAGAGTCCGCGGCGTATCTTCTGCGAAATAAACGGGCTCAGACGATAGCCGACAAGCCTGTCGAGTATTCTTCGCGCCTGCTGCGCGTTGACAAGATTCATATCAACGGCTCGCGGATTCTCCATGCCGTTCTTGATTCCGGTTTTGGTTATCTCGTTGAACGTGACTCGGTTCTTTTCCTCAAGGTCGAGGTCAAGCAGGGTCGAGAGATGCCACGATATTGCTTCTCCCTCGCGATCGGGGTCGGTTGCGAGGATAACCTTGTCGCTTTTCGCAACATCCTTTTTCAGCTCGCTGACGAGCTTCTCTTTTCCTTTTATAACGGCGTATTTCGGCGCGAAGTCGTGCTTGACATCGACGCTCAGCTTCGCTGCGGGCAGGTCGCGGACATGACCCATCGAGGCGACTACCTCATAGCCGGGACCGAGATATTTTTTAATGGTTTTCGCCTTTGCCGGCGACTCGACTATAACTAAAGTGGACATTTCGTTTGCTCCCCTGTTCAAATTTTTTTGTATCGTTTCCCTGCGCACAGACACACGAGATCTTCAAGCTCCAGCTCGGTCATCGCGCTGACGACTTCCCACGGCGCAAATCCGGTCTTTGCCGCTATCTCGTCTGCAAACAGAGGCTCTTCTCCCATTGATTCGTATATTCTCTTCGCCTTTTCCGAGAGTCCGACGGGTATAGACACAAGCTTTTTAACCCTGAACTCCTCGGGCTTCGGCTCTGGCTCGAACTTTTTGACCGATTCGTGCGGACGCTCAACGGTTTTCGGCGCTTCCATAGCCTGCTCCCGCGTCAGCTCGCGCTTGCCGCTGAGATACTCGAGCGCCCTCGCCACATCCTCCTGCTTTATCCTGTCGGGATAGCGCATGGAATATTCGGTTATCAAATCGTAAATTGACAGAAGCGGTCTTGCTCCGTCTCTTATCAGCCGGTTGGCTCCGGCATAGGACGAATTGAACACATCGCCGGGCGGCGCGAACACGTCGCGCCCCTGTTCTATAGCGCAGTTTGCGGTGATGAGCGAGCCGCTCCTGACTCCCGCCTCAATGACTATCGTGGCGTCGCAAAGCCCCGAAATTATCCTGTTTCTTATCGGGAACGTCCTCGCCGAGGGCGGAAAGCCGGGCGGAAACTCCGTTATCAGTGCGCCGCTCTGAGCCACGCAGTCACGCAGATATTCATTTTCCATAAGGTATTTGTACCCGAAGCCGCAGCCGAGTACCGCCGCAGTAACTCCGCCGGAGTCGAGCGCTCCGTTGTGTGCGCAGCTGTCAATACCCATCGCCGCGCCGGAGACGACGCAGATGCCGGAATGTGCAAGTGCCGCGGCATAGCGGTGCGCAAGATAGCTGCCCTGAAAAGAGGCTTTTCTTGTGCCGACCACGGCAATGCACACACGCCGCGTTACGCGCTTTATATCCCCCTTAACAAAGAGCACCAGCGGCATATTGCGCAGGCTCCTGAGCTTTGGCGGATAGTCCTCATCGTCCGGAGTGAGGATGGTCCAGCCGTTATTACGGCAAACATCAACAATGCCCTGCGCCTTCTCGGGAGAGCATTGCTTGAGTTTTTCTATCTGTCTGTTGGTGAGTACACCGCTCAATCGCCATTCTATCTCACCCCCGGAGTACATCTCCTCGGGGGATGGAAACACAGCGGTAATCTCATCTGTGACAGCTCCTGCGCCAACGGCCTCCCGGAGCCAGAGCCAATAGGCTTTCCTGTCCATTAAAGCCTCCGTTTGTTATTTTGTCAGCTCCCACATGAGCACCGCGGCTGCCGCGGCGGCGTTGAGCGACTCTGCGCGCCCGCGCATCGGGATGGTCACGGGCAGAGCGCAGGCGGACATGACCTCGGGCGATATTCCGCTGCCCTCGTTGCCGACAACGCAGATAACAGAGCCGGAAAAGCTCATGTCGGTTATTCTCTTCGCCGTGTCCGACGGTGTGGAAGCTAAGGTAAGCATACCCTTTTTGGCGGCAAAAATCAAGAGAGACGGCAAATTTCCCGTTGTCAAAACAGAAATTCGCATTGAAGAGCCCATCGCGGCACGAAGTGCTTTCGGGTTATATATATCGCACCCGCCGCCGACTATGACGCCGCTCATGCCGAACGCCTCCGCCGTTCTCAGCACCGCGCCGAGGTTTGACGGATCCTGCATACTGTCGAGTGCTATGTATGTTCCCTTGGGGTCAAGCGTCTCAATTTCCGCCTCTTTACGCTTGACGCAGATGCAGAAAACGCCCTGCGCCTCACGGGTATCGGAGAGAGCTCCGGCGAGCTCATGCGGTATCTCGAACGCCTGCTCCGCCCTTTCGGCGACGGCAGAGATATAGTCCGGATACTTTTCGAGAGCTTCTTTTGTGAAGAACGCGGTCTTTATTTCAATCCCGGTCTTTGCGACATCCGAGCACAGGCGCGCGCCCTCAAGCGCAAACAGCCCCGTTTCCCTGCGGAACGAGGCGCTCTGCGACAAATGCCGGAAAAGCTTTACTTTTTCGTTGGAGCGCGATGAAATCTTCTCGAAATCCATTTTTCCCTCCGATATGAAACAAGGGACTGCATCAGCAGCCCCTTAACCTTCAGATTGAGTCTCTACCCGAAAATCTCCGATCACTTACTTGAGGGCAGCCTTGGCCTGCTCGGTCAGAGCGGTGAAAGCGGCGGGATCGCTGATGGCGATCTCGGAGAGCATCTTGCGGTTGAGATCGATGCCGGCCTTTTTCAGACCGTTGATGAACGTGGAATAGTTCATGCCGTTGAGCTTCGCTGCTGCGGAGATTCTGGTGATCCACAGGCTGCGGAAATCACGCTTCTTCTGCTTGCGGCCGATATAAGCATACTGGCCGCTCTTCATGACAGCCTGCTTGGCGGTCTTGAAAAGGCTGTGCTTTGAGCCATAGTAGCCCTTGGCAAGCTTCAGAACTTTATTTCTTCTCTTGCGAGTCATTGTTGCACCTTTGATACGTGCCATGGTTTTCTACCTCCGAATAATTAATGAGTGGTTGGCTGTCTCTTATTTGTAAGGGATGAGCTTCTTGATCTGCTTGACATTGGTGGTGTCTGCAACAGAGGTCTTGCGAAGATTTCTCTTACGCTTTGTGCTCTTCTTGGTAAGGATGTGAGACTTGTTTGCGTGTGCACGTATCGGCTTACCGTTTTTTGACAGCTTGAAGCGCTTTTTAGCACCGCTGTGAGTTTTGATCTTGGGCATGAGTTCTTTTCCTCCTTCAACTTTTTGACCGGTGTTTTACCGGGATAATCACTTTGCGCTCTTGGGCGCAAGGAACATGAGCATCTGGCGACCCTCAAGCTTTGCCGGCTTCTCAATCGAGGCGATATCCGCGCACTTCTCCGCAAACTGCGCCATTATGCTCAGTCCGAGATCGGTGTGGGTCATCTCGCGTCCGCGGAAGCGGATCGAGACCTTGGTCTTGTTGCCTGCCGACAAAAACTTTCTGGCGTGACCGACTTTCGTATCAAAATCATGTACGTCAATGTTGGGTGAAAGGCGGATCTCTTTTATCTCGATCACACGCTGATTCTTCTTCGCTTCCTTCTCCCTCTTGGACTGCTCAAAACGGTATTTGCCGTAGTCCATGATCTTACAGACGGGCGGCTTTGCCTGCGGAGCAATCTTGACAAGGTCGAGATTTTTCTCTGCGGCAAGCTTCTGAGCCTGAGCGGCGGAAACGATACCGAGCTGTTCACCGTCATTGCTTATGAGCCTGACCTCTTTGTCCGTGATCTCTTCATTGATCTGCATTTCTTTGATACTGATGTTAAGCACCTCCATATGCTCTGACCGGATTTACCGGAAAAATCAAAGCGAGGGCACAGAGATGCCCTCGCTCAATAATCAACAGAAAAAATCCGTTCTTATTGACCTGCGCGGACAAAACCCCGAAGGTGAGAGCTGCGGCACAATGCGTCACTCTGCTTTGTTGTACGCACTATTCTAACAGCCCGAGGGGATTTTGTCAAGCGGTTTTCGTATTATTTTTAAAAAAGCCAGAAATATCCCGCCGCGCCCCGCTTTGTCGAAGGACGCGGTGAAGAAAATTTCTTATTTCCTGCTGACGCCGAGAGTCATCTTCTCGCCGTTGATGTTCCACTCCTTGGCACTGTTGCCGCCGAGGGAATAAACTATTTCGTCCGCGAGAACATCGTGCTTTATGGACTCTGCGTTTCTCTCGATTATGCCGTTGAGCTTTGCATTTTCGCCGGTGTAGAGAACGATCTTGTCCATAACATCGAAGTCTGCCTCTTTGCGCATGGTCTGAATCTTCGAGATTATCTCTCTGACGAAGCCCTCCTCGATAAGCTCGGGGGTGAGGTTCGTGTCGATTGCGACGGTAATGCCGTAATCGGAGACTGCGAAGCTGCCCTCTTTCTGGACGGAGTCTATCAGCAGGTCGTCAACGCCGAGCTCTATCTCGTTGCCGGCGACGCTGAACTTCAGCGCGCCGTTTTCGTCAAGCTCCTTCTTTGCGGCGGAGCCGTCGAGGGAGGCGAGATGCTCTTTTATCTTGCCGAGGAATCTGCCGTATTTCGGGCCGACGGTCTTGAGCTGCGGCTTGAAGCTGTAGCTGACGAAATCAGCCTCGCCGTCAACGAACTCAAGGGTCTTGACATTTAGCTCGTCTCTGATTATCTCCGCGTACTCGCCGCCGAGAGTCTCGTCCGCACGGACAAACATCTTGCCCAGCGGCTGACGGTTCTTTATATTCGCGCCGTTTCTTGCGGCTCGACCGAGCACGACTATATTGAGTGCCTCATTCATTCTCTCCTCAAGAGCCTTGTCAACATATGCGGCATCCGCAACGGGATAATCGCACAGGTGGACGCTCTCGGGAGCGGACTTGTCTATATTGCACACGAGGTTGCGGTAGATGTCCTCGGTCATGAACGGGATCATCGGAGCGGCAAGCTTCGAGACGGTGACGAGCGCGGTATAGAGGGTCATATAGGCATCGATCTTGTCCTGGCTCATGCCCTGCGCCCAGAAGCGCTCGCGGCAGCGGCGGACATACCAGTTGCTCATCTCATCGACAAAGCTTTGCAGCGCACGCGCCGCCTCGGGGATGCAGTAATCCGCAAGGTAGTTGTCAACGGTGGTTATGAGGGTGTTGAGTCTTGAGAGCAGCCATCTGTCCATGGTCGGCAGCTCCTCAGCCTTGCGAAGCTCATGCTTCGTGGCGTCGAACCCGTCTATATTCGCATAGAGCACGAAGAAAGCGTAGATGTTCCAGAGCGTGCCCATGAACTTGCGCTGACCCTCGATAACAGCCTTGCCGTGGAAGCGGTTGGGCAGCCAGGGAGCGGAGTTGGTGTAGAAATACCAGCGGACCGCGTCTGCGCCGTAAGCGTTGAGCGCGTCAAACGGATCGACGGCGTTGCCCTTGGATTTCGACATCTTCTGACCGTTCTCATCCTGAACGTGACCGAGGACGAGGACATTTTCATAGGGCGCTCTGTTGAACAGCAGGGTCGAAATGGCGAGCAGCGAATAGAACCAGCCTCTCGTCTGATCGACAGCCTCGGAAATAAACTGCGCGGGGAACTGCTGCTTGAACAGGTCGTGATTTTCAAACGGATAGTGGTGCTGCGCGAAGGGCATCGAGCCGGAGTCGAACCAGCAGTCGATGACCTCGGGCACGCGGTGCATTTCGCCGCCGCACTTCGGGCACTTTATTGTAACCGCGTCGATATAGGGACGGTGCAGCTCGATATCGTCCGGGCAGTTCGAGGACATGCTCTTGAGCTCTTCGATAGAGCCTATCGAATGTCTGTGACCGCATTCGCATTCCCAGACATTGAGCGGAGTTCCCCAGTAGCGGTTACGGCTGATACTCCAATCCTGGACGTTCTCTATCCAGTCGCCGAAGCGTCCCTTACCGATGCTCTCGGGAATCCAGTTGACGGTGTTGTTGTTGCGGACGAGGTCGTCCCTGACTGCGGTCATCTTTATGAACCACGAGTCTCTTGCATAGTAGATGAGGGGCGTGTCGCAGCGCCAGCAGTGGGGATAGCTGTGCTCAAACACGGGAGCGGAGAAGAGAAGTCCGCGCTTTTCGAGGTCAACGAGCACATCCCTGTCCGCGTCCTTGCAGAACTTGCCCGCCCACGGGGTGCTCTTGTCCATGCAGCCGGCGGCATCGACGAGCTGAACGAACGGCAGATCGTAGTTCTTGCCGACATTTGCGTCGTCCTCACCGAATGCCGGCGCGATATGGACTATACCGGTGCCGTCCGTCAGAGTGACATAGCCGTCGCAGGTGACATACCAGCCCTTTTTGCCGTCCTTCGACTTTGTGCATTCAAACAGCGGCTCAAACTCCCTGTATTCAAGCTCCTTGCCCTTGAAGGTGGCTAGAGTCTCGACTCCCTCGGGGAAGAACTTTTCGACGAGTGCCTGCGCCATATAATATACGGTGCCGTCCCCGACCTTTATCTTTACATAGTCCTCTGCGGGGTTGACGCAGAGCGCGACGTTCGAGGGCAGAGTCCACGGAGTTGTCGTCCATGCGAGGAAATATGCGTCCTCGTCCCTTGCCTTGAACTTGACGACTGCGGAGCGCTCCCTGACATCCTTATAGCCCTGAGCGACCTCCTGCGAAGAGAGCGGAGTGCCGCAGCGCGGGCAATAGGGAACTATCTTGAAGCCCTTGTAGAGCAGACCCTTGTCCCAGATCTGCTTGAGTGCCCACCACTCGGACTCGATGAACGAGTTGTGATAGGTTACATAGGGGTTATCCATATCCGCCCAGAAGCCGACCTTGCCGGAGAAATCCTCCCACATGCCCTTATATTTCCAGACGCTCTCCTTGCACTTCTTGATGAAGGGCTCGAGACCGTATTCCTCTATCCCCTGCTTGCCCTCGATGCCGAGCAGCTTCTCGACCTCAATCTCAACGGGCAGACCGTGGGTATCCCAGCCTGCCTTTCGGGGCACCATATAGCCCTTCATGGTCTTGTAGCGCGGGATCATATCCTTTATAACTCTCGTCAGCACGTGACCGATATGCGGCTTGCCGTTTGCGGTCGGCGGACCGTCATAGAAGGTGAAGGTCTCCGCATTCTTGCGCGAGTCGATGCTCTTCTCGAAGATATGGTTCTCGTTCCAGAAATCGAGCACCTTCTTCTCGCGGTTGACGAACTCAAAATTCGTCGATACCTTGTCATACATAATAGCTATCCGTCCTTTCAGGAAATCGCGGTCGGCAACAAAAAAGGTCCCTGTCCATAACAGGACAAAGACCCGGCTTTGCAACCACCCACTACATTCAATTAAATGCCGCCCGGTAACGGTGGGACGCGCCGTCGGGATCTACTCGGCTTTCGCCTTTCGTCCCGCTGCTCGGGAGTGATATTCGCTCCTGCGCCGAGTACCGGCTTTCCACTGCCGCCGGCTCACTTTGTCTCTTTGCGCAAGGCTACTGTCTCCGTCAAAGCCTTTGAGATATGCTCATTTAGCGTTGCGCCCGACAGACGCAACATTAAGGTGATTATAATACTTTTGGATTTATTCGTCAATAGGTTTGAAACGACTATTTTTCGTCCCTGTCCGCGCCCATGATAAATTCATACGCCTTCATGCACTCATCGGCGGGCAGTCCCGTCTCGTTCTGGAGATAGGCGGCGGCATCCTCCGCTCTCTCGAATTTTTCAAGAATATCCTTTGCCTCGGAAAATCTCTTTATCGCGTTTTCAAATTCGTTGCCCATAATTTTTCTCCTCTCAGATTTATATCAGCCCCGACAGGCTGACGGCTGTTTCATAGGCGTTTTTTTCGGTCTGATAGACCGCGACGCCGTTTTGCTCTGCGCGGACACGCGCATCCTCATCGAGGGGCGCGGACTCCGTTAAAATAATGCAGGCTATGTCCGCGAGTGCCGCCACTCCGATGGAGTTGACGTTGCCCATGACGGTCATCCACGCGTCCCCCGCCTTTGCGCGGGACATGACCCAGCTCAGAAGGTCGCCGCAGTATCCGCCCGTGACCTCGCGGGAAAGAGCTTCTTCGTTTTCGCACAGGGCTTTGAGATTCAGCTTTTCTTTTATATCACCGACCGTCATTTCGTCCCCTCCTTTTTTTCCGTACCCCTGAACGGCGCAGGAATATATTCCTGCATATCAGTGCCGGCGAGCTCATCGCGCATGGCGAAAACGCAGTCGTGCAGCGTTGCGCTGCCCCGGACTATATCCTCTGCGAGGGCGCGGCAGGTGGGTGCGCCGCAGGTGCCGCAGTCGAGCCCCGGCAGGCGGGCGATTATCTCGGTCATCTTCGACATCATCGCCATGGCATCGGAGACATTGTCGGCAAGCTTCAAAACCGATGAGCCCTCGAGCGGTCGCTGCCACTCCATGGTCGCGGGAACTTCGTCGCCCGCCAGATGATTCGCAGCGACGGGCAGATATCTTCTGAGCTGCTGGATTCTCGCCTTTGCGACATACGGATTTTCCGCAGTCAGCGAGCCGCCGACGCAGCCGCCCGAACAGGCGTTGAGCTCGACAAAATCGAGCCTGTCAAGCTTCTCGTCCTCTATCTCTTCGAGCACTTTTATGACGTTCTCAATGCCGTCTGCGGCGAGATATTTGTCCTTGAGCAGGGCGGCAGACTCGCCGCCGCTCGATGCCCAGCTGACCCCCATGAGCCCCGACTTGCAGGCATCCTCGGGCGCGCCGAGGTGGTTCATCTGCTTTAATAGCACGGGATATATATCCTTCATCGCTATCACCGCGTCTACATTCGACTTCGGCAGGCAGATGGGCTGCTTGACGGCGGTTATCTTCGCGGGGCACGGCGTGATAAAAAATATTCCGATATCCGAAGAATCAAGCCCCGTCTTTGCCTGTGCCTCGCTGCGCGCTATCAGAGCCGCAGTCTCCATAGGTGAATTGAGCGGCAGAACGTGCGGAACAAGGTGCGGGAAGCAGACCCTTATCAGCCGGCAGACCGCGGGGCACGCCGAGGATATTACCGGCTTGGGGATATCATGCTCGGCGATGTATTTTCGCGTCGCGTCGCTGACAAGCTCGGCTCCCCTCGCGACCTCGAACACCTCATCAAAGCCGAGCATCCTGAGAGCGGTTATGACATATCCGATATCATCAAGATTATTAAACTGCCCGTAGAGCGACGGCGCGGGCAGGGCGACTCTGTATTTGAACTCGATTATCCTGTTCATCGAGTCGCGGTGGGAATATTTTGCGTGGTGCGGGCAGACGCGGATGCACTCGCCGCAGTCGATGCAGCGTTCCGAGATAATATGCGCCTTGCCGCTGCGCACGCGTATAGCCTGCGTGGGACATCGCTTTATGCAATTGGTGCAGCCCATGCACTTCTCCTCATCGAGCCGCACCGAGTGGAAATATGTGTTCATGTAAAAAGTCCTCCCGGCACCCGCACAGGCGGGCGCTCAGTCAGTGAGCGGTATACACCTTGAGGCTTATCGTCGTTCCGACATCCTTTTCGGTGTCTATCTTCATCTCGTCCGTATACTTCTTTATATTGGGCAGACCCATGCCCGCGCCGAAGCCGAGGGCACGCACCTTATCGGGCGCGGTCGAATACCCCTCCTGCATAGCGAGCTCGACATCCTCAATGCCCGGTCCGTGGTCGGCGAGCACCATGGATATGCACTCGGGCGATATCTCGACGTCTATCTCGCCGCCGCCCGCATGAATGACCATATTTATCTCGCCCTCGTACATGGCAATCGAGACGTTTCTTATTACGGACGCGTCAAAGCCGAGACCCTTGAGCACGCGCTTCGTCTCGCCGGACGCCTCGCCCGCACGGGTAAAATCCTCCCCGTCAACGTCAAAATGGAGCTTCATGTTATCCATTGACAGCCCTGCCCCCTCTCAGGCCCGCCTGATAGAGCTTTCCGCAGGAGGTGAACATCTCGAGCTTCGTCTTGAGCACGACGATATCCAATTCGCGGGCAAGGTCAAGTATCGCGTCGCCCGGCACCTTGCCGCGCACGAACACGATGACCTTCATATCCATCATCTCGGCAGTCCGCACGACCTGGGGATTGACGAGCCCCGTGAGCAAAACCGCCTGCTCCTTGACGAAGGCGAGCACGTCACTCATCATGTCGCTTCCGCAGGCAGTATGTACCTCCCTGTCCAGATGCTCGCCGCCGCAGAGCAGCTCGGCCGAAAGAATGTCTTTAAGCTGTAAAACGGTCATTGTATTCCACCCTCTTGAGCAAAACTCTCAACTTTTCTGAGATTCTGCTTTTATTTATGTTGATTATAACATGATAGTTGAATCATTTCAACCTTATTACATTTTACTTACACACGCCAAAGCAAAAAGCGCCGGGGAATATTCCCCGGCGCCCTGATTCGGCCGAAATCACTGCCAATTGAAAACTACCGTATAGCCGTTTATGGCTTCTCCGAAGAGAGCTTTCAGTGTTTTTTCTGCGCTCTTTTGAGCGGTCTCAATTATTCCTTTTTCCTTGGCATCGTTTATCAGCTTTTTCTCAAGCTCGGATTGAGCGGCAGTGAAGTCGCCTATTGTGAGCTGATTAAAAATGTTTTTGGTCTGCTTGGCATCCTTTATTGATGACGGGTCGATATAGACATTTGTTATGCTTATCTTTATGTTGTCTATAGTTATGACATTGGTCTTCGAATTGACATTGATATTTGCGTCCGCAAGGTTCTCTATTCCGGCCTCAACATATCCGGTGAAAGTAAACGACATGGACTTGCCGTTCATTTTCAGCTTTTCGGAAAGCTTGTTGGCATACATTTTCCCGGAATCATATGTTGCAACCTGCTTATAGATACCCGTGTTCAGCTTCGCCTGATCTTTCAGCGTCTCTTCGAGGATTTTCGTTGTAGATGCGGAGTAGGAATTCGGGAACAGCTTGAACATTATATCATCCCAGTGCTTTCCGCAGACTACGCCCGCTCCGAGACCTATCGCAAGAGTCAGGATAACCGCAACAATAATCTGAAAAACCTGCTTTGCGCCCTTCTTCTTGATGCCCTTGAGCTCGCCCTGAATGTTGTCGAGTGCTGCCAACAGTTCCTGATTTTCTGTTCTTTCTTCAACCATAACGATTCCTCTTTCACAAGATATTTCTGTATCGCGCATTTTGATTATATCAAATCAAAATCATATAATCAACACAAATCGACAAAGTACGCGCGTCTGTCCGTTTTATCGGACAGACGCGGCTCCGCTTTTAGTCTCTCAGTTCTGTTAAATTCGCTACGATCTCTGCCTCAAGCTTCTTTTGCTGGCTTGCAGTTAAACGATCCGAGGTTCTTACCAAAACAGTTCCGACTACCCGATGCGAACCGGAGGCCAGACGCGAGCCGTCAAACTGAGCCAGATATTCGCATCTTTTTTCTGCATCTTCCCTGGTAACATATACTTCTATCGAACCCCCGCCGTCGGTTCCGTTATCAATAATCGTACCGTCAAGCCATCCTCTGTCTTCTGCTTTGATCTGACTTGACGCAAAATAGACTGTTGATGTATATCCGCCCGGCTTGTTCAGGTTGCCGTTGGGGTCATTATCCTCAGTTACACCCGCATATCCGGTTATAGTATCAATGTCCCTGATTCTTTCAATAATAAATGCCTCCGACGGATTTGTAAGTTGTTTCATTATCCTGATGCTGTTTTCAAGATTTGTCTTTGCCGTGTCCAGCATTTCTTTTGTTTCAACATAGCTGATTTTCTTCAGCTTTTCATTTACAAGCTCATTGATTTCTTTCGCATTGCCTCTTTTTTTGGGTATTTCAACAATCGCCGCCCTTGAGTCGGCAACTGCGGTTTCAAGAGTTGTTACCGTTGTTTTATCATACGGCTCCTCATGTGAATCAATGAGTTTCTGACTTTCTGCTATCACCTTTTCGAGGTCGTCGCGTTCCGCATTTATCCTTGTGCATTCCCTATCATAATTCGCAACCGCCTGCTTGCGTTCTTCACTGCAGCCCGAAAGCAGAAGCACGGCAGACAATATAATCGCTATCACAGATACAAAGCGTAAACTTCTTTTCATGTTTATACATCCTTTCATTTTTTACCGTCATTGACGATTTTTCTGACCCATTTTTCGCTGTAACCGTACTTTGTGGCGAGATGCTTTATGTTGCTTCCGTCATACTCTGCCGCAATCCGGCTTGATATGAATTCGTTCGAGAAAAAGTTTACCGGAAAATTGATCTGCTGGCCGCGGAATTCGGAATGCAGAGTCAGGGCGGCTTCGATTCCGAGAAGGACGGAAATCTCGTTGTACACGCCGTTCAGGTATTCACTTTTAATATCCTTTGAATCCATATCAGTAAAAACCTCTTTCATTTTTTGCTCCTTTCTATTATGACTTGTCCGAACGGACTTTCATAGAGCGGCAGTTCCCGCGAATTGTTCAGTGGAACAATTCAACGGGAACTTCTTTCGCTCGCATAACAGAAATTGTTTTTTTCGCGAGGCTGCGATATGGGTCGTATTTATCGCTCTTTACAACTAATTAAAGTTGCATATATTGGGGCATAACAAAAAAACAGCCCCGCCAAAAGCGGAGCTGTCGAATACCGGAAAACCGGGTTTATTTTATTTCTTTGCCTTTGCGGCTTTCTTGGCTTTTCTCTCGTCCTTGCTGTCGAGCCAGCCGAATTTATACATTGCAAACGCGCCGAGGAGCGATGCAATGATGGTGACGAAGATAAGCGTTCCGACGCCCATGGTCGAGGCGAAGATAAGAGTGATAACGCCGACCATTATCGGGAAGATGGAAATCTTCCAGTGCTTCGAGAAGTAGGTCGCGGCGAGTGCGCCGAAGAGCGCGGGCAGAACCTGCTTGAAGGCGGGGGCGATGTTGGGGTTGGTGGTCAGCGCAGGGAGCACCGGACGGAACGCAAGCACGCCGACTGCGAGTATAAGCGTAGTCGTGATAGCCGAGGACGCTATAGCTATGGTCGAGATGACCTCGCCCTCCTCGGAGTTTGCGCGCACGCCCGCATTCTCCATGGCGTTGAGTCCGCAGGGCAGCTTGAGGTTCGTAATGTTTCCGGTGACGAAGCTCAGATAGGTTCCGCCTGCGCCGAGCATGGGAGCATAGGTGAACACTTCAGCGATGCCGGAGATCCAGTAGACCGGAATAACGACCTTCATCGCGTCAAAGAGCTTGCCCGCGTCGGGCCACGCATTGTAATGCGCGCTTATCGCTATGGGCACGAACATGAGGGCTGCAATTGCGGTTATCGAAGAAATTTTGCCCCAGATATGTATTTTTTCGCTGTAGGGCTTGGCGTTCTTTTTACTCATTTGCATTTCCCTCCTTATCAGCCTCTCCACTCGAGATAGGCAAGTCCCTCGGGGCAGAACTTCGCTATAGCAATAGCGACACCCATCGCGGCAAACATGCTTATCGGCAGAGCGAAGGCTTCAAGCCACTTTATCTTGAACTTCTTGCAAATAAAGGTGAGAAGGCTCATAAATACCATTGACGAGACGAGCACGCAAACGGACATAAAGCCCGCTCCGTCACCGAACTCCTCGCCGTAAAGAGCGTTGGCACCCTCCTTGCCGGCTCCCGCTATCGAACGGGCTATAAACGCGGCGATGATGCCGATAAATGCGGCGGCGGAGAGCGTGTCGGCGAGCTTCGAGTTCTTGTCGGCAACCTTGCCCATGGTTTTCTGCACCTTCTTCATAACGAAGATGATGAGAATCAGCGGCAGCATACAGCCGATAGTCATGACGAACGCTATTGTCGCAAAGACCTTGGGATCCGTCACAGGACTTGAGAGCGTCATGTCAAATGCGCTCAGCGCCGCCTCTGCGGCAACGCTCTCATAGGCGAGATTGCCTATGACCGAGAGCCTTATCCACGGCAGGACGATGCCCAGCGAATTTGCGAGCACGATGACCGTTGCGAGAATGGATATGGCGGGCGCAACGGTAAAAAGTGCGCTCGACATAACGGTATTCTTCAGCGTGCTTGTTGATATTCCGAGTTTTTTGCCTTGTTTCCATGCCTTGACAAGGAAAAACAGCGACTGTGCCACGACAAAGGCGACGATAAAAAGACCGAGCCCTATCATAAAGCCGTTTTCCTTAAAATTTTCAGGAACCACAAAAACACCTCCTATAAAAATTAACTGTCCTATCTCACTGAGAATGATATCATATTATGGCGGTGCCCGTCAAGAAAAGCCGGATATATATTGTAAAATACGGGAATATATAAGGAGACAGGATTTACTGTCCGATAAATTACCTTGTATTTGGGTCGGAATATGTTAATATATGAATATATTCCGGCACGGAGATGTTTTGGTGAAACACAAAGACAGCGACGGCGAATATGAGAACGACGATTTCCGAAAAACCACCGCCCCCGCGCCGATATTGACGCAGGGGGCGAAATTCAACTCTTGGCAAATGCAAATGTCCGTCCCGCTGCTGTAGAAAAATCCGATTAAATTCAACTTTTCATTTATCCGCATAATCTCCCTCAAGCGGCAAACAATACAGGTACGCAACAAAAGCAAGGGAGTTAATATAATGAAAGCAACAGGAATAGTCAGAAGAATAGACGATCTCGGCAGGGTCGTTATCCCGAAGGAAATCCGCCGCACCATGCGCATCCGCGAGGGCGACCCGCTCGAAATATACACGGACGCGGACGGCGAGGTAATTTTCAAAAAATATTCGCAGGTCGGAGAGCTGTCGTCGCTGACGGCGCAGTATGCCGAGGTTCTGCACAAAAACACGGGTCTTCCGGTCGTGATAACCGACCGCGACAGGGTCATTTCCTGCGCGGGAGTGCCAAAGAAGGAGACGGTCGAGCGCAGGATAACGCCGGCTCTTGAAAATATTATGGAGCGCCGAAGTCCGTTTATCTGCGAGGAGGGCGGCGAACGCTTTCATCCGATAGAGGGCGTTGAGCGCGACGCGGCGGCGGCGTTTCCGATAATCGGCGCGGGCGACGTATCCGGCGCGGTGGTTCTGCTCACGGCGGACGAGGCGTCCGTGCCGTCACAGACGGAGATAAAGCTCGTCCAGGTCGCAGCGTCGTTCCTCGGCAAGCAGATGGAGGAGTAATCCCTGTTTTTTCTCTTGACAAAAGCCGTTATGCGCTATAAAATAAGCGGGTATCCGATTGACGGGTTTGGGAGAGAGCCGGATTTCCGGCCACCGAAGGGGCGAAACTCTCAGGTAAAAGAACCGAGCCGGGACGGTCCTCTGGAAAGGCATTTGCACCGACGAAGCAATCCGCGAAGCGGAGAATCTTTCAGGTAAAAAGACAGAGTACATCATTTTTCCGATGGTGTACTCTTTTTGTTTTCGGAGGGGCTTATGGACATTCTTATTTTTGTTTTTGAAATCATCGGTACTGTCGCATTTTCGGTTTCGGGCGCGATGACGGGGCTTAAAAAGAACATGGATATTTTCGGCGTCATGATATTGGGCGTCGTGACGGCGATAGGCGGCGGGGTCACGCGGGATCTCATTCTCGGCATAACGCCGCCCGGCACATTCGGTCACCCGATATACGCGATAGTCGCGACGGTCACGGCGATAATAACCTTCCTGCCCGCCGTCCGCAGACTGCTCACGGGGAATCAGCATGTCCACGACTTCGTTCTGCTCATTCTCGACTCGCTCGGACTCGGCGTGTTCACGGTCGTCGGGATACAGACCGCCTACAGCGTCCCGACCGAACGCGGCGCGTTTCTCGTGGTATTCGTCGGCGTCATAACCGGTGTCGGCGGCGGAGTGCTGCGCGATGTCCTCGCCGGAGAGAAGCCGTACATATTCGTAAAGCACATCTATGCCTGCGCGTCGATAGCCGGTGCGGTCGTCTGCGTTGTCATCTGGCGGTTCAACAGCACCGCGGCGGTCATTGCGGGCGCGGCGACGGTGTTCGTTATCCGCCTGCTCGCCGCCCATTTCAGGTGGAGCCTGCCCAAGGCGGACAGCTTCGGTCCCGCTCAGCCGCAGGAGTTGAGCGAGAACGACGAAAATACTCGGGAGATATGATTTCGCGGAGTTGTTTATTTAATAGAAAGCCTGCCCGATGGTTGTCCGTTGGGTGGGCTTTGATTTTTGTAATGCGGGGTTTAAAGTGGAAGTGCAGTGACAAATTGGGATTTGCAGGCGTAAGTACCGGCAATGGACGGCTTATAAATCAGCACAAACCGCTGTCTGCCGTCTTATAGCCTTGTCCATTCTTCAAAGAGTCTTGCATTCCGTCTTTAAATGTTAACTGAAATTAAACTATATTCCCTTTTTCTTTAAACTTCGCTTTTATGCTATTGTTAAATCCCTCGGGGTAGGGTATAATTTAACAGGAAATTTAAGTGAAACGGTGAAAGTATGACATACGACTCTCAATATAACGGAGCGCAAAATGGGTATCAGCCCGGACCCGCTCAGACCTTTCAGATAAAGCAGCGCGAGAAGCGCCAGATAAAAAAGCTCGGACGCATAAGCGGTCTGGGCGCACTCCTGTTCGTCGTCTTCCAGTTTGTCGGCGCGGGGCTTCTGTTTGCCCTCAATCTCTATGACGACTACGCCAACGATACCGACCGCGGCTATGCCATAGGCGTGCTGATGTCGATTTTCTGCATATTCGTCCCCTTCTTCCTGTCGAGTCTGCTGCTTAAAGATAAACGCCAACAGTGCCTGAACTTCGGCAAGCCCTATGACGCACAGCTCTTGCTTTTGGCTGTGCCCATTGGTCTGATGATCTGCATGATAGGCAACTACGCGACTAACTTTCTCTCGATATTTGTCGAAAATTCGACCGGCATAACATTTGAATATCCCGATTCGCGCACCCCGACAACGCCGCTGGGCATTACGATGTATCTTGTTCAGCTCGCCGTAGTACCCGCGCTCGTTGAGGAATTTGCGCTGCGCGGCGTGGTGATGATGCCCGCACGCAAGTTCGGCAACTGGTTTGCTGTTCTCGTCTCGTCCGCCCTTTTCGGCGTGATGCACGGCAACCTCGTCCAGGCTCCGTTTGCGTTCATTGTGGGTATCGGCATCGGCTATTTGGTTATAGTCACCGGCTCGATGTGGACGGGAGTTATAATACATTTCTGCAACAATATGTTCTCCGGCGTTATCTCGATACTCTACGAATTTCTGCCGGAAAAGACGGTCAACCTCGTCTATTATATCTGCGTCGCGGTGTTCTTTGCGGCGGGCATAATCTGCTTTATCTTCTTCATGAGGAGGGCGCACGAAAAGAATATTCCGGTGAAGTTCAGGAAACCGCGCACCGCCCTTTCACGCGGCGAGCGCACGGCAGCGTATTTCATAAATGTCCCTATGATAATCTCCATTATCTATTTGCTCTACACGACATATACTTTTATCACATGGCCTTCGTGAGCGGGGAGTGGAAGAATGACTGACAGAGAGCTTATGCAGGCGGCGATAGCACTTGCGCGGGAGGCTGCGGCGGACGGCGAAGTGCCCGTCGGCGCGGTGGTCGCAAGAAACGGAGAGCTCGTGTCCGTCGGGCGAAACAGGCGCGAAAAGGACAAAAACGCCCTCGCCCATGCCGAGATAGAGGCGATAGACGGAGCGTGCAGAGCTCTCGGCGGCTGGCGGCTCTGGGAGTGCGAATTATTCGTGACGCTCGAGCCGTGCCCGATGTGCGCCGGAGCGATAATAAATTCGCGCATAAAGCGCGTGGTGTTCGGGGCATACGACCCGAAGGCGGGCTCGTGCGGGTCTGTAAACGACCTGTTCTCTTTCCCGTATAACCACTCGCCCGAGGTCGAAGGCGGTTTCATGCAGGACGAATGCGCTCTGCTTTTGAAGCAGTTCTTTGCCGAGCTGCGCAGGACAAAATAAATTCCCGAAAGGGCTGAAGGATATGGCAATAAAGGATTTTGTCGAACTCATCAAAAAGTTCACTCAAAAAGACAAGTTCAAACCCAACGCAGTGCAGGTCATCAGGACGGCAAAAAATCCGCCCGCTCCTGCGCAGAACGAGGATATCTCCGTCCCGTCGGAGGGCGAGCGCATACATTTTCTAAACACCGGACGCTCGGACTGCATTCTTCTCCAGAGCGAAAATAGATTTGCTCTCGTTGACTGCGGCGACGCGGAGCACGCGAAGCACACGGCTCGATATCTGAAAGAGACTGCCGGCGGGAAGATAAATCTTGATTTTATCGCGATAACCCATTTTCATTCCGGTCATGTCGGCGGGCTCGAGACGCTCCTTGACGACAGGGATGTCACGATAGGCAAGATATATCTCAAGCCGTTTATAAGCCCGAACCTCGCGCAGTGGGACAAGTGCGTCCATGACGGCGACGCGCTGTATAAATCGCTCAGCGAAAAGGCGCAGAGCATGAATATACCGGTCATCGGCTGCGTGCCGGACGAGCCGTTTGCGCTGGGCAATTGGGCTTTGCGCTTCTTCAACACCGAGCCCGACTCATATCACAGGAACATCGGCGAAAACGACAACTCGCTCGCACTCCTCGCCGAGCAGGGCGGCAGGCGTATTCTTTTGGCGGGCGACATGGTGAACGACACCGGCGACCTCGCGAGGCTCGCAAACGCCGTCGGGCGCATTGACGCGCTGAAAGTCCCCTGTCACGGCGAACGCGCCGTCCCGCAGGAGGTGCTGGACAAGCTCCGCCCCGAGACGATGATAATCACGAACCGCCTCGCCGAGATATCTGACGATGTGCTCGTCGGCATAATGTCGGCGTTCGGGCGCAGGGCGTATTCGACCTCGGACAGCGGCGGGATAGCGCTCACCGTTACGCCGGACGGACTTGAGGTCAGCCGCGAGATACAGCTTCGGGAGACGGCATAAAAAATATAAAACCGCGGGGGCAGATGTGTTCTGTCTCCGCGGTGCGATTTTTAAAGGCAGGCTTCAATAAATTTATGCGAATTTCTCGGGCGGGGGATATCCGCGCCTACAAGGAAATAGGGATTAGGGATTAGGATGCGGTTTAAATTATACCCATAAAATCGGACAGTGATATTTTAGTGTTTTGTCTAAACATCCCCGAAAAACGGACAGGAAAGAAAAGACAAATCCCCAAAAAACGGACGATAGAAAAAAGGTGTAGTTTACCTACCGCCTACCACCTATCGCCTTTGAGCGTTAGCGAAACTAACCCCTCAGTCACGGCTTCGCCGAGCCAGTTCCCCCGCAGGGGAGCCGAAGGGCGGCGTTGATTTTGTGCGGTCGGTGTGAGGGCGGCCGTAGGGTGCAAGGGGCTTTATGCCCTCGCTGCGAAAACGCAGGTGAATATACCGCCGCTTTGATTCGCTGCCGCGTGTCCGCCGTATTTTTCGGCTGTCTCCTCAAGGATTTTCAATCCGTAGCCGTGGTCGCCGGATCTGTTCTTTTTCTTCTCCTCGTAGTCCGGAGCAACCGCATTTTCGCTGCTGATATATAACATTCCGTCGTTTTCATCGACGAAGCTTCTTATCCTTATATACCTGTTGTCCTCGAGCGCCTTTGCGGCGTTTATTGCGTTGTCGAATATATTGACATACGCTTTGCAGATATCGACATCCTCGATATTTATAAACCTCGGCACATTGAGGTTGAAATCGTAGGCGATACCGTTCTTTCTGCATTCATTTGCCTTGTTTGAGGCGATAACATTGACAAGAGTGTTGAGACAGAATTTCTCTATCTTTACCTCCGCGACCTCCGTTCTGAGCCGGTCGAGCATCCGCTCCGCCGCTTCGCGGTCAACTTCGTTTCCGCCGTGGACGACTTCGTATGCCGTCTGGATTATGTTCGCGAGATCGTGGCGTATCTTTCTTACTTCATTGCTGCTGTTTTCGACATTTTTATAATATTCGAGATTAAGCGCGTTTTGATAATCCTTTATCCTGAGCTCCTCGCGCAGTCGCTCGTTCTGTGACGAGCGGATCATGATATAGAGCAAAACGGCGTCGGAGATTATGCAGAGAACCGCCGCGACGCAGAGCATTATCATCGGAGCGCGGGTCGGGTCCTCGAGAAACGGCAGCCCGGTGTTCTTGTCCCTGAACCAGCCGTAATATGAAATTATCATCATCGCCGCAGCCATGACTATGACCTGACTCAGCGGGAAGAAGATGAAGGTCGTCATCTGCCCGCCCGACAGGAGCATGTTCCTGTGCTTCTTCATTCTGAAATATGTAAATCCGCCGAAGAGCACTATCAGACTCACCGTGTTCGGCAGGGAAACGATATATGTCATGATGTCGTCATATGGATTGAGCCCGCAGGCGATGCCGCCGGTCACGAGCAGAACCGAGACAAGATAGGTAAACGCCATGAGAACTATCGAGACGAAAAGCCGGGTTCTCAGCTTGTCCTTAAAATAGGCTATTGCCGAAATGAAATAATATGCAAACGCCGGAATCTTAAAAAATACCGACGGTACATCGGAAAAATAATGCTGGGCGAGCGCAACTGCGGAAAACGGAATGAGCGTTAAAAAAAAGACCGCGTAGCGATTGAAGCGCGGGGTGAGATTCATGCACAGGAACACCACCAGGAGCACTATCGAAAGAAAATTGAACACATACCAGAACACATCAAAAAATGTCATTTGACCAAAGCTCCCTTGAAAAGCACATACCTGTCCACCGACTCGTTTTTCCTGGAACGGCTTATCGGAATGATCTTTCCGTTCATCATAACGAAATTCGTCGCCGTATACCTCGCGATATACTTGAGGTTGACAAGGTAGCTCTTGTGGCAGCGGACAAAGCCCGCTTTGAGACTCTGTACCGCCTCATCGAGCTTGCCCGGAACCTTGACGCTGTCCCCGTCAACGGTATGTATCTCCAAATAATTGCGCAGGCTGACAATGAAGAGAATCTTATCGCTACCTATCCTGTAGTTGGCTCCGCGGCGGGTATATTCAAAATATTCGCGGCTCGGCTTGGGCTGCTTACCTGCGCGCTCGCGCTCGACATAGCCGAGAAGCAGCTTCGGGTCAACGGGCTTATAGATATATCCGCAGTCGTCAACGGTAACAAACGCTTTTGAGACAAGATCCTGATTACCCGAAACAAAAACTATCTTGACGCCCGGGCACAGAGCCCCGACAAAGTCGGCGATATCCACGCCGCTCTCGTCGCTGACGGCAATATCGAGAAAGGCGAGGTCGAATTTTCTGTCTGCGTCCTCAGGCGCAAGCTTCTCGGACAGCTCTGCGGAGCTGTGTACGCCGACAAGCTCGATATCCGGATAAGCGTCCGCGATTATTTCGGATATTTGCTTGACCATTGCAGGCTCATCGTCACATATGAGAATGCGCATAAGGAAACCTCACCTTCCAGTTATTATGTGCGTTTTTATATACCATAGTATACAAAAGTGCCCGTCTTTTTTCAAGGGCAAAACCGCCGCGGCAAAGAAAATATTTTTTCTCTCTGCGGCTCTTTTCAAAGGGAAATAAATGTTGTATAATTTTAATATATACAGCTTTGATTAGGGGTGTTCGTTTGTCCGGAGATTACTCCAGCCGCAACCGGCGGATGCTTAAAAGGTTCCTGCCTTACTATAAAAAATATTCGGGGCTGTTCGTCCTCGATATGCTTTGCTCTGCGCTGACCACCGTATGCGAGATAGCCCTGCCGCTGATAGTGCGGCAGATAACCGACCGTGCGGCGCACGATATCCGTGACCTGACGGCGGAGCTGATACTCAAGATTGTCGGCTTCTATGTCCTGCTCAGAATAATCGACACCGCCGCGAGCTACTACACGGCGTCGGGCGGTCATATAATGGGCGCAAGAATTGAAACGGATATGCGAAACGACCTGTTCTCGCATTTGCAGGATATGTCATATTCATTCTATGACGACACGAAAATAGGTCAGCTCATGTCGAGAATAACCAACGACCTGTTCGATATAACCGAGCTCGCCCACCACGGTCCCGAGAATGTCCTGATGACCGTGATAAAAATAGTCGCGGGATTTGTCATGTTCGCGTCGATGAACATCTGGCTTGCGATAATAGTCTTTTCGCTCATGCCTCTTATGATGCTTTTGACCTCGCACAGCCGCCGCAAGATGCGCGCCGCGTTCAAGCAGCAGAGACGGGAAATAGGCGAGATAAACGCACGAACGGAGGACTCGCTGCTCGGCATAAGAGTTGTCAAGAGCTTTGCCAACGAAGACATTGAGCGCGAAAAGTTCAACGAAGGCTCGCGCCGCTTCTTCAAATCGAAGAAAAACGGCTACAGATACATGGCGAGCTTCCACTGCACGGTAAGGCTCTGCGACGGACTGATGTATATAGCAATAGTCGGCGTGGGCGCAGTGTTCATGATGAAGGGCAAGACCACCGTCGGCGACTTCTCGGCAAGCCTGCTCATGGTCAGCACCCTGCTCGCGGCGATACGCACAATGGTCGAGTTCAGTGAGCAGTTCAACCGCGGCATGACGGGGATCGAGCGCTTCACGGAGATAATGGACGAAGTAAGCGACATAAAGGACAGCCCGAACGCAAAGCCAGTAAGCGGCGTCAGGGGCGATATCGAATTCAAAAACGTTACATTTTCATACAAGGGCACGGACAAGAAGATTCTCTCTGACTTCTCCCTGCACATCTCTCCGGGCGAGAATGTCGCCCTCGTCGGTCCGTCCGGCGGCGGCAAGACTACCCTTTGCAATCTCATTCCCCGCTTCTACGATGTGGAGTCGGGCAGCATACTGCTCGACGGAAAGGATATACGCGACATAACTTTAGCGTCGCTGCGCTCGAATATAGGCACGGTTCAGCAGGATGTCTATATGTTCTCCGGCACGGTCAGGGACAATATAGCCTACGGCTGTCCGGGCGCCGATAACGAAGATATCATAGCCGCGGCGAAGCGAGCCGGAGCGCACGAATTCATAGAGGAGCTGCCCGAGGGCTACGACACATATGTCGGCGAGCGCGGGGTCAAGCTCTCCGGCGGTCAGAAGCAGCGTGTCTCGATAGCGCGCCTGTTTTTGAAGAACCCGCCGATAGTCATTCTCGACGAGGCGACGAGCGCGCTCGACAACGAGAGCGAGCGCCTTGTTCAGCAGTCGCTCGAGGAGCTTGCAAAGGGGCGCACGGTCATAACTATCGCCCACAGGCTCACGACGATAAGAAACGCGGCGGAGATAGTCGTGCTTACAGAGGACGGCATCGCCGAGCAGGGCAGCCACCGCGAGCTCATGGCAAAGGGCGGCGTATACAGCGAGCTCTACAGCATGTATTCAATTGACTGATTTTTCCGAAAGGACGGATATAAAAATGCTCAAAAATATTTCACCTATCATCTCCCCCGAGCTTCTCAAGATTCTCATGGAGATGGGACACGGCGACGAGATAGTTATCGGCGACGGCAACTTCCCCGCAGCGAGCATGGCTCAGCGTCTCGTGCGCCTTGACGGTCACGGAGTTCCGGAGGTTCTCGACGCAGTTCTGAAGCTCATGCCACTCGACACCTATGTTGACGCTCCCGTTGCGCTCATGGACAACAACGGCGACGGAGAACGCCCGGCTGTCTGGGACAAATACGAAGAGACAGTCAAAGAAAACGAGGGCGACAAAAAATTTGAGCTTATGGAGCGCTTCGCTTTCTATGACAGGGCGAGAAAGGCATACGCCGTCATAGCGACGGGCGAGACCGCCGTATACGCAAACATCATCCTCAAAAAGGGCGTTGTAAAATAATTCGGAGGGCTCTGCATCAATGGAAAAGAGAGTTTTAGCGTTCGACTTCGGCGCGTCGAGCGGACGCGCAATAATCGGACATTTTGACGGGGAGAACATCCGCCTCGAAGAGGTTCACCGCTTCTCGAACGACCCCGTGAGCGTGAACGGCACGCTCTACTGGGATGTTCTGCGCCTGTTTTTCGAGATAAAGCAGGGGCTGACAAAGGCGAAGCTCGCCGGCGGATTCGACAGCATCGGCATCGACACCTGGGGCGTTGACTTCGGGCTGCTCGACGAGTTCGGCTGCCTGCTCGAAAATCCCATTCACTACCGCGACGCACGCACGGCGGGAATGGTCGAGGAAGCCTTCAAGACCGTTCCCCGCGAGGAGCTTTATTCCCGCACGGGTATTCAGTTCATGGAGCTCAACACGCTCTTCCAGCTCTGCGCACTCAAAAAATACCGCCCGCACCTTCTCGACAGGGCGGATAAGCTGCTGTTCATGCCCGATTTATTGGCGTATATGCTCACGGGCAGAAAGCAGACCGAATATTCAATAGCGACCACCTCGCAGATGGTTGATATAAAGACAAAAGACTGGGCATACGACATTCTCGACCGCCTCGGAATCCCGTCGGGAATACTCACGCCTATAGTGCCGTCGGGCACTGAAAACGGAATGCTCAGCGCGGAGATATGCGAAGAGCTGGGGCTCGACCCCGTTAAAGTCGTCAGCGTATGCGGGCACGACACGCAGTCGGCGATAACCGCCGTCCCCTCTCAGCTCGACAGCTTCGCGTTTTTGAGCAGCGGTACATGGTCGCTCTTCGGCACGGAAATACCCGAGCCTATTGTCAACGACACATCGCTCTCGATAAACATCACCAACGAGGGCGGCTACGGCGGCATGACCGGACTGCTCAAGAATATAATCGGACTGTGGCTCATTCAGGAGAGCCGCAGGCAGTGGAAGCGCGAGGGCGAAGAATACGGCTACGCCGATCTCGAGCGCATGGCGCTCTCGGTCGAGCCGTTCAAGTGCTTCATCGACCCCGACTCCCCCGAGTTCACGCCGCCCGGAGATATACCCGGTCGAGTGCGTGAATTCTGCCGCAAAACGGGTCAGTATGTCCCGCAGACAGTCGGCGAGATAATGCGCTGCATCTATGAGAGTCTTGCGATGAAATACCGCAGCACGTTCTCCATGATAAAAGAATGCACCGGCAGGGACTATCCTGATATACATGTCATCGGCGGCGGCACGAAAGACACCCTGCTCTGCCAAATGACCGCGAACGCCTGCAACGTCCCCGTGAAGGCGGGTCCGATAGAGGCGACCGTGCTCGGCAACATCGCCGTTCAGCTTTTAAGCTCCGGCGACATTCCGGATATCAAAAAGGCGAGGGAGATAATCTCGCGCAGCGAAGCATTACGCGAATATGCTCCGTGCGACACCGACAAATGGGCGGGCGCATATGAGAGCTTTTTGAAAATACTTAAATAAGTGTTGCGCCCGGTAGTGGCAGCACAACATCGAAAGGATGACTGAAAAATGGCAAAAGCAAAGCTCGGAATCAGACCCATCATTGACGGTCGCTGGGGCGGCGTCAGAGAGAGTCTTGAGGAAAAGACGATGAACATGGCACTCGCCGCCAAGAAGCTCATCGAAGAAAACGTATTCTACACGGACGGCACTCCCTTTGAGTGCATCATCTCCCCCTGCACGATAGGCGGAGCGGCAGAGGCGGCAAAGTGCGCCGACTTCTTCTCGACCCAGAATGTCTGCGCGACCCTCTCCGTCACCCCCTGCTGGTGCTACGGCAGCGAGACGATGGATCTCGATCCCCTGACCGTCAAGGCAGTCTGGGGCTTCAACGGCACCGAGCGCCCCGGCGCGGTCTATCTTGCGGCGGTCATGGCAGCTCATGCGCAGAGAGGTCTGCCCGCATTCTCGATTTATGGCAAGGATGTTCAGGATGTCACCGACAACTCCATCCCCGATGACGTTGCCGAGAAGCTTCTCCGCTTTGCACGCTGCGCCGCAGCTGTCGGTCAGCTCAGAGGCAAGTCCTATGTCGGCATAGGTGCTGTCGCAATGGGTATCGCGGGCTCGTTCTGCGACGCCGATTTCTGGCAGGAGTATCTCGGTGTTCGCGCCGAGTGGGTCGATATGGTCGAGGTTACCCGCCGCGTTGAGCTGGGCATCTATGACCACGAGGAATATGAGCGTGCGCTCAAGTGGGTCAAAGAAAACTGCCCCGAGGGCTTCGACAAGAACCCCGAAAACATCAGACACACCCCCGAGCAGAAGGAGAAGGAGTGGGAGTTTGTCGTCAAGATGACTCTTATCTGCCGCGACATCATGCTCGGCAACGATAAGCTCAACGATATCCGTCCCGTCGGCGCAGAGGCTGAGCACTCGGGTCCGAAGGACGGCTGGCACGAGGAGGCTCTCGGCCGCAACGCCATTCTCGGCGGCTTCCAGGGTCAGCGCCAGTGGACTGATTTCATGCCCAACGGCGACTTCACCGAGGCTATGCTCAACACCACCTTCGACTGGAACGGCAAGAAAGAGCCGCTCACCTTCGCCACCGAGAACGACGGTCTCAACGGTCTGTCGATGCTCCTGGGCAAGCTCGTCACCGGCAAGGCAAGCCTTTTCGCCGATGTTCGTACATACTGGAGCCCCGACGCGGTTGAAAGAGTCTGCGGCATGCGTCCCGAGGGTGTTGCCAAGGACGGCTTCATTCACCTCATCAACTCCGGCGCCGCCGCGCTTGACGCCACCGGCGTCTGCAAGGACAAGGACGGCAATGCAGTCATGAAGGAGTGGTGGAATGTCACCGACGAGGATATTAATGCTATGCTCAAGGCTACCGACTGGTGCCCCGCAGACCTCGGATATTTCAGAGGCGGCGGATACTCCTCGCACTTCAAGACTCAGGCTGTCATGCCCATGACAATGATAAGAGTCAACATCATCAAGGGTCTCGGTCCGGTGCTCCAGATAGCCGAGGGCTACACCGCCACCCTGCCCGATGAGATACACAGCAAGCTCGACATGCGCACCGACCCGACCTGGCCGACCACCTGGTTTGCGCCGAGACTCACCGGCAAGGGCGCGTTCAAGGATGTCTACTCCGTCATGGCGAACTGGGGCGCGAACCACGGCGCTATCAGCTACGGTCACATCGGCAAAGACCTCATCACGCTCGCGAGCATGCTCAGAATCCCCGTTGCGATGCACAATGTCGCCGACGAGGACATCTACCGTCCGCACGCCTGGTCTGCGTTCGGTACGAAGGATCTCGAGAGCGCAGACTACAGAGCCTGCGCCGCCTACGGTCCGCTGTATAAATAAGATAATGTAAGTGCAGATAGGCTGTGACAATCCGCAAGGCGTCACAGCCTATATTTTTATCCGGATATTTGCAATTGTTTTTCAAAACAGTATTGCTAATGCTTGAGGTTTAGAATATAATACAACTGTGATTTCAGATCCCTAATTTGATATAATTTCATCAGCGAGCCTTTCCTTTCTTTTGGGAGAAAATGTGTTTTACGGTGAAACCGTTATACCAAAAGGGATGTGAGGTTCTCAATGTTCATTTAAGTTTGCAGTGTAGAAAAACGATTTGGAGGACAAAAATGGAAAAAACGGGAATAAAGTCGAAGCTTGCCGGATTGAATGCCACGCTTCAGCTTAAAAACAAACCTCTTTGGAAGGAAAGGATTTCTTATTTTTTTGTTAATTTCGGAAATATCCCCATAATGACCATGGTAAATGCGTATCTTTCGATTTTCTATACGGAAACTCTCGGAATGGACGCAAAGGTTGTCGGAACGATGTTTTTGATATCGAGAGTTTTTGACGGAGTGAACGATCCGTTTATAGGATATTTTATCGATAAATCGCCCAATTCAAAATTCGGAAAATTCAGACGCACGCTTATTATCGGAACAATAATCTGTACAATCAATTATGCCGTGGTCTGGATGGGTCCCGCATACGTTTCGGATTCGATGAAGGTCGTAATTGCGTATATTTCATATATGCTTCTCGGCGTAACCTTCCCGATTATGGATATTTCGCTTAACAGTATGCTGCCTGTTATGACAAGCGATATTGAAGAGCGCAACTTTCTTGCCATGCTGAAGAATATTGCATACAGTCTCGGTGGGGTTTTCAATCTCGTTGCCCCTGTTGTTTTTGCAAAATTCAATTCGTCCTTAACCGGATACAACATTATGACGGTGACTGCGATAGCAATAATTGCTTCCTGCTCATTGGGAGGCGTTATGGGTGTTCGTCAAAAAGTTGAACCGACTAAGGCAGCAGGCTATAAAGCAAAGGATTTCTTGAAAATTATCACGCTAAAGCCGATTGTCGCATTTTTTATCGGCGGCTTGATCATTCAAACCGGACTTGCATTTCTTTCAACGTCAAATCCGTATTATGCAACATATGCTCTCGGCTCAATCGGAAAACTGACGATCATAAATACCGTCGGAATAATCGGAGGTCCCGTTGCTCTGCTCGCCGTTCCGCTCGCAAAGAAAATAGGAAAACGAAGAGTGTACGCTTACGGTATGATTGTCACTGCAATAGGATATTTTGTCCGTCTTGTGGCGGTCAACGACAGAACAAGCGGACTTGTCGCAGTTTGCATTTCAAGTATAATCAGCAGCTGCGGAACATGCTTTGCACAGCTTTTATACTATTCAATTCAAGCCGATAATATCGACTATATCGATTATAAGCTCGGACTGCGCGCAGAGGGAGTTATAGCCGCCGCAACATCAATGATTACTAAAATCAGCAACGGAATCGGAGCTGCTTTTTCTCTCTATGTGCTCTCATGGACGGCAGACGGCAGCGGCTCTTATACGAAGTTCGGATTAAGTCTTGTTGACGGTATTATTCCGGGTATTGTTGTGTTAGTCGGCGCAGTTATCTTCCTTATGCTGTACAAAATAAATAATGAAGAAGCCGAAAAAATTCAGTCTGAGCTGGCTGAAAGACGGGAGAGAGCGGCAGATGAAGCTTAACCGTATCAAAATTGAAGGACATTTCGGGTTTACCGTAACCGATAATGAAAATCCGCGCTTTACTCTTGAAACGGAAAATGAACTTGAAAACGCCTTTATTTCTTCGTATTCAGTAAGAGTTAAAAGCGGAGAAACGGTTTTTTGGGAGATAACCGAACAGAAATCCGACGTAGATAATATTGTTTATGAAGGAAAAAAGCTTCGTCCCTGTACCGTATATACGGTTGAGGCGGAGGTCTGCGATAACTGCGGAAACAGCTGCAAAGGGGCTGCGGAATTTGAAACGGGATTTTTAAACGGCGATTTCCCTGCGGATTGGATAACAAAGCCGAATTACAGAGTGGGCTTCATGAAAAATCCGGTTCCCCTTGTTTTTAAAAAAGAGTTTTCGCTTTCGGGGAACGTAAAAAAAGCGCGGCTTTATTCGACTGCTTTCGGAATTTATTCGTTTACCGTTTGCGGAAAAGAGGTTTCGGAGGATTGGTTTGCTCCCGGCTTTACAAGCTATAAGGACAGACTTCAATATCAGACGTATGATATTACTTCTTTCCTTGAGAAAAAAAACGAGCTTGTTTTTACTGTTGCGGGCGGCTGGGCAGTCGGCGTTTTCGGACTTATGAACGCAAACAAGCTCGGCGCAGACAGGCTTTCTCTTAAAGCACTTGTCCGAATTGAATATGAGGACGGTACAAACGAAGAAATAAAAACCGACGAGCACTGGCTTGTTACATCGGACGGTCCAGTAAGAGAGGCTTCGTTTTATAACGGAGAAAAATTTGACGCAGGAATGACGCTGAACAAAGCGGCTTTTAAAAAGGCAAAAAAAGACAAGCCCCGTTATTCTCCGGCGCTTGTCGCTTCAAGCGGCAAATTTGCCAAAATAAAAGAGATTCTCGAGCCGATAAAAATTCAGAAAAGCAAAAACGGTTATATTTATGATTTCGGTCAGAACTGTGCCGGAGTGCTTGAGCTTGAGATTGATTCCGAAGAGGGGCAGGTTATTACCGCCCGTCATGCGGAGGTTCTTATCGACGGAGAGCTTTTCACAAAACCTTTGCGGAGCGCGAAAGCAAAATTTGAATATATCTGCGCAGGCGGTAAAGAATTTTACAGTCCGCGGTTTACATTTATGGGCTTCAGATATGCCGAGCTTTGCGGAATCGAACCTGAAAAAGTCAAAGTGAAAATGAGAGTTCTTTCTTCAATTGATGAAGAAACGGGAGGGTTTTTGTGCTCAAATCAGGACATTAACCGTCTTCAGCAGAATATCAGATACAGCGGTTTTTCAAATTTTCTCGAAATCCCGACGGATTGTCCTCAGCGTAACGAAAGACTCGGCTGGACGGGCGATATTGCCGTTTTCGCTTCAACTGCATGTTTTAACTTCGATATGGACTGCTTTCTTGAAAAATGGCTTACAGATGTAAGGGCACAGCAGTCAAAGGACGGCGGAATCCCTGTTTTTGTGCCGACAACCGGACATGCGGGCGGAACAAAAATTACCGCAGGCTGGTCTGACTGTGTTTTTCTTGTTCCGCAGGCGCTTTATAAAACCAGCGGAGACAGGAGCTTGCTTCAAAACTTTTACCCGATGATGAAAAAATATCTTTGCGGTGTTGAAAAAAAGGCTTCGGCATTTTCGTTCGGTGAAAGAAAATACATCTGGTCAAGGGGCTTTTCATACGGCGATTGGTGTGCTCCGAACGAAAATCAGAATCAATGGCTGAAAAAAAAGAAATGGATATCAACCGCATATTTTGCGAATGACTGTAAAATTGCCGCCGAGATTGCGGAGGCTCTCGGTTTTAGTGAGGATGCCGAAGAGTATCGAAGAAAACGAAGACTCATTGAAGACGCATACCGCAATGTTTTTACGGACGGATTCGGAACTCTCAAAAAGGAATTTCAAACCGCATATGTCTGTCCGCTTTATTTTGATATGGTTCAGGGCGAGGAACGGAAAAAATATGCCGAAAATCTTGTTCGGCTTGTTAAGGCAGCGGACAATCACCTTACAACCGGTTTTCTCGGAACCCCGTATATTTTATTTGCGCTTTCCGATAACGGCTATGTCGAGGAGGCTTATAATCTTCTTTTGCAGGACACTTGTCCGTCATGGCTGTATGAAGTTAAAGCCGGAGCAACTTCGATTTGGGAGCGATGGAACGCGCTTCGCCCTGACGGAACCGTCAATCTCGGAAACAGCTCGGACGACGGGCTGACAAGGTCAATGGGCGGCGGAATGGTTTCGTTCAATCATTATGCTTACGGAGCTGTCGGAGACTGGCTTTACAGGCGTGCGGGCGGTATTGAAGCGATTGAACCCGGATACAAAAAATTCAAGGTTGCGCCGCTTGTCGGCGGAGGACTTACAAGGGTTTCATGTTTTAAAAAGCTTTCGAGCGGAACAATTAAGGTCGATTGGACTTTTGAAAACGGGATTTTCAGTCTTTCGGTGAATGTACCTTTTAATACGAGTGCGGTTATCATTTTGCCGGACGGAAAAAGCTTTGAAGTTTCAAGCGGAAAATATGAATACAGCGTCGAAATGTAAAATGCTTCGGACTGCTCATGGGCATCGGCGGCAGCGTCATTTTCATGAGCCCCACTCGGGAAAGATCGGATATGACGCCCTCAATTGTCCGAATTTATTCTCTGTCATTCCTGCTTCTTCCATTTAACATCTTTTCAACTTGCTGTTTTCAGGCTATAATAAAACCGAGGGCGGCATTCACTGTCTCGGTTCACGGACAATCATATTTGACGCAAAGAAGAAAATATTTTAAAGCATGAAAGGAGCAGCAAAATGAAGAGGATCATCACTATCGGACGCGAGTTCGGCAGCGGCGGGCGCGAGCTCGGAAGGCGGCTGTCGGAGCAAATGCACATCGCCTACTACGACCAGGAGATCATCACCGAGATAGCAAAAAGAACCGCCATGTCGGAGGAATATGTGCGGCAGATAACGGAGAGCAGTCCGATTCCGGCATTTCCCATAACCGTCGGGCACAGCTTCTGTCCCGTGCCGAATCCCATGTTTCAGCAGTGTCTCTCCGTGTATACAGAGCAGCACAAGCTGCTCAAGGAGCTGGCGGGAAAGTCCGACTGCATTATCGTCGGACGCTGTGCCGACTACATTCTGCGCGACGCACAGCCGTTTCGCATCTTCGTCTATGCGGACACCGCGAGCAAGATCAGAAGATGCATGGAGCGCAAGCCGGAGAATGAGAACCTGAGCGAAGCGCAGGTGAAAAGGAGAATCGCGGAAATAGACCGCGGCAGAGCAAAATACTATCAGTTTTTCAGCGACCGCAAGTGGGGCGCAAAGGAAAACTACGACCTGCTTGTGAATACCTCGAACGCCGACATCAAAAAGCTTTCAACCGCTCTGTGTGGATATCTGCAAAATCTGTACAAATAAAGAACTCTTCCAGTTGCTACAATACCGTTAAAAATCAAAAAGGGACACGGAAAAATGATACCGAAAAATATTCTTCTTGACACGGACATCGGTCCCGACTGCGACGATGCGGCGGCGCTGGCGATGCTGAACATATATGCAAACCGCGGGCTCTGCCGAATTCTCGGCATCGGGCACTGCACCTCCAATATTTACGGGGCGGGCGCAATAGACGCCGTTTGCCGTTTTTACGGCAGGTCGGAGGTCGAGATCGGCACATATAAAACGCCGGGATTTTTATGCGGCGAAGGGTGCTCCGTCTACAACAGAGCACTCACGGAGGAATTCCCCAACCGCTATCGGGAGAGCCAACCGGAGGACGCCTGCACAATGTACAGGCGAATCCTTGCCGGTCAGCCGGAGCACAGCGTTGATTTCATCTCCATCGGCCCCTTAAACAACCTCTCCGCGCTTTTAAGCTCGGAGGCAGACGGATATTCGTCTCTCAGCGGCAAGGAGCTGATAGCCGAAAAGGTAAACCGTCTGGTCTTGATGGCGGGCGCTTTTACGGCGGATAACCCGCAGGTCAACGCGGCATTGAAGGAGATGACCGGACGCACGGCGGCAGAGATGGAGGAATTCAATGTTGTCTGCGACATCCCCGCCGCCTGCAACGTTGCCGAAAACTGGCCGACGGCAAAGGAGTATCTGGGTTTTGAAGCCGGATTGCTGAAAACCGGTATTCCCTCGGATTCCGGCATCGGCTCGGAGCATCCCGTCAAGCGAGCCTATGAGCTCTATACCGAAGCCGGTATGAGATACAGCTGGGATCTTCTCACGGTGGAACACGCCGTCAACGATAACTGCCCGCACTACAGGCTGTCGGCTGCCGGATATGTACGGTTTGACGAAAAGGGAAGAACCGTTTGGACTCCCGACGCGCAGGGCAGCGACAGATATGTCCTTTGGGCGCAGCCTCCCGAAAAAATCGAAAGGGATATCAACGCCCTGCTGTGCGCGGCAAAATAATCGCAGACATACCGAACCGGAGTTCTCATATGCCGTCGCACTCAGCCAACAAAGGGAACAAAAAATCGGACAAAGGTCATAATTCACGGCTGTCAACGCGGATTGTGACCTTTTTTATTTGCTTTTCTGTCTATTTACTCTTTTGAGCGCCTTTTACCCTCTCCCAAACGTAAAAAAAGTTAAAAGCCCTGAACCCGTTGGACTTCAAGGCTTTTAACTTGGCGCGCTGCAAGGGATACAGTCGGATGCGCCGCCTACGGTCCGCTGTATAAATAAGATAAAAACAAAAAGTTCCGTCCGGGAAACCGGGCGGAATTTTTATGTGCCGACTAAAACTGATAATCATAAGCTTAAGCCCAATCATTTTGATTGTCAAAAATAATCGTATTTATTACTTTATTTGTTGTTACTTTGCAAATCCATTATATGTAGAAAATCCGAGCATGTAGACCGCCATTGCTATTGCTAAATCGCTATTTCCGCAATTGTTTTTATCTGCAATTGCTTTCAGCTCTTCTATGACGGTATCATTGGGTACCAATTCACTTCCACTTGATTCTACAACTTTTTGAATTACCTCAGGCAATACCATGCACATTTGATAGAAGGCATCTTCCTGCCCGGTTACAAGTGCATAAAATTGGTCAAGACTTACCCTGCGAATAAGCCTATGTCCCATTCTTTGACCATCGACAGAAGTTTCCCATTTAATATTCTGCGATTTTTTGGCAATAGCTTCGACAAGGAAGCATGCACAATCATCATCTTTCAAAAGCTGATTCTGCATTTTTATAAAAGTTTTTCCTGATGCGGATGAGTTCATCGTGTTGTGCTTGTTTTTCATCTCAACATATATGGTATGAACAATCGACTTATCCGGCAAAACGATTCCATCGGGATTAGTATAAATAACATCCCAGCCGCCTTCCTCTCCATTCCGCGGCACATGGCAATTTGTTACATACTGAAAAATCTGCTGATGAAAATAACCGATATCATTATTGTTGGATTTATCACGCTGACGAAAAATTTCATTGCTTATAGTTTCTTCCCATGTCGCTCGATATACGGTTTTGTCAAAAATCAGCTTAACAGGATCAACAATGTTGCGATTAAATCTTTTTAAATCAAACGATTCCAGCTTGTCACCATACTTTTGAATCGTTGACCTGACATGATCAGTAAACTCTTGTTCTGTGATGAATGATAGATTCCAGCTCATAAGTTTTTTAAAGCCTCCTTTATCTCTAAAGCAATTTCATAAGCAAGATTAACAGGAACTGCATTTCCTACCTGCTTGTATTGTGAGTTTATGCTTCCGCAAAACTCCCAGTCGTCCGGAAAACTTTGGCATCTTGCGTTTTCTCTGATTGTAAAAGGTCTGGATTCCGTCGGATGACAACGGTCTGTTTGTTTTTGGCTTGGAGATGTTAAAACTGTCAACGATGGTTCATCCAAACTCATACGCCTTAATATGCCGGTACGTCCCCCGCCCATATACCAGCAGCTTTTCATATATTCTTTAGCAACATTTTCGGGAATGTCACGCCAATATCCGCCGGGAGGAACAAGGTCATATATTTTTCGTTTATATTCAGAATACAGTGCCCCATCGCTGTTCGGACAATCAAGAAGAATATCTCTCAAAACGGGTTTATAATCGTGCGGTGTTGGAAACTCAAAATGTGTTCTATTGAGCAAATCATTTCTTATTCCGATTGTAATTAGGCGTTCTCTCTTTTGTGCAACGCCATAATGCCAAGCGTTTAACACTTTCTTTTGAATGGTATAACCTGCTTGTTCAAATATATCAACAATTGTTTTGTATGTTCTTCCTTTGTCATGGGTGAGAAGTCCTCGAACATTCTCAAACAAAAACATCTTTGGCTGGAGCTTTTCCAAAAATATCGCATAGTGATAAAAAAGCGTTCCGCGTGCATCCTCCAGCCCCAACTTTTTCCCCGCATACGAAAATGCCTGACACGGTGCTCCACCTGACAGCAAATCAAGTTCGCCCTTTTTTAAAGAAAAGTATTTCTCTAAGTCAAGGCAAGATACATTGGCTATATCATCCTCAATTACTCGCCAATTAGGTCTATTTTTTCTAAGTGTATCGCAAGCATTTTTATCAAATTCAAGACAAGCCAGTGTAGTAAACCCGGCTTTTTCAATGCCAAGAGCCAAACCTCCCGCACCAGCAAACAATTCAATCGTTGAAAGCATTACCATTCCTCATTCTTTATCATATCAACTGGAATAACACATATAAACCTAAGAGCCTTGAATTAAGCAAAGTTTATCACGGAAAACATCAAAAGTCAATTCAATTTCGTATAAGGAAAATAAATTGCTTTTTATACGCTCAATATCAAACACATTTATTAATTTAAAAGAAAAAGCCCTTGCATATGCAAGTGCTTTTTCTGGCGCGCTGCAAGGGATACAGTCGGCTGCGCCGCCTTGCGTGCTCGGCGACCGCTGCTGCGCAGCAGTACCCGCCTCACACTTCGCGGCTAAAAACAGTCCACCGGACTGTTTTCTTAACGCCGCTCACCCTCTCAGGGTTCGAATCCCTTGAAAATAGAAAAAGAACAGAAGCAATACCTGTGGTATTACTTCTGTTCTTGGCGCGCTGCAAGGGATTCGAACCCCTGACCTTTTGGTTCGTAGCCAAACACTCTATCCGACTGAGCTAGCAGCGCATCTGATTGCCATAGTATATTAGCACAACACGGTGCAAAAATCAACCGTTATTTCAAAAAATTTTTATTTTTCCCGCTCACTCGTCGGTGCGCAGTCCGCCGCGGCGGTTTTTAAAAAAATTTTTGCTATTACATTGTAATCGTCGGTTTTTTGCTATATAATTGAATAGATAAATTGGGGCTTTGTTTATGAAAAGCCGCGAAGGGAGACAAAAATGTAATGAGCGACAGAACATACGTCTTATCATACGACATAGGCACGACGGGCGTCAAAACCTGTCTGTTTGAGGTCGAAGATGAAATAAAGCTGATCGCCGCGGAGATGGAAGGCTATTCGCTGACCGTTTATCCGGACGGCGGCGCGGAGCAGGATCCCGACGAGTGGTGGAGCGCGATATGCAACACCACGAAGAGACTCATGAGCTCGACGAGCGTCACCACCTCCGAGATAGCGGGCATATCCTTCTGCTCGCAGATGCAGGGTCTTGTGCTTGTCGATAAGGACGGTCAGCCCGTGCGCAAGGCGATGAGCTACATGGATCAGCGCGCAAAGAAACAGATAAAAGAGCTTATGGCTTACGGTCCGCAGATCGCCGGCGCGAATATCCCGAAGCTCCTCAAGTCCCTGCAGATAACCGGAGCCGTGTCCGCAAGCGTCAAGGATCCAGTATACAAATACAAATGGGTCGAGGAGAACGAGCCCGACAACTTTGCAAGAACTTACAAGTGGCTCGATGTCAAGGAATACATAATCTGCCGCATGACAGGCAAGTTCGTCATGACTCGCGACTCGGCGTTCGGCACGCTTCTCTACGATGTCCGCAAGGGCAGAGAGGGCTGGAGCTCCGAAATGCTCAAGATGTTCAATGTCAAGCCCGAGCACATGGCTGATATAATCGACTCCACCGCTCTCGTCGGCGGGCTTACCGAAAAGGCTGCGGACGAGCTCGGTCTGTGCGAGGGCACTCCCGTATTCGGCGGCGGCGGAGACGCCTCTCTCATCGGTGTCGGCGCAGGCGCGGTCGGTCTCGGCGATACCCATGTTTACTGGGGAACCTCCGGCTGGGTCACTACCGTTGTTGACAAGAACATTGTTGACACGAGCGCGATGATCGCCGCGATAGTCGGCGCACAGAACGGCAAGCTCAACTACTTTGCGGAGCTGGAAACGGCGGGCAAATGTCTCGAGTGGGTCAAGGATCACCTCGCCCTCGATGAGATAGACATCTTCCTTGAAAAAACCGATGTCGCCTCCTCGAAGGAATCCATATACACGAGCCTTTACGACTATATGTCGCATGTCATAAATAAGATCCCCGCAGGCTGCGGCGGAGTTATCTTCACCCCGTGGCTGCACGGCAACCGCTGCCCGTTCGAGGATCCGAACGCACGCGGAATGTTCTTCAATATCAGCCTCGAGACCGGCAAGACCGAGCTTATCCGCTCCGTTATCGAGGGCACCTGTATGCACCTGCGCTGGTTCCTTGAGACAGAGGATAAGAAGACCAAAACCGCCGATGTCCTCCGCTTTGTCGGCGGCGGTGCTCTCTCCGATGTCACCTGCCAGATACTTGCGGACTGCACGGGCAGAACGGTCGAGGTCGTCGCAAGTCCGCAGAACGTCGGCGCAGTCGGCGCGGCGGTCATCTCCGCAGTCGGTCTGGGCATGATAGGCAGCATCGAGGAAGCGAAGAAGCTTGTTCCGGCGAAGAAATCCTTTATCCCGAATCCCGCGAACAAGCCCGCATATGACAAGAACTTTGCGGTTTTCAAGAATCTCTACAAGAGCAACAAGGCGAATTTTGAGGCTCTCAACGGCTGATAAACGGTTCAAACCGCCCTTTTGTGTCAATCATATCTTCAATTCCGCACTTGAAAAAGTGCAATATTCTGTGCTATACTGAACCATGCAACAATTTTCGGACGATGAAGACGAAGGGAAGGTCTTAAAGAATGAAGAAACTCATCTCGGCTCTGTTCATCTGCACACTCGCGACAGCCTGCCTCTTTACCGGCTGCTCAAAAGCAAAGGGGCTAAAGGTCAAGGACAGCAGCGGCAACGACCGCGTGCTCGTGACCGATGTCAGCGGTGAACCCATCTATGATGATGCCGGAAACATACTCGTTGTCGATACGGACGAAAAAGGCAAGGCCAACAAGGACGAAAACGGCGAGCAGGCGACAAACGCCATCACCCTCGACTATCTCCTTGTCTCCGGCAAGAAAGCCTATTGCAAATATTTCACATTCACCCAGCCCTCCGGTTACGATATGTCGGCGGTCGGTTCGTCCATAACGCTCACAAAGGACGATGTTACCATCGACATAATCTACAGCACCGACAAGAGCGTCGATGACAAGGCCGCCGATCTCGGCGAGGTCATAAGCTCTCTCAAGGAGCAGGGCTTCAACCCCGAGGTCAACACCGAAACAAAGACCCTCTGCGGTCAGGAAGCAGAGTTCACCGAGATAAAGATTTCTTCGGACGGCAAAGAGGCGTTCATCGTCTCCGCCCTGTTCGAGAGAAACGGCGTGACCTATGCCTGCACCTACAAGACCTCAAAGGTCGGCTCGGATACCGGAGATTTTGAGTCAATTGTCAATTCTATTTCGTTCAGATAAAAGAAATAATAAAAAGTATTCTGACTGTTGAAAGGAGAACAGTATGTTATTTTCACTTGATATCGGTATCGATTTGGGTACCGCAAACACACTTGTGTTCGTAAAGGGCAAGGGAATCGTTATAAGAGAACCCTCCGTCGTCGCGGTTGATCAGAAGTACAATCCGCCCAGAGTCGTCGCCGTCGGCACGGAAGCCAAGGAGATGATCGGCAGAACCCCCGGCTCCATAACCGCGGTCCGCCCGCTCAAGGACGGCGTTATCGCCGACTTTGACATCACCGCAGATATGCTCAAGGCCTTCATAAAGAAGGTCACAAAGAACGCGCCGCTCGCGAGAGTCCGCGTCATGATCTGCATACCCTCCGGCGTTACCGGCGTTGAGAGAAATGCTGTCAACGACGCCGCGAGAAGTGCCGGCGCAAAATATGTCAGCCTTATTGAGGAGCCCATGGCTGCCGCTATCGGCGCGGGTCTTCCCGTCTCCGAGCCCACCGGAAGCATGGTCGTTGATATCGGCGGCGGCACGAGCGAGGTTGCCGTTATCTCCCTTGGCGACGTTGTTACCTCGAACTCCGCAAGAGTCGCGGGCGACAACTTCGACGAGTCCATAATCAACTATATCAAGAAGAAATATAACCTGCTCATCGGCGAGAGAACCGCCGAGGACATCAAGATAAAGATAGGCTCCGCATACCCCTACGAGGGCGAAGGCGCGATGAATATCAAGGGACGCAACCTCATGGACGGTCTGCCGAAGAACATCGAGATCTCCGCAGAGGAGATCAGAGAGGCTCTGTCCGACTCCGTAAATCAGATCCTCGATGTCGTCAAGGCTACTCTTGAAAAGACTCCCCCCGAGCTCGCCGCGGACATTATCGACCACGGCATCATGCTCACCGGCGGCGGTGCTCTGCTCAGAGGTCTCGACAAGCTCATTGCAGCCGAGACCCGTATCCCCGTTCTCGTCGCGGAGAGTCCGCTTGACTGCGTTGTTGACGGAACCGGCGCTTGCCTTGAGCATCCGCTCGATAAATAAATGCCTTTTCGCGGGTCGCGCTGCTCTCCGCAGACGACCCGCGTTCTCGCAGGCTTACAAAAACTATGCGGCACAACGGTTTTTTCTGCCCCTCTGCATATTTTTTGCAAACCCGCGGGATTTTTTGCGTTGTATAGACCTACCCGCTTACCCTTTTTCCGAGCAAAGGAGAGACTGAATTGAAGTTTTACAAGTCCGTAACATTCAAAATATTTGTCGGCGTGCTCGTCGTGCTGATTGTCGGCGTTGCGGCGGCAGCGGCGATGCATTCGGGTTCTTCGCCCGCAAATTCCGTGATAAGCACGGTTTTTTCTCCGCTTCAGCGTGCGTCGTCGTTCTTAGCCCAGAAGTTTTCGGCATTCTCGATAAACTTCAAGTCCTCCGCCACGCTCTCAAAGCAGGTCGAGGAGCTGAATCAGGAGATTGAGGATCTTCAGAGCCAGCTTGTTGACTACGAGCAGATGAAGAGTCAAAACGAGCTCTACAAGGAATTCCTTGAGCTAAAGGAGAGCAACGAGGACTACAAGTTCTGCGAAGCGTCGGTAATCGGCAGAGACGCGGCGAACCCGCTCTCCGCCTTCGTCCTGAACCGCGGCAGCAACGACGGTATCGCCGTCAACGACCCCGTTATCTACGGCAAATATCTCGTCGGCGTCGTCTCCTCCGTGACCCTCACGCAGTGTACGATAAAAACGATACTCAATCCGAGCGTCAACACCAGCGCATATGAGATCCGCACCCGCGACCTCGGCTTCGTCACAACGACCGCGGCATACGCCGAGGAGGGACTGTGCACCATGCCGGGTCTTTCAAGCTCGACTGCTATCTCCCCCGGCGGAGTCGTCTGCACCTCCGGCGTCGGCGGCATCTATCCGCGTGACCTCATCATCGGAACGGTCACAAAGGTCGAGGACTCCGGCACTGATATTTCCGCAACCGCCGTGATAAAGCCCGGCGCAGATATTGCCTCGATAACCGATGTTTTCATCATCACCGAGTTCGACGGTCAGGGTTCGAGCATCACAGAGTAACAAATTTACCGAAAGGGTCTTGTCTATGGGTCTCACAGCCGAAAAGAAAAGACTTATAATCCGCCGCGTGATTTTCGCGATACTGCTGATTTTCTGCGCCGTTATTCAGAACACGCCGGAGCTTCTGCCCGAGCCGTTCGGCGCTCACCAGCTCTGGGTGACTGTCCTGGTGGTCTGCGTCGCGATGTTTGAGCGCGAGACTGCGGGTATGCTTCTCGGCTTGCTCGCGGGCGCGGTGCTCGATGTGACCGGCGGCACCCAGGGCATAAACGCCATTTTGCTGACCGTGTTCGGTCTTGTGTGCGGGATGCTCGTCAACAACATGATAAGAAACAACATCGTCACCGCGCTGATTTTCTCCGCGCTGGCACTGCTTGTGCATACATTCGTCTACTGGATTGTATTCGTCGCCGCGGCGGGAGTCTCCGGGGGCAGGCTTCTGCTCACCTTCTGCCTGCCGAGCGTACTCTACTCGTTGATATTCACGCCGCTGTGGTTTTTGATGATAAGAGGCATTCACAGGCTGCTGCCGAGTGAAGCGAAAAGATAAGAGAAAGGAGAAAGGCCCATGGATTCAAAGAAGCTTGCGATAAGGCGCATTATTCTGCCCTGCATACTGCTCTCGTTCATGCTTGTCTTTGTCGGTGTGCTCGTCAAGGTTCAGCTCGTTGACGGAGAGGAATACGCGAGCACCGTCAACACCGCGTCGCAGACCACCGTCACCATCCGTGCGGCACGCGGCGAGATAGTTGACCGCAACGGCAAGCCCATAGTCGAGAACCGCCAGGGCTACTCCATCGTTTTCAACTATTCATATTTCCCCTCAAAAAAAGAGAACGCCGAGAGGAACTCGATAATCATATCTCTCATCAGGCTTTTTGAAGCGAATGACACCGAGTGGGAGAACGACCTGCCTATAGTCATCGATGCCTCGGGCGGTCTTGTTTACAAGGCGGACAGCGAAAAGGAAATCGAGGTCATGAAGGGCAAGGACTATCTCAATCTCAACTCCTATGCCACGGCGCAGAACTGCTACGACGCGATGGTCGAGATGTTCGAGATCGACTCGGGCTATTCGCTCAGAGACGGTCTGAAAATCGCGGCGGTGCGCTATCAGATGCTCCTGAACGGCTTCGGAGTCGGCACCGCATACACCTTCGCCGAGGATGTCAGCGATGTGCTCGTCGCCAAGGTCAAGGAGAACAGCGCAACCTTCAAGGGAGTTGACGTTGAGGTTGTGCCGTACAGGTACATTGTTGACGGCACTCTCGCCGCGCATATTATAGGCACCGTCGGCAAGATAAACGCCGAGGAATATGCCGAGCTCAAGGAAAAGGGCTACGGCATGAATGACACGGTCGGCAAAAGCGGAATCGAATATTCGATGGAGGAGTATCTGCGCGGCACGGACGGCGAAAAGGTCGTGACCGTTGACGCGGACGGCAACGTGTCCGAAACCGTGACGAAGGAGCCGGTTCAGGGTGCGACGGTCGTGCTCACCATTGACTCGGATATGCAGAAGCTGGCACAGGATACCTTTGCCGAGTGGACTGAGAACTACGCCAAATCCTCAAAGAACACATACGGCGTCCCCGCCGCCGGCGCACTTGTTGTCAATGACCCGAATACCGGCGAGATACTGACCATCCTCAGCTATCCGACCTACGACCTGAACACCTACAGCGAAAAATATTCGGAGCTGAGCACGGACGAGCGCACGCCGCTTTGGAACAGGGCTCTGCGCAGCACCTACGCCATCGGCTCCACCTCAAAGCCCTCCGTCGCCATAGCGGCCATTGAAGAGGGGCTGACGAACCGCGACAGGGTCATCCGCTGCACAAGGGAATTCAAATATCTCGACCACACCTTCTACTGCAACATCAGCCACAAAGACAGGAATCTGACGCTCCGAACCGCGCTCCAGGATTCGTGCAACATATATTTCTACACCTGCGGCGAGGAGCTCGGAGTCAGCAAGCTCAACGAATACCGCGCCATACTCGGACTCGGAGTCAAAACGGGCGTTGAGCTGACCGAGGCGGAGGGTATACAGGACAGTCCGGAATACCGCGAGAGCATCGGTCAGACATGGCTGCCCGGCTACCTTATTCTCTCGTCCATAGGCGAAGGCGGTACGCGCTTTACACCCATACAGCTTGCGAACTATGTCGCCACGATAGCAAACGGCGGCACAAGATACGAACAGCATCTCATCAAATCCGTCAAGAGCGCCGACTATTCCGAGACGCTCGTCGAAAAGACCCCGACGGTCGCGCTCGAAACGGGCATATCGAAATATGCCATCGACTGCGTGACGGAGGGTATGGAATATGTTGTCAACAACAACAGCATTATAAAGGCGGCTCTCAAGGGGCTTGATGTCCAAACCGCCGCAAAGACCGGCACCTCCGAAGAGAACAGGACGATAAACGGCGTCAGCCATGTTATCAACAACGGTCTTTATATCACCTTTGCGCCGAGCAAAAACGCCGAGATATCCATGGCGTTTATCTGCGAGGGCGTCTACGGCTCGTCCTCCCTCGCGCAGATTGCAAAGCCGATATACGACTACTACTTCAACAGCTCGCAGACGGCTGCCGCGCCGCAGAGCGAGAATACTCTTCTGGGGTGATGGAATGGCTGAAAAAATAGTTATCGCCTCCGGCAAGGGCGGCGTCGGAAAATCGTCGCTGACGGCAGGTCTTGCGCGTGCACTCAGCAGTGCCGGCAAACGCGTGCTCATGTTCGACATGGACATAGGTCTTCGCAGCCTCGATCTGATTTTCGGCGCCCAAAAAGATGTTCTCTTCGACTGGGGCAATGTCATTGACGGCGGCTGCGAGCCGGAGCAGGCGACGCTCGCCGCAGGAGGTCCGATGCTGATGACCGCGCCCATGCATATGTCCGACTCGTTTACAAAGGTTAGCATGAAAGAGCTTGCGGACAAGATTGCTAAAAACTACGACTATATTTTTTTTGACGCTCCAGCGGGGATCTCCGACGGGTTCGGGCTCGCCTGCGCCGCAGCGGACAGGGGCATTGTCGTCTCCACCGCCGACGCGGTATGCGTGCGAAGCGTCAACATAACGGCTGACGCGATGCGAAAAGCAGGGCTCTCCGACATAAGGCTCGTCATCAACCGCTTTGACGAAAAAGCGGTGTGCAAAAAGAAGCTGCTCAACATCGACGATGTTATTGACGCGGTATGCGTTCAGCTCATCGGTATCGTACCGGAGGACGCGGCTGTGTCGCACTGCGCTGTGCGCGGCGAACCTCTGCCGGCATCGAGCGCGGCGGCGAAGGCGTTTTCGCGCATAGCAAAAAGAATCGGCGGCGGCGTTTCACCGCTGTTGGGGTGAAAATTGATGTGCCTGCGTCATCTGTGACATTGCAAATTACTGCAAATTACTATCAATCGGTTGTAGGAGCGGATATTATCCGCCCGCGAAAACTGCGCAATTTTAATCAATGCGGTTTGTAGGGTGCGGCGACCTCGACGACCCTTTGACGCGCGAGCGTCACGGCGTTTTTTTGAGATGGTGCAAGCGAAGCAATCTCTCAGCCGCTTTGCCTCGATACAGACTTCAAGAGCAGGCGAACGAAGTTCGCCCCTACGGTCGACAAAATAAATCTTTGTGAAGATTTTGTGCCGCTGTCGCGGCATTGGTGCGTCGGGTCGCCGCACCCTACAAGCTGCGAGCCGATATTTTTATGCAAATTCTGCGGGCGTATGATATCCGCCCCTACGAGATTGTGCTATTTTGTAATATCGCTGAATTGCCACCCACACCACAACCAAAATCAGGAGAACAGCCATGAAAAAGACGCGTTCAAAGAAAAAGATAATAATTTCCGTCCTCTGTGTGCTTCTTGCGCTCGCGGCGCTGACCCCGTGCGTGATAAACGCCGTTGTGATGCTCAGCGCGAGCAAGTATATAATCAGCGCGGACGAGGCGGCGGGACGCGGGGCGGACTGCGTATTGGTGCTCGGCGCAAAGGTCAACTCCAACGGCACGCTGAGCCATATGCTCGAGGACAGAATGGTCACGGGCATTGAGCTGTACCAATCCGGCGCGGGCAAAAAGCTGCTCGCGAGCGGCGACCACGGCAGCGACTCCTATGACGAGGTCAACCATATGAAGCAATATGCCGTTGACAGCGGCGTTGACCCCGACGACATATTCCTCGACCATGCGGGCTTTTCGACCTATGAGTCGATGTACCGCGCCCGCAATGTTTTCGAGGTCAAGAGCGCGATAGTCGTCACGCAGAAATATCACCTCTACCGCGCTCTCTACAATGCTCGCCGTCTGGGGATAGACGCATACGGCGTGGCGGCGGACAGACGCGTTTACGGCAAGCCCGTTTATAATTTCGTGCGCGAGAGCCTTGCCCGATGTAAGGACTTCTTTATGTGCATTATAAAACCCGAGCCGACTTATCTCGGCGAGGTCATCCCGATAAGCGGCAGCGCGTCGCTCTCGGACGACACTGAATACTGACCGCTTCAAGGAGAAATATATATGCGACTTGGCATTTTCGGAGGCACTTTCAATCCACCCCATCTGGGACATCTCAGACTCGTCACCGCCATTGCGGACAAGATGCAGCTTGACCGAGTTCTTGTCATACCGGCATCGGTTCCGCCGCACAAGCATGTTTCAAACCTCGCCAGCAGCAGAGACCGGTTGGAGATGTGCCGCCTATGCTTTGAGGACAACAGAAGCTTCTTCGTCTCGGACACGGAGCTTCTCCGCGTTGGCAAAAGCTACACCTATGACACGCTCTGCGAGATAAAGAAGATTTACCCGGATGCCGAGCTGTTCCTGATAGTCGGTTCAGATATGCTTGCGACCTTTGACGAGTGGTACCGCTACCACGACATACTGATGATGGCTACCCTCTGCGCCGCCTCACGCAAGCACGGATTTGTTCCGGAGCTTGAGGGCAGGTTCACGCAGGAGGAAATAAAGAAGATAAAGTTCATTGAGATACCGGTCTTTGAAGTAAGCTCGACCATCATTCGCCGCAAAATATCCGAGCACGAGAGCACGCAGGAGCTTCTCACCGACGAAGTGCGCAACTATATCGAAAAAAAGGGGCTTTACACTTGAACTTACCCGAGAAATACAAAGAATATGACGAGCTGCTGAAGAATAAGCTCGATGACTACAGATACATCCACTCCCTCGGCGTTGCGAAGAGTGCCCGCCACCTCGCAGAGCTGTACGGCGCAGACCCCGAAAAGGCTTATTTTGCGGGACTTTTGCACGATGTGATGAAAAATGCCGCGCCCGAGGAGCAGTTGCAAATAATAAAAAAAGCTGATATAATATTATCTCCGTCCGAACGGCTGAACCGCAAGCTCTGGCACGCGATAGCCGGAGCGGCTTTCTTAAAAACAGAGCTTCATATCGCCGACGGGGATGTCATCGGCGCGGTGCGCTGGCACACGACCGGCAAGGCGGGAATGACGAAGCTCGAAAAGATAGTCTATCTCGCTGATTTTATAAGCGAGGACAGAAAATATCCGGACGTTGACAAGGTGCGCGAGCTTTCGGAGCAGTCGATAGAATCCGCAATGCTCTACACCCAGAGATACTGCATATCAAAGCTCCTCGCCGACGGTAAAACAATAGACCCGTCGAGCGTTGATTGCTATAACGAACTTATAACCGAGAGGAGTTCAGAGAAATGACCCCCAGAGAGCTGACAAACGAAACAGTTAAAATACTCGACAGGAAAAAGGCGCTGGATATCACGGCGATAAAGACCGAGGAGCTGACAATAGTCTCCGACTATTTTGTCATTGCAACCGGTACTTCAAACACCCATGTCAAGAGCCTCGCGGACGATCTCGAATACGAGATGGGCAAGCTCGGAGCAGCCCCCGAACACATTGAGGGACGTGCGACCGGCTGGATATTGCTCGACTTCGGCAGCGTGCTCGTCCACCTGTTCCAAAAGGATCAGCGCGAATACTACAATCTTGAGCGCCTTTGGAACGACGCGCAGCAGCTCGACATCAGCGACCTGCTGACCGACTGAGAGAGAACATCCGAAAGGAATGACATAAATAATGGCAAACTACGATTTCAAATCCATTGAAAAGAAGTGGCAGGACCGCTGGGAGAAGGAGGGAACCTTTAAAGCCGTTGACGATTTCTCTCTGCCCAAGTTTTACGGGCTCATCGAGTTCCCCTATCCGAGCGGCGCAGGTATGCATGTCGGCCACATCAAGGCTTATTCCGGCATGGAGGTCATCTGCCGCAAGCGCAAAATGCAGGGCTATAACGTCCTGTTCCCGATAGGCTTCGACGCATTCGGACTTCCCGCCGAGAACTACGCAATAAAGACCGGCACCCATCCGCGCACAGTCACCGATCAGAACATCCGCAATTTTACCGGTCAGCTCAAGCGCGTCGGCTTCGCATTCGACTGGAGCCGCGTTATCGACACGACCGACACCGACTACTACAAGTGGACACAGTGGATTTTCCTCAAGATGTTCGAGAACGGACTTGTTTTCCGCGACAAGGCGTTCGTCAACTACTGCCCGAGCTGCAAATGCGTACTCTCCAACGAGGACTCCCAGGGCGGCAAGTGCGACATCTGCCACAGCGACGTTATCCAAAAATCAAAGGATGTCTGGTTCCTGCGCATAACCGAATATGCCGACAAGCTTCTGGACGGACTCAGACATGTCGATTTTCCGGCGAATATCAAGGCTCAGCAGGAGAACTGGATCGGTCGCTCGACCGGCGCATTCGTCAACTTCACCCTCTCGAAAACGGACGAGACGCTGCGCATATACACCACCCGCCCCGACACCCTTTTCGGCGTGACCTTCATGGTCATGGCTCCCGAGCATCCTCTCATTGACAAATATGCAGAGCGCATCTCGAATATGGACGAGGTTGAAAAATACCGCGCCGAATGCGGCAAAAAGACCGAGTTCGAGCGCACCCAGCTCGTCAAGGACAAGACCGGCGTCAGGCTCGGCGGTCTTACGGCTGTTAACCCTGTCAACGGCAAGGAAATTCCGATATTTATCTCCGACTATGTTATGATGGGCTACGGCACCGGCGCCATCATGGCTGTTCCCGCCCACGATCAGCGCGACTGGGATTTTGCAAAGACTTTCGGCATTGACATCGTTCAGGTCATCAAGGGCGGCGACATTGAAAAAGAAGCATACACCGGCGACGGTGAGATGATAAACTCCGATTTCCTCAACGGAACGGACAACAAGAAGGATTCTATAGAAAAGATGCTTGAGTTTCTCAAGGAGCGCGGCATCGGCGAGAAGGGCGTTCAGTACAAGATGAAGGACTGGGCATTCAACCGCCAGCGTTACTGGGGCGAGCCCATCCCGATTATCCACTGCCCGCACTGCGGCATGGTCGCCGTGCCCGAAAACGAGCTGCCGCTCAAGCTCCCCGATGTTGAGAACTTTGAGCCCGGCGAGGGCGGCGAAAGCCCGCTTGCAAAAATAGATTCCTTCGTCAACTGCACCTGCCCGAAGTGCGGCGCACCCGCGAAGCGCGAGACGGACACCATGCCCCAGTGGGCAGGCTCGTCCTGGTATTTCCTGCGCTACATCGATCCGCACAACGACAAGTGCTTTGCAGACAAGGACAAGCTCAAATACTGGCTCCCCGTTGACTGGTACAACGGCGGCATGGAGCACGTCACGCGCCATCTTATATACTCGCGCTTCTGGCACCGCTTCCTCTATGATATCGGCGAGGTTCCCGTTCCTGAACCGTATGCGAAACGTTCGGGTCTCGGACTCGTGCTCGGCGCGGACGGCGTGAAGATGTCGAAGTCCCGCGGCAATGTTGTTGACCCCGACGATGTTATCAAAAAATACGGCGCAGACACCCTGCGCACATATATAATGTTCATGAGCGACTACTCCGCCTCCGCCCCGTGGAAAGAGAGCGGCGTCAAGGGCTGCAAGCGCTTCCTCGAGAGAGTCGCGTCCCTGTCGGATATCGCCGAGGGCGCCGGCACGACCAAGAAGCTCGAATCGATAATGAACAAGACCGTCAAGAAGGTCTCGCAGGATATTGAGGACATGAAGTTCAACACCGCGATTGCCGCGATGATGACCTGCCTCAACGAGATAAACGATGCCGGCACGCTGACAAAGGACGAGCTGTCCGTGTTCATTCGCCTGCTCTGCCCGTTCGCTCCGCACCTGTGCGAGGAGATGTGGGAGCAGATCGGCGAAAAAGGTCTGTGCTCGACCGCGAAGTGGCCCGACTATGACGAGAGCAAATGCGTTGACGACGAGATAGAGATTGCCGTTCAGGTAAACGGCAGAGTCCGCGACCGCTTCACCGTGCCCGCCGATATCGAAGCCGACGACGCGATTGCCGCAGCCAAGCAGCTCGACAAGGTCAGGGAGTTCACTGACGGCATGGCGTTCATAAAGGAGCTCTATGTCCCCGGCAAGCTCGTCAACCTCGTTGTAAAGCCGCAGTAAAAGGATATTTTAATCAAACATAAAAAATCCCCCCAAGCGGTTGACAATAAAATTCACCTGTTGTATAATTAGAGGCAAGCTTATGCTGATTAGCCCTTGCAATTGCAGCGGAGGGAGGGAATATTAATGAGTCAGGTCAAAGTTAAAGAGAATGAATCTCTCGAGAGCGCACTCAAGCGTTTTAAGAGACAGACCTCCAGAGACGGAGTTATCCAGGAGGTTCGCAAGAGAGAGCACTATGAGAAGCCTTCGGTCAAGAGAAAGAAGAAGTCTGAGGCGGCTCGCAAGCGCAAGTACAAATAAGTACCTGCACTGTACAACTGTACACTTAAAGGCGGTGGGAAAGGGCTTTCTCACCGCCTTTTTCAAAGCAATCAAAGGAGGAACAGGGAATGATTTTTGACAAGTTTCTTTCACTTCTGCCGTCGGAGCTCGACGGTGCACTGATAATATCCGAAGAGAACAGGCGCTATTTCACCTCGTTCCCGTCGTCGGACGGCGTTCTGCTCATTTCGAGAAACGGTACGGTATTCCTCACCGACTCGCGCTATATCGAGGCGGCGCAGAAGAAGATAACCGTCTGCCCGGTCAGGCTCACAAAGGAGCTGAGCACCGAGCTGCCGCAGCTGATGAGCGAATTTAAAATAAACAACCTCGCCGTTGAGACGACTAGACTCACCGTCGCCCGCTTTGAGGAGTTCACAAAGTGGATTCCCGACACAGGCATCTGCACCGAGAACTACGCCGACCGTGCGATAGACGCGCTGAGAATGGTGAAATCCGACGACGAGGTGAAGCTCGTGTGCGAGGCGCAGACTATAGCCGAGCGCGCCTTCGACCATATACTTGAATTTATAAAGCCCGGAGTGACCGAGCGCGAAATTCAGCTCGAGCTTGACTACTATATGCTGCGAAACGGCGCGGAGGCTCTCTCGTTTGAGACGATTGCCGTCAGCGGAGTCAACTCCTCGATGCCGCACGGAGTGCCCTCGGACAAAAGAATTGAAAACGGCGACTTCATCACCATGGACTACGGCGCAGTCGTCGGCGGATATCACAGCGACATGACGAGAACCGTCGCAGTCGGCTCCGTAAGCGAAGAGCAGAAGAAGATTTACAACACCGTCCTCGAAGCGCAGCTCGCCGCGATGGAGAAGATGGCTCCCGGCGTCTCCTGCGCCGACGCGGACAAAGCCGCACGCGATGTCATAACCGACGCGGGCTACGGCGAATTCTTCGGTCACGGCACAGGTCACGGTGTCGGCGTTGAAATTCACGAACAGCCCCGCGTATCGCCCCGCTCGAAAGAGATGCTCGCCCCCGGACACCTTGTCACTGCGGAGCCCGGCATCTATCTGCCCGGACTTTTCGGAGTAAGAATAGAGGATATGGTGCTCATCACGGAGGACGGCAGCCGCGGACTCACCCACGCGCCGAAGAATCTCATCATACTTTAAAAAATCTCCCCGTATGCAGGACATACGGGGGATTTTCATTTGAACGATATCGCATTTCACGCTGACTGACCGGCTCTCTTTTCGATTTTTCGGTTGACCTTTTATATTTCTTCTGATAAACTTGTGGTATCAGGAGGGATGACAATGGCAAATGTCAAAAAAGCTCTTTATAACGTAGCCGTTTTTCTGGTCTCACTGTTCATCACCGGCTCAATAAATGTCTCAAACATCAAAAATACTCAGGATACGAGCCGCGTGACGCTCACGGTAAATGAGACGGAGACGCTCCAGGAAATAAACGGCTGGGGCTCGGCGGCGGCATGGTGGGCGCAGGTCGCGGGCGGGAGCAAAAACGCCGACGAGATCGCAAAGCTTCTCTACAGCAAGGAGGGGCTTGGGCTGAACATATACAGATACAATGTCGGCTCGGGCGAAAAGCAGAACCCAAACTCCCGTCTCGATCCCGATTCGTGGAAGAGCACTTCGAGCTTCCTCGTATATAACGAAAAGACCGGCAAATATGAATACGACTGGTCGCAGGACGCGAACGCCATGAATATGCTGAAGCTCTGCATGAGCTACGGCTGCATTGACTCCGTCGTTCTGTTTTCAAACTCGCCGCACTTTTCAATGACCGTTTCCGGTCAGGCGAGCGGCGGACTGAAGAAGCACCAGAACAACCTAAAAACAGAATGTTATCAGGAATATGTCGATTATTTTCTCGACATAACCGAGCATTTTATAGAGCTCGGCGTGCCCGTGAAATACATAAGCCCGATAAACGAGCCGCTTGTCTCATGGGGCGGCGACAACGTCTATCAGGAGGGCTGCCACTACGATGAGGAGGAGATGTTCAAGCTCTACCGCATGTTTGCCAAGAGCATAAAAGAGCGCGGGCTCAATGTCAAAATGTCCATGTGCGAGGTCTCGAAAATAGGCAACCCCGCATTTGAGTATATAAAGAAAATCAGCAAGGACGAAGAGCTCAGCAGCGTCATGGCGACATATTCCTATCACTCCTACTGGTCCGATACGAACTATCTGCTCAAAAAGGTCTGGGGTCAGTATCTGAGAAGATACTATCCCGATGTGACGGTTGAGATGGACGAGTGGTGCGAGCTGCCCTGCCACAGCACGACGAGGTCGATATCCGGTGCGCGCACCATGGCGAGGACGATATGCCAGGATATCATGTATTCAAACGCCACGGCGTGGACCTCGTGGGTCGCAGTCAGCGAATGGGGCGACAACTCCGACGGACTCATCATCGCCGACCACGAGTGTAACGAATATTACACCGCCAAGCGATACAACGCGCTTGCGCATTTCTCGAAGTTCGTCCCCGTCGGCAGCAAGGTCATCTCCAACGAAAAGGATGTCAACGACCGCGTCGCGTGGAAGATAAAAAATCAGCTGGGCTTTGTTATCCTCAACAAGACCAACTGCGCGTCATTCCTCACGCCGGACGGCAGCATTGTCGTCGTCATCGTCAACGACGATGCGGGCTGCACCTTCAACTTCGAGGGCATCAGCGGCAGAGACAGCCTCAGGACATACACCACAAACGAGCAGTACGATCTCAAGCTCACCTACGATGGGGAATATAAACAGGAGGTCGAAATTCCTGGTCTGAGTATCACAACGCTCATATTCAGTTGACGGTGTACCGCACACCCCTTTTGGCAGTTTTGATTAAAAAGAATCCCACCTTGCTCGGTGGGATTTTTGTTGTCTATAGAAGCTTTTTTATTAGAAAGCTGGCTGTGGGGGAGTGTCTGTTCCTCCTTCCCATCTGTCTATCGCCTTGAGCGCGTCAAGAAGCCTCCGCATGATATCACACGGAGGCTTTGAGTTTTTATTTTTACTTTACCTGCTTTATCTTGTTGCCGGAGACGAGGAACGCGTGCTCGGAGATCTCCATCATCGGGGTGTCGTTGACGGAATCGGTATAGAAATTGTCGATCATGGTGTCCGGATACATCTCCTTGAACAGCTCGACCTTTCTGCCGCGGAAGCAGAGGTCGGTTATGTGCGCGTTGCCGTCAGTGCGCGAGCAGATGTAGTTCTTGATGTTGAGCCGGTGCATAACATCGTCGAGCAGAACCTCGGGGCTCGCGGAGATTATTATGTCGTCGTCCTGCCTCTGGCGGAAATAAAACGGCTTTATCTTGTGGATATTCGCATCCCAGAACTCGGTAACGAGCGCGTCGAAGTCCTCGATGCTGTTGTAGTAGTCGGTGACGACATCGGCATACTCCTCAAGAGCTTCCTCGGCGTTTATCGTGCCCTTTGTGTATTTGTAAAGCCCGTTTATAACATCCGGAACATACTTAACGAGCGAAGGGTCTTTCTTAAAAAGAAAGATAAACATGTCGATAAAGCTCTCTCCGTCATAGATGGTGTTGTCAAAATCATAAACATTCATTTTCTTTTTCTCCTTTTTCGGGGATCTCTGCACACATACCGAACCCATTTTCTCTGTTAAAGAATACCATAATTTTAACCGTTTGTAAAGACTTGCAAAGACGCCCCGCCGCGATTGACTAAACGGGATTTAGTTGGTATAATGATACAAGGTATGTACGAAAATACGAAAGGACGCAAAAACGATGATAAAGATCGCTCCTTCAATGCTTGCGGGCGACTTCTCCCGTATGGGAGAGCAGGCCGCGATGATAGAAAAAGCCGGCGCGGATTGGCTCCATCTCGATGTGATGGACGGGCATTTCGTGCCCAACATAACCTTCGGCGCACCGATCATAAAAAGTATTCGCGGCAAAAGCTCGCTCGTCTTTGACGTTCATCTTATGATAAGCGAGCCGCTCAGATATATCCCCGACTTTGTCAAGGCGGGCGCGGATGTTATCACATTCCACATCGAATCGGATTCCCCGGTCGATGAGACTATCGACCTCATCCGCTCGTCGGGCTGCAGGGCGGCGCTCTCCGTCAAGCCCGGCACCCCCGTCGAGAGCGTTTTTCCGTATCTCGACAAGCTCGACATGGTGCTCATCATGACCGTTGAGCCCGGCTTCGGCGGTCAGAAGTTCATGGCGGACATGATGCCGAAGATAAGCGCACTGCGCGAGGAGTGTGAGAAACGCTCCGTTGATATTGAGATTCAGGTTGACGGCGGAATATCCGCAAAAACCATTGAAGAGCCCGCCCGACGCGGCGCGACCGTCTTTGTCGCGGGGAGCGCGGTTTTCGGCGCGGACGATCCGGCAAAGGCGATAGCCGAAATGAAAAATATCGCCGCCGGCTGTCAATAATCAATTGCCGGAAAGCTTTTTCACCGCGCCGCCCTCGGCGATGCAACGCCAGTGCTCCCGAGTGTGCGAGGCGGCGGCAAAAGAAATTATCTGTGTTCCGAATTCGCTGAGGACATGCTCCGGCGCATCGGAAATACTCTCGCCTAAAAGCAGGCGGTAGACGCCGCCCGACTCATACAGTCCGCTGTTTTCAACGCTTCTGCCGAGCGCGTGTGCCGCATCCATAACATCGTCGAGCGAGTTAAACTCATAGACCGCCGTATTTTCCCATTTCTTTATCGACGGGCTCTGACGGACTCCCCTGCCGCCGTCGGCGCAGAGGGTGAATTTCAAGACGCACCCTCCCTTGCCTGCGGGCGCCGCTTCGATTATCATCCGCCCGCTCGGATCGATGTCGCGCTTCAATTCGTGACCCGCTCTGTCGAGCAGAGTCCATACCACGCGGCGCGTCTCAATATTCGAGTAGTCCATTTGCTCATATGTAATATTGAGTGCGTCCATATCGCGTGCCGAAAGCTCAATGGTTATCCTGTTTTCAGCCGGAGACTGTATCTTCAAGGCGCGTCCCCTCCTCAGAAAAAATAAAATCCTCTGTCTTATATAATATTACGCGCCCCTGCGGCGTGCAATGCAAAATTTTTGCCAGCGCAGCAAGCCGGCAAACGGAAAGGTTGGTTTTATGGCAAAACTCAAACACATAAAAGCGCCTAAAAGTCCTTATTCGAGCTATCTGCTCATGCTCGCAGCCCCCGCTATCGTCAGCTGGTATTACTACGGTGCGCTCGCATTCAGGGCGATACTTACGGGAATTATAAGCGCAGTCGCCGTTGAGGCAGCCGCGCTGCTGATAATGAAAAAGAAGCTTCACAGCCTGTCGGATATGCACGCGGTGTTCACGGGCTTCGCAATTGCCATGCTTTTGCCCGCTACCGCCCCGCTTTGGCTGATAGGCGCGGGTGCGGCGTTCGCCATTCTCGTTGCAAAAATCCCGTTCGGTTCGGCGCGCAAAGCTCCTTTTGTGCCCGTTGCGGCAGGCATGGCGTTTTTGACCGTCTGCTTCCCGGATGAGGTTTTCAAATATCCCGCCATCGACTCGGCGTCGTTCGAGGTCTTTGACGCGGGCTCCTCCCTCGCCGCCCAGCTGAGTGCGGGCGGAATTCAGCACATGAGCTCAGTCGGCATAATGTCGATGATATCCGGCAATGTCTCCGGTGCGCTCGGCACCTGCTGCTCGGTCGCGCTACTCGGCTCCTGCGCCCTACTCGCCGCAGGCAAGCCGAAAAGGCTCTTAAATGCCCTCGGTTTTTTGACCGTTTGTTCCCTGCTTGCGGTAATTTTCCCCCGCGGATCGTTTTCAAGACCGGTGTCGCTGCTCACCGAGCTGTGCGCAGGAAGTCTGCTCTTTTCGGGCATATTCTTCGTCACCGACCCCGGCACGAGTCCGAAGCATCCGCTGACAAGATTTATCTACGGCGCATTTGCCGGAATAGTATGCATGATACTCCGCTACTTCGGCACGTTTGAGGACGGCACCTGCTTCGGCATACTGCTCACCAACGCCTTCTGGCCGATAGTTGACAGTGCGCTGAGAAAGGTCGGCTACCACAAATTCATTGAAAAGTCGATGGCAAGAAGCGCGGAAAAGAGAAAACAGAAAGCGGAAATAAAGGGAGGTGAGCCGGCATGAGTTCAGGCAGAAAATACTCCTTCTCCGACGCGCTGTTCAGCAGCACGTTTATCCATAACCCCGTGCTCATCCAGGCTGCGGGACTGTGCGCGATAGTCGCAGTTGCGACGACGCTCAAGACGGCTGTCCTGCTCGCGGCGGCGTTCTTTCCGGTTCTCATTATAACGCAGGTTTTCGCCTGTCTCGCACTGAAAAAGATCCCGAGGTGGATAAGAGTCGCGATATATCTGTTCATCGGCACGGCGATAATCGCCGGAATCATATACGCAATTGACTTGTTTATGCCCGAAATCAGCCTGGGTGCGGGTATATATCTCGCTCTGACGGCGGCAAACTCAATAATCGCCCTGCACTGTGAGAAGCTCGCGGTCAAGACCGACCTGCGCCATGCGTTCTTTGACGCGGTGGCAACTGCTCTCGGCTATGCGGCGGTCATTATCCCCGTCGGTGCGCTGCGCGAGATCCTCGGTTCATCGACCCTATGGGGTGCGAATGTCAAGGTTCCGATAACCTATCCCGCCATTCTCATGCCGTTCGGCGGATTTTTGGTTCTCGCGTTTTTCGCCGCCGCGCTCAAAGCATTGATAAACAAGCGCTTCCCCGAACACGCAGCGGAGACCGAGATGAAGATAAAAAAGACCTCGGTCATAGTCAGCAAGAAGAACCTCCCCGAGAATACGGCTCCCGCCAAGGAAGATCCCGCCGACGAAGCGGAGAAGGAAAGCTCCGTCGGGGACGGCACTCCCGAAGAAGAAGCGAAAGAAGCTTCCGAGACAGAGGAGACTGTCGAGACGGAGGAAACGGTTGAAATCGAAGAAACCGTCGAAGACACTGACCCCGAAGATGACGATCTGGCTCACTTCGAGCCTCTCGACGGCGAGGGCAAATTTGACCTTTCCGACATATTCGCCGACGAAAAAACCGGCGACGTGGATTACGGCTCTGAGTTCAACCGCCTGTTTGACGAGGCAAAGGAACTTGACTCCGACGAAAAGAAGGAGGGAGACAAATGAACATGACCTGGTTTTTTGATCTGCTCTCCACAGCATTATACACCGTGTTCATTCAGAATCTCGTCTTCAACGGCGGCTACGCGGCGAGCGAGGCCCTTATGCTCGCGAAAAAGCCGCGCAGACTCTGGATGTTCTCGGCGATGATAGCATTTTTCTCGACCGTCACGGCACTCGCCTGCCGTGCGCTCGAAATGATCCCCGTGCTCGCCGCTCTGCCCTCGGCACTGCATTTTGCAATGTTCAGCGGCGTGCTTATTGCGGTTTTCCTGATAACAGGACTCATACTAAAGCTCGCCCTCGGTGCTACCGAGAAGTTCCTCGGCACGCTCGGCATGGCGGCGCTCAACACTCTCGTCCTCGCAACTCCCCTGCTCAACCGCAGCGCGGCCTATACCCTCCCCGAGAGCATCGGCTCCGGCATCGGAGCGGGTCTCGCTTTCATTCTCGCGGCGACTCTCGTATGCAAGGGGCTGCACATAATCTCACAGAACAAGGATATTCCCAAGGCCTTCCGCGGCACTCCGGCGGCGTTTATCTATGTCGCGCTGCTCTCGCTCGCGTTCTCGGGCTTCTCGGGCAGCTCCCTGTTCTCATAACTTTAACAAAAATTCCGATGCCGGCGGATAATGTCATTGCCCGCCGCGCAGCACAGAGGATGATGAAAAATGGCAAAGCGCAGCAAATATGACAAGTATTTTTCTCCCGGCACTCGCAGGAGCATAACCGCGTTCAGCAAGCACGCGGCAGGTGGCTCAAAGCGCCGCAAGAGCTACACCGAGCGCAGACGCAACAGGATAGTCGGAATAATCCTTGCGTGCGTTCTCGGCGCGGCTGTTGTCTTCACTGCGGCGTTTTTCGTCACCGACACGCTCCTCGGCATCTCCGACGCGAAGGTTGACACCACTCAGAATGCCGATGAGAGCAAAAAGGACGGCACAGACGGCGACGGCGGCAAGAGCGACTCCTCGTCGGAACAGCAGACCTCCGATGAGATAAAGGCTCGCGTCGGCAGCGTCTCTCTGCTCGCGGGCGGCAGTGAGCTCGATCAGTTCGTTGCCTCTCTCAAGAGCGCGGGTCAGAATGCCGTGGTTATTGACTTCAAGGATGCGTCCGGCTATCTCAGCTATCCGTCGTCGATAGCGGCGATAAAGGGCAAGACTCCCTCCACAAAGGCTCAGGCGAACGCCGCCGAGAGCGTCAAAAAAATTCAACAGTCGGGCATAAAGGTCGTTGCTCGCATATACTGCTTCAAGGACTCTCTTATGCCGCGTGTTGACCGCACCCTGGCTGTTCACTACAACAAAACGCAGACCATCTGGCTCGACAACGAAGCTTCAAAGGGCGGCAAGCCGTGGCTCAACCCATATTCTCAGGCGGCTCAGAACTATCTGCTCGAGGTCGTCAATGAGGTAAAGAGCCTCGGCGTTGACGCGATATTGCTCGACGGAGTTCAGTTCCCCGACCTCAACTCGACCGCCGCGACATTTGACGGAGAGGGCTCGGTGTCGAGAAATGCCACGCTCGTAAACTTTGTCAACTCCTGCGTCTCCGCGTGCTCCGACACTCCCGTTATCTGCGCGATGAAGGGTGACGCGGCGGCAGGCGGCAGCAGCGATATATATAACGGCTCTCTCTGGAGCGCAAACGCCTCAGCTTTCGCGGTCGATCTCAGCTCCCTCAAGGCGGACGCTCAACGCAATTTCCCCGCCTCGAAGAAGGTCATTGAGATGAAGAGCGCGGCTTCAAGCTCCGACAGCACCTATATCCTCACGAAATAAAGGCCGATTTAAATGCATTTTATCCCCTACAATTCGAGAAAAAAATATCATCTCTCGCCCGGCGCGGCTGTTCGTTCGGGTGAGGATATGATTTTCAGGATAGTTCTGCCCCGCTCGGAGCAGTGCAGTGCGGTTCGCCTCATTCTTGAAACGGACGGCGGTGAGAGAGAATATTCCTCTTTCTCGTGGGAGCGAATGCAGGGCGAAAACGAGGAATGGTGGATTCTTGAGACCGCCGCGCCCGAAAATGCGGGGATAGTCTGGTATTATTTTGAATACGACACCCCTTGGGGCTCAAAAAAAATATCCCTCGAAAATAAGGGCAGTGCCGTCATCGGCGACGGCTCGCGCTGGCGGCTGACCGTATACCGCAAAAGCTGCGACACGCCCTTGTGGCTTCGCGGCGGCGTGATGTATCAGATTTTTCCGGACAGATTCTGCCGCTCCGGCAAAACTCCACTGCCAAAAAACAAGCCGGCGGCTGAATATCACTCCCTCTGGGGCGAAGAACCCGACTGGGAGCCGGACTCAGACGGAAAAATCGAAAAATACGACTTTTTCGGCGGCGACCTCAGGGGTATCGAGGAAAAGCTCGGCTATCTTGAAAGCCTCGGCGTCACCTGCATATATTTAAATCCAATCTTCTCCGCACGCTCGAACCACCGATACGACACGGGCGACTATATGAAAATCGACCCGATGCTCGGCACAGAAGAGGATTTCAAATCCCTCTGCAAAAGCGCCGAAGGGCACGGGATAAAGATTCTGCTCGACGGCGTGTTCAGTCACACGGGCGCGGACAGCAGATATTTTGACAAATTTTCGTCTTACGGCGGCAAGGGTGCATATTGCGACAAAAATTCGCCCTACCGCTCGTGGTATAATTTCCGTTGCTGGCCGGACGATTACGCCTGCTGGTGGGGCGTTGACATCCTGCCGGAGCTCAACGAGACAGATCCCGGTGTGCTGGAGTTTCTGACCGGCGAAACCGGCGTTGCGCGGCACTGGCTTCGCCTCGGCGCGTCGGGCTGGCGGCTCGATGTGGCGGACGAGCTGCCCGACGAATTTCTCGACCGCTTCCACGAGGCGGTCAGGAAAGAGAGACGCGATGCGTTTATCTACGGCGAGGTCTGGGAGGACGCGACAGACAAGATAAGCTACGGACACCGCCGCAGATATCTTCTCGGCGGCGAGCTGGACAGCGTGATGAACTATCCGTTTGCCAACGCCGTTATAGCCTTTGTCCGCACCGCAGACGCGGAAGAACTTCGCGAGTGCGTGGAAAACATAGTCGAACACTATCCTCCCGCGTCGCTCGACACGCTGATGAACCATATTGGCACTCACGACACCGTTCGCGCCGTAACGCGGCTCGGGCGCGGCGATATCGAGCAGACGAAGAACGGGCGCGACAGGGGGCTGTTGACCGACGAGCAATATCAAAAGGGTATTGAGCTTTTGAAGCTCGCCTCGGTTTTGCAGTTCACTCTCCCAGGAGTGCCCTGCGTCTATTACGGCGACGAGGTCGGGCTTGCGGGCGGCGAGGATCCTTTCAACCGCGCCTGCTTCCCCTGGGGGAACGAAAACGCGGAGCTGCTCGACCACTACAGAACTCTCGGCAGGATAAGAAAGCTCTGTTCCGCATTCATCGACGGAGAATTCAACTGCATATCCTCGGCACTCGGCTGCATCGCATATGAGCGCAATTCAAAAAAAGGCAGTGCGCTGATAATCGCGAACGCAAACTGCCATGAGATAGAATACACCGTCCCCGAACGCTGGCGTGGCGCGTCCGCGCTCTTCGGCAGCTCCGCCGACGGGCTCATCGTCCCTCTCGGCGCATATTCGGCGGCAATACTTTATAAATAACAGGAGGCGATCGCATGGCGAAAAGAAAGGGAATGAAATTCCGCACAACACAGGAAAAGCAGACAAAGCGGTTCAGACTTTTCGTGCTCGGTTTTGTCGGCTTTCTTCTCGCGTTCGCGCTCCTCTCGGTAGCCTATATATTCAAATCGCACCGAATCTCGACCGCCGATCTGTTCCCTCAAAAAGAGATCGAATCAACCGAAGGGAGCACGGACGAGGCTCTCGCTCAGCTGAGCGGCAAGGCGACTTTTATGCTCGCCTGCGTCTCGGATGAAAAAGACGCGCTCTATTTTGTCGCTGCGGTCAATGCCGACCTTGACTCCGGCGAGGTGCGCGTGTGCGCCTTTTCTCCCGATACGGCGGCGGAGGTCTCCGGCAGTCAGAACAGCCTTGAGGGATTATACAAGACCGGCGGCTCGAAGGAGCTCAAGAAGGCTGTTGACGCTCTCTGCGGCTTCACGACGGACAAATACGCCGTTTCAACGGAAAGCCAGTTCAAAAATGCCATAAACGTGCTCTCCGGCGCGCAGATTTCCGTGCCCGAGCGCATAAGCTATAAGACGAAGGAGCTGTCGCTCTCGCTCATGCCCGGCAACCAGACCGTCAAGGGCGAGACGCTGCTCAAATATTTCCGCTACTGCCTGACCCCATCAGGCGGCGGAGCGCAGATGCAGGGGGAGCTGCTCTGCGTGCTGTTTTCACAGTATATCAACAAGACCTATCTCGCCTCCGGGCGCAACTATTTCTCGCAGATAATCGACTCCCTGGACACCGACATATCGATAGTCGATTTCTCGCGCTGTGAGAGCTCTCTCTCCGCGATGGCGGCGGGAGATATAAAATACACCTCCGTTTCTTCCGCCGGCGAGCTGACCGTTGAGTCCGGCAGGCGCGGAAAATAACCGTTTATAAAACAAGGGGGCGGTCATTTGGCAAGAAAGCTTCTGTGTCCTGCGGCACTTCTGCTGGCGCTGACGCTCATATTCAGCGGATGCTCGGTGAAAAAGGTGAGCGAGATACCCTCATCCGAGCCTGTGTCTGCGTTCGGCGACTTCAATCACTACTTCGGCGAGCTGAGCGAAAACGGGAAATGCGCATACAACTCCATACTAAGCAACATCGAGTCGTTTCCCGAGGAGATTGAGATTCCCGAGCTCAGCAACGACGAGCTCGAAAAGGTCTGGCTCGCGGTGATGTACGACAATCCGGAGCTGATAATGCTCGGGCGCGAATGTATGCTCGTCTCGCGGGAGCGCAAATTCTGGTTCAGCTGCGAATACGCCATGACCGCAGAGGAATATAAGCAGAAGAAAGCCGAGCTTCAGTCAAAGACCGACGAGCTGGGCGACAAGATAGCCGAATGCTCTTCCGATTTTGACAGGGAGCTGCTTATTCACGACACGATAATCGACTCGTGCAAATATACCGACTCCGACAAGCTCGTTGCAAGCTCCGCTTACGGAGTGCTCGTCAACGGCTCCGCCTCCTGCGAGGGATACGCAAAGGCTGCGAAGCTCCTGCTTGACAAAGCGGGAATAGAAAATTATGTCATCACCGGCACGGCGGAGCGCGATGACGGCGCGAGCGAGGGTCATATGTGGAATATCGTCTTTATCGACGGTCAGCCATATAATCTCGACCTGACATGGGACGATCCCATCGGCGAGGGGACGGCGCAGAACAAGCGTTTTGCCTATTTCAACATCACCGATGAGGAGCTTCTGAAAACTCACACATTTTCCGATGCGTCCGCCTGCTGCACCGCGACGGAGAACAACTATTTCGTCAAGCTCGGCAGACAGTTTGACGGCTACGACGCCGAGACGAAAACCGCGCTCTCAAATATGTTCGGCGGGCATAAGTCGGGCGACAAGCTCGATGTCCGATTCTCGTCTGAAGACGCTTATCAAAAAGCCCTCTACTCTCTGCTGAAAAAAGAGGAAATTTACAGGATTCTCAGCATCGCCGACGCGGGCAGGGGCGGATTTTCAACAACGCAGATAAATTATATCGCCGACGACACCCACTGTGTCATCGAATTTATTCTCGTATAATCGGGGTGGAATAATGGACAAAAAGAGAATCGAGGCGGCTGTCCGTGAGATACTTGCGGCGGTCGGCGAAGACCCGAACAGAGAGGGTCTTGTCGAAACGCCCGAACGGGTCGCCAGGATGTACGAAGAGATTTTTTCGGGGCTTGAGGATGACCCGACGCACCATGTCAAGCTCTTTACCGAAGAAAACAACGAGGAGATGGTCATCGTCCGCGACATTCCGATGTATTCCATGTGCGAGCATCATCTTCTGCCGTTCATCGGCAGGGCGCATATAGCATATATCCCGCGTGACGGCAAGGTTATAGGTCTGTCGAAGCTCTCAAGGATAGTTGACAGCTTCGCGCGCAGACCTCAGCTTCAGGAGAGACTGACCTCCCAGATTGCGGACTTCCTCGATGAACAGCTCGACCCGCTCGGCGTGGCGGTAGTTATCGAAGCGGAGCACCTGTGCATGACGATGCGCGGAGCGCGTGCGTCGGGTGCGCAGACAAGGACCTCCGCTCTGCGCGGCACGATGCGCTCGGATGCGAGAGCACGCGCCGAGGCAATATCACTTCTGACAAAATAAGGCGATACTATGGAGAGATTTATTTTTGACACATCCTCCCACACCCTTGTGTGCGGGATACTCAATATAACTCCCGACTCCTTTTCGGACGGCGGCAAATGGGACGAGCCGCAGAAGGCTCTTGAGCACGCGCTCGAGATGCAGACGCTCGGCGCGGATATCATCGATGTCGGCGCACAATCTACCCGCCCCGGCTCAACAAGGCTCTCCGCCGAGGAGGAAAACGCGAGGCTCATTCCTGTGCTCGATTTATTAAAAGGCAGAATAACCGTTCCGATAAGCGTTGACACCTTTTATCCCGAATGTGCGCGCACGGCTCTCATGCACGGCGCAAGGATAATCAACGATGTCAGCGGCGAAGCGAGCGGCGAGATGGCGAAGGTCGTCAGCGACTTCGGCGCGGGGTGGATAATAATGCACAATCCCGCCGGCGCGGACGCCGTCCTCGTCTATGAAAACGGCATCTCAGACGATGTTCTCGACTTTTTCGGCAGAGCCGCGAGGGTCGCAAAGTCGCACGGGATACCGGCTGACAGCCTCTGCTTCGACCCCGGAGTCGGCTTTGCAAAGAGCTATGAGGACAACCTGCGCCTGATAAGGGATATCGGGAAAATAAAGGTCTGCGGAAGTGCGCTGATGTCCGCCGCGTCGCGAAAGCGCGTTATCGGCACGGCATCGGGCGAGACCGACGCCGCAAGGCGCGACGCGGGAACGGTGGCGCTGCACACGGCGAGCATATTGAACGGCGCAGATATTATCCGCGCCCACGATGTCTTTTCCGCCGTCCAGTCGGCGCGTGTCGCGGACGCTCTGAAGAAGATATATGGGGAGGCAGATGATGGATAAAATAATCATAGACTCGCTTCGCCTCTACGCCTATCACGGAGTCAATCCCGAGGAGCAGGAGGACGGGCAGTTCTTCACTCTCGACATTGAGGCGGATATCCCGCTTTCAAAGGCAGGCGAGAGCGACGATTTAAACGACACCGTCAGCTACGCGCAGATGATAAAGTGCGTGCGCAGGGTGTTTTCTTCGCAGAAGGACAAGCTCATCGAGCGTGCCGCGCAGCGTGTTGCCGACGCACTGCTCGAAGAATTTCCGCCCATTGAGGGCGTGAGAGTGACCTGCAAAAAGCCGGACGCGCCGATGAAGGCGGATTTCGGCTTCGCTGCGGTCAGTATTTACAGGGAAAGAAAAAATATATAAAAAGGGCAAGAATAATCAATCGAAAGGACTGTAGATTTTATGGCAAACTGTATGCAGGCAGTTATAGGGATCGGTTCAAACATGGGGGACAGGCTCAAGAACATAAACGGAGCGGTGCGCTCCCTTTCCCGCCTGCCGAAGACGAAAATAACGGCGTGTTCCCACGTCTATGAGACCCGTCCGATAGGATATGAGGCTCAGCCGCTGTTTTACAACGCCGCGATAATAGTGGAGACGGAGCTGTCGGCGCAGATGCTGCTCGGCGCATGTCTCGGCATTGAGGGCGCTTACGGCCGCGTGAGGACGATAAAGGACGGACCGCGTGTCCTCGACCTCGATCTGCTGCTCTATGAGGGCATGAAGAGCGAGAGCTTCCTGCTCACCCTACCTCATCCGAGAATAACCGAGCGCGCCTTTGTCATGGTTCCGCTGCTCGATCTGTTCCCGTCCGGCAGAGCTCCCGGACTCTTCTTCCTGCCGGCTCTTCATGAGGTCGGCACGGACGGCGTTGCAAGGATAAACGAGGAGATAACATTCCCCGAATAAAGAACGAGGTGTACCAATGAAATACGACGTAGTTATCATCGGAGCGGGTCCCGCCGGAATATTCACGGCAATCGAGCTTATCCGCAAGGGTGCGAACAAGAAAATTATGATGGTCGAAAAGGGTCAGCCGATTGAAAAGCGCCGCTGCCCAAAAGCAAAGACCAACAAGTGCGTCAACTGCAAGCCCTTCTGCCACATAACGACCGGCTTCTCCGGCGCGGGCGCATTCTCGGACGGCAAGCTGTCCCTGAGCCCCGAGGTCGGCGGTCAGCTCCCCGAGCTTATCGGCTATGATGTTGCGCAGCAGACTATAGAATATGCCGACGGCATCTACCTTGAGTTCGGCGCGGACACCCATGTTGAGGGCGTCGGACGCGAGGAAGAGGTCAAGGAGATAAGAAAACGCGCTATAAAAGCGGGGCTCCGCCTCGTTGACTGCCCGATACGCCACCTCGGCACCGAGAAGGCGCAGGACATATACTATGCCATTGAGCAGTATCTTATAGAAAACGGCGTCGATATGCTCTTCGGCTACGAGTGCGACAACATAATCCTTGAGGGCGACCAATGCAAGGGGGTCTATGTCCGCAAGGGCGACGAGAACATAGAAATTTTTGCGGATCACACGGTCATCGCCACCGGACGCCGCGGTGCGGACTGGCTTGAAAAGCTCTGCGCCGAGCATGACATCTCACATCAGCCCGGCACGGTTGACATAGGCGTACGCGTCGAAATAAGAAACGAGGTCATGGAGAAGGTCAACGATGTTCTCTACGAGTCAAAGCTTATAGGCTATCCCAAGCCGTTCAAGAACAAGGTTCGTACATTCTGCCAGAATCCCGGCGGCTTCGTCAGCCAGGAGAACTACGACAACGACCTCGCCGTCGTCAACGGGCACTCATATAAAGAGCTCAAGAGCAACAACACGAACCTCGCCATTCTCTGCTCCCACAACTTCAATCAGCCGTTCAACCAGCCGATTGAATACGCACAGAAGGTCGGCGAGCTGACAAATATGCTCGGCGCGGGACACATTCTCGTTCAGCGCTACGGCGACATCCTCGACGGAAAGCGCACATGGCAAAAGGAGCTTGACCGCTCGAATGTCAGACCCACGCTCCCCGACGCCGTCGCGGGCGACATAACCGCCGCCATGCCCTACCGCGCAATGCTCAACATAATCAACTTCATCCAGGCTGTCGATTATGTCGTGCCCGGCTTCGCCGCGGAGGAGACGCTGCTCTACTCCCCCGAGCTCAAGTTCTACTCCAACCGCATCAAGATGGACGAAAACTTCGACACGAACGTCAAGGGTCTCCATTGCCTCGGCGACTCGAGCGGCTGGACAAGAGGCCTGATGATGGCATCCGTCATGGGCGTGCTCATGGGCAGAAGCATAGCGGAGAGAGACAGCGAGTAATACCTACACAATAATGCAAAAAGCTATAAATTACACCGAGCATTTTCTGTATCGCGTGTAATTTATAGCTTTTTTAATTAAACCAAAAGCTGCATGACCTGACGGGTCATATTCGGATAAATATATTTCAGTATCTGATTTTTCCGTTTCGCTCACCAACAAGATTAATGATTGATGCGGCAACACTGATTATGTTTTCCGAATCACCGGCCATTATGTATTGCTCCAGACTGTCGATATCTCTTACTATCTCCGCTTCCAGTGACTGTACCGACGGAGAGGATGCGCTCGGGCTTGAATGCAGCATATCATATACCTTTTCCACGGCTCTTTCGCTCCGTTTATCCGGAGCTTTTTCTATTAGAGGCTTTACCTTTGATGCTGCAAATTTAATATATGCAACATCCTGCTCACGCTGTTTAACATCCTGTGCGGTTTGCTCGTTTGAGATAAGGTTAGCTATAAGTATCGCCGCATATATTCCGAGCGCAACCAGCTGAACTAGCAGCGCCGCTACATATGATTCGCTTTTTAAGACAATAAAAACCGAGCCGATAACAAGCTCCGCGACAAAGTATATAGTTGAAATATATCCAGACGCTACCCCAAGAATGGCAGCACTGCTACTCTTAGGAGTGAAAAACGGTGTAATCAGTACCATAATGTAAGCAAAATGGATAAATCCATAGGATATCCATAATGATGCCGGATGCTCACTTCCACCGGAAACGAAGAACACAATATTGAAAACAATGATAAAAATAAGATCCAATATCGTTGCGTAAATCGCTTTTCTCTTCATCTGCAAACCCTCACATTCTGCTGAGCACTTCATTGACCTTTGCGTCATACTGATCGCGAGTGATCAATCCGGCATCAAGCATTCTTTTCAGCTTTACAAGAACCGCTTCATCGTCCGTCTGCATAGGCTGTGCGGAGGTCGTCGCCCCCTGCTGAGTATATCTTCCAGACGGTGCATTTTGGAATGGAGTCTGTTGCTGCGGTTGACGCTCCGTCATAGGTGCAAAGGTCTGCTGTGCAATCGTGCCCATTACCCCTGCTGCCCCCATTCCTACACCTACTCCGGCACCGGCGGCAGCAACTCCACCTGCACCAGGATTATTTGCTAAATCTTTAAGAATTTTTGCACCCGTAACTCTTATCCACTCGTCGCCAAGCATATTGATTCCTTCAAGATCGCCCTGATATTCTCTGCGTGTGCCAATAAGCTTAAGCTGTGACTCATCTATTGCATCATATTTCGTATTATCAATATCCAGTCCGGACAGCGAAAAGCTTACGCATTTGAGTCCGTATTCCGATATGGCGTCGTCAATAAACGGCATAATTTTCTCTGATAGCTCATCCAAATAAGCATCGATACCTATCAGCTCCTGATCAAGACTGTTCAGAAACTTTGACAACGCTGACTTGATTTTTCCTTCAAGGCTGTGCTGAAAATATTTGTTTAAATCAGTCTGAAATTGCAACGGAACATTATTCCCGACAAGTTTTTCAAGGAACATCGCAGGATTTTCAATTCTTATCTTGTATGCGCCCCTGGCCTTTGCATCCGTTCTGATTCCCCAGAATTTATCGCGTACCTGAATGGGAGAATCCGTTCCCCATATAATTTCTTCGCTGTCCGCTTTTCTGACGAAATATACCACGCAGTTAAATGTACTTACACCGCCGGAAAATGCATTTCTGAGTCTGCTGATAAACGGATAATTTTCTGTAGACAGCTTATATGTTCCATTCTCAAAAACAGCTTCAATCGTTCCGCCCTTGATAAAGATTGCTTCCTCGCCGGGCATAACGACCAGAGTGGAGTTGGTGTTGAAATCCTCCTCGGGCTGACGCCATATCAGAAGCTCGCCCGGACCAGAGTTTTTTATTACATCAGTCCAATGTTTTTTGCCCCCAATATATGCCGATTCATTTGGATTTTTGAACATATCTATTATTCCTTTCTTTTTAATCATCTATTGGCGCAGTAATATCGCCGTAAGCCATATTGCGTTTTTCAACAGACACACCGCCGCTGTGTCGGCAGGCATTGTGTATCTTCTCCGGAACGAGCTGCATTGTCTTACCGTCCGTGCACTCATGCCATACCAGCTTTTGATCCGTTCTGTATTTTTCTATGAACTCCGGTGTAACATTGCTGTCCGGATATCGAGCTTTAATGCTTTCGGCGAGCGCATTGTCCGCCTGAGAAAAGTTTCCAAGATCATACCGTATATCGTGCGAGCTTCCATGTGGCCTGCGGAATCCCTCAATGCCGGGATTTTTCCTTTGATCCGTCATATGCCCGATCTCGACGGTCGAATCCGCCTCTCCCCAGGGTGTATCGTGTACGGCAAACGGCGAAAAGTCCGGGTTGTTGTCAACATAATCCACATGATCCTGACCGAAGCGCGACATATCCTCCAGCACATCATGATCTTTGGGATAAAAAGCGGAATTACCGCGCTCACCTTCAAACTCTCCGCTTTTAAATGTCGGACGATGGGGCACAGTTTCATTTGGCGCCTTCCAATCCGGATTCACTTCAGGGATATCTATTTCACCATTATCAGCCATGTCACGAACCATCGCCTCGTTTTCGGGACTCAGCGAAGTGCGTTCCCAATCAGTTTCTCCCTTCGACTGTTCCGTGCGCCCAGTTCTTTTTGCACGGTACGGTTCTTCGGCTTCGGGAGTTTCTTCGGTCTGTTCAGTGCTCTCAGTCCTTCTTGCGCGATACGGTTCTTCAACTTCGAGCACCTCTTCAGGCTGTTCAGTGCTCTCAGTCCTTCTTGCACGGTACGGTTCTTCGACTTCGGGAGTTTCTTCAGGCTGATCAAACTCAGACGGATAGTCTCTATGCTCCATCTTGTCCTCGTCGCCGCTCAATTCGTCATCTGCGTTGTCCGTATAATTTTCGTTAGTCTCCGCAGTATATGACTCAACCTCACCCGTTTCCTCCGAAGATGAGTTGCCATAGGGCGAATCATCGGCAAATTCCTTTTCATATTCTTTCCTGTCCACCTCAAGGCGCGTTGCGATTTCCTCTTCGGAAAGGCCCTTGTCCCGATAATCGTCTTCTTTTGCTTCCAAGCGCTTTTCAATCGCCTTGTCACCCGATTGTCTCAGATCATCTTCATCTCTCTTGAGCACCTTGGGCGGATCATCGGAGGTATCAGGGTCGGACTCTTCGCCCAGAACGTCCTGATTTTCATCAGCTTCGAAAAACTCATCGGGCTTCCCGTAGACCTGTCCATCCTCAGATTCATCCCACTGTGACTCAGCAAAATCCGGATCGGTATCCGTATTTTCGCCGAGATCGCTACCATCGGGCGAAACTTCGGCAAAGTCAGCCGCGTCGACCGACTCTTCATATTCCGCCGATTCCGATTCACTCAGAAAAGCTCCATCCATATCTGTAACATCTTCGCTGTCGAGCACCTCTTCTTCAAAATCTGATGAATCATGCATATCCACCTCGTCCGCCCCGGTTTCCGAAAAATTCTGCAGAGCGTTGTCCATATCTTCATCGAAGTCCTGACCTTCGGATATATCCTCATCAAAATCCGCTGCATCATAAGAGGCTTCATCCTCAAACAGATCCGATTCATCCGAAAAATCTTCGTCAAAATCAAGATCGGCATCTTCGGGAAAATCCATCGGTTTTTCCATCTCAGACGAAGAAATATCTGTATCGCAATCCGCAGTATCAACGCTGTCGAAACTCATATCAGATTCATCACACATATCTAATTCTCCCATCCTTATTCTGAGTACGTTCTTTCGGTTCAGAGTAATTTTTTCACTTTATTTCAAACAAAACGGAATTGCACTTTTCGTTGACAAAGGAAGTAATCTCATCGTATATATCAAAAAGTTTGTTCTGCATAATTGCCATTGCCGCGTGCTGCGAATCAAGCGCTCCAAGGTCGACACGCTTCATATCTTTTCCCTTGAAAATCTTGTCACCGACAAAAATTACTTCATTTACTTCACTGTTGTCGGCCTGCACCATTGCCATGGGAATCATATCCAGCGCCGACATATGTTTATTTATGATAGCCTCTATGCCGGTCACTATACCGGGGATAAAAGCGAGCATATTCTCATAGGTAGGTTCGTCAATCTTTGAGGCAAATCCCCTTGAGACTATTGCGCCATCATTTTTGACAACGGTAAATGTTCCGAAATAGTTGTCTTCGGCTCCTACAGAAATATTCTCAATTGTTCCGTATCCGAAAATTATATCCCTATTTGTTGACAATGCCACATCCAAAATATTCTCACGGCGTTGACCGTCGTTAACCATTTTTGGGGACTTATCAGGACTGTTGTCTGCCATGGATTCGGTGACGGTCGAAAATTTTGCGGCGAGTCCCTTCTCCTCTTTCGGAATACCGCCGTTATCTATTTCAGCCAAACCGAATGATGACCAAATGTCATCATCGTTCGACTCCGGCTTTGTCTCTGCAACGGGAGTCTCTGCTTTCTTCGGCGCAGCATCTGTCGAACCTCCGAACGCAGACCAGATATCGTCATCGTTCGACTCCGCCTTTGTCTCTGCGACGGAAGCCTCTGCTTTCTTCGGCGCAGCATCTGCCGAACCGCCGAATACAGACCAGATATCGTCATCGTTTGACTCCGCCTTTGTCTCTGCAACGGGAGCCAACTTTGCGGCAACCGGTGCACTTTCCGACTTGACCGCCGAAGTCACAGGGTTAATCGGCGCATTCAGAAAATCATTGAGAGCATCGCTTGCGGAACTCTTGCTGCGCGACACAGTTTTTTTCTTGTTATTTGTATTTTTTTCCTTGATTCTATTATCTGATTCGGCTGATTCGTTCTGAGCAAAAAACGCATTGAATGTCGGCCTTTCCACTCTGCGCGGTGCCTGGTTTTGGGACACAGTTACCTGTTTTTCAGCTTTCTTTTTCGCTGACTCTTGTATTTTAGCCTTTTTGCCCGCTTCCTCGGTCTCAGAAATTTCTGCCGCGGATTTCGGCAATGCTAATGTAATAATATATACCACCAGGCAAGCAATGATAACTATGGAAAGCAATATACCCATACCGACCTGCGCATTTCCGTACATTTCATAAACGTAATAGCTCTCTCTGTAAAATTGGATCATAGAAATAAAAATTGAATTTCTGAATATTCCGCCGATAAGTATCCAAACAACAGCTGCCGCAAAAGAACCCAGCGAAAGCCACGTGGAAGATTTCATGGAACCGAGCGCAACCGCAAAACCTACAAGGGCAAACCCCACGATTGCAAAAACACCCTCAGGCGACATCCCACTTCCCCAACAATCGCCGACATAATAGAGGCCTGTAAACATACCCGGGAGGAACATACCAACCATCGCCACGATAGCAAATATCATTCCGAAAACAAAGTCCAGAACAGATTTACCGGATATTCCGTTGAGAATGAAGCCGACAGCGATCACCAAAAGAAAAATTCCTAAAACTGCCATACGAACCTCGTCCGGGATATAGACAGAGAAGTTTGACAGCGCGCTCTTCATGACAATATCATCTTTCATCTGAGTAAGATTTATCAGCCATACAACAAGTTCCACGACCGCTTCAAGCAGGAACATTGCAAGACCGATCAATGATATTTTTTTCCCGATAGACGTCTTCATATTATCACCTTTCTTTATCAGCTGTTGAACAGGTCATCCATCATATCGCTCGCGGACTTTTTGCTCGGTGTGCTTGACTTTTTGACCGGCTCTGTCTTTTGCTCTCCGCTGTCATTGCTCTCGCCGAAGAGAGAATCAAAAGAGATCGCGTTGGAACCAGAACCGTCGTGCGAAACTACGGATTCTTTTTTTGTAACCGTCTGCTCAACAGAGCTGTTCATACACTTCAGAACAACGATAAAGAAAATAACCGCCATAATCAGATATATTGATGTGTAAATTATATTTATCCATATATACCTGGTTCCTAATATGCTGTACCCTGAATAATAAGCATTCACAAACTGTCTGTCAACAGCGATATCGATCATATGGGAGATGAGCCAATAAAAACCGTCGTCCAACCTTAATATGAAATAAAATGTTCCGGTAACAAGTGAAATCAACATATTCCGTCTGTTCGACTGCATCGCAAAAACCACAAAAACAAATCCTAAAAGACTCGTCAGTATTATATTTACCCTCAATACCATATCAGGAATATCATATCCGAGGACGTCGAACCAATAGGGCATATACATCAGCTCTATTATTACCTGCAGACCGACGAACGCTGCGGTAAGCAGATCAATGATGGATCTGCCCGAACGGAACCTGATTATAAACCCCGCCGCAATAAGTATAAGTGCCAGAATTATTATAACATCGCCAACTATTGGCCACAGACTAGATGAAAAAAGGCCGTATCCATATCCATCGTAATAGCCATAGTCATCATATAAAGTGACACTTGTATACCCCGTTATAAAGAGATCCACAAGTATAAACACAAAATCCATGATAGATTTAAGAAGATATAGCGCCGTACCACATAATATTAATTTCTTACCAAGATCCGAATTCATTTCAATTCCTCCTCATAATAATTACTGGTTTTTAAGGATTTCTTCTATAAGCCTTTCCGGGATATTGAGCTTTGTTGAATAGCGAATTTTTCTCAACAGATGTACTCTTACGCAATCACGAAGTTCCGCAGTAAGTTCTTCATCGTTGAGCTCCGCCGTGATAAACCGGCTCAAATGCTTGAACACATTTGAAACCACGGTATAGTCTTTGACATTGCTCTTTATGTTTTTGACAAAGATCCGCCTTGCAACCTCCCGCGCCAATTCTCTTCTGTTATAATCGCAGGAGCATGAGCAATACCTTACATACTGACACTGCGGATAAGGACGAAGCTTATCCTGTTTCCCATTCCAATATGTCGTCAGCTGCTTTATATTCCCGTCCGAAAGTGTGATATCAATGTTGTTCTCCAGCCTGTAGTCCGGGGTCACGACCTCCTCCGGTTCATCCAGCTTGTTGAAAAACAGGAACGCCTCGCCGGGCTTCAGCTTCGGCAGACGCTGAACCTGCGTGTCGGTCATGCCCATGCTGTCCCCGATCATCTGCTTGTCCACACCCTCAACCAGACGGAACACCATCTTCATATCAGTCAGAGCAACAACATCCGTTGACACCTTTCTCGGAGACTGATCCGCCACAATGATTCCGACGCCATATGAGCGAATTTCCGCGAGCATGCGCTTCACGAGTCGCTGAGCCACTGCACTTGGGTTTGCGTCGCCCTGCCCGGAGTTCGTATCCGCATCCAAAAGAACATGCGCTTCTTCAAGCAGAATAACATTTTTCAGTCCGCCGTCTCCAACATAGTTTGCATTTACATAAGCGAGCACGGAAAGCAGCAGCAGCGCGATGATAAGCGCCTTCTGATCCATGTTTTCTATTGCCGCAAGCTCGATAACGGTCGGTTTTTTCAGCAGATCTTCAATCGGGATGGAAAAATAGTTATCAAACAGATTGGCAAGGCTGTTGAGGCGAACCACTCCGGCGCGCCCTATGTTTCGCGCATCGCCCGTATAACCTATTTCGTCAAATGTCTGTTGAAAACACCTCACAAAATCCGAGATATTGAACACCGTTCCCTTATCGTCACTCGTATAGGTATCGAGCCACCGAAAATCCGAATAGCAGTTATTTATAGCCTCTTCAAAAATCTTGTCAAGCGGTGTTGACATTGAAACGCCGGCCTCAAACGCCGTTTTCAGGGTTGATTTATATGTTTCAAGCTTTACGTTCTTCGGGGGAACAAACGGATTGAAAACAAATGGTGAAATAAAGTTCTTGCCCGGCGTGAATATCTGTAAATCCGGTATGCTTTTTATCAGCGCACGATATTCATTTTTCGCCGGTTCAATAACAAGGAACGGAACATTATGCTCTTTCCACAAGCGGTCAAGCAGACTGACCGAAAATGTTGTTTTACCTGAACCTGGTGTACCGACAACAAGCATATGCTTTGCCAGATCTCTGAGTTCAAAGCCTATCGTATCCCTGTTCGACGAGGACTTCAATGTGCCCACCGTGATGTCCCCGGCGTTGATTATCCCGTAGTCGTAGGTCTTGCTGCCTTTTCCCGATTCGTTGATTTTCAAGCCGGCGGAAACCCTGTCGCTTCCAATCGGCAGACGGAAGAACTCCGCCGCCTCCTCGCCCGTTATTATAAACGGCAACCTGAAATATGCCGGCGACATTGCGCCGCCGCCCCATATTGCGGCGTTTCTGTATCTGTTTTGCAGTAGCTCGTTCAACGCCCACGGCAGCGGGTAGAAGTTCCCGGTTTTGTCAATCTCACCGGCGTCTATGCTGACTATTTTCAAATCAGCGGAATCCGAAGAAAGCATTCCGAACACTTTGCTCGCTATGCTCGACGCATCATTTACACCGCCGTAAACAACGATATTGAACAGATACAACGGCAGATTTTTGTGCCTGGCATAGTATTTATATGTCTCCGCATGGGACGCCGCGAGAGTAAAACTGACATTTCCGACTCCCTGATCCATAACGCCGTTACTCAGCGTATCAAGCAGCTGAGTAGTTCTATCTATCTCCGAAAGCTCAGCAGGTGCGAGACATGTGGGTATCAGCTGCATGGAAACAGCGCAGCCTGGGTGCTCCACAAGATCGTTGATCACTCTGCTCAAATCACTGTTGGACTCCGGAATTCTATCATACGCATAGCAATACGGGAGCAACTGATTCTGCAAATTTTCGATGCGCTCTTCTTTGACGATAGCCCTTGTGCCGGAATCGTCTATCTGCGACATTATCCGAATCAGCTCATCGCTGCCGGAATCTGCAAATGTATACTTCTGAAGATCAAGCGTAGACTTGCACAGACCCATCAGCCGCTCCGCGGACGCCTTTGCCGCGTCGCTGTCCGGATCAATTATTCTGACTATGAGAAAAAGCCTGATGCGCGCTTTATATTGTTGATTCGCAACAGCCTGCGTCGCCCAAAGCAGCTCAAGCGAGATATCCTTTGATATCCCCGCTTCGCGGGACAGATCTTTGTAGACCTGATGTATTTCGCCGAGCAAGCTATTTATTTCTTCCTTATATCTGTCTGTAACCTCCGATATCGCATTTTCCTTATCGTCTATAATCGAAATATGTGGAACAGATATAATCTCAACGGCAAACAGTGCAACCGTTTCGCCGTTGGTTAATTTTTCTGCAAACACCTGGTTATTCGGCAAAGTCAACGCCCCCCGTTATAAAATATTTTACGGATAATCCTTTCCGCCGTTCGGCGGGTGACATCTCCATAGCCTTCTTATACCTTTAAAGAGACCTCGTATCAACCCGTATTTTTGAATGGCAAGGAGCATATATTCTGAACAGCTCGGTTCAAACACACATCGCAGCCTCACCTTATCCGGAGCCCTATTCTGATACAGATGAATGAGCCAGATGATTGCTCTTTTTGAAATGACCGCACCGTATAACAGCGTAACGCCAAGAGGAGCCATCCATATTTTCCCCGAAAGGAATCGATAGCTCAATCCTATTGCCGTCGCCATGATTATCAGATAAAGGCTGACTGCGATTATCATTTTTTTATATGAAATCCCCGGTCTCTTAAGCGGGTTATAGGGACGCGGCGGCTCATTTGTGAATATTACACGCGCACCCTCGACTTTAATCTCGTCTTTCATTCTTCTGCTTTATTTGCCGAAAAGGGCATGGCAAAACGCCCTGCCCCTTTCGCTGGTTTTCATGTTATTTCAAAAATTTCTTTTCTCTGAGCATCGCTTTGGCAGCCTGTATGCTACGCGCAGAAGCCTCATTGTCGCGCATGGAGAACGAGAACTCGTCCCCGGGAACAACAATATCAAGTGTATCAACAACATAGGTGCTCTTTGTAACATTCTCTCCGCCCTTCAGGCAGCCGAGCACACTGATATCGATGTTTTCCTTAACTGAATGAGTGGTTTTAAAGCACGTTATGTCAGAATAGAAGAAATCGTTTGTTGTCTCCCAGGTGTTATCGCTCATCATGTCAAAAATGTATGTATAGGTATACATCTGGAGCGTGCTGAAGAAGATCCATGAAACTGCAAACTGGCTGGAAACAACCACCTTGTCTTCATACTTTATCTCAACATCACCGTCATAAACAAATGACATAAGCCTGATAGGCTCAATCTCCTGAATTTCAGACTCGTCAAGACCTATTCTCTCAATCGCCCTGGCACGCACATCAAATTCGCTTGACTTTTCCTGCACCATTTTTATGTACTCCTGCATAGACATATTTGACAGTGCTCCAAAAAGCGCCCTGCAGCCCTTATCCTTATCGGAATTCAGGAAAAAGTCAATAACTTTTTTCTGCTGCGGAGTTTTACCTTTTTTCATTGTGTTGAGTGCCGCTTTTTTTGCCACATCATTGCTTGCCGCACGCCATGCTGAACTTGCTAATCCCATTGTTATTCCTCCAAATAAAAATATTTTATAATAACCCAGTTATAATACGCTGGGCTTTTCGACATTTAAAATTCCGTAAAGCTGCACCACATCATAATCCGACAGACCGACTGCAACCGCCTGCGCCATCGCCTCCTGATACGTCGGCGATGTTTTCAGAAACTTTCTGCTGAAGTAATCGTACTTTATATAAGCCATAAAGTAATAGTAAATCCCTTTGGGCTCAATCATTAGCGCGGCGTTTATATACTCCATAATCTTGTCTATTGTGGGGCGCTGCTGCAAAAACGCTTTTTTTCCCTGGAGCAGGCAGATTGCTGCATAGAAATATGTTTCCGAGTTATCAAAGTTATCCTCAATTGCTTTTTCAAATGCTCCGAGCGCCTTGTCATACAGCTTCAGCTTCAAATAGCATAGACCGAGGGAATAGTTCGTCTGCATATCATCTGGATTACCGGAAAGCTCCTTTTCATAATACCTAGCATATCTGCTGACCATCGGCAGATCCATACTGCTGACGCTGTTGAATGTTGATATGTTCAGCGGATGCCCGGCCGGGCATTGCTTGTCTCCGATTTTAACCGGAAATCCACACCCCGGACATGTCAGATTTTCCACATTTGCTGCCATCACATTTCCCTCATTTTTCTGTTGAATTTGTTTTATATAATTGCTTTCTTTTCGCAAAAACAGCTATATAAAATTTAAAAAATCCTCGTAGACAAAACTTTAATCGAATTAGAAGAATAATCCTTTAAATCGGTTTGATATAATAGCAGAAAAATTTTCTCTTGTCTATAGATTTGGTACAAAAGGCACAAAAATAGGTACGAACACCCTGATTTCGACCTTAATATACAGATTTTTGCAAAATCACTTTAAAGTCGGCGTTTATCTTTACTTTTCAAATGATTTTGGGCATTTTAATTTTCGTCTCTAAAAATATGAATTTTTATTATCTTATATTACAAATTATTTAGTGATTCGCAAAAATAAAAAAAGATTCCGCTGAAAGCAGAATCTTTTTATATAATTATTCTATTTGACCCTCTGTTCTGCTCCATCGCAATAGGCTATTCTTTATTGAAAAGCTACGCAAACATAGAAGCTTCCTATCGAGCAACAGATAGCTAAAAATAATTAAACCTCATTAAGAAGGCTTTAACTTTCATTACTTTTTAAGATCATCGCCCCGGAGGGGGTATAGTAAAACTTCAATAAAATATCCCCCCGACGCGGGATGTGAAATGTTTGCCTTGCGGCAAACGTGAAATATCGCTCCTTCGTCGCAATGTGAAATAAAATTTGCCCGCGTTCGCGCAGCGAACATTTCACGCGAGTTATCGCAATTCACACGCCGCAGGCGTATTTCACTTACCCGCAAGGGCAAATTTCACTGAAAAAGGCACTTGCAAATGCAAGTGCCTTTTTCTGGTGGGAGAGGGTGGATTCGAACCACCGAAGCCGAAACAACAGATTTACAGTCTGCCCCATTTGACCGCTCTGGAACTCTCCCTTATTCGGTTTTCGTTGAGGTTGGAAAAAACTGGAGCTGGTGGACGGATTCGAACCCCCGACCTGCTGATTACAAATCAGCTGCTCTACCAGCTGAGCTACACCAGCATCTCAACGCTCGAATAATATATCACAAATCGAGCGTTGAGTCAAGCCCTAAATTAAAAAAATTCGAAAAAATCGCTCAATTTCCGCTTCGGAGCAATTCCGTCATAACCGCCGCAGAATTCCTCGCCGCAAGGGCTGTAAATTTTGAATAATCCATGTGTGAAGAGCCGTCCGCCGCGTCCGATATCGCACGGATAACGCAAAACGGAACGTTGTTTACATAGCATACGTGACCTATCGCCGCGCCCTCCATTTCACAGGCTATCGCGCCGAAGGTTTCGGAGATATATTTCTTCTTCTCCGCGCTGTTGACAAAGCAGTCGCCCGAGGCTATCTTGCCCTTGATGCACCTTATGCCGCCCACTCCATCGGCTGCGGCGCAAATCTTATCGGCAAGCCCGCCGTCGGCGGGGATATCTACTATATTTATGCCCGATATCATGCCTACAGGATCGCCGAGCGGACTCGTATCCATGTCGTGCTCGACAACAAAATCGCTAACCGCGATATCGCCGATGTTGAGCTTCGTGCTCAGACTTCCGGCGACGCCCGTGTTTATTATCCTCTCCGGGGAATAGAGCAGGATCATCGTCTGGGCGCACATTGCCGCGAACACCTTCCCTATCCCGCAGACCGCCGTCACGACCTCGCGCCCGCAGAGTGTGCCGCTCGTGAACTCGATGCCGCTGACTGTCTTTGTCTGCCTGTTCTCCATCTGCGCGTTGAGCGCCTCTATCTCGATTTTCATTGCTCCGATTATTCCCGTCATGTCCGTCTCCTTTTTACTTGGTGGGATATTTAAAGTCCTGTTCGCGGCTCTCGAGCTGTCCGAGATACCGCACCGCCTCTCTGTGCGCCGCCTCGATGCTGAGTTCTTTATAATTTCCGCACTCCTGGCGCGACGCGCCGAACATCTCCGGTGCGGCAACGGTCTTTCTCAGCGCCTCCTTCACCTTTTCGAGCGCACGCCCGTGGTCCTGCGAACGCATGAGCAGATAAAAGCCCGTGCGGCATCCCATGGGGCCGAAGTATATGACATCCTCCGCCGCATCCGAATTGCGCAGGAACGTTGCGAGCATATGCTCCACGGAGTGCATCGTGATATTGTCCATATAGTCGCCGCAGTTCGGCTTGCGGGTTCGCAGATCGTATGTCGTTATGTCGCCGTCGATGCGCGAGATATACATCCCCGGGACTATATAGTCGTGATCGACCGAAAAGCTGGTTATCCTCTGCATAAAAGACCCTCCTGTTTTCTGACAGATGAATTATACCACACACCGGTCGCGGTTTCAATGAATATCGGCGCACGGCGGAGCAAAAATAGAAGCAAAGGAGGCTTTTAAAAAAATGGGAAAATTCTTTCTTGAAAACCGCGAAATACGCGAATGCTTTGACGCACTGCCGATTGAGGTTCGCAACAGGATAATTGAAAGCGATCTCGAAATAAAAAGCAGGAACGAGCTCGAGCTTGTCGCAAAAAGGCTCGAAAATCTTTCCAAATAGACGATTTTTGTTGACTGATGCCGCACACTCGTGTAAAATGGGTGTGCGGTATATTTTACACGGATTTTACAATGGAATTCGTGCTGTTCGGATATGACAGTACCAAAAAGAGGCGTCTCTATGATTATTGACAAAATTGAAAACCTTCCGCTCTATTTCTCCTGCCTGCCCGGACTTGACAGGGCGGCGGAATTTCTTGCCGGAGAAAACATCTCTGACGGGAGACACGATATAGACGGCGAAAAAATATTCGCAACCGTGTCGAGCTATGAGCCAAAGGAGCTTAACGCCGATATGCGCTTTGAAGCGCACAGAAAATACGCCGACCTCCAGGCGGTTCTTGAGGGCGGGGAGCGCATAGACTGGGCACCGCTCGGCTCTCTCAGGGAGGAGAGCGAGGAATATTCCAAGGGCGGCGACATAGCGTTTTACAGCGGGGACGCGCACATGAGCGTGACCCTCTCGGCTGGCGAATTTGTTATTTTATTCCCTGACGACGCTCACAAGCCCTGCATCCGCAGCGGCGGCAGGGTGAAGAAAGCGGTAATAAAGCTCGCTCTGTGAAACGCGCTTTCGAGGAAAAAAATGAAGAAAAACGATAAGATAACGGTTATAGCCTGCGCGGCGGCATTCGCGCTGAACGTCGCGCTGTTTTCAATCAAGCTCTATGTTGGTCTGTGCGCGAACAGCATCAGTATATACTCGGACGCCGTGAACAATATGTTCGACAGCCTCTCGGGGCTTGCGGCGTTCGTCTGCTTCGCCGCCCTGCTCGGCTCGTCGAGCGAAGGCACGCACGCGATAATAAAAAAGGCGGAGCAGTTCTTTTCGTTCATTATGTCGGCGATAATACTTCTCACGGGGCTCTATTTCGCATACAATTCGCTCGAGCGGCTGTTATATCCGACGCCTATATCATATCTGACGCGCTATCTCGTGATGCTGACAGTCACGGTCGGAGTGAAGCTCATCATGTTCTTCGCCTGCCGCGGGGTCTACCGAATCACCGGCTCGCCGATAATAAGGGTCATGGCGGCGGACAGCATCCTTGACTGCTTCATAACCCTCGCCACGGTCATGAGCCTCACCGTATCGCAGTATGTCGAGTTCGCGATTGACGCGGTTTTCGGGCTTGTTATCAGCGCGGTGCTGATCGCTTCGGCTGTGAAGCTTGCAAAAAAATCGGGCGCGGTGATGCTCGACTTCGTCGGGAGCACCAAGCGCGAAGAGGTATCGGAGATATTCAACTCCCTCGGCGTTGCGGTCGATTACATCACCTACCGCCGCACGGGAACGGAGATTGAAGCGTTCGCAAAGCCGGTATTTCCGGAAAGTGCGGACGAAAATGAAATAACGCAAAAGCTCGTCATCGCCTGCGGGGAAAAAGGCGTGACGCTGCACATATTAAAAATCTGAAGAGTCTTGAAAGGAGTCAAAATGAAAGAGAAAAAGAAGAAAGATCCAAAAAAGAAGAAGAGAGCGCTGATTATCACTGGCTCGGTTCTCGGCGTTTTCGCGCTGTTTGTGGTGACGGTCGTTATGATAACGGTTATCGGCGACAAGGCGAACATCAAGCGCGCCGAGAGCTATGACCCGGTGGTTATCGAGGATCAGCTCGTACCCGAAAAGGACGAGAACGGCTACTGGACGTTCACGACCGACCGCGACCTCAAAATTATGCAGCTGACCGACATACACCTCGGCGGCGGCTGGCTCTCGCTCAAGAAGGACTCGCAGGCGATAAACGCAGTCGCCACGATGATCCAGGCAGAGAAGCCCGACCTCGTTATCATAACGGGTGACATGGCGTTCCCCGTTTTCTTTAAATCGGGTACCTTCAACAACAAGCTGCCCGCCAAGGAAATCGCCGCGCTCATGGAGCGTCTCGGAGTATACTGGACGGTCGCCTTCGGCAACCACGACACCGAAGCTTACAGCTTCTATTCCCGCGAGCAGATATCGGATTTCTACGGCAACTCCGGCTTCAAATACTGCCTGTTCCAAAAGGGTCCCGACGATGTTGACGGCTACGGCAATCAGGTCATCAATGTCAAGAACTCCAAGGGCATCCTCACTCAGTCGCTCTACATATTCGACAGCCACTCGTACACCGACGGCGACTTTCTCGGCGTGATGTGGAAATATGACAATATCCACGAGAATCAGGTTCAGTGGTACAAAGACAACGTAAAGCTCATGAACGAGCAGAACAACGAGCGCCTCAAGGAGCTGGGTCTGCCCGAGAATTCGGATGTCAAGTCCCTCGCGTTCTTCCATATTCCGCTGACCGAGCAGCGCGACGCATGGTTTGAATACATGGAGAACGGCTTTAAGGACACGGAGAATGTCAAATATGTCTACGGCAAAGCCGGTGAGGGCAAAAAGATAATCTACTGCGGCATGGGCGACGACGATCTCTTCGAGACGATTCAGGAGCTCGGCTCGACCAAGGGGCTCTTCTTCGGTCACGACCACGACAACAACTTCTCCCTCTACTACAAGGGCATCCGCATGACCTACGGATACAGCATCGATTACCTCGCCTATTCGGGAATCAACAAGCGCGGCTCCCAGCGCGGCTGCACGATAATAACAGTCTCCCCTGACGGCACCTTCGACTGCAAGGCGGAGAACTACTATCAGGAGAAGTATCAGAGCCAGTACGAAAAAGAGCAGGTCACGATGCAGGAGGTCACCGAGGCTTCGACTCATCTTTAATCCGCACGGACTGTTCATTCCGCTGTCGCTTCGAGTGAAGTGATTTGATTTTTTTCTTAGCTCACACCGAAGCAACCCCCAACATCAAAAACAACAACCTGCCCGAAGCTTTTTTCAGGCAGGTTGTTTCTCTTATACTATTTTATTCAGTCGCCGAGGCTCTTTAGCGCATCTGCCAGACGGGTCAGGTCGTCCCTGTCGAAGAAATCTATCTCCAGCACTCCGCTCTCCTTGCCGGGCTTCGTGCCAACCTTGACCTTTCTTCCGAGGAAGTCGGTCAGAGCCAATTCGACCTCGTCATAGTAGCTTGCGCGGCGGGCGGACGGTTTTTCTGTCTTGGGCTCTTTATTTCTCTTTTTGACTAATTTTTCAACCTCGCGGACGGTCAGTCCCTTTTCGATAATCAAATCAGCCGTCTCGATGATATCCTGTTCATCTTTAAAGCCGAGCAGGGCGCGTGCGTGACCGGGCGAGAGCTTGCCGTCCGAAACGAGCGCAATGACGCTGTCCGGGAGCTTGAGAAGCCTCAGCGCGTTCGCTATCGCCGGACGGGATTTGCCGACGCGCTCCGCCGCCTCGTCCTGGGTCAGAGAAAGGGTGTCCATGAGAGCCTTTATGCCCTGCGCCTCTTCAATTGCGTTGAGGTCCTCGCGCTGAAGATTTTCAATAAGAGAAAGAGCCATAGCCTCGTCGTCGCTGAGCTCCTTTATGACAACGGGAACCTCCGTAAGCCCTGCCATGCGCGATGCGCGCCAGCGGCGCTCGCCTGCGACGAGCTGATAGCTGCCGTCGGGCATCGGGCGCACAAGAAGCGGCTGAATGACGCCGTGCTTTGCTATGCTGTCCGCAAGCTCGGCGAGTGCGTCCTCGTCAAATATTTTTCTCGGCTGGTCGCGGTTTGGCTCGATATCCATTATCTTGAGCTTGACCGCGCCGGTCGAGGTTATTTCTTCAATTGAATTATCGGCAAACAGAGCGTCCAGTCCTCTGCCGAGTCCGCCTTTTTTTGCTGCCATCTGAATTTCCCCTTTCGGCTCAGTTGCTTTTCTTTCCGTTCATTCTCAAAAACTCGTCCGCAAAGTCATTATATGCGCTCGTTCCCTTTGAGCTTTTGTCATAGTACATGACCGGCTGACCGAAGCTTGGAGCCTCGGAGAGTCTGACATTTCGCGGAATGACCGCGGAATAGACCTTTCTGGGGAAGAAGCGTTTAACCTCGTCAACGACCTGCTGCGTGAGGTTGAGCCTGCCGTCGTACATCGTGAGCAGAACGCCCTCTATCTCGATCATCGGATTATAGAGACGCTTGACCTGCCTGACGGTGGACATGAGCTGCGACAGACCTTCGAGCGCGTAGTACTCGCACTGAATCGGCACCATAACGGTGTCCGAAGCGCACAGGGCGTTGAGGGTTATAAGCCCGAGCGAGGGCGGGCAGTCAAAGAAGATAAAATCAAAATCCGCCTTGACAGGGGCGAGCGCAGTCTTGAGTCTGCTCTCGCGGCGATCCATATCCACAAGCTCCAGCTCCGCGCCGGCGAGAGCCATATTCGACGGCAGAACCCAGACATTCTCGTACTCGCTTTTGAGAATAACCTCCTTTGCGGGGACGGAGTTTATCATAATGTCATACGCCGACTGTTCAAGCGCACGCTTATTGATGCCGAGACCGCTTGTCGCGTTGCCCTGCGGGTCGATATCCGCGAGGAGAACCTTATACCCCTTGTCGCCGACTGCCGCCGCGAGATTGACCGCCGAGGTCGTCTTGCCGACGCCGCCTTTCTGGTTGACTATTGCAATAACCTTTCCCAATCCGAAGTCTCCTTTGCCTTTTTCGGTCAAAAATACTGCAAAAATTATACCATAACGCTTTGAAAAGGTCAATCGGAATATCATCGCCGATGTTTCACGTGAAACACTGAAACGACAAAACGGCAGGCTTCGTTTTGGAAGTCTGCCGCCCTGCCGTGATGTGGGGTGTGAAAGAGAAAGATATGGTAATGGGTGGTTGTCAAATTTATCGTCAGCCTGCGCTGCGGCAGGCGAACTCCTTGGGTATGCGCACCGTAATTTCGATGCTGTCCTGCGTCTCGGTGCGCAGGGACTCCGCCTTGATACCCGCTTCGCGCATGGTATCGACGGCGTGGTTTATCGTGTTGACAAAGATGCGGACATCTTTAAAGAGCTTTATGACACGCGGTTTGTGGGCTGTTTCGTCATCAAGAATCGCATTGACGAGCTTTTCGGTCTGCGCCACATTCAGCGACCGCTTTATAACCGTATCTGTTGCGGCGTGCAGCTTGTCGGGATTTTCTATCCTCAGCAGCGCACGGGCGTGGCGTTCGGTTAAGTCTGCGGATATCATCTTCTCGCGGATATCCTCCGGCAGGCGCAGAAGCCTGAGCTTATTCGACACGGTGGACGGAGCTTTGCCGAGCTTTTTGGAGATCTGTGCCCTGTCAAGCCCGAACCTTTCGCCGAGCGACTCTATCGCAAGAGCCTCCTCAAAGAAGTTGAGGTCGCGCCGCTGAAGATTCTCTATCACGGAATAAACCGCCGCCTGCGCACAGTCCGCATTTATAACTATGCACGGCACGCGGTCAAAGCCCGCTTCCGCTGCTGCTCTGAGCCGCCGCTCCCCTGCTATCAGCTCATATTTTCCGACCCCGTCCTCCGCTCGCACCGAGAGCGGCTGGAGAATACCGTTGCGGCGGATGCTCTCTCCGAGGGACGAAAGCTCACCGGGGTCGAAATATTTTCTCGGCTGATTCGGATTTGTCCTTATTCTGTCAACGGGAATGAGCAGAACCGTTCCGGCTTTTGAAACATCCATGGCACTTGTCCTTTCAGAGAATAGAAGAACCGCCGTTCCTCTGTGATAAAAGCATATCACCGTAAATGGCGGTTGTCCACTGTTTTCGGTCGGGCAAAAATGAGCCGTTCGGGAGTTTTTCTCTGTTATACGAGCGGCTTTTTTGAAATCTGTGCCGAAGGGCGCGGGTATTTTGTCGCAGTGTGCGATATCTTTTTTATGTTTATCAATACTCTCTCTCCGCCGTCGGGCAGTATGAGAGACTCGACTCTTTGCGTCTCTCCGCCGAGTGTGGCAATCGCTTTACCGGCGCAGTCAAGCTCCTCTGCTCCCCTTGCGCCTTTCATCGCGCAAAAGGTTCCGCCGACTTTAACAAACGGCAGGCAGTACTCGCACAGCACATTCATTGCCGCGACAGCACGCGACACGGCAAAATCAAAGCTCTCGCGCAGCTCCCCCTGTCCCGCCTCCTCGGCACGCGCATGGACTATATTAGCAGAAAGTCCAAGCTCTTCAACGCTCTGCGAGACGAACGCCAGCTTTTTGCCCGTCGAGTCGAGCATGGTGAGCTTTATCTCCGGGCGGGCTATCAGCAGAGGGATTCCCGGGAATCCGCCGCCCGTGCCGACATCTATAACTTCCGTCCCATGCTGAAGATCGATCATGCGCAGCGCAGTGAGACTGTCCGCAAAGTGCTTGACGGCTATCCCCTCGGGGTCGGTTATGGCTGTAAGATTGAGCACTTTGTTTCTTTCGACGAGCATCGACGCAAAAAGCTCGAATCTTTCAAGAGCCTGCGCATCAAGCTCAACGCCGATATCGGAGCAGATATTTTTGAGCCTGTCTTTATTTATCATGTTTCCTGTTCTCCCTCTCCAGATGAATCAGCAGCACCGAAATGTCCGCGGGGCTGACGCCGGATATTCTCGACGCCTGTCCGACATTCTCCGGGCGTATCTTTGAAAGCTTCTCGACCGCTTCGAGCCGCAGTCCGCCTAGCGCGACGTAGTCTATATCCCGCGGTATCTTTTTCACTTCGAGTCGGCGCATCTCATCGACCTGCGCCTGCTGGCGTTTTATATATCCCTCATATTTGATATCTATCTCGACCTGCTCGAACACTTCTTTCGGATAGTCCGGGCGCGTCGGGTCAAACGGGGCAAGCAGCTTGTAATCCGCCTGTGGGCGGCGCAGAAGCTCCGAGAGCCTTATCCCGCCGTCAATGGGCGATGTTTCACGTGAAACAAGTATATCATTCAGCTCTTTGCACGCGTGGATAGTAGTATTCTCCGCACGGCGTTTCTCGTCTTCAATCAGTTCGAGCTTGCGGCAGAATGCGTCATAGCGCTCCTGCGAGATGAGTCCCAGTTCGTAGCCCGTGGGCGTCAGGCGGCGGTCAGCGTTGTCCTGACGGAGCAGAAGCCTGTATTCCGAGCGCGAGGTCATCATTCTGTATGGGTCGGAGCAGCCCTTTGTGACGAGGTCGTCTATGAGCGTTCCGATATACGAGCTTGCGCGGTCGAGCTCGAGCGCGGGCTTGTTCTGAACCTTTCGTGCGGCGTTAATGCCCGCAATGAGTCCCTGTGCGGCGGCTTCTTCGTATCCGCTTGAGCCGTTGAACTGCCCCGCTCCGAAGAGTCCGTCGAAGTCGTTGAACTCCAGACTGCGCCTGAGCGCGAGCGGATCGATGCAGTCATATTCTATAGCATAGGCGGTACGCATAACTTCGCAGTGCTCCAAGCCGGGGATAGTGTGCAGAAATTCGAGCTGCACATCCTCCGGCAGCGAAGAAGAAAGCCCCTGGAGATACATCTCCCCAGTCTCTGCGCCGCAGGGTTCTATGAATATCTGATGCCGCTCCTTCTCGGAAAAGCGGACAATTTTATCCTCAATGCTCGGGCAATATCGCGGACCTACGCCGTCTATCTTGCCGGAATAGAGCGGCGAACGGTGGAGGTTCGAGAGAATAACTTTCTTCGTCTCCTCCCCTGTGTAGGTCACATAGCATTCGCGTGTGTTCTTCACTTCGTACCTGCCCGTGAACGAAAACGGCACTATGTCCTCATCGCCAAACTGCGGCTCGAGTTTTTCGGTCTCAACGCTTCTGCGGTTGACCCGTGCGGGCGTACCCGTCTTGAAGCGGCGCAGAGGGAGTCCGAGAGCTTTGAGCGACTTTGAAAGCTCGGTCGCGGGAAACATTCCGTCGGGTCCGCTCTCGTATGAGACATCGCCGATATAGACCCTGCCGCCGAGAAAAGTTCCGGTCGCGAGCACAACGCACTTCGCACGGTAAACGGCTTCAAGTCGGGTGGTGAGCACCCACTCGCCGGAGTCATAATGAATATCAACTATTTCAGCCTGACGGAGCGTCAGGTTTTCCTGCTCCTCAAGCGTTTTTTTCATATATGCGCTGTAGGCACGCCTGTCTATTTGCGCACGCGGGCTGTGGACTGCCGGACCCTTGCCGAGATTGAGCATACGCATCTGCAAGGTGTTCGCGTCCGCCGCAAGACCCATCTCGCCGCCGAGCGCGTCTATCTCGCGCACCAGATGTCCCTTTGATGTTCCGCCTATCGACGGGTTACACGGCATATTGCCTACCCAATCGAGGTTGACGGTGAACACCCCCGTCCTGCATCCGAGACGCGCCGAAGCAAGCCCCGCCTCGATTCCCGCGTGACCCGCACCTATAACGGCAACATCTATTTTCCCCGCATCATATTTCATTAGGTCAGAACCCCTTTGTTCCTCAACAGTATATACTCCTTGGCCGAGCGCAGAACTTGCGTCGGCAAGGTTGTTTTTCTATAAAAATATATTTAGCCCTGTCTGTGGCTTTCCGTTCCACTTTCGGCAAGATAATCATTTGTAAAGCTTGCGTGCCGCTTAGAAAGCGGGATTTATTGCAACACTCGTCGCAAATCAGAAAATCACTTTCCGACGCAGAATTGCGAAAAAACTTCGTTGACTACGGCTTCGCCGGCGCGTTCGCCTGTCAGCTCAAGCAGCGCGTCAACGGCGCAATCGGCGCAGACATTGACCGCGTCAAGCGTGACCCCGCTTTCGAGAGCAGAACGCGCCTCTTTTATGCTGTCGAGTGCGCGCACGCAGCAGCTGCGCTGGCGTTCGCTCGTCAGTGCAGCTGCTGAGGGATCGAAGTTTGACGTGCCGAGCAGATCTGACAGCACTTTTTCCAGTTCGTCGCCGCCCTGAGCCTTCTTTGCGGAGAGCTCGACATATGCGCCGAAGCGGCTCTTTATATAAGCCGTGTCGCAGACAAAGCCGAGGTCGCTCTTGTTGACGACCGCGAGACTGCGCTTGCCGAAGCAGAAATCTATTATTTCCAAATCCTCATCGGTCAGCTTCTGCGCGCCATCGAAAACGGCAATGACCAGCTCCGCTCCGGACAGGCGCTTTTTCGCAAGCTCAACGCCGATGCTCTCTATCTCATTGTCTGTGTCTCGTATACCGGCGGTGTCCGCAAGGCGCAGAAGATTTTCGCCGACGCGAACGGTCTGCTCGACGATATCGCGTGTCGTGCCGGGGATATCGGTGACTATCGAACGCTCGCATCCGCTCAGGAAATTCATAAGAGTCGATTTGCCGACATTGGGTCTGCCGACTATAACGGTGTCCACTCCCTGAGTGACCGCCTTGCCGTTTTCAAATCCGCTGATAAGCGATTCAAGCTCACTCTGCGCCGCCGAAAAAGTCTTTTCAAGCTCGTCCGCAGAGAGCTCTTCTATCTCCTCGTCCGGATAATCGACCCACGCACTCAGATGTGCGCAGACATTTATGATACTGTGGGCGACTGATTCTATCCTGCCGCTGAGTCTGCCCTCGAGGGTATTGAACGCGGCACTCGCCGCCTGTTCGCCCTGCGCGGAGATGAGGGACATGACGCTCTCAGCCTTCGCGAGGTCTATGCGTCCGTTTAAGAAAGCCCGCTTTGTGAACTCGCCCGGACCTGCGGGCTGAGCACCCGCGTCCAGCACTGCGCGCAGAACCTGACGAACTATATACACTCCGCCGTGGCAGGACAATTCGACCGTGTCCTCGCCGGTATAGCTTTTGGGTGCGCGGAAAACAAGAGCTATCGCCTCGTCTATCGCCTTGCCGTCGAGGCTGACTGTGCCGAAGTGCGCGGAGTATCCCGCCGCCTCGCTCAGCGGCTTTCCGGAGACCGCCGAAAAGACTCTATCCGCAACGGCAATTGCATCGCCGCCGGAAATGCGGACTATGCCTATTCCGCCCGCAGCGTTGGGAGTCGCGATGGCGGCGACGGTTGAAGTCTGTTCCACGGTGTTCACCTCTTTCGTTTATAAATAAACTTATTATAACGCAGGGATACCTGCGGGTTTATCGGAATTAAAATTTTGTGGACAATCGGCAACCAAATTTAATCGAGCGATAATCCGCCCTCTGCCTTCGCTGCCCGCTATAATCAATATTTTACACTTTCCGCGTTTCGGCATTTTTGTGCCGCTCGCGCGGCAACGGCTTGGAGTGTGAGTCAACTATTTTTTTTTGCAAACTTTACTGCGGGCGGATGATATCCGCCCCTACTTACTTTGAGCGTTAGCGAATTAACCCCTCAGTCTTGGCTTCGCCAATCCAGCTCCCCTGCAGGGGAGCCAAAAAGCAGGCGAACGAAGTTTGCCTCTACGGTCGGAATAATAGATTTGCGAGAATTTCGTGCCGCTGTCGCGGCAGCGGTGCGTCGGGGTCGCCGCACCCTACAAAATGCGCGGCAATAAGATTGTGCAGCTTTCGCGGGGGGATGATATCTGATTATACTGCACACTTTTTCACTATTACTTTTACTTATTACTTTGAGCGAAGCGAAACTAACCCCTCAGTCTTGGCTTCGCCAATCCATCTCCCTGCAGGGGATCCGAAAATCAGGCGAACGAAGTTCGCCACTACGGTATAACAGACTTATCTATTGCTTTAAGAGAATCGAAAAAGCGGCAGCGGTCTGGAAGCTCCATCCGCTGCCGCCGGACATTTTTTATTTGATGTTGATCTTGTGATTCATCAACCAGCCCGTGCCGAAGAACAGCCCGATCGAGACTAAGAACTGGAAGATAACGCCCGTTATACCGAACGAAAGATCCTTGGCGGACATCGCGTCGCCGAACGAGAACACCAGTCCGTCCGTTCCGGGGGAAACAATAATGGGCACATAGTTCGTCAGCAGGAAGTTGCAGACTTGAGCGATAATAAATATCGCAAAGAAAACTACTATCGGACCTGCCGCACCGAGCTTCTGCATAACGCGGGTGTTTGCGAAGGTTATCGAGAAGAACAGCTCGGAGATAAGGAACGCGAGCTGAACAAAGACCGCGAGCACAAGCAGGACGATATATCCCTTTATCGCCTTCGCGCCGGGCATCGAACGGAACATGCTGATAATTGTCTTTATCATATTGATGTTGTTCTCGCCGATGAGCGAGGTGATGTAGTCATATATCCAGATCATTATGCCGATGCTGACGGCATAGCTGACGATCATCCACAGAAATGCGACAATAGCCTTGGCTGCGAGCAGCTGCCCGCTCGTTACGGGGAGCGTGAAGCTCAGATATCCCTGCTGACCGTAGAGCGTTTTATAAAAGTTCGCAATAACGCCGACAAAGGTTATTATAAGCGCTATCAGCGCGATGAGAAACAGCGCAACGGTCGCGATGGCGCTGAGCCAGTTTATGTCTATTGCATAGGCAATGAGCATGATGCCTATTGTGACCGCGGCGGCAATGTAGATGTTCATCATTGTATGCGCGCTCATTTTGATCTCGTTTTTAATCAATTTGCCAAGCATATTTGAACACCTCCTTGAAAACATCCTCAAGCGTCTTGCCGCTGCTGCATATGTCGTCAACGGACGAATTGAGCAGAACCTTGCCCTGACCTATCATCAGCGCGTGGTCGAATATGCTCTCGACATCGTGGATAAGATGTGTCGAGATGAGCATGGTCGAATCCTGCGGGTGATTTTTCATGATTATTTCGAGTATGCCGTCACGCGCTGCGGGATCTACTCCGCTGAGCGGCTCGTCGAAGATATAGAGCTTAGCGTTGCGGCACATGACGAGTATGAGCTGAAGCTTCTCCTGCATACCCTTTGACATCGACTTTATCTTCTGCTTGGGCTGGAGTCCGAAGGTGTCGAGCATTCTCATCGCCTTGTCGCGGTCGAAGTCAGGATAGAAATCCGCGATATAGCTTATCGCGTCAACGGCACGCATCCAGTCCGCAAGATACGACTTTTCGGGCAGATATGCTATCCCCGCCTTTGTCGAGGGACCGGGGGCTTTTCCGTCTATGAGAACCTCTCCGGAGTAGTCGTGAATGAGTCCCGTGAGTATTTTTATCAGCGACGATTTCCCCGAGCCGTTCGGACCGAGCAGCGCTATGATCTGACCGGGCTGAAAGCTGAACGAGATGTCGTTGAGCACCTGGTGGCTGCCATAGGACTTGCTCAGATGATTTACTGTGATTATGTCCTGCATTGTTTCCTCCCGTAAATTTTTGACATGGGAATTCCGTGTTGTGCCAGACAGGGACAACACCGCTTGGAATGATTATAGCACAAAAAACTGCATAGTAAAAGTTTTTTATGTTTTTTTAAGGAACGGTAATAGTTTATTTAAATTTTCCTGCCGATATCCTGTTTTTTATCGCTCCTGCGGCGGCAAAGACGGCGAGACTCACGGCGTTTGCCGCGACCACGCTCGCTCCCGCCGGGGTGTTGAAGGCATAGGAGATAACAAGTCCCGCGAAGAAGCAGACGCATGACACCGCCGCAGATACGGCAGTCACCGCACGAAAGCTCTTGCACACGCGCATCGAGGTCAGCGCGGGAAAGATAATCAGGCTCGATATCAGCAGTGCGCCCATTATCCTCATGCCGACGACCACCGTGACGGCGGTGAGCAGGGCTATCAGGGTGTTATAAAGTCCCGTCCTTGTGCCGGTCGCCGCGGCAAAAGTCTCGTCAAAAGTTACGGCAAAAATGCGGTTATAGAATATGACATACAGCACGAGCACCGCCGCGGATATCGCGGCGCAGGCCATTATATCATTTTTTCCCATGAGCAGAACCGAGCCGAACATATAGCCCGACACATCGGTGTTGAGCCCCGTCGTCAGAGACGCCGCAATTACGCCGACCGCTATAGCCGTGCTCGAAATGAGCGCTATGGCGGCATCGCCCTTTATCTTCGCGTTGTCGTTTATCCGCATGAGCAGGAAAGCAGCCACTACAACTACGGGCACAGCGATTTTCAGCGGAGCGACATTTAAAGCCATCGCTATGCACGCCGCGCCGAAGCCGACATGGGAAAGACCGTCGCCTATCATCGAATAGCGTTTTAATACGAGCGTCACTCCGAGCAGCGCGGAGCAGAGCCCCACGAGCAGACCCGCTATCAGGGCGCGGCGCATGAACGAATACGAAAGCATCTCGGCGATAAGCTCAAGCATCTGTTCTCCCCCTCCCCGCAAAACGCCGTCCGGCGTCGCTTTTTAAATATTCCTCGGTCGTGCCGAAAAATTCGACTCCGCGAGAGCCTAAATGCAGAATTTTGTTCGCGTTTTCAACGGCGCACTCTATGTCGTGCGAGACCATGATAACGGCTATTCCCGAATCGCGGTTGAGCTTTCTTGTCAGGCGATAGAAATCCGCCGTCACGACAGGGTCAAGCCCTGTAACGGGTTCGTCGAGCAGAAGCAGCTCTTTTGCGGCGCAGAGCGCACGTGCGAGCAGAACCCTCTGCTGCTGACCGCCGGAGAGCTCACGGTAGGATCTGTTCGCGATATTTGTTATCGAGAGCTTTTCCGTATTTTTGTTGGCAAGGCTGCGGTCGGCGCGGGAATAGAACGGATCTTTCGAGCCGTTGAGACAGCCGGAGAGCACGACCTCGCGCACCGTCGCGGGGAAATCGCGCTGAGCCTGAGTCTGCTGCGGCAGATAGCCTATGTCCGTGCGCCTGAGTCCGTCGGCAAACTCGATGCTTCCGCCTTTAATCGGGATAAGCCCCAGAATACCTTTTAAAAGAGTGCTCTTTCCCGAACCGTTTTCGCCTACTATGCAGAGATAGTCTCCGCGCTCAAGCTCAAAGCTCACGCCGTTGACAGCTACCGTGCTGTCGTAGCTTATGACGGCATCGCGGCAGGCGAGCAATATATTTTCATTCATGAGAGTGCCTCCCTGAGATTTCGTAGATTATCGTTCATCAGTGAGAGATATCCTGCTCCGGATTCAAATTCGTCGCGGCTGACATTGTGACAGGAGTGGAACAGCCGCATCGAGCAGCCCGTCTCGCCGCAGATTATTTCCGCCGTGCGCGGCTCGGTCAGCTCTTCATAGAAGATTATCCGGATACCTTCGTTTTTTACCGTATCGATTATTTTCGCGACAGTGCGCGCACCCGGCTCGGAATTGTCCGCGCAGGCGTCGAGCGCACTGACGAAATTCAGCGAATACCGCTCGGTGAAGTTGCGGAAAGCGAAGCGTCCGGAGAATACAATTATATCGCGCTTTCCGTTTTTGACTGCATCTTTGAATCCCGCATCGAGCGACTGAAGCTTTGAGATGTAATTTTCGCTGTTCAATTTATAGAACTCGGCGTTGCGGCTGTCGAGCCGGCAGAGCGCATCGGTTATCACTTTCACCATGCCCTGAGCATAGACGGGGTCAGTCCAGATATGTGCGTCAACAAAGCCCTCTTCATATTCGTGCTCATGTTCATGCTCGTCCTCGTGACCGTGCTCATTTTCATGCTCATGCGCGGCAAGGCGCAGTCCCATTTCTGAAGCGATATCGAGATACTCGCCCGCTCCCGTCGAGCTGTCAAAGAGCTTTGCCGACCAGGTCTCCATATTTTCGCCGACGCGGATCAATAAATCGGCTCTGCCGACCGCTTTTATATCGGCGGGGGTCGGATCGTATGAGTGGCTCTCCATTCCGGGCGGGAGAAGCAAGGTTAAATCTACTCTGTCTCCGGCAATCTCGCGCACGAAATCATACGGCACGAACAGCGTGCATACCACGCGAAGCTTATCGCTCTGCGATTCAAACTTTCCCGATGAGCAGGCGGCAAGCGGGAATATCATAGCTGCGCAGAGTATAACCGCCGCCGTGCGCAAAAATTTAGTTTTCATTCTTTTTCCTTTCGGCGCACTCGGCGCAGACTCCGTAGAGCACGGTGTTCTCCTCGCAGAGGGTGAAGCCGTGGTGCTCGAAGATATGCTCCGCGACCTTGTCGAGAAAGCTGCATTCGACATGGAGCAGCTTCCCGCACTCGGAGCATTTTAGATGATAGTGGTTGCAGCAGTCCGCACTGTCACCGACATACTGATAGCACGCGCTCTCCCCGTCGTGGAGCACGAATTTGCGTACGCTCCCCTCGCGCAGCATCCTTTCGAGATGGCGATAGACCGTAGCCTTGCCGACAGGACAGCCGCGCTCGCCCAGAATATGCGATATATCCTCGGCGGTCAGATGCCTGCCGCCGCTGGTTTCAAGCAGGGAGAGAATCCGTTCGCCCTGCTTTGTGTTGTATCCCATTAAAAGCACCTCTTTGAGACGCGGCGGAAGATAAAGGCACTCCGCCGAAATCGAAATTGAGAATCGATTTCAATTTTAACCCCGAAAGCGCGGTTTGTCAAGAGCGGAATCTATGTGATTCATATTTTACAGACCGTAAGAGCGAATTCTGCTTGCACTCTTTTGGCTCCCCTGTAGGGGAGCTGGATTGGCGAAGCCAAGATCGAGGGGTTGTTTCGCTTCGCTCAAAGTAAGTAGGGGCGGATATCATCCGCCCGCGAAGTGAATAGTGAAAAAGTGCGGGGTATGGGAAGATATTATCTGCCCGCGAAATCTTCGAAAAGCATGATTTGCAAACCGTAGGGGCGAACTTCGTTCGCCTGCTTTTCGGCTCCCCTGCAGGGGAGCTGGATTGGCGAAGCCAAGATCGAGGGGTTGTTTCGCTTCGCTCAAAGTAAGTAGGGGCGGATATCATCCGCCCGCGAAGTGAATAGTGAAAAAGTGCGGGGTATGGGAAGATATTATCTGCCCGCGAAATCTTCGAAAAGCATGTTTTGCAAACCGTAGGGGCGAACTTCGTTCGCCTGCCTTTCGGCTCCCCTGCAGGGGAGCTGGATTGGCGAAGCCAAGACTGAGGGGTTTGTTTCGCTTCGCTCAAAGTAATAAGTAAAAGTGAATAGTGAAAAAGTGCGTTGTAGCGACGGATATCATCCGCCCGCGAATTTAGCAGTAATTCTTGTCTTTTACGCTTCGTAGGGACAGCCCTTGCGGCTGTCCGCTATCGGCATAGTCGATACAAAGTTTCAAAAGGTTTAAATAGCCAGAAGTAAGCCACATTCTTTGAATTTTTGCAAGGCAAAGGCGAGCAACAAAACCGACCTTTATAATTAAGTTTTCAATAGCCGCGCCGCAGTGTTTGATAAGCCAACGGAGACAGGCGAGGGAACGGCTTGCGAAGCAAGACGCACGAGCCCGCACTCGTTCAAGCTCCGGCGCGTTTGCGGGCGAATGTGCCGAGCTGCCGACTGAGAGCCGCGAACTATGTACTGCGGCGCGGCGTTTGCGGGGTCTCGGAGCGTAGCCCACAGAAAGGTAAGCACACATCGGTTTTGCGCAGCAAAACTGCTCGCACTTAAAAGTATTGGATTTTTGATGACAGGCAAGAAAAAGGCGCGCAGGAATGCGCCCGCATTTCAAGCGTTTTTTTCGCGGCATGGCGCAAAAAGACTTACTTTTAAGCGATGCTTGCTTGCCTTTTTGTGGGCACAGTTTGCTTTTCTTTTGCAGGCGTTTTCTTTTTCAAATAAAAAGAAAATGCCGAAACGCGGAATGTATATATCATTTAATTATGGTGCGTAGCGAAGGAAAAACCAATTACCAGCAAACCACAACCGCTATGGCTCTGTATCGGATGCGCCGATAACGGACAGCCGCAAGGGCTGTCCCTACGAAATGTGTTATTAAAAACTGCGTAATTTTCGATAGGCGAACGAAGTTCGCCCCTACGGTCGGCGGGTTAAATGATATCTGCCCTTACGGACAGCTCTTATATTCGTGTCCCGCTCTTAGCTACGGTGCGTAAAAATCTATACACTCCGCAATATCACGGAACATAAAAACAGCTTCATCTCGGCGTATCTGCCGAAACGAAGCCGCATGAATATTTTATTTTTCTGTGCCGTCTCTCTGCTTGTATTTTGACGAGGGGATAAATGCGAACACGGCGATGACCGCAACAAACAGTGCCGACATTACTTTTATATATATCTCGGAGAGCCCGATGTTCTGCGCCGTCTCCTTTCCGAACGCGATATAGACCGCCGCATAGGCTATGAGCACAACGAAGAACGCCGTTATCAATCCGTTTCGCGCTTTTCTGCGCGAGCGTTCACGGACGAGATCATACGGGAGCGCGAGCCAAGCCGCAGTTATCATTATCGGCGAGAGACTGCCGGAGAGCACGGAGAGTATAATATACAGCACCGTGTTTTTTTCGCTCCTGCCGTTTTTGAGCATCAGGATGCCGCAGGACGCAAAACCGATTGCATTTATTATATCCCCCGCTATGCGCACTCCGCTCGTGAGCCCGTTGAAGTTCGGTATGCACACCGCCGCATCCGCCAATATAAATATCGCCATAACGCAGAGCAAAGCGGGCATTATTTTTTCCGTCAGAAGGGGATCTGCGTTTCCGTTCTTTTTAATTCGAGACGATGCGGTTATCGCCGAAACGCCTATCAATATTAATACGATTGCCAAGCCGAGCGAGACTGCCTTTTCCGCCGACGGGCTGCCTGCCAAAAACGGCGATATGCCGTTTATCAGTGCGCCGATAACAGAAACCACGCCCGCGAGGGTATAGAGAAGTATGTTTCGTCCGTTCATTTTTTCTTTTTCCTTTTCTTCTTGTCCTTGGGGGTCGAGACGGCGATGAGTGCAAGACCCATGTCGGTAACGAGAGTCAGGCAGAGAAACAGCCAGTCGGTCACAGCGCGGAAGGTGTCACTCGGCAGGGTGAGATTGGTTATTATGTATGCGGCAACGATAATTACCGCGCCGACAACAAGCTCGATAACGCCAGCCTTGCGGAGCTTTTTGCATTCGCCGTCAGCTCTTTCGCGTGCGAACGCGCCGGAGACAAATATGGATGCGGGATTTCCCGTCATCGCGGCGAACACGGCATATGCAATCTTATTTCTTCTGATAAATATCATATTGTTTTTGAACATTATAACAGCTGCGGCAACGTGTCCCGCCGCGCCTATAAGCTCTGCTGTGATTCTTACTGCGTCGAACGCCGTTTCAAAATGCACGGCGGTGTTTATGATATCCGCCGCGAGAATTGCCGCGAAGCCGACGAAGCATATCGGCATAACAACAGTGCGGACTGCGGAATCCTTCGGATTCTTGCCGGACTGCGCCGCAAGTACGAATGAAGCGATTGCCGCCGCGAGCGTCAAGACCGCGCCCGCTATCATCGAAACCGTTGCGCCGACCGTCATCTTTGTCGGATAAAGCGCGAGTGCGCCCGAGAAGAAAAGATAGAAAAGCCCTGAAATAACATAGAGCCCTTTTCTGTGTTTGTTCATTTTGTACCCTCCGTCAATTCATACTCTCCAGACATTTCTGTCTGGTAAAAGCCTTTTACGCTCACTTCGCCGCCGGTTATTACTTCGCGCTCTCCGTTTTTGAAAATGACTTCAAGCCCGAAATTTTCGGCGATTTCAACAGCGCGTCCCTTTTTTATTTCTTCGCCGCGCTCGATGCTTATCTCCTCGCCGATAACGGCGCAGTTCTCGCGGTATTCTTTTAGATATTCCTCTCTTTTTTCGGGGAATCCCATATTTATTAAATCAAGCTCTTCGATAACGGCGGCGATTATCTGCGCCCTGCAAAATTCTCTTTTGCACATTATTCTAAGCGACGAAGCTATATTACGAAGCTCGGGCGGAAAACCGTCTTCGCTTTGATTCACATTTATGCCGATCCCCATCACGGGACCCGCCGCGGTCATCTCTGTGAGTATGCCGCATATTTTTCTCCTGCCGCACACTATGTCGTTGACCCATTTTATTTTGCTTCCCGCATGGCAGACTTTTTCTATCGCACGGCGCACCGCAACCGCACCCCACGCGGTTATCTCACCTATCTCATCCGGGGTTGCGTTGCCAGTGCCGAGCAAAAAAGAGAGATAAATTCCGACCCCTTTGTCCGATTCAAAACGCTTGCCGCGCCTGCCGCGCCCTTTCGTCTGGCAGTCGGCTGTCACGCAGTCGCCCGGTCGGGCTTTTCCCTCGGCGCATAAGTTTTTTAAGACAGTGTTTGTCGAATCCACCGTGTCAAAGACGGCGATATTGTTTTTTCGCTCTTTCGTGAGATATTTTTCTATCTCCTCGGCGGAGAGAATATCAGCCTGCATTTTTCTTTCCGTCCTCCTCAAAATTTCTGCGCCAGTGGAACAGATACTGCTGCGCTATTCCGCGCACTCCGTCCGTGCACTCGGGCAGTCCGTTCGGGTAGAGTTCGCCGACAACGCGGCGCACCCAGACATCTATCGGGAACGCATCGACGCGCCCGAAGCCGAATAATAATGTACACTCCGCAACTTTCGCGCCGACACCTTTTATTTTTAACAGGCTTTCGCGCACTTCATCGTCTGAAGCGCTTCTGAGCGCGGACATATCCACTTCACCGCCCGCGACTTTTCGCGCTGCGTCGATTATATATTTATTTCTAAAGCCCGCTCTCAGCGGCGCGAGGTCATCGGGTTCGAGAGAAGCCAATTTTTCGGCGGACGGGAACGAATATCTCCCTCCCGAAAGCTTTTCTCCGAAGGTTTCGCAGAGCCTGCCGATTATACTCTTTATTCTCGGTATGTTATTGTTTTGCGAGATAATAAACGAACAGAGCGTCTCCCACTCGTCCTGCTTTAGTATTCTTATTCCCGGATATTCCGAGCAGGCTGTTTTGAGACTTTCGTCCGCGCTCAGGCGTTCGCATATCGCCGTGTAATCGCGGTCGAGGTCAAAATATTTTATCCATATATTTTTTATTTCGTCGGGCGTTGTGTTTTCAAAAAATAAATTGTCGCCGTCCTGTTTTAATCTGAGCTCGCGGTTCATAGCCACTCCGCTCCAGCTGCCGTCCGCATTTTCGCTCCAGCGGAACGCCTGGCCGCAGTCGAGTATCAGCGGCAGGCTGAAACAGTGAAGCCCTGTCACTACACTTCCGCCGTCTGTCTGCAAAATTTTGTCACAGTCCAACTCAAATCCGCCCCTTTTGTTGTATAAGCGAAATATATTTAAACTCAAAAGTAAAGAAAATATAACAACTTGTATATATTTTCGACTTTGATTTATCTATCCACATCAGCTTGTCAAGGTTTTTCAAGCGTTTTTGAAGAAGTTATCAACATTTTCCACATAGTTTTCCACATATCACGCACGAAAGTATGATTACAGTTCGTATAATTTGCTTCTCTCTTTCCGTCAGAATATTTCGCGCCGGAGAAGTCAAAAATAATCAACACATGATATTCGGAGGGCAGGAAGAATGATAAAAGGTGTGAACCGTCAGGTCATAGAGATAACGCAGACCAAATGCGAATATTTTGAAAAAGTACTGTTTTTCGTCAAGCCAGAGTACGCCGCAACGAGCGAGGGCACGCTGCGCGAGCGGGCGAGTCTGATAGCCGACAGCGCGGGAATCCCTCCGGCAAGCAAGCTCAGGAAGAGAAAAATTATCTCCGCGCTGAAATTTGCCTGCGCCGCACTCGCGGGAGCTGCGGTGACGGCTGTAATATCATTTCTGTTTTGAATAATAGCCGCAAAATCCGTTCATCACGCAGGCGGGACAGTTCGGTCTGCGTGCGATGCATACCGCTCTGCCGTGGAGCACGCAGCGGTGGCAGAAATCGTTGCTTTTTTTGGGGTCGAGCAGGGCTTTCAGCTCTTTTTCGACCTTTGCGGGGTCTTTTGTGTCAACGAGCCCCAGTAAATTTGTTATTCTGATAAGATGCGTGTCCGCAACGACGGCGGGCTTGCCGTAGACATCGCCGACAATAAGGTTCGCGGTCTTTCTGCCGACTCCCGGGAGCTTGACAAGCTCTTCGATAGTGTCCGGCACTTTGGACTCATATTTTTCAATGAGCATTCGGCTCATCGAGACTATATCATTCGCCTTTGCGCGGAAAAATCCGCAGGGATGAACTATCTCCTCAACCTCGGCAACCTCGGCAAACGCGAGGCTTTTGAGTGTCGGGAAACGCTCAAAGAGCACGGGTGTCACTGAATTTACCCGCGCATCGGTGCACTGCGCCGAGAGCCGAACGGCAATGAGCAGACGGTAGGGCTCTGTTTCTTCAAGCGAGCACAGCGCTTCGGGATATTCTTTTTCGAGCGCCGCCACAGCGAGGGCGGCCTTTTGCTTTTTTGTCATAGCTTACCTCTTCGGGATTATCTCTATCCAATAGCCGTCCGGGTCGGAGATAAAATATATCCCCATCCCCTCGTTTATATAGCAGACGCAGCCCATCTCTTTGTGCTTTTTGAGCGAGGCTTCGTAGTCGTCCGCAGTCAGCGCGAGATGAACTTCACATTCGCCCAGGTCATATGCCTGAGGGTGATCCTTGAGACAAGTGAGCTCAAGAGAAAAAGTGCCGCTGCCGTCGCCCATGAAAACTATTGTAAAAGAGCCGTCTGACGCCTCTTTGCGGCGGATCTCTTTGAGTCCGAGAGCTTCGTTATAGAATTTTATGCTCTCGTCGAGATTTTTTACATTGAAGTTAAAATGATTGAATCTGTATTCCATGCTGCACCTCAGTATTTATAAGTCAGTCCGAAAAGCTCGGTCTCGTTCTTTTTGTCGTTTTTGTATATCTCTTTGCGCACAGTTATCATGCCGAGCGTGATATAGCCGATCTTATGGTAGAGAGCGAGCGCGGCTTTGTTATCGGGCGAAGCCTCGAGACATATTGAAGTATATCCCCTGTGCGATTTTATCTTATCCTCTGCAAGCCCTATAACGCGAGTGGCGATTCCCTGCCCGCGCCTTGTTTCGTCAACATAGATATCCTCAATCCACGCGGTGTTGCCCGTGCGATAATTTATATGGACAAATCCCACAGTGTCTTTTTCGTCAACTATCACAAACAGCTCGTCGTTTCCGTGAGTCCACTCCTTGAGAGTCTTTTTCGCCGCCTTTATCCTGCTCTCGTCGGGCTTGTCCGTGCCGAAATGCAGACCCGCGCTGAAGCCGAAATACAGCGCTATTCTTTCAACCGTCTCGTCCTTATATTTTCCGCCGAATTTCTTGAGCTTTGTCATAATACGACTTCCCTTCCTGCAGATACCTTATTATAGCATACTTGCTTACTTATGAAAAGCAGAAAACATTGCTTATAAAAAATCGACTGAATATTGTAAACAGATGTACTTTTCTCTCTTTAAACCGCCGTAAGATAAATTCCTTGCTGTTTAATTTTCAAGGTAACTAACAGAACCCCCGAAAAACAAAAAACAAAAAATTTTGCATACATATATTATATAGCTCTTGTAATTGATTCAAATATATATTATAATACTTTAGTAACCTGATAAGCATCTCAAGCGAGGCTTTGTTTTGGTCATGTGGCGTGGCGGGTCCTGTGCGGCGGGGCGCCGTGAACCATGTCAGGCGGGGAACCGAGCAGCATTAAGCGGTCTGCACTGTGCGCCACAGTCCGCCTGCCCGCCGCATGACCAAGATAAAGGCTCGCTTTTGTTTTAGCAAAAAGATTTTTTAAAGGACGGTCTGTTATGTACCGCGTGCTCTACAGAAAATGGCGTCCGCAGACCTTTGAAGAGGTTTACGGTCAGCCCCATATAACCGCGACGCTCAAGAATGAGCTCGTCAGCGGCAGGGTAGCCCACGCCTATCTGTTCACCGGCTCGCGAGGAACGGGCAAGACCACCTGCGCCAAAATTCTTTCAAAGGCGGTCAACTGCCTCTCTCCGCATGACGGTGATCCCTGCAACGAGTGCGAGATATGCCGCGGCATTGACAACGGATCGGTGCTCGATGTTATAGAAATAGACGCCGCTTCAAACAACGGCGTCGATAATATCCGCGACCTGCGCGACGAAGCGAACTTCACCCCCGTCAAGGCTAAATACAGAGTCTATATTATTGACGAGGTGCATATGCTCTCAACCGGTGCGTTCAACGCGCTTCTGAAAATTCTCGAAGAGCCACCGGAGCATGTTATTTTTATTCTTGCGACAACCGAAGTCCACAAGCTCCCCGCGACTATACTTTCGCGCTGCCAGAGGTTCGATTTCAAGAGGATAACTCCCGAGGATATCTGCGCGAGACTTCAATATGTCGCAGAGCATGAGAATATCACTCTCGACGAGGACGCCGCCGCGCTGATTGCAAAGGTCGCCGACGGAGCACTGCGCGACGCTCTCTCTCTGCTCGACAGGTGCTGCGCCGTCGATGAACATATTACGAGCGAGGTAGTCACAAGGAGCGCGGGTCTTGCAGGGCGCGACTATCTGATGCGCCTATCGGAATGTATAATAAAAAAAGACTGCGCCGAATCCCTCGAAATAATAAACGAGCTGCACATGAACTCCTGCGATATGGAGCGACTCTGCTCCGAGTTTATGTTCCACCTGCGCGATTTGATGATTGTCAAAACAGTCAAAAACGCGGACAGTATTTTAATAGCTACCGACGACGAGCTGAAAGCTCTTAAAGCTCTCGCGGAAAAGCTGCCGCTTGAAGATCTTCTGTATGATTTAAACATTATTGAAGACACCTTTTCACAGATAAAGCGGTCGTCAAATAAGAGAATACCGCTCGAAATGGCGTTCATTAAGCTCTGCTCGGAGTCTTTTGATTCGGAAAATGACGCTCTGCTCAGAAGAATATCGGCACTTGAAGCAAAAATTTTCTCCGGCAATTTCACAGCGGCAAATATTTCAACATCCGTTGAAAATAAGCCGAAAGCTCCCGAAGCCGTTAAAACAACCATAATTGAGCCTTCAGAGCAGATAAAAACGGAAGAAAAGAAAGCTGTTCCCGCTCCGAAAGCAGACGCTCCAGCCGAGCATCTATCACCCGCGCCGTCACCCGAGGGCACTAACGGCGAGACGGTTCAGTTCTCCCGCTGGGCTGAGGTTATGGACGAGCTTCAGAAGCTCGATGCGCCGCTCCACGGAATACTCAACGGTGCGAGCGGATATGAGCGTGACAACTTTATTCTCATAAAGAGCGAAAATCCCGCGCTCTCGTCTTTTATTAAACAGGACACACACGCGGTGCTTTTAATGAAAGCAATTTTCACAGTCACCGGCAAACGGTATAAAATAGGTCTTTATAAAGCCCCCGAACAGCACAGCGGCAAAGACCCGCTCGAAGGGCTTATAAAAAAAATAAACGATTTCAAAAACAGTTGACGTAAGGAGAAATAATCATGAAAGCAAGAATCCCCGGCGCCCAGCAGGGCGGCAGTGCAAATATGATGAAGAAAATTCAGGAGATGCAGGAGGAGATGGCACGCGTCCAGCAGGAGGTTGAAGATACCGAATTCACTGCGAGCGCAGGCGGCGGAGCGGTCGAAGTGACCGTCAACGGACGCCACGAGGCTGTTTCCATTAAAATGGCTCCCGAGATAATAGACCCCGAAGAGCCGGAAATGCTTGAGGATCTGATAATCGCCGCATTTAACGAGAGCGTGCGCAAGGCTAACGACGCTATGGAGCAGGGTATGGAGCGAGCCAAGGGCGGGCTTTCCATCCCCGGACTTTTCTGATATGGCGCAGAACGGCGCCGCTCCGCTCGCAAGGCTTATAGAGCAGTTTGAGCGTCTGCCCGGAATAGGCAGAAAAAACGCACAGAGACTCGCCTATCATATTCTTTCGATGACGGACAGTCAGGCAAAAGAATTCGCCGACACGATAGTTGAGGCAAAAACTAAAATTCACCGCTGCCCCGTTTGCTGCGATTTAACGGACGCTGAACTATGCCCGATATGCAAAAGCCCGTCAAGGGACAGGAGTATTATCTGCGTTGTCGAAGACCCGAAAGCGGTCATGGCTATCGAACGAACGCACGAATTCGGCGGAGTTTACCATGTTCTTCACGGGCTTATATCCCCGATGAACGGAGTCGGTCCCGACGATCTCTGCATAAAAGAGCTCGTCAACCGCCTGGGCGACGGCGAAGTAAAAGAGCTTATCATGGCGACCAATCCGACAGCCGAGGGAGATGTTACAGCTCTTTTTATCTCACGGCTCGTAAAGCCGCTCGGAGTGAAGGTATCGCGTCTCGCCTACGGAATCCCCGTCGGCGCGGACCTTGAATATGCCGACAATTTCACTTTGACAAAGGCTATTGAGGGCAGAAAAGAGCTCTGATAAAAAGAAAAGTTTTCCACATTCTTTTAGTTTTCCACACGCCCTTTTCCACATTTTCCTCATCGCTATTTTTTGGTATGTGGAAATGTAAGCTTTTTCCTCATCCGATGTGGAAAACTAAAAATCGCGGCTTCATTGTCAGTAAAGGGACGCAGGTACTTTTCCTCACTTTCAACACCCTCTACTACTACTACTAAATATAATATTTATTTATTCACAGACAGGGAGGATCTTTCATGAAATTTGTTTGCGGCACGGCGGAACTCTCCGAGGCTTGCCTTAATGTCCAGAGAGCAGTATCGACAAAAACCTCTATACCCGCAGTAGAAGGTATTCTCATAAAAGCAGTCAGCGGTCAGCTCGTTCTCACGGGCTATGACCTCGAGCTCGGCATAAACACCGCAATAAAGGCGACGGTCGAAGAGGAAGGCTCGATAATCATCAACGCCCGCATCCTCTGCGACATTCTGCGTAAGCTCCCGGGCGAGAGTGTGCGCTTCGAGTCCGACGCAAGACTTCTTGCAAGCATCGTCAGCGGCAATGCAAAATATTCGCTTATCGGCATGAGCGCGGAGGAATATCCCGAGCTCCCGTCGGTTTCGGGCGGATATCCCATTGTTATCAATCAGGGCGTTCTTAAGGATATGGTCAGGCAGACTATATTTGCGGTCGCCGTCAACGACAGTAAAATAGTCCACACGGGCGTCAAGTTTGAAATCAGCGGCAATATATTAAAGCTCATTGCTATCGACGGCTTCAGACTTGCTGTCAGAAAAGAAAATATAGAATATTCCGGCGAGGACATATCGTTTATTGTTCCCGCAAAGACTCTTTCTGAGATAATGAAGCTTATGAATGAAGATGACGGTGCAATTTCACTCGGAGTCGGCAAGAGACATATAGTCTTTGAGATAGGCTCTTACAGCGTCGTTTCAAGACTTCTTGAGGGCGAATTTCTGAATTATGAGTCGGCTATTCCGCCCAAATGCACGACGAGAGTCAGAGTAAACACCCGCGACATGATAAATTCTATAGACCGTGCCTCGCTCATTATCAGCGAGAAATACAAGAGCCCCATCAAATGTGTTTTTGCAGATAATATAATAAGGCTTTCAAGCGTCACATCTCTCGGTACTGCGAGCGACAGCGTCTCGGCGGAGATAGACGGCGATGATGTTGAGATAGGCTTCAACAACAAATATCTGACCGACGCTCTGCGCGTTGCGGATACGGATGAAGTCAACTTCAAGCTCAACGGTCCCGTTTCGCCGATAATAATCCTTCCGCCCGAGGGCGACAGCTTCCTGTTCCTCGTGCTGCCCGTTAGAATAAAGACTGAATAAGAAGGATAGAAATGGTTAAAAAGCTCAAAGTAAGAATAAAAGAAAAGCCGGTCACGGAGAAAAAAATAGACACCGAGTTTATTCGTCTCGACGCGTTCTTGAAGCTCTGCGACGCGGTTGTGACCGGCGGACACGCAAAGTTCGTTATTCAGGACGGAGAAGTTAAGGTCAACGGCGAGGTCTGCACCTCCCGCGGCAAAAAGCTCCGTTCGGGGGACACTGCCGAGTTTGAACACAAAATATACAAAGTTATCTGATATGTATTGATATGTATGTAACACAGCACAGGGCAAAAGACTTCCGAAATCTTGAAAATGCGGTAATTTCGCCGGACAGGTCTATAAATATAATCTTCGGCGAAAACGGTCAGGGCAAGACAAATCTCATTGAGAGTATATGGCTATTTACCGGCTGCCACAGCTTCAGGACGAGAAAAAATTCACAGCTTATACGCGAGAACTGCGAGCGCAGTATGCTCGATATAAGCTTTTTTGCATTTGACAGGGATCAGACGGCGCGGATTGAACTGACGGACAAAAAGAATGTGTGGATAAACGGCGTTCACAAAGACACTCCGCGCAGACTTATCGGCGAGTTTCCGGCAGTGCTGTTTTCCCCGGCAACGCTCTCTATAGTCCAGGACGGACCCGGCGAGCGCAGAAAATTTATAGACATAGCGATAAGTCTCGTCAAACCAAATTACGCCGGAATTCTTTCAAAATATATCAAAACGCTCTCCGAGCGCAACGCTCTGCTGCGCCGAGCGGCGATCGGGAATATAAGCCCGGACGATTTTTTTCCATGGGATGCGCAGTTGTCGGCAATCGGTGCAAAAATACTCCGCTACCGCTTTGAATATCTCGATATGATAAAAAAACAGGCTGCGGAGAATTATTTCGGAATAACCGCCGGGCGCGAAAAGCTGACGGTAAGATACGATACATTTTGTAAATTTTCCGACTTTGACGAGCAGTCTGCGGCGCAGATTATGCTCAATGAGCTTGAAAAAAGCAGAGACACGGATATTCGCCGCCAATTTACGGGAACAGGTCCGCACAAGGATGATCTCGTATTTTTTATTAATAACAGAAACGCCCGCATCTACGGCTCACAGGGTCAGCAGAGATCCTGCGCTCTTTCATTAAAGCTCGCCGAAGCGGACATACTCGAAAAAATCACGGACGAAAGCCCGATAATCTTGCTCGACGACGTTATGAGTGAGCTTGACGACGGGCGTCAGGAATTGCTGCTCGAACGCCTCGGAAGAAGGCAGGTTTTTATAACCTGCTGCGATCCGTCCCAGCTGCTGCGGCTGCAGAAGGGCAAGGCGTTTGAAATGACGGACGGCAATATAAATGAAATATGAGGAGGGAGACTGATGTATCTTCATCTCGGTCAGGACAGAGTCGTGAGCATGGACGAGATAGTCGGAATATTTGACCTCGACACCTCGACCGTATCGAAAGCCACGCGGGATTATCTCGCAAAGGCCGAAAAGGACGGCTGCGTCACGAATGTCTGCACCGATCTTCCAAAAGCTTTTATCGTCTGCATCGGCAGGGACGGAAAAAAACACGTTTACATTTCACAGATATCGTCGTCAACGCTGCTCAAACGCACGGAGTATGTTGACAGTCTTTCAAATATCTGAATGAGGGGATAACAAATGACAAAGAGGAACACCGGAATTAACCTCTTTAAGCTCTTTTCCATGTTTATGATAGCTTTACTCCATATCCTCGGAATGGGAGGAATAATCGAAGCTTCGACAGGGATAAACGGATATTATTCAATTTTTTTCTTGCAGAATGCGGCATTCTGCGCAGTCAACTGCTACGCACTCGCCAGCGGATATCTTATGTTCGGCAAAAAAATAAAGGCGTCGAGGATAGCGGCTCTGTGGTTTGAAGTATTTTTCTACAGCGTTGTGATTTCCGCTGTTATGATTTCAATTTACCGCGAGCTTTTCAGCGCGAGAAATATAGTCTATGCACTCACTCCGATAATTTCAAAGCAATATTGGTATATGACCGCATATTTTCTGATGTATTTGTTTATTCCGATGATGAATAAATTTGCCGAGGCGGCAGATAAGAGAAGCTTCATGGCTGCTCTTTTTGTAATAATTTTTTTTGCGACAGGCTCATTTATAATAGGAAAAGACGGATTCAAATTCTCTGAGGGCTACAGCCCGATATGGCTCATGGTTATGTTCCTTGTCGGCGCGTATATGAAAAAATTCGGCGTCGGCGCAAAAATGAAAAGCAACGTCGCACTTTTGTTTTATATAATTTCCGTCGGCTGCAATTTTGTGCTCAACATATTTTTTGAAGAGACGATGAGAAATATATTCACGGACGGCACAGTTAATTATCTCAGCTACACCTCGCCCTTTGTAGTCCTGTCCGCAATCTTCCTTTTTATCTTCTTCTCAAAGCTGAAATTCGGAAAGAAGACGGAGCAGCTTATAAATTATATAACTCCCGCCGCCCTCGGAGTTTATCTGATACATACTCATCCGCTTGTGTTCGACAAGCTGATAAGAAATATCGGTCTGCCGCTCGTCAATTACGGCACTGCTGCGATGATATTCGGCTCGATTGCAATGGCTCTCGCTGTATTTATAATATGTATAGTAACAGACCTTCTGAGAATCCGGCTTTTCAGGCTGATTAGAATAGATGCGCTGTGCAAAAATCTTGATAATATTCTGAAAAACAAAAAGAAAAAGGCCGTTGAAAATGAAGCACCGGAGCTTGATGCGGAGCCGGTTGAAGAGACAATAAACATATAAAAAGCAAAGCCGGAAGAAAAATCTTCCGGCTTAATTTATTTGATTCTCAGCAGCAGTGATGCTGTCCGTCTTCCCAAATGCTTGCGATAAATGTCGAGATATTCGTATTTGTCGAATTCCCCGTCGCCCTTCATAAGAATTTCCATCGGAACTCCGGCGAGGGATATATCCGTCCCCGTTTCGCGCAGTCCGCAGCGAAGATAAAATTCCTTTCTGCGAACGGTCATAGGCTTGCTTTCGTCCGGTCTTTCTATTTCAAGCAGAAGATTGCGGCGCGGGAAAATTTCGCACAGGGCGGGAATAATTTTCGAGCCCAAGCCCTGACCGCGCATATTTTCATCGACGGCAAGATACATCAAAAGCACCGATTTGCTGCCCGTGCAGGTTATCGCAAGGGCGCAAGGAGCACTGTTTTCATATGCGGCGAACATTTTTATTATATTATTCTTCTGCAATTTCAGAAGCCGAGAAAAGGGCAATCGCTCCCTTATCGGGAAAGCCTCTTTATATAGCTTTTTAACATAGTTTACATCAATTGTCGAAACTTCGCGCAAAACCATTTTATATTACCTCAGTAAATATTTTTCATTATCAGCTCCGCTATGAACACGGCGGCGCAGGACGCGGCGGCAACGGTCAGCAGACCGCGCTCGAAATATGCCAAAAGCAGAGCGACCGCAAAGCCCGCTATCGCGCTCGGAAGGCTTGCCGTTGACGAGAATATTGCGGGGACGGTCATAACGGCGAGCACCGCATACGGGACATAATAGAGAAAAGAATTTATGAATCTGTTTTCTATCTTTTTCTTAACCAAGACGAGCGGGAGCATCCTGACGAGATATGTAACGCCCGCCATGACGGCAAGACCCGAGAAAAACTGAATATAATTATTCATCGGCAATCTCCTCCCCCTGCTTCTCCTTTACGGGAGCGACGAGCGCAAACAGCACGCTTGCCGCAACAGCGCAGATAATTATCGCAAATCCGCTCGGCACCTTCGAGAGCACGGGCACAAACTTAAACACACAGCTGAGAGCTATTGCGGTCAGAATACAGAGCAGCGTCGGCAGACTCTTTTTGGCGGGCGGAACTATTATCGCGATAAACATTCCGTATATCGCGATCCCGAGGGCGGAGACGAGCATTGCGGGCAGAATATTTCCGGCTACGGCACCCAAAAGAGTGCCGAAGCTCCAGCCGAGATAGGGAGTCAGAGTAAGACCGTATAAATATTTTCTGCCGAGAGGCTCGCCCTTTGAGACGGCGACCGCAAAAATTTCATCCGTGTTGGCGAAGGATATCAGAAAACGGTCGATAAGCCGCACGCTTCTTCCGAGCTTCTGCGAGAGCGAGACGGACATGAGCGAATATCTCATATTTATAACGAACTGCGTCAGAGCCAATTCAAAAAGCGATCCGCCGCCCGCGATTATCGGCACGGCCGCCAGCTGCCCCGCGGAGGTGACATTTGTCATCGAGATCATAACAGCCTCCCATGCCGTGAGACCGTGACCGACCGTGAATATTCCGAACGCAAAGGCGACCGACAGATAGCCCAGGCATATAGGCAAGCCGTCGCGCAGTCCCCGAGAAAAGCTGGTGATTTCTTTCTCCATAATATTATCTCCGATTAGCTGCGTAAAACATTTTTATCAACACCGCCGTCAATTATACCACATATAACGAATAAAAGACAGACTGTAAGATTATAAATTTAAGTGCCGGATAAAATAAACAAATGGTAAATTTGCTTAAATAGAGGTTGATGAAAAGATATAAAGGTATTATAATATTATTCAGTAAGCCTATGCTATCGGCTTTTGAAAGGAGCAGAACAATGAAACAGGAAATCAAGGAGCTCTATGACCTCTGGCTGAAAAAAACCGAAGGCAATGCCGAACTTCATGACGAGCTTTCCTCTATTCAAGGCAAAGAGGAGGAGATATCGGATAGATTTTACCGTGCGCTCGAATTCGGCACGGGCGGTCTGCGCGGAGTTCTCGGCGCGGGCACAAACAGAATGAATATTTTCACCGTCAACCAGGCGACCCAGGGTCTGGCGGATTATCTCAACGCAAAATACGATTCCCCGTCCGTTGCGATAGCGCACGATTCGAGAATCAACTCGGATGTTTTCGCAAAGGGCGCGGCAGGCGTGCTCGCCGCAAACGGAATAAAAGTATATATTTATCCCGAGCTGGTTCCGACTCCGATGCTCTCCTTCGCTGTCAGAAAGCTCCGCTGCAGCTCCGGCATAATAATCACCGCGAGCCACAATCCCGCGAAATACAACGGCTATAAGTGCTATTCGCACGAGGGCTATCAGATGACCGACGACGAGGCAAACGCCACATACGAGTGCATAAGAAAGGTCGATATCTTCGACGATGTCCGCACCATGGATTTCGATGAGGGAATAAAGAGCGGAATTATAGAGTTCATTGACAGCGGCGTGAACGAGGCGTTCTATGAGTGCGTCCTCTCGCGCAGAGTCAATCCCGACGCCGTATCACAGGGCAAGCTCAAGCTTATATACACTCCCCTCAACGGCACGGGCAACAAGCCTGTCCGCGAGGTTTTAAAGCGCGCCGGCTTCGACGATGTTACGGTAGTCCCCTCTCAGGAGAAGCCGGACGGTCACTTTCCGACCTGCCCCTATCCGAACCCCGAGATCCGTCAGGCGTTTGAAGAGGCGCTGAAGCTCGCCGAGGGCAAGGACGTCGATTTGCTCCTTGCGACCGACCCCGACTGCGACCGCGTCGGCATCGCCGTCAACACGGGGGACGACTACAGGCTCATGAGCGGCAACGAAGTAGGCGTTCTGCTGACTGAGTATATCCTCTCATCGATGAAGGAAACCGGTACGCTGCCCAAAAATCCCGTGATAGTCAAGTCGTTCGTCACAACCTCACTCGTTGACCGCGTTGCCGAAAGCTACGGCTGCGCCGTTCACGATGTGCTGACTGGATTCAAATACATCGGCGAATTTGCGACCGACCTTGAAAAGAAAAACGAGGGCGACAGCTTCATTCTTGGCATGGAGGAGAGCTACGGTTATCTCTCCGGTATGCACGCGAGAGATAAAGACGCGGTAGTCGCGTCCCTGCTCGTCTGCGAGATGGCGGCATATTACAAAGCTCAGGGCAAGACCCTCGCCCAGAAGATGACCGAGATATACGAAAAATACGGATATTACAAGAACATTCTTCTCAACTTCACCTTTGAGGGTGAGAGCGGAATGGAAAAGATGGGTGCTATCATGACCTCGCTCAGAGAGCACGCTCCCGAAGAGATAGCGGGCATGAAAGTTATCGAGACCGCCGACTACAAAAAGTCCGAGCGCGTTGATATAATGAGCGGCAAAGTCAGTGAGATAGACCTGCCGAAGTCCAATGTTCTCGCATATAAGCTGCCCGACGGCAACAGCGTCATAGTCCGCCCGTCCGGCACGGAGCCGAAGCTCAAGGCATATATAACCGCCTGCGGCAGGGACGAAGGTCACGCCGCGTCACTCGGCGGGGAGCTCGGCGAAGCCATAGAAAAAATTCTCGGCGTAAAATAACGCCGAAGCGAAAGGATGATAAAAATGCAGAAGAGAGGAATATGGACGAGAGTGGTCGCAATAGTTCTGGCGGCGTTGATGGCGATAAGCGTCGTCGCGGCGGCAATAACCGCTTTTGCAGCGGAAACGGTTCCCGCCACAGGTCAGAACACATCGAACACGAAGTGGTTGATTATCGCGGCTGTCGCCGCGGTATGCGTCATTCTCATTTGCGTGATACTGCCAAAGGCCAAGAAAAAGTAATCGAAAGCAGACAAAAGAATTAAATATTTCCTTAAGTTTATCTAAAATCAAAATTTGTTCACAAATTAAACATAGTTTTGCTATATTTAGATGCCAGAATAAAGACAGTATAGGAGATATGAATAGAGGTTCTTTCAGGGCGGCAATGTCATTCGTTGATAAGCCGCTCTGAAAGCTTGCAGGGAGGAAAAAAGCATGAACAGAGAATTTCTTGAGATGATAAAGACCCGTCACAGCACCCGAAGCTTCAAGCCCGACCCCATTCCGGATGACGTGCTGGACGCAATTCTCGAGGCGGGAACATATGCGCCGACGGGGAACAACCGCCAGTCGCCCGTAATAATTGCCGTCTCGGACAAAAAATACCGCGAGAAGCTTTCAAAGCTCAACGCCGCGGTAATGGGCGTTGACAAAGACCCGTATTACGGCGCACCGACCGTCGTTCTCGTGCTCGCAGATCCGAGCGCACATACTTTTGTTGAGGACGGCAGCTGCGTGCTCGAAAATCTGATGCTCGCCGCCCACGCCTGCGATCTCGGTTCGGTCTGGGTTCACAGAGAGCGCGAGATCTTCGACAGCGAAGAGGGCAAAAAATTGCTGCGCGAATGGAATCTGCCCGAGACTTTGCGCGGAGTCGGCTCAATAGCACTCGGCTATTCCGACGGCAAGCCCGCCGTCATTCACCCGCGTAAAGAGGGATATATAGTAAAGATCTGAACGGGGAAGCGGCAAAAGACAGGTTAATTTCATACAGCAAAATCCGCCGTATCAATTTGGTTTGATATAATCCCCTTAGAGTAGACACTCGAAAAAACAAAATTCGAGACTATGATA
>CAVFAN010000005.1:0-139288 GCA_963620555.1 bacterium
TTTCCCGGACAGTTCCGCGCTCTCGCGCTTCCCGTCCCTCAAGTGCTCGACTATAATAACACAACCGGCGGAACTTGTCAACACCAAAAATCAAAAAATTTCAGATTTTTTCATTTTGTTTGACCCTCTCCCCGACTTGAAAAAATGCCTGCACGGACAAAAAACGCACAGGCATTGACGCACAGCATATTCAGGCTTTCACCTGTTCCGACGCACTCACGGCACTGTCGAAAAATCCGACGAGATCGCGGAAATACTCATCGCGGCACTTCTCGTTGTGCAGCTCGTGGCGGGCATCCTTATATATATGTATCTCTGCGTTGAGTCCTGCCTTTTGATAGCGGCGCAGGAGCTTCTTCGCCTTTGACGACCTCGTGCCGCCGATAGGATCCATATCGCCGCTGAATATGCCGATGCGGACATCGGGGCTTATCTTCGCGATATTTTCCTTTTTGTATATTCTGCCGAACGCCTTTATCATGTTCCAGTCGAAGTTGACGCTGATGTCTATTCCCGCCATTGGGTCGTCAATAAACACCCGGCGGCGTTCAACATCGCTCGTCACCCACTGGCTCGGACCCTTCTCGCCCTTATAGCGTGCGTCAAAAATCATATCGCTGACGGGGTTGACGAACTTCGGACACCAGTCCTTCGCGAACAGTTCGAGCGGCCAAAGCAGAGCGAGCGCCGCCTGCGCTCCGTCCATATCGGCGGTTCCGCAGAGAGCGACAGCCTTGACATCGGTTCCCTGCTGGAGAAAATCCTGCGCCAAGAAGCTGCCGTAGCTGTGACCCATAAGCACCTGCGGGAGGTGGTAGCGATCCTTGAGCCAGTTATAGAAGAACACGAGGTCTTTGACGGTCTTCTTCTCGATATCGCCGGGATGCCTGCCGCGGTTTTCGTCGGTCTCGGTGTTTCCGTGAGCGCGGTGATCGTCAGCAAAAACTATGTAACCGTGCTCATTGAACATCTGCGCCGTCTCGTGATACCTGCCGGCATATTCGCACATTCCGTGAGATATCTGGACAACGCCCTTGGGATTCTCCACATCATCCCAGAGATAACAATGTATCGGGGTCGAATCGAAGCTTCGGATATCCATCTGCTGCATAAAATTATCTCCTTTTCCGTATTATATTCAGTGCTGTACCCGATAGGAAAAATCGGGTGCAACACTATTTAACATTCATCCAGACCTGCATATTGCTCTCGCCGCGGTTAGCGAAGGCAAAATACGGGATAAGCCTTATGCGCACGGGCTCATATTTCATCTCATCCGCCGGAACATACAGAGCGCCCGCCCCGAGCTTTCTTGTTCCGTCAACATCGAGCGCGGGTATTCCGAAACCGAGATCGACAGGCTCGGCATTGAGCTTTGACGAGAGAGAAAGCGAGAATATATCGCCGTTATCGACACCCTCGGCGCAGTAGACGACGGGACCGCGCATGACGGCGACCTTGCCCGAATCCTCATGCACCGACGGATCGGCGGAGATAATAATCGGAGACATATCGAAATCCAGCTCTATTTTTGCGCCGTCCTTGCAGTCGAAGAACAGATAGCCGCCGTTGATACCGAGATTTTCTGCTCGTTCGGCTCCCGCCGAGCAGTCGCGGCACCACGAGGGTATTCTGACGGCGAGCTTCGCGGGCGCACCGCTGATGCGTATTGTCACCGAGCCGTCGGACGGATAGTCCGTTGACTGGGAAATATGCACCGTGCCGCCGTTTATTGCGATATCCGTATCGCTCTCCATGAACTGGTGGACATAGACCGTGTCACTGTCATACGAATATATATATTTGCCGATGCTCTCGACAAAGCGGGTGACATTCGGCGGACAGCAGGAGCAGTCGAACACCTCGACGCGCTGAGTTATCGGCAGGCGGACTTCATTGCCGCGCCAGTATTTTATCCTGCGGTTCAAAAGGTCTATCGAAAGCGGATTTTCATAGAAGAAGCTCTTTCCGTCGAGCGAAGTGCCGGAGAGAAAGCCGTTATAGATGACCCGCTCCACAATATCGGCATAGCGCGAATCAACGGCGGTCAGCGACATACGCTGAGCGAACATCGCGAGGGAAATGGCGGCGCAGGTTTCCGCATAGGCGGTTTCGTTTGGCAGGTCGCCGTCAACGGTGAATGCCTCGCCGATACGGGTCGAGCCGATGCCGCCGGTTATATACATGCGGTGCTCCGTCATATTTTTGAATATTCTGTTCGCCGCCGCGAGCAATTCTTCGTCTCCGCACTCGTAGGCGATATCAGCCATCGCGCTGTAAAGATAGCAGGCTCTGACGCTGTGACCGACCGCCTCGCTCTGTTCGCGCAGAGGGATTCTGTCCTGAAGATAATCATCGGACGCGAAGCCGCTCGCCTCTCCTCTGTCCTTTTCATTGTCGCCGCGCTTGTCTATAAAGAAGCGACTGAGCTCGAGCCAGCGCTTTTCGCCCGTGCAGCGATAGAGGCGCACGAGGGCAAGCTCTATCTCCGGATGCCCGGGAGTCGTGAATGCCGCGGAATCGTCCCTTCGGAAAACATCGTCGATAAGTCCGGCATAGCGGCACATCAAATCGAGGAATCTGCGCTTGCCTGTCGCCTCGTAATAGGCGACCGCCGCTTCGATAAGATGTCCTGCACAGTAAAGCTCGTGGCGGTCACGATCGGTGAAGCGTTTACCCGGTTCAACGACCGTGTACCATACATTGAAATATCCGTCTGGAGTCATATTCCGCTCGATGCGGTCGATAAGCTCCTCGACATAGCCTTCAAGCTGTTTGTCTTCCTTTTTTTCGAGCACATATGCAGCCGCCTCCATCCACTTCGCCGCATCGGAATCGTAGAAAAAATGCGGGCGGGCGGGCTCGCCTTGCTTCCACTCGCATCTGAGCGCGGAAAACCTGCCCGTATCTTCAAATCTGCGGCGTACGCTGTCGAGCGTCACGGACTCGTTGAGCTCAATGCGCTTGTTCCAGAACCCGCCTGTGATGTGCACCTTGTAAAACGGTACCGGGTGCTGTCGGTTCATATAATAACAGTCCTTTCGCGGAGCTTGATTTTTCAAAAGCCAATATAATTTTCTTGACTAAACAAGAATACCACAAAATAGTCAAAATTGGTAGGACATTTAAAAAATTTTATGAACAAATCCGCCAACTGATTGAAGATTGATGAAAAATATGCTAATATATCCGTGCTTATAATTTGTACTACTGCGCTTTTTGAGGAGGTACGCTTATATGGAATATAAGCTGAACACAACAAATTACCGCGACTTCAAGGTCATTGAGGACGGCAAGCTCGCGGGAAGAGCATATTTTATACCGTATTCAAAAAAAAATAAGCTGTGCGGCGTCGATCTTAAAAACGAACGCACGGATTCCGACCTTGTCGAGGTTCTCTCGGGCGAGTGGGATTTCAAATATTACAACGATATTTCTCTCATCCCCGAAGTGTTCGACGCGTCAAATGTCGAATTTGACGGTATTCATGTCCCCTCGACATGGCAGCGCACCGGCTACGAGCCGCCCGTCTATCTCAACTGCCCATACGAGTTTGACCTGCACAACCCGAACCTGCCCGAGCATATGTCCGCCGGAATCTATCGCAAGACTTTCGAGGTCACAAATTCCGACGACGTTCATATTCTGAGCTTTCTCGGCGTTGTTCCGTGCGTTGACCTCTATGTCAACGGAATGTATGTCGGCTACAGCGAGGGTGCGCACAATTCGGCGGAGTTCGACATCTCGGAATTTATCTATGAGGGCACGAACGAGCTGCTCGCAGTCGTTCACAAATGGTGCTCCGGCACTTATCTCGAATGTCAGGATATGTTCCGCGAGAACGGGATATTCCGCGACGTGCTTCTCTACAGGCTTCCGTCGGTCTATATAAACGATTACTATATCCGCCCGCGCAAGGCAGACAAAAAATGGACGATGGACGTTGAAATCACGCTCGAGGGCAAGCTCGGCGGATGCGAAGTCGGGCTTTCACTCGAAAAGGATGGCAGGGTTATCGCCGGAGAGACTGTAAAGGCGGAACGCCTTACATATATGACATTCAGCGACCTCGATGTCACCGAGTGGAACGCAGAGGTTCCGACCGTCTACAACGCCTATATAACACTGTATAAGAACGGCGAAGAGCTCATGACGCTCAGAAACATCACGGGCTTCAAAACGGTAGAGATAAAGGGCAACACCTTTACATTCAACGGGCAGATTATCAAGTTCAAGGGCGTCAATCATCACGACACGAACGGCAAGACCGGCTATGTCATGACCTTTGACGACTATGAAAAAGATGTCAGGCTCGTCAAAGAGTATAACGGCAATGCGATACGCACCTCGCACTATCCCCCCGACCCGTGTCTGATAGCACTTGCCGACACATACGGGCTGTACATAGTCGATGAGGCGGATATCGAAACGCACGGCGCGTGCTTCGCTCCGCACAACGATATAAATAAGATAAGTCACGACCTCAAATGGGCTCCGAGATATCTCGACAGAGTCAAGAGAATGTATTACCGCGACAGAAGCCACCCGTGCATAACGATGTGGTCGCTCGGCAACGAGGCGGGCGGCTATGCCTGCCAGGATGTCTGCTACGACTACCTGCACGAGACCTGTCCCGAAATTCCCGTACACTACGAGGGCGTTATCCACACCAAGCGCAAGGCTTACGATGTAGTCTCAGACATGTACCCGTCACACGCGCAGGTCGAGCGCGTCGGCAAGGGAACCCAGAAGGGAAAATGGTACAAGACGAAGCCCTACTTCCTGTGCGAATATGTCCACGCGATGGGCGTCGGTCCCGGCGCAATGGAGGAATACTGGGACAGCTTCTATAAATATGACAACCTCATGGGCGGATGCATCTGGGAATGGGCGGATCACGCAGTATATCACGCGGACGGTCCGTATGAATACACCTACGGCGGCGACCACGGCGAGAAGAAGCATGACGGCAACTTCTGCGTTGACGGTCTTGTTCATCCCGACCGCACGCCCTCAAGCGGCGCACTTGAGATGCAGGCTGTCTATCGCCCCGTAAGAGCCAAATACAACCGCGACGGCAGCTTCACCTTCACGAACACCAACCGCTTCCGCAGCTCGGGATATATCACAATAATCCGCTCGATGACGGTTGACGGCATCAAGGACGAAGAGAGGGAGCGTTTCTCGCTCGATATTGCACCCTGCAAGAGTGAAAAGGTCACATTTAAAACGAAAATCCCCGCCGGCTGCGACTGCCGCATGAACTTTGAATATTTCGACGGCGACGCCTTCATCGCACGCGAGCAGATTATAATAAAGAAAGAGCACAAGAAGGTTGCTCTGCCAACCGGCAGCAAGATTGAGTGCAAGGCGGGCAGAAGTGCGGCAAAGGTCAGCTTTGACGGCGGCTCGGTAAAATTCGACCTCAAAACCGGCGAAATAGCGTCATACAGGCTCGGCGAAAAGGAGCTGATAAACCCGTCCCCCGCCGCGCACAGGGGCTTCATTCCGAACATCTTCCGTGCGATGCTCGACAACGACAGAGTTATTATAGAGAAGTGGGAGAAGGCCGGATACAATGAAATAAAGGCTGTTCCGCGTTCAGTGAGCTTCTCTTCGACCAAGCATTCGGCAAAACTCACCGTTGACTTCAATCTCCGCACAAAAAAGGGTGTTGTTGCGAAGGTCAGCCTGAAATATACGGTCGATGCCGCAGGCTGCATAAAGGTCGAGTCAGTATTCAACTCAAAATCTCAGCAGAGAGCCGCAGCGGCTCTGCCGCGCTTCGGGCTTGTGTTTGAGATGCCGATGAGCTTTGAAAACATCGAATATCTCGGCTACGGTCCCAGTGAAAATATGATAGATTTCAGAGAGCACGCAACCTTCGGCACATACAAAACTACGGTCAACGATATGGACGAGTTCTACATCAAGCCGCAGGATTACGGCGTTCGCACAGGCGTGCGCAGGCTCAGTATCACGGATTCCGACGGCATCGGACTGATGATATGCAACCCCGACAGGGATCTCAGCTTCACGGCAAGGCATTTCACGCAGGCTCTGATGCAGCACTCGATGCACCGCGACGACCTCCACTCCGAGAACACGACGGCAATTGACATTGACGGCTTCCTCAGAGGAACCGGCACCGGCAGCTGCGGTCCCGATGTTCTCCCGCAGTACACAATTGACGGACGCAAGGAGCTTGCATACAGCTTCGTTATCGTTCCGATAAAGTAAAAAACCGCCACGCTCGGCGGAATGTATCATAAGGAAAAAATCCTGCCCACGGGTTTACGTTGGGCAGGATTTTGATTTTGTAAACGGTACTGCGAGCGGGCAAAAAGGTGGCTGTCTGCGCCGAATAGGGCAGTCCTTATTTCGGTAGGTTGGCGAACAGCTTTACATTGTCGAAGGTGTATGTGTATTTGCCGTCCTCAATGCCGTGGATTATCTCGCAGACCTTGTCGTTATACGGAGTCGGTACGCCGTACTTTCTGCCGTAGGCGCAGACGACGCCGTTTATGGCATCGACCTCGCACTTCTTGCCCTTTTCGAGATCCTGGAGCATGCTCGCCTTGAGAAGCCTGTGCTTCTTGATGCAGATCGGGATGAGCGCGAAGGATATCTTCTTCTTTATGCCGTTGCCCTTGTAGTCAAGTAGCTTGACGATATCCTTGCCCTGAACCGGCTCGATTTTTATTCCCGCAGCCGCGGCAACATCGATGCACTCTTTTATAAGGTTCTGGCAGCAAACGCGGGAGGTCTTGTTCTCTGCGGCGTCGCCGAAAGTGCCGCCGATAACGGCGGACATGCCGCTGAACGCGGCGTTGATGAGCAGCTTCGACCAGCGGACGCCCATGAAGTTATCCTCAACCTCGACGGGACACATCTTCTCAAGCAGAGCCTTGACCTGCATGAGTTTGTCGTCCTTCTGACCGTTCATTCTGCCAAGACCGAAGCTCATGCTGTCAGGCTCGCTCGTAAGCTCCGAAACGCCCTTGCCGTGGAGAGTCGCGCCCCATGCGACGGTGCAGCCCATCGTTCTGTCCTCGCCGACAACCTCGGAGACCGAGAGTTCCGGCAGTCCGTTCTGAAGCGTGCAGACGATGCAGTCATCGGCCATGTTCTTCTGAAGATTCTTCAGAGCATTTACATTGTCGAGCTGCTTTGTCAGCAGGATTATCAGCTCATATTTTTCGGTCATCTCGTCGGGAGTCAGCGCGTGAACCGGGACGGTCATATTGACAGTGCCGATTATCTTCGCGCCATCTTTGTTGAGCGCGTCAACATGCTCGCGGTTGCGCGTGATAAGATCGACATCCACGCCCGCCTTCGCGAGATATGCTCCGAGCACGGTGCCCAGCGACCCCGCGCCGTAAATTGCAGTTTTCATTCGGATCCCCTCTTTGATAAATTTTTATCGATATGATTATATCACAGGACGCGGTGATTTACAACAAATCTTTTTGCATATAACGCGGCTCAAACTTCACCATCTTCATATATAGACCTCAACAAAAAATCCCCGGATGAAGTATCCGGGGAAGATTTTTGGCTTGTTATCTCTTGGAGAACTGGGGTGCACGGCGAGCGCCCTTGAGACCGTACTTCTTTCTTTCGGTCATTCTCGGGTCTCTGGTCAGGAAGCCTGCCTTCTTGAGTGCGGGGCGAAGCTCTGCATCATACTGAAGGAGTGCTCTGGAGATACCGTGGCGGATAGCACCTGCCTGGCCGGTCACGCCACCGCCGTTGACGCGGCAGATGACATCGAGCTTTTCGCTGGTGCCTGTAAGAGCGAGAGGCTGGCGGACGATGAGCTTGAGGGTCTCAAGGCCGAAATAATTGTCAATCTCTCTGTCGTTGATGATGATCTTGCCGGTGCCGGCATAAAGACGGACTCTGGCGACTGATTTCTTTCTGCGGCCTGTGCCGTAGAAGTAAGGAACTGAATCGTACATTATTTATTGCCTCCCTTCATTAAAGAGCCCACTCTTCGGGCTTCTGTGCTTCGTGCTTGTGCTCAGCGCCTCTGTAAACGCGGAGTCTGGTCAGAGCGGTGCGGCCCAGAGTAGAATCGGGCAGCATACCCTTGACTGCAAGCTCGACAGCGAACTCGGGCTTTGTCTTCATGAGGGTGCTGTACTTGACCTCTTTCATGTTGCCGATATAGCCGGTATGATGATAATACATCTTCTGGTTGAGCTTGTTGCCGGTGAGGACAGCCTTCTCAGCGTTGATGATGATTACATGATCGCCGCAGTCGGCGTGAGGAGCGAATGTGGGCTTATGCTTGCCGCGAAGAAGGACGGCAGCCTGAACTGCTACCTTGCCGAGAGGCTTACCGGCAGCATCGATGACATACCACTTACGGGTGATGTCGCCCGCTTTGGGCATATAAGTTGACATACTTGTTACCTCCGATTTCTTAATGCTACGATATATTACCACATCGCTCTATGCTTGTCAAGCACTTTTTCTCTAAATTTTAATTTATGTTTTACTATCTCCGTTTTTCTCGCGTTTTCTCGTTTTTTCATATGATTTGCTCACTTATGATTTACGAAAACCTTTGCCGATATCGCGATAAATCGACAATCGTCCGCTCAAATTGACTTTATCCGCAGCATAGTATATAATAAATATATTATATAAGCTCACGGAGGCAGACATGAAAAAAGAAGAGATAAAGCGCATGAACGATCTCTATCACCTGTCGCAGGAGAGGGATCTGAGCGAAGATGAATTCGCCGAATGGGAGGGACTCAAAAAGCAGTATGTCGCCGATTTCAAGGCGAGCCTCACCGCCCAGCTCGACAATACATATATAATAGACGACAAAGGCAACAAGCGCAAGCTCGAAAAGAAGTCGGGCGACAAGTAATCTGCGCGGACACAAAAACGAAAGAGTGATATTATGTTTTGCAGAAATTGCGGAAAGCAGCTCGAAGACGGCTTCAAGGTCTGCCCTTACTGCGGCGAACCGGTGAGCCTCGCGGAGAGCGACGCCAGACGCGCGGCGCAGGAACAGCCCGCCGCAGAAGATACTCAGCCCGTACATAATGATATTCCGAAAGAGACGGCTCCCCTGCCCGCTCCTGCACCCGCTCAGCCGAAAGCGAACAAAAAGCCCGAGCAGGAAAGTGAAAGCATCGGCGGATGGAAAGTTCTCGGATTTTTCCTCGGCTTCTTCGGTCCGCTGCTGTGGTTCCTGCCGCTCGTCAGCCTCGTGCTCTATCTTATATGGAAGAGCGACAAACCGAAGGTCGCCAATGGCATCGGTCAGTTCACGCTGATAGGTCTCGCGGTCGGCGTGGGACTCGCAGTTATTATTGCGATAATCGTCGGAGTGCTGTTTGCGATAACCGCGTCGATGACTGTGTTCGAAATGATACGCAGCTTCTTCCACGGCTCGCTCGGCGGGATAAACGATCTCGTCAGAAGTCTCCCGTTCATCGACTGAACAACATAAAAATATTGAAACCGCCCGTGTTTTTTCCTTCAGAAATCCGGGCGGTATTTTTTGCGCACTTTTGAATTTATTCATTAATATTCACTTGATATTCAGCAAATATTCACTGATTCCTCCCTGCAAGAGGTAAAGCTTTCCTCCTTGCTGATGTGGATAACTATGTGGATAATGTGGATAACTTTTGCGTTTTGATGAGTTTTCAGAATATATGCGTAAAGTAGAAAGCTTTACAATACAGTTTTGATAATCATACGGAAATATTCCGCATAAACTGCATATGCAGTTTATAAAAAATCAACCCGCCTGCAGGAAAACTTGCAGCCGGGTTTTATGCATAAAATTTTACGCGTGATTTTTGTCTATTTTGCCAACATCAGACATTCGCGAGAGCCTCGTCGAGATCGGCGATTATGTCGTCAACATTCTCCGTTCCGACGGAGAGTCTGACGAGATTTTCGTAGACTCCGCAGTCGTCGAGCTCCTGCGCGGTGAGCTGGCGGTGGGTCGTGCTCGCCGGATGCAGGCAGCAGGTGCGGCTGTCCGCAACATGGGTGACTATAGCAGCGAGCTTGAGGCTGTCCATAAATCTGACCGCGTCCTCTCTGCCGCCCTTTATTCTCAGCGAAATAACTCCGCAGGTGCCGTCTGGCATATACTTCTGCGCGAGATCATAGTATTCGTCGCCCTCAAGCCCGGGATAGCGGACGGACTCTATCTTCGGATGGGTCTTCAGGAACCTTGCGACGGTGAGAGCGTTTGAGCAGTGGCGCGGCATACGCAGATGCAGCGTTTCAAGTCCGAGATTGAGCAGGAAAGCGTTCATCGGGGACTGGATTGAGCCGAGGTCGCGCATGAGCTGTGTCGTGCACTTCGTTATATATGCCGCCTTGCCGAACTGCTCGGTGTATACGACGCCGTGATATGACTCGTCGGGAGTCGTGAGTCCGGGGAACTTGTCGTTCTGAGTCCAGTCGAAATTGCCGCTGTCAACGATAACTCCGCCGACGCTTGTCGCGTGACCGTCCATATATTTTGTGGTCGAGTGGGTGACTATATCCGCGCCGAACTCAAACGGGCGGCAGTTTATCGGGGTCGGGAAGGTGTTGTCAACTATCAGCGGCACGCCGTGGGAATGAGCCGCACGCGCATACATTTCAATGTCGAGCACAACGAGCGAGGGGTTCGAGACAGTCTCGGCAAATACCGCCTTGGTATTCTCTTTGAATGCCGCATTCAGCTCCTCCTCCGTTGCATCGGGGCGGATGAAAGTGAAGTCGATGCCGAGCTTTCTCATCGTGACATTGAAGAGATTGAACGTTCCGCCGTATATCGCGGACGCGGCAACGACATGGTCGCCCGCGGAGCAAATATTGAAAACGGAGAAGAACGACGCCGCCTGACCGGACGAGGTAAGCATCGCGCCGACGCCGCCCTCAAGGTCGGCTATCTTCGCGGCAACGCAGTCGTTGGTCGGGTTTTGAAGACGGGTGTAAAAATATCCGGACTCCTGCAGGTCGAAGAGCCTGCCCATCTGCTCGCTCGATTCGTATTTGTAGGTCGTGCTCTGGAATATCGGCACAACACGCGGCTCGCCGTTTTTCGGGGTGTAGCCGGACTGTACGCACTTTGTTTCTATTTTAAAGCTCATTTTGTCTCCCTCTTTTTGTCAGTCTTTAAGAAAATGTCTCATAAGGTCAAAGCCCGGATCAACAAAATTGCCGGTCTCGGACGCCGTTTTTTCGTTTATGCTTGCAACGCCGCTGTCAAGCTCCTTGCCTTTACGGTAAATCAGATACGGCACGGGGTCGGAAGCGTGGGTGCGGGTCGATATAGGGGTCGGATGATCCGGCAGAACCATAACTTTATAATCGTCCTGAGTGTTGAGATAGTCAAGGATTATAGGCATTATGCGGCTGTCGATAAGCTCGATTGCCTTGACTTTGTTTTCGGGCTCGTTTCTGTGTCCGCACTCGTCGGGAGCCTCTACATGGATATAGACAAGGTCCTGACCTTTACGCCATTCGTAGATTGCGGCGTTCGCTTTGCCCTCGAAATTCGTATCGATATAGCCGGTCGCACCCTCGACTTCGGGGGTGTTCATGCCGGCGCAGATGCCGATGCCCTTGAGCAGGTCAACTGCCGAGACGATGCTGCCCTTCACGCCGAACTTCTCTTCAAAGGACGGCAGAGCCGGACGGCTTCCCTCGCCCCAGAGCCAGATAGAATTTGCGGGGAGCTTGCCCTCGGCGACTCTCTTCCTGTTCACGGGGTGATCCTTCAAAAGGTCGTAGCTCTCGCGCATCATGGCGATGAGCTTTTCGGCGTTCGGCGAAGTCGAAAGATACTCGCCGATAACTCTGCCGGAGATGTCATGCGGAGGGGTCATCTTGCCGAGATCCGTCGTGCCGTTATGTACAATAAGGCAATGGCGATAAGCCACGCCGCTGTAAAAATCAAATTCGCTGCCGCCGAAGTGCTCCTGCACGGTTTTAATTATCTGCGCCGCCTCGTCGGTCGAGATATCGCCGCCGGAATAGTCGAGCATGGTCTTTGCGCCGTAATCCGCCTCGTCGCTCAAGGTGACAAGGTTACAGCGCAGGGCGATATCCGTTTCGCTCATCTTGACTCCGATGCTGACCGCCTCAAGGGGCGAGCGACCTGTGTAGCACTTCTTCGGATCGAATCCGAGCACGCTCATATTTGCAACATCACTGCCGGGCTTGAGTCCCGCGGCAACGGTTCTGACGAGTCCTACTTCACCCTTCGACGCGAGCGCGTCGATATTGGGCTTCTTTGCGGCTTCCATCGGCGTCTTTCCGCCGAGAGCCTCGACAGGATAATCCGCCATGCCGTCGCAGAGAACTACAGCATACTTCATATATCTTCATCCTTTCAGAGAATTTATGCACAAACGATGCATATCGGGCGCGGCAAGCTCGGTTAGCATATGCATACTCGCCCGCCACTGCTTTAATTATATCATAAAGCATCAGCGCATTAAAGCAAAAAAAGCGAAAGATTATACGCATATACTATATAAAAAAGAGTGCAAAATGACGAAAAATTATCCGTCAAAATGCGTATATGACATATGATTTGTCTGTGTGCGATGATATAATCAACTTGGGAAAAACACTCAGAAGGAGGATACATATGACTAAAAAATCACTCGCGCTGCTGCTCGCGTGCCTGCTGATTCTCGCGAGCTTCACGGCGTGCGGCACCAAAACGCCAGAGTCCGACACGACCTCCGTCAAGGACGCCTCCGCTTCGGAAAGTGAAGTCACCGCGCAGACGGGTGCGGAGAAAACGGAAGCCGTCTCAAAGGAGACTGCGACCGAAGCGGTATCCGAGTCCGCAGCGTCAACGGCGCAGAGCACGCAGAAGGCGGCAGCTGAAAAGCAGCCGTCAAAGACCGCAACGACCGCGAAATCAAGCAGCTCCGGCTCGTCGTCAAAGGGCAAGCTTGAAGTCAGCGCCGAAAGCGTCAAAAGCGTCGCCGGAGCAAAGGTGCTCAAGGCATGGAGGCTCAGCTCGAACGGAGTAAATATAGAAATTCACAGAATAGCCTATGGCTCACAGATAACCCAGGCTTTCAAAAAGGCAAACGCGGACGGCGCCATCGACTATGACAAGACGGTCACTTACCAGCCCGTGATCAACGTTGCAATAATCACCTGCTCGCCCGACCGAGTCGGCGTTGCCTCGAGTCAGCAGCTTCTCGGCACGAATGTAGGCAGGGTTGAGGAGATGAGCCTGAAAAACGGTGCTCTCATCGCTATAAACGGCGAGGACGGATCAACATACAAAAGAGGCGCTCCGACAATTCGCAACGGTTCTGTCGTTTCAACCGACGGTCAGGGTAATAAGCGGCTGCTGATGTACAAAAACGGCACATGGAAGGTCGAAACGCTAACAAATGAAAACTGCAAGGCGTATATCTCGCAGGGCGTTTACAATTCTCTGCGCTATCAGCAGCAGGTCATCACAAACGGCAAGGCGACAAACGAGCACGACACTTATTACCACAACCGCACGGTGTTTGCGCAGATATCGGAGAACGAATACATCATGGCGATGGGCGAATTCATGCCGCTCGACAACATGATGAAGGTTCTTATAGCATACGGTGCGAGAGATGCGTTTTTGCTAAACGGCGGCAACTGCTCATCCATATATGTCAAGGGCATCGGCAACACGACCGGCACCAGGGCGACTCAGCTCAAGAATCTCAACAAGCCGTGCGTTATCGAAAGTGAATTTTTTGCGGCAAACGGTATGCTCGGACTCAACTCCGCCGGGAAGCAGAAATTAGGCGGACCGTGTGACGAGCTCGACATAGTATATGTAAAATAAAGCAAAAAGGGGCGAGACGGTGAAAAAGGCTTTCAGAGCGGCTGCAATTACGGCAATATTGCTGTTTGCGCTGACTTTTATCGGGAACGCAAAAATCAAAAGCGCATCGGCTCACCTGTTGTTTTCTTCGTCCGTCAGCGTCGATGGCGGCGAGTCGCGGGAAGTCGCGCTCAGGAGCGGCGACAGAATAGCCATCGGCTCATATCTCGGCGAGCCTATTATATGGAGAGTCGTCGAAACTGACAGCAAAACTCTGCTCATGAGCGAAAAGGTGCTGTGCTTCAGGGCGTTCGACCCATCCGAAGACGGCATCGGCAGCTCCGATTATCTCGCCTCTCCCCTGCGCGCATGGCTCAATTCGGAGAGCGGATTTTTAAGCCCGGAGAATTTTTCGGAGTCTGACCTTTCGCTCATATTGCCCGACAAAAACGGCGATTCAATATTCCTGCCGTCAAAAGATATGCTCAAAAACATAAGCGCCGCCGACCGCCGCAGAAGCCCGACCGAGCAGTGCGTCAAAATTGACGGTTCGCGCTATTTAACTCTGCGCAAATACTGCTGGTATTGGACAAGCTCGCCGGTTTCAACGAATCAGAGCAGCGTTACGGCGGTCACCACGACCGGCGGATTCTATAAAACGCTCGCGGCGGACGAGCTGTGCGGCGTATGCCCGGCGATGTATCTTCGCAGCAATATTCTCGTTCTTTGCGGAAGCGGAACCGCCGAAAATCCGTATGCGTTGGCGGGAGGCGGCGAAGGATGAGAGAAAAGCTGAAAGAATTTCAAAACTCTCCGCGCTCGATAATAGCCGCATCTTCCGCCGCCGTGCTGTTTTTCTGCACGGTGTTCACTCGGCTGATCCTCAAAACCGACGACGGTCACTTTCTCGGCATACTCCACCGAAACGGATTCACGGTAACAAGCTGGCTGCACGAGCGGTACACGACCGTGTCCGGGCGGATAGTCGGCGAATGGCTGATGATAAACTTTCTGCGCCTGCCGCTCATTTTCTGGAAGCTGTTCATCGCCGCGCTGATAATATATATAATGTATTTTCTCTGCCGCCTGTCGGATTTTTTCGGCGAAAAGGCAGATATAAGACAGAGATATATCTTCGCCTGCTCGGTGCCGTTGGCGGTATTCCTGCCATGCCTCAACCCGTCAGTGTTCTGGTTTGCGGGTTCGTTCACATTTCTCGTTCCGTTCGCCGCCCTGCTCATTACGGTGACTCCGCTCACATTCGAGGTATTCGGCGGGCGCGTGAATCCCATGGCATATGTCGCCGCCGCGATTGCTTCTGTCGTCGCGGCATCTCAGGAGCAGTCCTGCGCCGCAGTGCTCGCGCTGCAGGTGATTCTGCTGATTTTTTCGGCATATCAACGCAAACTCAGATTCCGTCAATTCATTCCGCTCCTGCCGAGTGCGGTTTCCGCCGCGGTGTTAGTTCTCTCGCCCGGACTTCGCGGGCGCGGAGCGATGGAAGCGGCGTCGGGTTTTGAAAGATTCTCTGAAATGAATATATTTGAAAAACTGCTCTGCGGATTTTCGAATTATTTCGCGTTTTCATTTTTCTTCTCGCTGATAACTACAGCTGTTTTTCTCGTTCTGCTCGGCGCATCGGTATATGAAGCGTTCGGCGGCTCGCGAAAAATAAAGAAAATCACATCAGTCTTTGCAATATTCGCCTCGGTGCTGTGCGTCGGAGTCAACGCCGCATATATTATTATCCGCCGCACCACCCCGGACAAGGGCTTTGAAAAGATGTTCAAGAGCGGCAATTATCTTCCGCTCGAGCTCGCGGTTATCGCGCTCTGTTTTGTATTTTTATTTAGTATTTTCATTCTTATAGCGGCGCTCATCAAGAAGAATAAAAAGCTCGGGTTCACCGTCGGCGTGCTGTTCAGCGCCGCCGTCTGCTGCGCCGCAGTGCTCGGATTCTCTTCGTCCGTCTATGCCTCCGGTCAGCGCGTATTTTACTTCACCGAGATGTTCACGCTCATCGCCTGCGCAGCGATGTATTCTTCACTTTCTAATAGCAAAGTGAAAAAATTCGCGGGATATGCAGTCCCGACAGCCGCATTTATTTTCTATATTATTAATTGTTTTACCTACACATTTCTCGAGATACCCATAATGGGCTAAAGCGAATTGTAAAGCGATTTACTTTACAATTATAAAGCCTATTTTTTAGCGCAAAAATCAAAGCTCCCGTGAGATTTCCCCGATATATCAACACATTCGGGAACGCATGGGAGCTTTTGCTTTTTGATTTATAAATCATGTAAAGCTTAACAGCTTGTCATCAATGACCGTGCGGAACGACATCGAGTTTGTCATGTTCCTCTCCGAGATCGGCGCGCAGGAGCGCAAAGAACACTATCGCGAGCAATATTTCGGCGCACCAGATGGTCTTGCCGCCGAGATAGCCGCAGAGAAAAGTTGAAGCGACCGCGCCCGCGACAAACGAGCCTATCATCAGCAGATGCGCGAACATCTTGCCGCGCGCCTCTTTATTACCGCTGCGAAGCCACTTGACGAGGTTCGAGCCGACCTGGCGGACATGGTTGGTGCAGAAGGTAGTCGCCATCGGAATCTTTTTCGCCTGGCGGAATGTGTTGAACTGCATCGAGGCGATAAAATTCACAGCCACCTGGCAGATCTGCGGCGGCGCATCGTCCGGGACGAAGCCGAGCGCGAATATCCACGCCATTTCAAACGCCACGAACGCCGTGTCCCAGCGGACTATCTTGCGGCGGTTTATATGCTTGGGCAAAAATTCCGAAATGACCGTGCCGAGCAGATAAGCCGAAGCGGGCAGAAGATAATAGAGTGCCTTGCGCCAGTTCCCGCGCCCGAGCTGAACCGCCATGAGCACGAAGTTCGCCGTCTGCGCGTTGCAGAACACGCCGCCCTTTTGAACATAAGTATATGCGCCGAAAAATCCGCCGACAGCTATCATAACGGCAAATATCCAGAGCTTTTCGCATTCGAGAAGCTCTTCCTCTTTTTTGAGAGCTTTTTCTTTCATCGTTCACCACACCGTTTCTTTTCTACAACGCATAAGTTTATCACTGCTCCCCTTTTCTGTCAAGGAAACGGAATGTCCGTAATATCTTGAAAATCAGCCGTTTTCGTGGTATCATTTAGGCTATTACATACATTATATAACGCAAGAGGAGAATTGCATGTCAAAGCTTTTGAAGTATTTGAAAAAATACAAAATTGAAAGTATTCTCGCGCCGTTTTTCAAGCTCATTGAAGTGGCGTTCGAGCTGACTGTTCCGCTGATAGTCTCGACTATAATCGACGTCGGCATAGAGAACGGCGACAAGGTTTATATCATCAAACGCTGCCTGCTGCTCGGTCTGCTCGGCATACTGGGTCTTTGCAGCACACTTGTAGCGCAGTATTTCTCGGCGAAAGCGTCGGTCGGCTTCGCTTCCGATATCCGCCATGCGCTTTTTAAGCATATAGGCAAGCTCTCTTATTCCCAGCTCGATTCGCTCGGCGCGCCGACGCTCATAACCCGCCTGACGGGCGACATAAATCAGGTGCAGACCGGAACGAACCTGACCCTGCGCCTCGTCCTGCGCTCGCCGTTCGTCGTATTCGGCGCGGTGATAATGGCGTTCACGGTCGATGCAAAATCGTCGCTCGTGTTCGTCGTTGCGGTGCCCGCTCTCGCCGCGGTAGTGTTCGCGATAATGCTCGTGTGCATCCCGATGTACCGCAAGGTTCAGCAGAAACTGGACGGGCTGCTGAGCAAGACCCGCGAAAACCTGCTCGGTACCCGCGTTGTCAGAGCGTTCTGCAAAGAGGAAGAGGAAATTGAGGACTTTGACGCGAAGAACAACGCCCTGACCGAGATGCAGACGGCGGTCGGCAGGATATCCGCTTTCATGAACCCCGCGACTTTCGTGCTCATAAACCTCGCGATAATCGCGCTGATATATGTCGGCGCAATACGCGTTGATTCCGGCGTCATTTCGCGCGGCGCGGTCGTTGCGCTCTATAACTATATGTCACAGATTCTCGTTGAGCTGATAAAGCTCGCGAATCTCATAATCAGTGTCACAAAGGCGATAGCCTGCGGCAACCGAATTCAGTCGGTTCTCGAGATCGAGCCCGGCACTGTCCCCGGCACTGTCACCGACGGCAACGAAAACAGCGAATATTCGGTCGAGTTTGACAAGGCGTGCCTGTCATATAACGGCAGCGAGGAATCGCTGCACAATATCGATCTCAAAATAAGGCGCGGCTGCTCGATAGGCGTTATCGGCTCGACCGGCTCGGGCAAAACCTCGCTCGTCAATCTTATTCCGCGATTCTACGATGTCACAGGCGGGTGCGTGCTCGTTGACGGCGTTGACGTGCGCGACTACGACACAAAGGCTCTGCGCTCGAAAATAGGTGTCGTCTCGCAGAAAAAAGCCCTGTTCGCCGGCACTGTCAGGGACAACATCCGCTTCGGCAAGCAGGACGCCACAGACGAAGAAATCTGGCAGGCACTCGAAACGGCGCAGGCAAAGCAGATGATAGAGGACAAGAGCGGACAGCTCGACTTTGTCCTCGAACAGGAGGGCAAGAATCTCTCGGGCGGTCAGCGTCAAAGAATGACCATAGCCCGCGCCCTCGTCAGAAAGCCCGAGGTGCTCATCCTCGACGATGCGGCTAGCGCGCTCGACTATGCCACCGGCGCGGCACTGAACAAAGCACTGAGAAACACCGACTTCGCCCCGACCGTCATAACCGTGTCCCAGCGTGTTGCGGCGATAAGAAACGCCGATACCATAGTTGTCCTCGACGAGGGCGAGATAGTCGGCATGGGCACGAACGACGAGCTTCTGCGCTCGTGCGAGGTCTACAAAGAAATTTTCGATTCACAGCTTGAAAAGGAGGATGCGTAACCGTGAAGAACAAAACCGTTTTCAAGCGAGTTATCGCGGTCATCGGCCGCTCGAAGCTTCTGCTGTTCCTTTCGCTCATCCTCTCCGTTGCAAGCGTCATTCTCTCGCTCTATATCCCCGTCCTCGCCGGACGCGCGATAGACGGAATAAAGCTGCACGGCAACGTTGATTTTGAGGTCATAAAGAAGTGTCTTTTCGGCATTCTGATCTGCGCCATAGTAGGCGGAGTACTCCAGTGGGTTATGAACATCATCAACAACCGCATAGCCTATAACACCGTGCGCGACATACGCTCAAAGGCGTTTTCGCATATGCAGACCCTGCCCGTGGCGTTCGCCGACTCCCACCCCTACGGCGACATTGTAAGCCGCATAACGGCGGACGCGGAGCAGTTTGCCGACGGACTGATACTCGGCTTCTCCCAGCTGTTCACGGGCGTTGTCACGATAGCCGTGACGCTCGTTTTCATGCTCACTATATCGCCGCTCATCACTCTCGCGGTCGTGGTGCTGACCCCGATATCGCTGTTCACGGCGCGTTTTATAGCACGCCGCACTTATTCGATGTTCAAAAAGCAGTCCGAGACCCGCGGCGAGCAGACCGCGCTCATCAACGAGATGATACAGAATCAAAAGACCGTTCAGGCATTTTCATATGAAGACAGAGCGGTTGAAAGATTTGACGAGAGCAATGAAAAGCTGCGTAAATATTCGCTCAGATCCATATTCTTCTCGTCGCTTACAAACCCGACCACCAGATTTATAAACAATCTTATCTACGCCGTAGTCGGGCTCATGGGCGGAATATTCGCCATCGGCGGCATGGTGACCGTCGGCGGATTCGTCAGCTTCCTCGCCTACTCTAACCAGTACACAAAGCCGTTCAACGAGATTTCCGGCGTCGTGACCGAGCTTCAGAACGCGCTCGCCTGCGCGGCAAGAATATTCGAGCTCATAGACGAAAAGCCTGAGAAGTCGGATGAAAATTGCTCGGTGCTCAGCGACCCCGAGGGAAGCGTGGAGTTCGACAATGTACGCTTCTCATATGACAAGAGCAAAAAGCTCATCGACGGCTTCGATTTCTTTGCCCCGTCCGGCAAGACAATAGCCGTTGTCGGTCCGACAGGGTGCGGCAAGACCACCCTTATCAATCTCCTGCTCCGCTTCTACGACGTTGACGGCGGCAGTATAAAGGTTGACGGCGAGAATATAAACGACATCACACGCCACAGTCTCAGACACCATTTCGGCATGGTGCTTCAGGATACCTGGATAAAGAACGGCACAGTCCGCGAGAATATAGCGTTCGGCAAGCCCGACGCCACGGACGAAGAGATAATCGCCGCCGCCAAGGCAGCACGCGCTCACAGCTTCATCAAGCGCCTCAAGAACGGCTACGACACCGTCATCGGCGACGACGACGGGCTCTCCGAGGGTGAAAGGCAGCTGCTCTGCATCGCACGCGTCATGCTCATGAAGCCGCCGATGCTGATCCTCGACGAGGCGACTTCATCGATAGACACCAGAACGGAATTGAAAGTTCAGGATGCGTTCAACACGCTCATGCAGGGGCGCACATCGTTCGTCGTGGCGCACAGACTCTCGACCATCCGCCACGCCGACTGTATTCTCGTCATGAAAGACGGCAAGGTCGCCGAGCAGGGCACGCACGAAGAGCTGCTCGCGAAGAACGGATTCTATACGAAGCTCTACAACAGCCAATTTGCACAGTGAAATATATGCCATGGAACAACGGAGAAGAAAACCTAACAGACTGAAAGATTACGACTATTCGCAAAACGGAGCATATTTTATCACGATTTGCATAAATGACAGAAAGCCAATATTGTCACGCATTGCCGTAGGGGCGACCTGTGGTCGCCTGTCGGAGACCGGAACAGTTGTTGAAAACGAGATACAAAAACTTAACACGGTTTATGAAAATGTATTCGTTGACAATTATGTAATTATGCCTAACCATGTACACATGATTATCCGTATTGATAAAGATAATAGGCGACCGCAGGTCGCCCCTACGGTCAGCCGCATAATACAACAGTTCAAAGGTTCCGTAACTAAGCAAGTCAAAAAATCAATTTGGCAAAAAGGTTTTTATGACCATATAATCCGTGACGAATACGATTATCAAATCAAATGGCAATATATTGACGACAACCCGATCAAATGGGTTGAGGACGAATTGCATCAGGATTGAAAAACAGCCGAATAACCGCCGCAGTATCTTTCATTTGAAAGTTCGCGGCGGTTATTTTTTACTCGGCGTAAAATGGCGGCTCGGGGCGAAAATATAAAGCTCAATTCGACAAATATCATTTTTAATCCGCCTTGTTGACATCGGCAAAAAGGCAAAAAGTATGATATAATTATACAAAACAAGCTTTTAAACGGAGGACGCCATGGACTACATACGCTTATCCCCCGAAAATCTCGAAGGCGAGCACATCTGCTGCGCCATATCAAACGCGAAAGACCCGCAGGTCATTGCAAAAAAGCGGTGGCTCTCTGAAAGGCTCGGCGAGGGTCTGGTGTTTTTAAAGGCAGATGTGCGCGGGAAGTGCTTTATTGAGTATATTCCCGCCGAAAATGCATGGGTGCCGATAGACGCGCCCGACTATATGTTTATCGACTGTCTGTGGGTCTCCGGTGCCTTCAAGGGACACGGATATTCAAACGACCTGCTCAATGCCTGTATCCGCGACAGCCGCGAAAGCGGCAAATCCGGGCTGTGCATACTCTCCTCAGCGAAAAAGCGAGGTTTTCTCGCCGACCCGAAATATCTGAAATATAAGGGATTCATAAAAGCCGATTCGGCAGAGCCGTATTTCGAGCTGATGTTTCTGCCGTTTGACCCGTCCGCGCCCGCTCCGCGCTTTCGTGAGCGGGCAAAGTGCGCTCAAACCGACGGCAGCGGCTTCGAGATATTTTATACAAGCCAGTGCCCGTTTACCGCAAAATATGTCCCGCTCATTGAGAATATTTGCAAAAAGATGAATCTGCCACTGAGAGCCGTGCATATCTCCTCGCGTGAGCAGGCGCAAAACGCTCCCTGCGCCTATACCGCTTTTTCGCTGTTTTATAACGGAAAGTTCATAACGCATGAGATACCCAACGAAAAGAAATTCGCGGCAATTTGTAAAGAATTCGTAAAATAAAACACCGCCGGATTGACCGACAGTGTGAAATATATTAATATAGAAAAGAGAAAAGATATCCGTCCGACCCGACGGCGAGAAGGAGACGTTATGCTTGACATCAAAAACCTGACCAAAACCTACGGCGAGAAAAAGGCGGTTGACGACCTGACGCTGCACATCGCGCCCGGCGAGATATACGGCTTTATCGGGCACAACGGCGCAGGCAAGACCACAACGCTCAAATCCGTTGTCGGCATTTTGCAGTTCGACGAGGGCGAGATAACGATAAACGGCATCTCGATAAAGGACGACCCGCTCGCCTGCAAAAAAATCATCGCCTACATTCCCGACAATCCCGACCTCTACGAATACATGACGGGAATAAAATATCTGAACTTCATCGCGGATATTTTCGGCGTCAGTGCCGATGACCGCCGCGAGCGCATACATAAATATGCCGACATGTTCGGGTTGACCGCCGACCTCGCGCAGCCCATCTCGGCATATTCCCACGGCATGAAGCAGAAGCTCGCGATAATCTCCGCATGGCTCCACGAGCCCAAGTTAATTGTCATGGACGAGCCCTTTGTCGGTCTTGATCCCGCCGCCTCTCATCTGTTAAAGGGCATGATGCGCGAGGTCTGCGGCTCCGGCGGAGCAATATTCTTCTCGACCCATGTTCTTGAGGTTGCCGAAAAGCTCTGCGACAAAATAGCGATAATCAAAAACGGCAGACTCATCCGCTCCGGCACGATGGAGGAGGTCAGGGGCGACTCCAGTCTTGAGAATGTGTTCCTCGAACTGGAGGGTGAAGAATGCTGAAGATACTGATAAAAAAGCAGCTTCTCGAGCTCAACCGTAGCTTCTTCGTTGACCGCAAAACAGGCAAGGGCAAGTCCTCGCGCTCGGCGGCGTTCTCGATAGTGCTGTTTATATTTCTTATAGTTTTCGCTATCGGCGGAATTTTCTGCTATATGTCATATTCGATGCGCCCGCTGATAACCTTCGGCATGAGCTGGCTGTATTTCTCGATAATGGGCGCCACTGCCGCGCTGTTCGGCGTTTTCGGCAGCGTGTTCAACACATATTCGAGCCTATATGACGCAAAGGACAACGACCTGCTGCTCTCGATGCCCGTTCCCGTGCGCGATATCATGGCGGCGCGTCTCATCGGAGTCTATCTCATGGGGCTGATGTATTCGGGCGTTGTGATAATCCCCGCCGTCGGCGTGTATTTCATAACCGCGCACCCCGGTATATACGGCATGACCGCCGTCATAATGGCTGTTACGGTGACAATCCTCGTGCTTATCCTGTCGTGCATACTCGGTTGGGTCGTTGCAAAGATAGCAGTCAAATTAAAAAATAAGAGCATAATAACCGTTATCGTCTCGGTAGTATTTCTCGGCGGTTACTATTATGTCTATTTCAAGGCGAACGAGATAATCACCGGCATCGTCGCAAACAGTGAGGCCGTTGCCGCGAGAGTTCACTCCTCAGCCTATCCGCTCTATATTTTCGGCAAGGCGTTTGCGGGCGATGTTGCCCCGACGATTATAATATCTCTTATCGTGCTCACCCTGCTCGCCGCGACATGGCTGATAATGTCGCGCACATTCTTAAAGCTCGTCACAAGCAGCGGAAAAGCCGCAAGAACCATCTATAAAGAAAAAGCGGTCAAGCAGCAGAGCACCGACCGCGCACTTCTGCGCCGTGAGATAAGCCGATTTCTCTCAAGCCCGTCCTATATGCTCAACTGCTCGCTCGGAACCCTGCTCCTGATTGCCGCTGCCGTTTTCTCGCTGATAAGGGGCGAATGGTTTATCGGCATCATCACGCAAATGAACGAGGAGCTGATTGACTACACTCCGGCGTTCGCGTGCTTCGGAATCTGCGTGTTAGCCTCGATGAATATACTAACCGCACCGGCGATATCTCTCGAGGGCAAGAGCCTGTGGATAGCCTGCTCGCTTCCGGTCACCTCGTGGCAGATCCTCAGAGCGAAGCTGCGGCTTCATATGCTCTTCACCGCCGTCCCCGCACTGATATGCAGCATATGCTTCTGCTTTGCCCTCAAGCCGGAGCTTGTCACGGCGGCAGTCCTAATCTTTCTGCCGCAGATGTTCACTCTCCTGTGCGCCGTTTCGGGGCTCAGGGTGAATCTCAGATTCCCGAACCTTAATTGGAACAGCGAGAGCGCGGCGGTCAAGCAGAGCCTCGGCATCTTTCTCGCGATGTGTCTCGGCTGGGCATATGTCATCGTGCTCGTCGCGGCATATGTGCTTGCCGCGCAGCTGCTGCCGAACATATTCGCGCTGATTATTTCTGCGGCGGTCATAGCGACGGCAGCCGCCATATCCCTCTTAAAGCTCAGGCGCAAGGGTGTAAAGAGATTTGAGGCACTGTAAAAAATTTGAATATCAGCAGCCGTGGTTCATTGAGAATCACGGCTGTTGTTTTTGCGGCAAGCTGAAAATATCGGCGTGAAGAAGTATAGCAAAGCTGTCGCGGCGGGGCGCAGCGGCTTCGTATCGGCTGCGCCGATATCGGACAGCTGCAAGGGCTGTCCCTACGATTCGCGGACAAAAACGCGCAGTCCGAAATAAAAAAAGGACTGCCACATTCGGATGCAGAAAGCGTTTTTTGCACCGAAGCTGTACAAGGGTACTGCGAGTGAAAAACGCTTAGAAAAACAAAGCTTTGCTCTTCGGTCTGCGCCGAATACGACAGTCCAAGATAAAAAAGCGGCAGACAAGCATAAACTCCTGTCTGCCGCAAATTTATTCAATTATTTCTCAAGATTTGCCTTGAGGACGCCGAGCTCGTCGCTCAGAGCCTTTGGAAGTCTGTCGCCGAACTTGGCATAGAACTCCTCGATGCCCTTTGCTTCGTCCTCCCAGAGGGCGTTATCAACACTCAGAATCTCCTTGAGCTGATCCTCGCTGACCTCGTCCTCAATGCCCTCAAGATTGATATCCTCAGCCTTGGGCACAAAGCCGATGGCGGTTTCCTCCGCGTCAACCTTGCCCTCGCAGCGCTTGATTATCCACTCAAGCACGCGCATATTGTCGCCGAAGCCGGGCCACAGGAAGTTGCCTTCGTCGTCCTTGCGGAACCAGTTGACATTGAATATCTTAGGAGCCTTGTCCTCGTCAAGACCTGCGCCGATGTCGATCCAGTGCTGCCAGTAATCAGCCATATTGTAGCCGCAGAACGGAAGCATTGCCATGGGGTCGCGGCGGACAACGCCGACTGCGCCGGCTGCTGCCGCAGTGGTCTCGGAAGCCATTATCGAGCCGACAAAAACGCCGTGATTCCAGCTTCTCGACTGATAGACCAGCGGAGCGAGCTTGGCTCTTCTGCCGCCGAAGACGATAGCGGAAATCGGAACGCCTGCCGGATTCTCAAACTCGGAGCTGATACAAGGGCAGTTGACGGCGGGAGCGGTGAAGCGGCTGTTCGGATGAGCGCCCTTTTCCTCGCTCGTCTTGCCGTTCCACGGTCTGCCCTGCCAGTCGATGGCATTCTCGGGCGGATTCTTGTCGAGACCCTCCCACCAGACAGTGTTGTTGTCAAGGTTAAGCGCAACGTTTGTGAAAATGGTATTCTTTCTTGTCGCGGCAAGCGCGTTGGGATTGGACTTCTCGTTCGTGCCGGGGGCAACGCCGAAGAAACCGTTCTCGGGGTTGATGGCATAAAGTCTGCCGTCGGGACCCTTTCTTATCCAGGAGATATCGTCGCCGACGCACCAAATCTTGTAGCCCTTGTTTCTGTATCCCTCGGGCGGGATGAGCATAGCAAGGTTGGTTTTGCCGCAGGCGGACGGGAATGCCGCGCAGATATATTTTACTTCGCCCTTCGGATTCTCAAGACCGAGGATAAGCATATGCTCGGCCTGCCAGCTCTCTTTCCAGCCCTGATAGGAGGCTATGCGAAGAGCAAAGCACTTCTTGCCGAGAAGGACGTTTCCGCCGTAAGCGGAGTTGACGGAGATAATGGTGTTATCCTGCGGGAACTGGCAGATATAACGCTTCTCGGGGTCGATGTCGCAGCTGCAGTGCAGTCCGCGAACCCAGTCGTTGCTGTCGCCCAGAGTATCCATAACCCTCTTGCCCACTCTCGTCATGATAGCCATGTTGAGAACGACATAGATGGAGTCGGTCAGCTCAATACCTATCTTCGAGAACGGAGAGCCGACGGGACCCATCGAATAAGGGATAATATACATTGTTCTGCCCTTATAGCTGTCTCTGGCTATATCGTAGAGCATCTTATAAGCCTCGGAGGGATCCATCCAGTTGTTGGTAGGTCCTGCCTGATCCGCGCTCTCGGCGCAGATGAATGTACGGTTTTCAACACGCGCAACATCGTTGGGCTTGGTTCTGTGAAGCAGGCATCCGGGAAGAAGCTCCTCGTTAAGCTTGGTCATCTCGCCGGTCTCGCAGGCCTTGGTGCGCAGAGCGTCAAGCTGCTCCTCGCTCCCGTCAATCCACATGACCTCGTCGGGAGATACAAGAGCTATCTTCTCTTCGATCCAGTCGATCACTGTCTTGTTCTGTGTCAAATGTTTCATGATATTTGACTCCTTTCGTCTAATCTGTTAAGAAAGGTTCCATCTCTACCCATTATGTATTATACCCTAATAAACTCGGTTTTTCAATGGCGAAACTGTTAACTTTCAGGTCTTTTTTGATAAAAATTTATCAATTTCATCAATAGGCATCGAGGCTCGCGCATTCAGGGTCAGCGGGGCTATGTTTCCCGCCTTGAATTCGTAGTAACCCTGCGCCCCGACCATCGCCGCATTGTCGCCGCACAGCTTCAGCTCTGGCATAAACAGCGACCACGAATGAGCCTTGCAGACATCCGTCATCTCCGCTCTCAGGCGCGAGTTTGCGGACACGCCGCCTGCCATGACTATCTTATCAAAGCCGAAATTCAGCGCCGCTTTTTCGGTATTTTCGCGCAGGCATCGGACGACCGCCTCAATATATGACGCGCCGAGATCGGGCACTCTTATCTCCTCGCCCTTCTGCTTTGCGTTGTGGATGATATTGACGGCAGCGGTCTTGAGTCCGGAGAAGCTGAAATCGTATTCGCTCCCGTCAACATGCGGGCGCGGGAGTCTGTAGCTCTTCGGGTCGCCGTCCTTCGACACCCTGTCAAGGTTCACGCCGCCGGGATAATCGAGGCCCATGGCGCGTGCCGCCTTGTCCATCGCCTCGCCCGCCGCATCGTCGCGAGTTCTGCCGATAATACGGAAATCCGTGTAGTCGCGCACCTCGATTATGTGGCTGTGACCGCCGGACACGACGAGCGCGAGAAACGGCGGAGTAAGGTCGGGGTAAGTTATATAGTTCGCCGCAATATGCGAACGCAGATGGTGCACGGGCACAAGCGGCTTGTTTGCGGAAAACGCGAGTCCCTTTGCAAAATTCACGCCGACCAACAGTGCGCCGATAAGCCCGGGAGCATAGGTCACGGCTATCGCGTCAATGTCATTGACTCTCATCTCCGCCCTGTCGAGTGCTTCGCCGACAACGCCGGATATCGCCTCCGTATGCCGTCTTGACGCTATCTCCGGCACGACTCCGCCGTAGAGTATATGCTCCTTCACCTGCGACGCTATGACGCTTGAAACAACGCACCTGCCGTCCTCAACGACCGCAGCGGCGGTCTCGTCGCAGGAGGATTCAATTGCAAGTATCTTCATTTTTATTCATCCTCATCAGTCAAAAAGCTTTGTCATTATCTCCGCGTCCTCGTGCGGATCGGAATAAAAATTCTTTCTTGTTCCGACTGTCTTAAAGCCGCGTTTTATATAGAGTGCCTTTGCCGGAGCGTTTGAAGCTCTGACCTCAAGCGTTATCAGCGCACAGCCGCGTTCCCTTGCGCCGCGCTCCGCCTCTTCGAGCAGTCTTCCCGCTATCCCGCGGCGGCGGAATTTTTCGGACACGGCGACATTTGTTATATACGCCTCGCCCACTATCTCCTGCACACCGATATATCCGACGACATAGCCGCCGACGACTGCGCAGAGAAAATGAGCCTGACTGTTATCAAGCTCTTCCCGAAGCGACTTCTCACTCCATGGGCGCGAAAAGCACTCGCGTTCAAGAGACGCGACGCCGCTTATATATTCTTCCGTCATCGGAACCGTTCCAACTTCAAAAATACAAATCAGCTCCCGCTCTTTATCTTTTCGTAAAGCTCCGGCAGTGCGCCGTTTATCTTCTTGGCGCACTCGCGATAGACCTCGACATCGCACCCGTAAGGGTCGTCAACTCCGCCGGCGAGGACATATAATTTCTCATCGGGTATCATGCGGTTGAGCATCTCATACTGCTCGTCCGTCATGCAAACGATAAGATCGCCGCTGCGCGCAATACTGCGGGTCAGCATACGCGACTTATGCGCCGAGATATCGACCCCGTATTCAAGAGCGACCGCCTGTGCGTTGTCGCTCGCGGGGCGGTCGTCAAAGGTCGCGAGCCCCGCGCTCGAGCAGTCGATGCCGTTCTCCCCCTTTTCTTCGAGCAGCTTTTTAAACATCCCCTCCGCCATAGGACTGCGGCAGATGTTTCCTGTGCAAACAAAAATCAGCTTCATATTGCCTCCGTTTTATCAGTCTTTCGCGTCATACCATGTGCGCCCGCAACGGACATCCGCCGTAAGTGCCACGGAGAGCTTGACCGCGTTCTCCATTTCCTCCTTGAGCAATGCGCTCACGCGCTCCCTTTCGTTCTCCGGTGCTTCGACTATCAGCTCATCATGAACCTGCATTATCAGCTTCGCCGCCAGATTTTCACGCTCAAGGCGTTCGTAGACTCTTATCATCGCTATCTTGATTATATCCGCCGCCGTGCCCTGAATGGGCATATTGCGCGCCACGCGCTCGCCGAACGCACGGGTGTTGGCGTTTGATGCGGTAAGCTCAGGCAGATATCTGCGCCGTGCGAACATCGTCTCGGCGTAGCCGTCCCTCTTCGCCTTTTCAACCACATCGTGCATATATTTGTCAACGCCGGAATAATGTCTGAGATATCCTTTTATATACTCGTCCGCCTCGCTGCGGCTGACTCCGATGTCCTTCGCAAGCGAGAACGCGCCGATGCCGTATACTATGCCGAAGTTGACGGCTTTTGCGCGGCTTCTCATCATCGGAGTGACGAGCTGCGGCGGCATATCGAACACCTCGGACGCAGTTACCGTATGGATATCCGTGTTGTCGTTGAACGCCTTTATCATATTCCTGTCGCCCGAAATATGGGCGAGAACGCGCAGCTCAATCTGCGAATAGTCCGCGTCAACGAGCACATATCCGTCTTTGGCAACGAAGAAATTTCGCATCTCGCGCCCGAGCGGAGAGCGCACGGGGATATTCTGAAGATTCGGCTCGGTCGATGAGATTCTGCCCGTTCTCGTCTCGGTCTGGTTCAGGGTCGAGCGGATGCGCCCGTCCGCGCCGATAACCTTGAGCAGACCGTCGCAATAGGTCGATCGGAGCTTTGAAAGCGTTCTGTATTCGAGGATATCGCGCACTGCGGGATGCTTGTTTTCGAGAGATTCGAGCACCTGCGCGTCGGTCGAATATCCGCTTTTTGTCTTTTTTCTCGCGGGCAGCTTGAGCTTTTCAAACAGTGCTTCGCCGAGCTGCTTTGGCGAGTTGAGATTGAACTCATAACCGACGAGGGAGTATATCTCCCGCTCAATATCGGCTATCCTCTCGCCGAGCCGTTTTCCGAATTCCGCGATTCCGTCACGGTCAACAGCGAAGCCTGTCTGCTCCATTGAAGAGAGCACCTGTGCGAGCGGCAATTCGATATCATAAAGCAGCTTCTGCTGACCGTTTTCCTCAATTTTTTTGTCCATAGCCGCAAAGAGTCTGCGAAGCGATGCGGCGGCGCAGTCGTTTTCGTCGCCGCTCTCAACGGGCACCGCCGCCGAATATTCTCCCGCAAGGCGCAGCGCGTCATAGGACGAGGCGGAGGGGTTGAGGACATAGCCCTCAAGCTCCAGATCGCCGCACATATTCCTGCACTGAGCCGAGCAGCCCTGCGCGAATGAATAGAGCGACTTTATGTCCGCCGTGTATTTCTTTATATTTTTGTCCTCAAGCAGCTTTATGAAAAACGGATAAAATTTTTCGTTTTCGCAGTCGCACACGAGCACCTTGTCTCCGAGATCGAAACGGCACTTGTCTCCGCTCCAGAGGAAATAGCCTTCGCCGTCAGATTTAAGGCGCGTTATCAGCTGACCGAGGTCGTCCTCGACGAATACCGGAACGGGCTTCTCCTTCTTCTGCGTCTCTGAGGCGGCGTTCGATATCTCGAGTCCGAGGCGGTCGATGAGCTTGAACATCTCGAGATCCGCGAGCATTCTCGTGACCTTGAAATTGTCGGGCGCACCGAGGATATAGCTCTGCGGATTTTTGTCAATCGGAATATCGCAGTTTATCGTGCCGAGCTTCTTGCTCAAAAACGCCATATCCTTATCTTTTTTCAGCTTGTCCCGCACGCCGGGCTTGATATCTATGGTGTCGATGTTGTCGTAAATATATTCTATCGAGCCGAAGCGGGATATCAAATCGCCCGCCGTCTTTTCGCCGATTCCCGCAACGCCGGGGATATTGTCCGAGCTGTCGCCCATGAGGGCTTTTATGTCAATGAGCTTTTCGGGCTCAACGCCGTATTTTTCGCGCACTGCCTCAGGCGTGTACCTGTCGGTCACGGGTCTGCCCATCTTCGTCGCGGCGAGCAGAACATTGACGCTGTCGGACACCAATTGCAGGCTGTCCCTGTCTCCCGTGGCTATCGTGCAGACGGCGTCGCCGCTGTGGCGTGCGAGAGTGCCGAGGATATCGTCCGCCTCATATCCGGGCTTTTCTACTATCGGCACGCCCATCGCCTCAAGCAGCTCCTTGAGCACGGGCAGCTGCTGCGCGAGCTCCTCGGGCATACCCTTTCTTGTCGCCTTGTAGCCGCCGTACATCTCGTGGCGGAAAGTCGGCTGCTTGACATCAAAAGCGACTGCCACCGCCTGCGGCTGACACTCGTCTTTGAGGCGCAGAAAGATATTCATAAAGCCGTAAATGGCGTTGGTGAATCTGCCGTCCTTCGTCGTGAGCACCTTTATGCCGTAAAACGCACGGTTCAATATGCTGTTGCCGTCAATAACAAGAAAGTTCATATTCAGCCTCCGTAGTAGTCTAAGACACTATATTATACCACACAAGCGGCGGTTTGCATACTTTTTTATATTCTTTTTCCCTTTATATAGACGCACTCGAGCTCCTTCAAATCGGACGAAAGCACGGTGAGATCGGCGCGCTTGCCGACCGCTATACTGCCCGTCACACCGTCAACGCCTATAGCGCGGGCGGGATTTATCGTGCAGGACTTCACCGCCTGGCGGACGGGCACGCCGAAGCTGATTATATTCTTGAACTCGGCGAAAATATTTGTCGTGCTCGCGGCTATCGTGCCGTCGGCGAGCAGAGCCTTGCCGTCCTTTACATACACCGTCGTACCGCCGAACTCATATTCGCCGTCACCGAAGCCCGCAGCGCACATGGAGTCGCTGACCGCAACGCTCCTGTCCTCGCCGAGTATCTTGTAGAGCAGCGCGAGATACGCCGGATGGATGTGTATTCCGTCGCTTATCAGCTCCGCCGTGGCATTTTCGGCTCTGAGCGCCGCAACAGCTGCGCCGGGCTTGCGGTTATATATGGGCTCCATACCGTTCAACAGATGCGTTGTGTGGGTTATTCCGTTTTTGTAGCCGAGCTCCGCCTGCTCGAAGGTCGCGGCAGTGTGCGCGGCGGACACCGTGCATATTCTCGACGCCTCACGCGCAAATTCTATAGCCCCCGGAAGCTCGGGTGCCAGCGACACAAGCCTTATTTTGCAAATTTTATCGAGCTTTTTGAACTCGTCTATGTCCGGCTCACGCAGATATTCGGGATTCTGTGCGCCGCGCTTCGCATATGAGAGGAACGGGCCCTCCATGTTGATGCCGTGGATATACGCGCCGCACTCCTTTCCAATATATCCCGCCGCATTCCCGAACGCCTTTTCTATCATGTCATACGGCAGGGTCATCGACGCGGGGCAGAACGAGGTCACGCCGAAGCTGGCGAGAGTGCGCGACATGGTTTCGAGCGTGTCCGGCAAAGCGTCGGAGAAATCCGCTCCCCCGCAGCCGTGGATATGTATGTCGATAAAACCGGGCAGGATAACGCAGAGCGAAAGGTCATGCTCCTCCCCGCCGCTCAAATTTTTGCCTATCTCGGTTATTACACCATTCTCAACGCGCACATCGGCGCGGCGCAAGGTAAAATCGGAATCAAAAATATCCGCATTCTTCAGTATCATTTTATATCCCTCCGTCGCAGTAAAAAAAGCTGTTTCATATTGAAAACAATACAAAACAGCCCCTTTGTTATTGATTATTATACATTACTCGTTGTCGTCGATGAACTTGACGATATCGCCGACGGTTCTGATGTGATCGAGAACATCGTCGGGAACTTCAAGATTGAAATCCTCTTCGATAGACATAGCGAGATCGACAAGATCAAGGCTGTCTGCGCCGAGATCGCCGGAAATAGATGCATCCTCGGTAACAAGGTGGCTGTCTATCTCGAGCTGCTCACAAATTATTTTCTGGACTCTTTCAAAAGTTGACATTTTTATTTCTCCTTATACTGTAATTTTAAAATCAACCTTTTGCTTTCGAGGGAACGGAATTAATTTCCTCGCCTCTTATAGTATAGATATTATTAATATTATCGCCGTTTGTCAATACTTTATCTGTAAAAATTTTATTAAATTCACGGTGCTGTGCCGAACCCAACGGGAACGAACCGTGAATATAGCCGCACCGCGGGGGAAAAATAGACCTGAAAAAAATGCTTTCGGGTGATTATATGGATATATTTCTCAGCTTTCTCAAGGCGTTCGCCGTCGGCGGCGCGATATGCGCGGCGGGTCAGATAATAATGGATATGACAAAGCTCACCCCGGGGCGCATCCTCGTCTGCTTCGTCGTGGCGGGTGTCGCGCTCGGTGCCGTCGGAATATATGCGCCGCTGGCACAATGGGCGGGCGCGGGGGCGACGGTTCCGCTGACGGGCTTCGGCTTCGCCATGGTCAAGGGAGTCAGGGAGGCTGTCGCCGAAAAAGGCGCGCTCGGCATCCTGACGGGTCCTCTGACCGCCTCAAGCGCGGGAATAACCGTCGCGGTGCTCTGCGGTCTTATCGCGTCATTTGTTGCGAGACCGAAGGAAAAGTGAAGAAAAAGTCACCTGCCATACACAAAAGCGTACAGCAGGTGAAATTTTTTCAAAATCAGTTGGCTGCGGGAGCGCAGGTATCGCAGCAGGAGCAGGAGACATAATTCTCCGGCTCGTCGGCAGCAGCTTTCTTCTTGTCTATAATCTTCTTGACGGCAAACGCTATACCGACAACAGCGGCGGCAACAGCGATGATGATGGCGACGATCTTGATTATCTTCTTGGCCTTGTCCATGGTCTCACCTCCTGTTTGATTCTCGTCAACTATGATTATACGCCAAACGCCCGCAAAAGTCAAACAATACGATAAAAATTCACAAACCGATATTATAATGCGTCAAAAAGAAAAATAGTAATGGCGGTTGAAAGAAAAAAATTAACGGTCATGGCAAAAGCCAGAACCGTTAACCGTTTGTTTGCAATTTTACGCCTCGTTGAGAAGCTTTGCAAGAGCGGACTTCTTGCGAGCAGCGTTGTTCTTATGAATAAGTCCCTTGGCGGCTGCCTGATCGACCTTCTTTATAGCTGCGGTGACAACTTCCTTCTTATCTGCCGCGTTGGTCTCAGCAGCAGTGTGGGCCTTCTTTATGGCAGTCTTAAGGGCTGAATTGCGGGACTTGTTGCGGGCGGCCTTTGTCTTGTTGACGATGACACGCTTCTTAGCTGACTTGATATTAGGCATTTTTGCACCTCCTTCATCATACAGTTAATAATCTTATCATAGACTTTGCCGAAATGCAAGAGAAAAAGAAAAATTTTTTGCCTTTCGCGGGCGAAACGGAGACGAAAAAATGAACTTCAGAACGGACCTTGCGCTCGAGGTGCGCGAAAATCTCGGAGACGGCAGAATCGACGGCGTGGAATGCACGAGCTTTGAAAGCGCGGGAGCGGAAATCACCCGTTTGCGCGTCACCGACGAACGGGGTGAAAGGATATTGGGCAAGCCGTGCGGAGAATATATAACCGTGCAGTCTCAGTCGTTTGCGCGCTCCTCGCGCATAAGCGACGGTCTTGTCAACACGGTGGCGCGGGAGCTGTCGCGCCTGCTCCCGTCCGAGGGCACGGTGCTCGCCGCAGGGCTGGGAAACACAAATATAACCCCGGACGCGCTCGGTCCCAAGTTCATAGACGGCGTATTCGTGACAAGGCATCTGAAGCGCGAGCTCTGCGAGCAATTAGGGCTCGGCAGGCTGCGTCCGGTCGCGGCGATAGCGCCCGGCGTGCTCGGTCAGACGGGAGTTGAAACGGGCGAGCTGCTGCTCGGCGCAGTAAGTGTGATAAAGCCCTGCGCCGTTATAGTGGTCGATGCTCTCGCCGCACGCAGGCTCGGCAGGCTAGGCAGCACCGTTCAGATATCCGACAGCGGGATTATCCCCGGCTCGGGGGTCGGAAATTCCCGCGCCGAAATAAGCCAAAAAACGCTCGGAGTCCCTGTCATATCCGTGGGAGTTCCGACAGTTGTTGATGCGCAGACCATAGCCCGCGATGTGTCCGGCGAGCAGACAAATGATTCCGACGGGGACGCAAAAATGATGGTTACGCCCAAGGAAATAGATCTGCTTATCGAACGCTGCTCGGGGCTGCTCTCGCTCGCCGTGAACCGCGCATTGCAGCCGGAGCTGAGCATAAAAGACCTCATTGAGCTGACAAGCTGAGAAGGTCGCCCGGAATTGTTACAGAAATATTACAATTCCATCTTTCTTTGTAACCATTTTGTATTTAACTGTAATCGTTTTGTGGTGGCTTTCGCCCCCTGTTCGGTATATACTATGTATCGTAGGAAAGAGAAACAACGAAACGGTTAAGGAGGACAACAAAATGGTATTACAGGCATTAGGAATCATCTTGGTATTGGCAGTCGTCATGTCAGTGGCGGCTATAGGCAGCTCGACCTCCGGCAGGACCGAACCGTAAAACAGGTTCGAACGGATAACAATAAGATAACTTCCCGATTGCCGCCGCTTGTGCGGGCGGCGGCAAATCAGTTCCCCATCGCCCCCAGAGCTTCCGGTGCTCTGGGGGTATCCCATTTTGTGAAAATCAAAAAAGCCGCCAACCGGCGGCTCTCTTCTTTTTTGATTTTACTCTGCGTCGTCGGCGTTTTCCCAGTTGTGCCAGACATTCTGAACATCGTCGTTATCCTCAAACATCTCGAGCATTTTGCTCATGTTCTTGATATCGTCCTCATTGTCGAGTCTGGTGTAGCTCGCGGGAACATACTCGACCTCTGCGGAGAGGAAGGTGTAGCCCTTCTTCTCGAGATCCTCGCATATTGCGGAGAAATCGTTGGGCTCGGTGCGGATATCGAAAACGCCGTCGTCGGTCAGAAAATCGACCGCTCCCGCCTCAAGCGCATCCTCCATCAGCCTCTCCTCGTCGATATCTTCTTTTTCGATAACGATAACGCCCTGCTTCGAGAACATGAACGAGACGCAGCCGCTCTGCCCCATATTGCCGCCGAACTTGTCAAAATAGTGGCGCATATCGCCGGCGGTTCTATTGCGGTTGTCCGTAAGGGTTTCAACTATAACGGCAATGCCCGACGGACCGTAGCCCTCGTACATTATCTCCTCGTAGTTGTCCGCGTTACCGTCGCCGGCAGCCTTCTTGATGATACGGTCTATGTTGTCGTTGGGAACATTGTTCGCCTTGGCCTTGGAAATGATGTCCTTGAGCTTCGAGTTCGACGCCGGATCGGGACCGCCCTCACGCACCGCAACGGCTATCTCGCGACCGATCTTCGTGAAGATCTTCGCTCGCTGGTTATCCGTTTTTTCTTTCTTCCTCTTGATCGTACTCCATTTTGAATGTCCTGACATATAAGCCGCGCCCCGGGCGCGTCCCTCCTTTGACTGTTAAAGCTTGTCACTAACGGCTAATTATACAATGAAAATACATTATCTGTCAAGTGCTCGCCCTTGTTTGACCGCCGCACTGCACTATCGCATCGATGACCCTCTCGGTGCTCCTGCCGTCGAGGGTATCAAAATTGAAGCTCCTGAACTTCTCCTGCCTGTCTTTTCCGAAATCGCCGCCCGATATTATTTCGAGCAGCTCGTTAAAGCTTTTCGCCGTTCTGCCGGGCACATAATTTTCATAGTCAAAGAAGAACGAGCGTTCACGCTCATACTCTTCAAGGTCGAATGCATAGAAAACACAGGGCTTCTCGAGCAGCACAAAGTCCATGCATATTGAAGAATAGTCGGTTATCAGCAGGTCGCATATCTGAACGAGCTCGCCGACATCCGGATATCCCGTCATGTCTATCGCACTCCCGCCCGTCTCGACTTCGCCCGTGTGAACCTGCGGATGCAGGCGGATGAGCAGAACATATTCATTGGAAAAATGCTCAGCGAATTTCTTCGCGTCGAAGTTTTTCATTATCTCGCCGTCGCGCTTCGGGTCGTCGCGGAAAGTCGGGGCATAGAGCGCGAGCTTTTTGCCCCTGCACTGCGGATATTTTTTTTCAAACTCCGCTCTGAGCCTTTCGGTGTCGCAGGGCGAGAAGAATCTGTCCGTGCGTGCGCTCCCGAGCGGCAGCACGCGCTCCTCGGGCAGACCGAACGCCTTGGCATAATACGGCACGACATTTTTCGACGAGCAAACCGCTTGTGTATAGCGCTTGCAGCAGCGTTTTTCAAGCTCCTCTATCTCCGGCGGAAGCTCCGAACAGAGCCCGAACCGCTTGAACACGCCCTCGGCGTGCCAGAGCTGGACGACCTTCGTCTCCGAACTGAAGTTTATATAGGCGAGGGGCATAAAATTGTCGTTCAAAAAGACATATTGCGCCGTTGCGAGGCGGTACGAGCTGATGAAAAAGAACCTGAATGCGCCTTTTATGAGCTTGGCGAGATTCCCCGAAAGCTCAATGTCGCGGCGGGTGATGAGCTTTATATCATAGCCCCCGCGCCTCTCAAGCTCTGCCCTGACCGCGCCGAGCGAATCGTTGAAATCCGCGTTGTGCGGAGATACCAAAGCCACCCTCCCCCCTTTGACGGGGAAAAGGCGGCATATTCCGAATATCACTGCGTAAACAGCATAAAACAGCTTCTTCATTATTTGTCCCAATCGATGACGGTCTTGCCGAAGTTTCTCATGTAGTCGGCGTTGAACGCCTTATGGATATCCGGTATATCGCGAACCTTGAACTCATCGCCGATAAGATTCTCAAGATAGTGTCCGACCTCCGGATGCTCTGCGAAAATCTGCATCGTGCGCAGGAAATCGCTCCTGCCGCTGCGCGAAGAGCCGAAGAGATTGAGACCCTTTTCGAGCACCATTCTCGTGTTGATATCGACAAAGTTCTCGCTGACGCCCATGAGCGAAATGCTGCCCTCGGGCTCGATGAGGTCTATCATCTGATTTATCGCGGGTCTTGAGCCGGGACCGCCGACGCACTCGAACGCATGGTCGATGCCGACTCCCTCGGGAACCGCGTCAACATGGAAAGTCTCTTTTGCAAAGGTGAAGAAATTGAGCTTGTCCTCGACCGTGCCGAAGATATAAAGCTCGGCATTCGGATAGAGATAGTGCAGCATCAATGCGGTTATAAAGCCGACATTTCCGTCGCCCCAGATACCTATTTTGCGGCGGTTGGAATTCGCGAACTTCTCAAAGCGCGAAATGGACTGTACGCTGACGCTGACGAGCTCCGAGAACGAAGCGACGCGCATATCGAAGCCCTCTGGCACCTTGACAAGGCGGTCGTGTGGCATCTGGATATAGTCGCGCATGAAGCCGTCATATCCGCTCGAGCAGAAGTGGCTTGAGCGCAGATAATTTTCGGCTATGACCGGGTCGGTCTCGGTGGGGGTATTCGGTATGGGAATGAGCATCTCGCCGACCGAGAACTCGCCGCTGGGATCATATATTACCTCGGCGACGCACTCATGGATAAGAGCCATGGGCAGCTTCTTCATGAGCACGGCGCGGTTGCGCAAACCCTGATAGTAGCGCTGATCCGCCTTGCATATCGACATCTTGACGGGGCGGAGAATGACCTCGTTCTTCGAGAGGTCTATCTCCTTGTACGCCGTGTCAATGAGCTTGGGCGCTATAAGCTGATATACTTCATTTATCATTGTTCGCAACCCCCAGAAGTGCATTTGCAACTTTGAGATCATAAGTGTAGGTTATTTTGATGTTGAACACTTCTCCGTCAACGATACGGACGGGTTTATTCTTTATTGTATATATCTTGCACGCGTCGGTCAGCGTGTTCTTCTCGTCCTCGGTGAGGCTGTCAAGGACGCCCTCAAGCTCCTTTATTCTGAAAGACTGCGGAGTCTGACCCTGATACAGCTCGCTTCTGGTCGGGATGCTGCTGACATTTTCGCTGTCCTCGCTGCGGACTATGGTGTCCGTTGCGGGGATAACGGTGTCGCACGCGCCGTATTTCTTTGCCGCCTCAATATTTTCGTTTATTATCCTGTGAGTGACGAACGGACGGACTGCGTCATGGGTAACAATAACGCTGTCTGCGTCAATGGCGAAGTTGTCGTTGATGAACCTGAGCGCGTTTTCGAGCGTACCGTTTCTTGTCGCGCCGCCCTCAACAACGTTTATCTTCTCCGCGGCAGTCTCGCCGAGATATTTCTTCACAAGGTCCTTCGTATGGGCTATCCATGCCTTGGGGCAGAGGACTATTATGCGGTCGATCCCGGGATTGACGACAAACTTCTCTATCGTGTGGACTATTATCGGCTTTGAGCCGAGCTGGAGATACTGCTTGGGCATATCTGCGCTGCCCATTCTGCTGCCGATACCGCCGGCAAAAATCGCTCCTATGACCATCTGAAAAACACCCTTTCTTATTTTATTCCCTTGACCATACGGTCGTAGATATCACAGACCTCACCGCTCGTTCCGGAAGCTATCATCTTGCCGTGATCGAGGATTATAGCCTTGTTGCAGAGTCTGCGCACCTGTTCTGTCGAGTGCGAGACGAAGAGCACCGTTACATTGTTTTCAAACATCGACATAACCCGCTTCTCGCTCTTTGCTCTGAAACGGGCGTCGCCGACGGAGAGCACCTCGTCGAGGATAAGCACCTGCGGATCGACCGCGGTGGCTATCGCGAAGCCGAGGCGCGCACGCATACCGGAGGAATAATTCTTGACCGGAACATGCATGAAATCTTTGAGCTCGGCGAAATCGACTATCTCGTCATAGCGCTCCTCGATGTATTTTCTCGAATATCCCATCGTCGCGCCGTAGAGATAGACATTCTCCTTGCCCGTGTAGTTCATGTCAAAGCCCGCGCCGAGCTCAAGCAGAGGCGCGATAACTCCCTTTGTCGTGACCTTGCCCTTGGTGGGCTTGAGAACGCCTGCGACGGTCTTGAGCAGGGTGCTCTTGCCGGCACCGTTGAAGCCGAGCACACCGAGGCGCTCGCCCTTTTCTATCTGAAAGCTGACATCGGTCAGCGCCCAGAAATCGTCATACTTGAGCTTTCTGGTGACGAGCTTTATGAAATATTCCTTCAGATTGTCTACCTTTTCCTGATTCTGAATGAATCTGATGCTGACGTTATCTACATCAACCATTACGTTGCCCACAGTTACGCCTCCCATCAGATGTGCAGGATGAAGTCATCCTGCTTCTTGTAGAACACCAGCACGCCTATTAGCAGCATCGCAATGCTGAAGGCTGCGGAATAGATTATATGATTCGGATTCATCGCCTTGCCGAAAAGCACGCAGTCCCTGAACATGGAGACTATCGAGTAGAGAGGGTTCGCCATGAGCGCATACTGCGCATATTTGTTGGTTATATGCAGCGTCTCGACATTATAGAATATGGGAGTCGCATAGAACAGCAGCATACAGAAAACCTCGTACATATACTCGACATCCTTGAAGAAAACCTCCATGGTGCAAAGTATCATTCCCACACCGACGCACAGCACAAAGAGAATAAGTATCGGCACGAAGGAGAGCAGGATGTACGGGGTCAGGCGCATGGCGGTGTCGGTGAATATCAGGTAATAAGCCATAACGACCGCAAGCACGAGAAGCGAAATCAGAAATGTTATGAAGTTCGACGTGACATTCGCCATGGGATATACATACTTCGGCACATACACCTTCTTTATGACGGACGCGCTGTTTCTTATCGAGCGCATGGCGCGCTTGGTCGCCTGGGAATAGAACTCATAGAGCAGACGGCCGCAGAGCAAATATACGGGATAGTTGAGAACCTTCGACTCATCGCGACCGAAGATATTTCCGAAGATGAACGCGAGCACGATCATCGTCAGAAGCGGCTGGAGAAATGTCCAGAACATACCGAGAACCGAGTTTCTGTACTGGAGCTTAATGTTCTTGCGAACTATCTCGGTGAAAAGGAAACGGTACTTATAAAAATTCTTGAAGTATTTCTTCATCCGGATCACCTCCACTTTTTCATATAGTAGAACATCGAGCGGATATGGACAAGCAGGAGCTTTAAATTATGCCTCGACTCCCTCTCCCATTCGTGATATACGACGACCGACGGATAAAACACGGCACGGGCATATTTACGCACGGTGCGGGTTATGTCGCTGTCTTCAAAATAGAGGAAATATCCCTCGTCAAAGCCGCCGATTTTGCGGAACAGCTCCGTTCTTATAACAAAAAAGCATCCGGAGGCATTCTCAATGTCAAAGGGCGTTGTGTAATCCTCGTCAAGCATTGCATATTCGCGCAGAAGCCTGCCCGGCTTTTTCTCGTTGCGCAGGCGGCTGGCGAAAAGATACTTTATTTTCGGGTCGCGCTTGCCGAGAATCTGCATACGCCCGTCGGGGAAGCATATCTTCGGAGCGAGCAGACCGATATCCTCATGCTCCTCCAAATAGTCCGCAAGGGCGGATACGGCGTCGTTCTTTACGGAGATATCCGGATTTATGACGACATGATATTTTGAGTCAAGCCTGTCCATCACCAGATTGTGACCCGCTCCGAAGCCGGTATTCCCGACATTGCGGATAAGCTCAAGCTGCGGGTAGTTCTGCTCGATAAACTCCGGTGTGCCGTCGGTTGAGGAATTGTCCACAACATAGAGCTTGAAATCGGCACGGGTGAACTCGAGCAGAGAATCAAGGGTCTTTTTGATGGAATGCATATTGTTGTGCGTCACAATGCACCCCGTGACCTTATATTTTCCCAATTTCACACCTCTTTAAAGTGCTGAAGCCTGTTACGGCCAGCGTCAGTCTGCGTTTTTGTATCGCAGTATATCTCCCGCCATCCGAATGCGCCAGGATATCTTCTGAGCGGCTGTGGTCCTGCCCCCCGTTACATTGCCGCCGTGACAGCGGTGCTTAATGAGAGGCTCGCATATAAACTCGACTCTGCCCTTGAGTTCGGCATTGAGTCCTATCCACCAGTCGTGCATGGCGAGATCTTTGGGAAACGGCATAAATGCAGGCTCGAAATCGCGCCTGAACGCCATGCAGCAGCCCATATATGAATTCTTCAAAAAGTTTCTGACGAATCCCCTCTTCGAGCCGTTAAGGCTGAAGAAAGATCCGTCAGTGACGTTCAGTTCCCCGTCCGTCATCATTGCGTCGTGCAGCACGACATCTGCGCCGTTTTCCACGGCTTGCATGACGCGCCCGACCTTGTTCGGGAGCCAGACATCGTCCTGATCGCACAGGAATATGACATCTCCCGAACAGTTGAGAATAGCGTTTTCAAAATTTCTGCATACGCCCTCGCCGGTGCCCTCGACATATCTGACTCGCCCGTCATATGCCGAATAGAACTCGACCGCAGCGCGGGTCTTACCCGCAGGGTTATCGTCGCTGACAACTATCTCGTCGTCCCTGCCGAGCTGAGGAAGTATGGATTCAATTTGTTCTCCTATATATTTCTCGCCGTTATATGCGGCAAGAGCAACCGATATCTTCATATATCAATAAAGCTTTGCGCCCGCCGGGATGCGAGAGGAGACCATGAGAAGATTGAGCCTCTCCTCGCCCTCCTCCGAATGTACGGCACTCAGGAGCATTCCGCACGAATCGATGCCCATCATCGCTCTGGGCGGCAGGTTGGTTATGGCTATGAGCGTCTTGCCGACAAGCTCTTCGGGCTCATAATAAGCGTGGATGCCGCTCAAAATAATGCGGTCGGTGCCCGTGCCGTCGTCAAGCACGAACTTGAGCAGCTTCTTGCTCTTGGGCACTGCGGTGCATTCCTTGACCTTGACGGCTCTGAAATCGGACTTGCTGAAAGTCTCGAAATCGACAAAATCTTTAAAGAGAGGCTCTATTTCGACCTTCGAGAAGTCTATAGTCTCGGGAGCTTCCTCCTCTTTTTCCTCCCCGACCGCCGCAGTCTTCCCGGACGCGTCGCCGTCGAGCGACTTCATCGTCGGGAAGAGCAGGACATCGCGGATGGAGTAGCTGTCGGTCAGGAGCATGGCAAAGCGGTCAACGCCGATGCCGATGCCGCCCGTCGGGGGCATACCGTATTCGAGAGCCATGAGGAAGTCCTCGTCGGTGTGGTTCGCCTCATCGTCGCCGGCGGCAAACAGCTCTTCCTGAGCCTCAAAGCGGCCGCGCTGGTCGATGGGGTCGTTGAGCTCGGAGAAGGCGTTCGCCATCTCGCGGCAGGTTATGAACAGCTCGAAGCGCTCCGTGTAGTTCGGGTCGTCGGGCTTTCTCTTTGCAAGCGGGGAAATCTCGACCGGATGCTCCGTGATGAAGGTCGGCTGGACGAGCTTGTCCTCGACATATTCCTCGAAGAAGATGTTGAGCAGATCGCCCTTCCTGTGTCTCTGCTCGAATTCGATGCCGCGCTCCTTGGCAAGAGAACGGGCAGCGTCGAGATCGATTTGAGTAAAATCAACTCCGGCATATTTCTTGACCGCTTCGACCATCGTCATGCGGGCAAAGGGCTTGGAGAGGTCGATCTCCACGCCGTCATAGGTGACGACGGCAGTGCCGAGAACCTTGAGAGCAACGGTTCTGTAGAGCTCCTCGACAAGGTCCATCATGCCGTGGAAATCGGTATACGCCTGATATATCTCAAGGAGCGTGAACTCGGGGTTGTGGCGCACGTCGAGACCCTCGTTGCGGAAAACTCTGCCCATCTCGTAAACTCGCTCAAGTCCGCCGACTATAAGGCGCTTGAGGTAGAGCTCGAGGGAAATTCGCAGATTGAGATCCTCGTTGAGGGCGTTGTGATGGGTCACAAACGGGCGCGCAGCAGCGCCGCCCGCATTCTGAACAAGAATGGGCGTCTCGACCTCGATGAAGTCCTTTGAATCAAGATAGTTTCTTATCTCGCGGATTATCAGGCTTCTCTTTATAAATGTATCCTTGACATCGGGGTTGACTATGAGGTCAAGGTAGCGGCGGCGATAGCGGGTGTCGGTATCGCGCAGACCGTGGAACTTTTCGGGCAGCGGGAGCAGCGACTTCGTCAGCAGACGAAGTGCGGTAGCGTGGATGGATATCTCGCCTCTGCGGGTCTTGAACACCGTGCCGCGCACCTCAAGGATATCGCCGATATCCCACTTTTTGAACTTTGCAAAGGTATCCTCACCGACATCGTTTATGCGCACATAGACCTGAATGCGTCCCGAGCGGTCACGGATATCGATGAAGTTCGCCTTTCCCATGTCGCGTCTTGACATCATTCGTCCGCACACGGAGACCTCTTTGCCCTCCATCGCTTCGAAGCTGTCAACTATCTCCTGTGCATGGGCGGACTGATCCGCGGTTGTTATTTTGAACGGATCCTCCCCTGCGGCGCAAAGCTCGTTAAGCTTGTCCAGGCGGATTCGGCGCAGAGCGTTTATATCCTCCTGAACCTCTTCGTTCTCGGCGGAGACGGGGTTGGTATTTATCTCATCCGGCATTTTTTTCACTCCTTGGATTTATGTGAGCTGTGCTTTTTACTTCGACTTTGCTATGCTGAGTATCTTGAGCTGAATAGTCTTTCCGGTCGGCAGAAGAACATCGACTACATCGCCCTTGCGGTTGCCGATAAGCGACTTGCCTATGGGCGACTGGTCGGAGATTATCCCCTGAGAGGGGTTAGACTCGCTGGGTCCGAGAATAGTATACTCGCTCTTCTTGCCGGTCTCGACATTCTCGACCTTGACCCTTGAGCCGGGATGAACAACGCCCGCGCTCAGATTGTCCCCGTCGAGGATATTGGCGTTGCGGATGTCGTTTTCAAGGCGGGCAATTTTAGCCTCGAGCTTCGCCTGCTCGTTCATCGCCTCGTCATACTCGGAGTTTTCGGAAAGGTCGCCGAAGGAACGCGCAACCTTAATGCGCTCGGCTATCTCATCTCTGCCGGTGGTTTTGAGCTGTTCAAGCTCCTTGACCTTGGCGTCGTAGCTCTCTCTTGTCAATACGATCTGCTTTTCCATTTTAAGGCCATCCTTCTTCCTTAAATTTTAAAAATTGGTACACTAAGACCTTTTCAGGCACTTATCCACAATATTGTTATTATATTCATTTTATCGCTTGTTGTCAATAGTTTACGGCGCTGCCGAAAGCCTTATAAGCTCCGACGCGGCGCGTAAAGAAAGCGGCTTTCCGCCGCAGTATATCTCGGAAAAAACGAGCTGCGCGAGCGAGTTAATACGGCTTATAAGATAAAGCGACCCCGCAAATTTCAGAGTATCCGCTACGGCGGGCATAAGACGCGCATATGCGCTCGGGAGCGTTATTTTTCCCGCCGTAAAGACTTCGCCGCCGCAGACGAGCCTTTCGGGTGAAGAGTCGAGGTCGATGACCGTGTCCGCGCTGTCGCTTGACCCGAAGAGAACCGCCGCGCCGAATTCGTCCATGGCGTTTTCTATCGGGCGCGAATATCCTTGCGGGCACGAGGTTGCAACGCGGATATCCGAAAACAGCGGCACGGCAACGCCGAGCCTTTGTGCGGCGCAGGCGTTTTCGTCCTTTATCAGCAGCTCGCCGCGCACACCGCACCCGCAGGACGAGCGCAGGAGAGCGCACGCCGTGTTGAAGAAGACAAGCTTTGCGTAACAGGCGATGTCCGGCTCGGCTATCCCGCCGCCGGGCGTTATTCCCTCGGGCAGGAGCATTGACCCCGAGCACCTGCCCGCCGCTTCGCAAATCGCCTCGCGGTTTATCCTCCCGCGCCGTCGGGCGCAGGTTATCTCGCGAAACGGCAAGCCGCCGTATACGCGCACGTCGCGCACCTGCGGAGCTTTGAACAGCCGCCTTTTTCTAAAAAATCCGGCATCGTCAGCAATAACAAGAACCGAAAACATATCATCACCGCCGCAAATATCCATATCAAGGATATTATATGCCGCGAAGCTATCAAAATAGACAAAAAGAAAAAGCAGGTCTAAGCCTGCTTATCCGTATTATATTAAAGTCAGATAAAGTCAGATTACTCGGCGAAGCCGGATTCGACAAGCTTCACAAGCTCATCAACAGCCTGCTCCTCATCGGGACCGCCTGCGATGATGCGAATCTGGGTGTTGCCCATGATTCCGAGTGAAAGCACACCGAGAAGGCTCTTGGCATTGACTCTGCGCTCGTCCTTTTCGACCCAGATGGAAGACTTGAACTCGTTAGCCTTCTGAATGAAAAAAGTGGCCGGACGCGCATGAAGTCCTACCTGATTCTGAACCATAACATCTTTAACATACATGATATATAATCTCCCACACACAAATTCAAATTTTATTCTACTGCCTATATATTATATCATAAAACTTGTCCCCGTCAACAATTTACTTGCGACTTTCACCCTCAAAGGCGATAATTCGTTGCCTGTTCCAAAGTTGAAAATTCGGGCGGGGGCTTTGTTGTGTATTTTGACCATAAGAGGCAATTCTTTTTAATGCAGGTTGCACATTAAATTATTGCCCTTGAAAATCAGTCCTCGCTCTCCAAGGACGAGAGAAACTCTCGATCCTTCCGGCTCAGCTCCGCCTTTTCGAGCATATCGGGTCTGCGGCGGCAGGTGCGCTCAAGGCTCTGCTCCCTGCGCCACTTTTCGATGTTCGCATGATGACCGGAGAGCAGAACGGACGGCACCTCTTTGCCGTGCCATTCGACGGGGCGGGTATACTGAGGATATTCGAGCAGAGAAGCAAAATGGCTTTCAAGCTCGAACGCCTCTTCATTTGCGAGCACTCCGGGGAGCATACGCGCAACGGCATCCGCGAGCATAAGTGCGGGCAGCTCGCCGCCCGTCACCACGAAATCACCTATCGATATCTCCTCATCGACTATCTCCTCAATGACGCGCTCGTCTACGCCCTCATAGTGACCGCACAGCAGGGCGATATTGTCGAGCTTCGACAGCTCGACCACGCGCTTTTGGGTCAGCGTCTTTCCCTGCGGGGTCAGATATATCAGATGCGGGCGCGTGCCCGTGTCGCGGCAGAGGGACTCGTAGCAGTCATATATCGGCTGCACCTGCATTATCATGCCCGTCCCGCCGCCGTAGGGCGAATCGTCAACGCGATTGTGCCTGTCGAGCGTATAGTCGCGGATATTGCGGCAGTTTATTTCAACGCAGCCGCGCTCGCGTGCTCTGCCTATAACGCTCTCCCTGAGTACCTCGCAGCACATCTCCGGGAATAGGGTAAGAATATCAATCCTCATCTGAAAACAGCCCCTTCAGCGGTGTTATCAGGACAACTCCGTTCTCCACATCGACGCTCGAAACCACATCGGGAATGGCGGGGATAAGAGTCTCGATGCCGCTGCCGTCCGTTATGTGCCAAACATCATTTGCGCCGGTTTGGCTGACATCGGTCACGGTGCCGTAGACCTTTCCGCTGTTTGCGTCCTCGGCGCGGCAGCCGATAAGCTCGGCTATGAACCAGTCACCTTTTTTGAGCTTCGCGTCGCTGCGGCGCATATAGAGCACTCTGCCTCTGAGCGAGGCCGCCCTTTCGACCGTGTCGCAGCCGTCAAGGCGCAGGAGCGCAATATTTCCGTGAGGACGAGCGCAAACAACGCCCACGCTTTTTTCACCGTGTGCGTCGTAGTAGAGCGTTTTGAACTTTTTGAAAAATTCGGGCGAATCGCACCACGGCTGAACGCGCAGTTCCCCGCGCACGCCGTGGGTGCCGACTATCTGCCCTATTTCAAGATAGTCCTTTATCATCAGTCTATCTCAACTGCGACCTTCTCGTCGCAGCGCGTTGCGGCAGCGCGCATAACAGTGCGGATAGCCTTGGCTATTCTGCCCTGCTTGCCGATAACTCTGCCCATGTCATTCTCGCTGACGTGCAGATGATAGACGGTAACGCCCTCGCTGTCCGCCTCATCAACGGTGACTGTAACCGCATCGGGATCTTCAACGAGACCCTGAGCGATGGATATAAGTAAATCCTTCATTTTAATGTTCCTTTCATAGAAAAACAAAACTCCCCGCAGACTGCCGAGAGCCATGTTTTAACTGAGCGTTATCAGTCGATGACACCGCTCTTCTTGAGGATATCCTTAACGGTATCGGTAGGCTGAGCACCGTTGGCGATCCACTGCTTTGCCTTGTCTGCGTCAATCTTTACATCTGCGGGAGTCTTGAGCGGATCGTAAGTGCCGATCTCCTCGATGAATCTGCCGTCGCGGGGATATCTCGAATCTGCAACGACTATTCTGTAGAAGGGATTCTTCTTTGCGCCCATGCGGCGAAGTCTGATCTTAACTGCCATAATAACTGTACCTCCAAAAGTAATACAATGTTGATATATAATGTAAACCCTAAGGCTGACCTATAGGATAACATCCGTTTTTACATTCCGAGACTGCTCGGATTGAAGCCCATACGGCGCATCTTTTTCTTCGAGCCCTTGCCGTTGAACTGCTTGAAGAGCTTCTGCATCTGCTTGTGCTGATTGAGAAGCCTGTTGACATCCTCGACCTTCTGTCCGCTGCCCGCGGCGATGCGCCTTTTGCGGGAGGGATTGATTATGTCGGGATTCTCGCGCTCCTTCGGGGTCATCGAGCGGATGAGTGCCTGGAGGCGATCGAACTGCTTTTCGTCAACATCCACGCCCTGGAGCTTCTTGCCCATGCCCGGGAGCATTGCAAGCGTGTCCTGAATCGAGCCCATCTTGCGAAGCTGGGTTATCTGATCGAGCAGGTCGTTGAGGTCGAACTTATTCTTTCTTATTTTCTCCTCAAGCTCCGCCGCCTTCTTCTCGTCAATGGCGGTCTCAGCCTTTTCGATAAGCGAGAGGACATCGCCCATGCCGAGGATTCTCGACGCCATGCGGTCTGGGTGGAAGGTGTCGAGATCGCCGAGCTTTTCACCGACGCCGACGAACTTTATCGGCTTGCCCGTGACAGCGCGTGCGGAGAGTGCCGCACCGCCTCTGGTGTCGCCGTCGAGCTTTGTCAGAATGAGTCCGTCAATGCCGAGCGTCTCGTTAAAGGTCGAGGCGACATTGACCGCATCCTGACCGGTCATCGCATCGACTACGAGAAGAATCTCATGCGGGCGAACCTCCGACTTGATGCGCTTGAGCTCGTCCATGAGCTGCTCATCTATATGCAAGCGGCCCGCAGTATCGATGAGAACATAGTCGTTACCCTCGTCTTTTGCAAGCGCGACCGCCTGTCTGGCTGTTTCAACCGGATCCTGCGTGCCCTTTTCAAAGACCGGCACGCCGACCTTTTCGCCGAGCACCTGAAGCTGCTTGATAGCCGCGGGGCGATAGATATCGCACGCGACGAGCATCGGTCTGCTGCCGCGGTTTTTGAGCATGAGCGCGAGCTTTGCGCAGTGCGTCGTTTTACCTGCGCCCTGAAGACCGCAGAGCATTATCACTGTCGGCGGATGCGCCGCAGTCGCGAGGCGGGTCTTTGTGCCGCCCATAAGGTCGATAAGCTCTTCGTTGACTATCTTTATGACCATCTGCGCGGGAGTAAGACTCTCCATAACATCCGCGCCGATAGCCCTCTCGGTGACCTTGGCGGTGAAATCCTTGGCTACCTTGTAGCTGACGTCCGCCTCAAGCAGAGCCATACGCACATCACGCATCGCCGCACGGACATCCGCCTCGTTGAGACTGCCCTTGCTTTTAAGACGCTTAAACGCCGCTTCAAGGCGTTCCGAAAGACCTTCAAATGCCAATGTTTTCACCTCTGTATAAAAATAAGTAGTTTTTATGTTACCGTTTCAAGCCGAACCGTGCCGGGCGATTTTTCCGCATCACATCGCACAATCGAGGACTGAGCTGATTTTACGGGCGGATGATATCCGCCCCTACAGCCGTGACTGAATTCGCAGGTTCTCACAACGCAGCTATGGCAGATTTTTCCGCAGTCCGATCACTCCATGAGAGACATGGCGATGGCTTTTATCTTAACGGTATAATCATTCACCTCACGCGACAGGCTGTGATTGAGATTGTAGTCCCCTATCTCGCCGGCGCAGTCGATGATCTCACTGAGTCCGCTGTGTATCTCATCAAATTTTGAGGCAAGCCTGAGCTTCGACTCCATATCGAAAAGCTGGGCTTCGGCGCGCTTTATCGCATCGCGAACGCCCTGGCGGGTTATCCCCTCGTTTTCCGCGATCTCGGAGAGCGACAGGTCGTCGTTGTAGTAATAGCCCAGAAAGTCACGCTGTTTTTCAGTCAGCATATCGCCGTAAAGGTCAAGCAAAACAGCTATTTCCAGATTCTTCGCCACTTTACTTTCTCCTCCTTTTCATCATGATCGCGTAAAGGTCAAACCCATCTGTAAAGTTAAACCGCTTTACAGGGGGTTATTATACTAAAAATCTCGTCGGCTGTCAAGCACATTTTTTTGCCGAAACCCGACTTTTTTCAACATTCCGAATGTGGAAAAGCGACGGAAAAATCAGAACGGATTTTTATTATCAACTGCTTGTGTTACAAGCGGCAAAAGACAACAAAATGTGCCGTTATGCTCACGCGGGCATGTGGAAAACCGTGTGGAAAACTTTTTTTCGCGTCACTTGAGCGCGACTATTGTCACACCGTCCTCGCCCTCGCCGTAGACGCCGAGCCTGAAGCTCTTGACATACGGCGACTCGCGCAGATACCGGTTGACGGCACTTCTGAGCGCACCCGTGCCCTTGCCGTGGACAACGGTAAACTCGCCGAGCCCCATGCGGAGCATATAGTCAATATATCTGTCGAGCTCCATGATGCAGTCGTCAACGGTCAGCCCGCGGACATCGAGCCGTGCGGAGGCGTCCATGTTCGCCTTGCTCTCGACCCCGGTGCGGCGTGCGCCGGAATTCGGGCTGCGCTTTTTCGGCGCATTCTCGACAAGACGCAGGTTTTTGAGCTTTACACGGGTCTTTGCAGAACCCGCGAGAACCTCGACATTTCCGTTTCTGTCAACGGGGGAAAGCACGGTCGCCTCCTTGCCGAGATCGGCTATCAGAACGGTGTCGCCCTTTTTGAGCTCACGCGGAAGAACATAGCCGTCGTTCTCAACGCCCATAGTGACCACCGGATCAACCGCCTCATCTATCGCGCCGAGACCCTTTCTGACTGCGGCGCGTGCACGGCGTGCAAGGTCTGCGGCATCCTTTGTCTTTTCTTTTTCTTTTTTGAGTCTGTCAAGCTCGTCGAGCAGGGCGTAGCTCTCGCGCTTCGCCTGCTGCGTCAGCTTCGCCGCCTGCGCCTTGGCCTTCTCTATTTCCGCCTCACGCAGGGAATCGACCTCGGCGAGCCGCTTCTCAGCCCGCTCCAGCTCGGCGCGTGCCTTCGCAGTCAGCTCCTTGGCGTGCTCGTGCTCCTCCTCCATGCGGCGGCGGTTCTCCTCGAGCTTGTCAACGACATCCTCAAAGCGGACATTCTCGTTGTTGACGAGCTCTTTCGCCCTGTCCACAACGCACATATCCATGCCCAAACGCTCGCAAATCGCAAGCGCGTTTGAGCGACCGGGAACGCCGATAAGCAGTCGGTAGGTCGGGCTGAGGGTCGCGACATTGAACTCACAGCAGCCGTTTTCGACACGCGGAGTCTCAAGGGCATAGGCCTTAAGCTCGGCATAGTGCGTTGTCGCCGCGATCTTCGCGCCCTTGAAATGCAGGTCTTCGAGCACCGCCATTGCAAGCGCCGCGCCCTCGACGGGATCCGTGCCGGCTCCGAGCTCGTCTATGAGCACAAGACTGCGGTCGCCCGCCTGACCCATGATATCTATAATATTTGTCATATGCGCCGAAAAGGTCGAGAGCGACTGCTCTATCGACTGCTCGTCGCCGATGTCCGCGAGGACTTCGCTGAACACGGAAAGTCTGCTTCGGTCGCCTGCGGGAATCATAAGCCCGCACATCGCCATGAGCGTGAAAAGACCGACAGTCTTTATGGAGACGGTCTTGCCGCCGGTATTGGGACCGGTTATAACAAGCGTGTCAAAGTCAGTGCCGAGTCTTATATCAACGGGCACTACTTTATTTTTGTCAATGAGCGGATGGCGGGCGGCACGCAGCTCTATCTCGCCGTCGGAGTTTAGCAGAGGCACCGTCGCGCCTATCGAATAGGCATACTGCGCCTTTGCGAAGATAACATTGAGCTCAACGGCGCACTCGTAGCTGTTTTTTATCCCCTGCTCAAATTCGCCGACCATCGCGGAGAGTGCGGTGAGGATGCGTTCAATCTCGTCCCGCTCCTTGGAGCGCAGAACCTTTATCTCGTTGTTCGCTTCAACCACCGGCATCGGCTCGACAAATACAGTTGCACCCGACGATGATGTGTCATGGACAAGTCCCTGCACCTCGCCGCGGTATTCCGCCTTGACTGGCACGACATAGCGTCCGTTTCGCTGGGTTATGATATTCTCCTGCATGAACTTCGAGTAATGCGCGGAGTGAGTCATTTTGTCGAGCTGGTCGCGAACCTTCGACTCCTGAACGCGAATTTTGCGCCTTATTTCAAAAAGCTCCGGCGAGGCACTGTCCACTATCTCCTCCTCGGAGATTATGGCGGAGGTTATCTTCGTTTCAAGATATTTGTTCGGCTGAAGCACCGAGAAAAGCGGGTCGAGAACGGTCTCGACTCCCGCGTTTGTGCTGCGCCACTGGGCGAGAGCACGCACGGTTCTGAGCATCTCGGCAACATCGAGCAGCTCGCGCATGGAGAGCGTGCTGCCCGCTCCCGCCCGCGCCGCGGCGTTATTGACGTTGCGAAGTCCGCCGAAGGACGGACCTCCGAAGCGTGCAAGGAGCATATGCGCGTCACGCGTTTGGTTCATCTGCGCCTGCGCGAGATCGAGGTCGCTCTCCGGACGGAGGCTCAGCGCAAGCTCGCGTGCGTCGGGGCAGGCGGTAAACTGTGCGAGACGCTCCAATATTTTATCAAATTCCAAGGCCGCTAAATGGCGGTTCATATTTCGGGACATTGTTATTCCTCTCGTTCATGTTACTGCTTATAAGTCCGAATATAAAGTTATCACATCTGCGCCGCTGTGTAAAGTAAAAAGGTCATAATCTGCGTTTTCGCACGCAAACTATGACCTTCGACATTTTTACTCCTCGGTCTGCGCTGAATGCGGCAGCCCTCAGCTTCATCAGTCGCTCGTGTAAGGAAGAAGAGCAACGTGACGGGCACGCTTGATAGCGGTGGTGAGCTCTCTCTGATGAGCGGCGCAGTTGCCGGTGACTCTTCTGGGAAGAATCTTCGCTCTGTCGGAGATATACTTGTGAAGTTTTGCGGTGTCCTTGTAATCTATGCACTCAACCTTATCGACGCAGAAGGCGCAGACCTTCTTGCGGCCCTTGCGGTTGGGTCTTCTGTCGTTTTTCTCATATGCCATGATGTTAACCTCCTCTTTGGCTAAGGTGGAAGCCGAAAACCGTTTTGCGGTCCGCGGCTATTCGTTCGGCGTTATGCGCCGTGTTCAAGTTTTTCTCAGAACGGGAGATCGTCGCTTATCGGAATCTCCTCAAAATCATCAGCTCCGCCTGTGGCGAAGGATGCTGCGGGCTGGACGCGTGCGGACTCGCTCTGACGGGCACCCGCGCCGGTCTCTGACTTTGAGCCACAGAAGCTGACCTCATCGGCAACGACTTCAAACGATGTACGCTTATTTCCGTCCTTGTCCTCATAGCTGTCCATGCGGATACTTCCGCGAACCGCTATCATTGAGCCCTTCTGGAAATAGCGCGAAACGAACTCCGCCGTCTGTCTCCAGGCGACAACGTTGATGAAATCGGTCTGCCTCTCTGCGCCCTGCTTCTGGAAACGGCGGTCTACCGCAACGCGGAATCTGACGACCGTAACTCCCGACGGCGTGGTACGCAGCTCAGGGTCGGCAGTGAGTCTGCCCATGATTATTGCAACATTAAGCATCTTTGTTCCCTCACTTTCTGACAACGAGTGAGCGAAGAACACCCTCGGTTATACCTGCGATACGGTAGAACTCCTCGGGGAACTCAGGCGCAGCACTGAAATTGAACAGGGCATAGAATCCCTCGGGCTCATCGTCGATAGCATAAGCGAGCTTGCGCTTGCCCCACTCATCGATGCTGTCCAGAGTGCCGTTCTGCTCAATGAGAGCCTTGAACTTCTCGACGAGAGTGGGAACGCCCTCCTCACCGTTCTTGACGGAGAAAACCATCATTGCTTCATAGCTGTTGTTTGCTGACATTCTTAAAGCACCTCCTTCTGGTCTTTTGGCTGCGGTTCGTCCGCAGCAAGGATTAGCCGCTTATCTCCTGCGGCAATTAGTTATTTTAACAGTGTTCGGCACTTTTGTCAACATATTTTTTACCAACACTGACTATTGTCAATCGGACATATTAGTGGTAATATTATTTATATAAATCAGAAACGAACGCAGGTGATTTTCATGACAGGTTCGGCAACCGGAAGACCCGCGCACAACAGGCGCACGGCATACACAAAAACAGCGATACGCAACACCTTCTTCGAGCTGCTTGAAGAAAAGGACTTCGATAAGATAAGCGTGCGAGAGATATGTCAGCGAGCAGACATCAACCGAAGCACCTTCTACCGTCACTATGACGACATCAATGCGCTGATGAAGAGCATTGAGGCCGAGTTCGTCTCCGATATCGACAGGCAGATAGAGAGGATGGATCCCGAGGTCTTTGACGCGGTTCTGGTCGGTCTGTTCGATATCGTCAGGGATAATTCCGATCTGTGCTGCTACATGATGAGATGCGGTCCGCGAAGGGGCTTTATCAATTCCCTGTTCGTCAATAACTACGACAGAACGCAGACAAAGTGGAAGAAGTTCTTCCCCGAAATCACCGACAAGCAGTTCCGCTGGATGTATATAATGTTCTTCAACGGTATTGTCAGCGTTATCGCCGAGTGGATAAACTCCGACTTCCGCGAAGATCCGTCAACCATAGTCTCGTTCACAACAAGCATATATTTCAACGGCTTTAGAAAATATTTCTAAACTGTTTATAATTTTTGGCGACACAAATCACTTTTTGTGTCGCTTTCTGTACAGGTTTCCAGATACTGTTCCTTGTTTTTGAGGCTGAGGACAATATATACTTTTATTAACGCGGTTCAGCCGCTAAAACGAAAGGAGTCCTCAGAATGAGACAGTCACTCACAGTCAGAAGAGCCGAGCACTTCGGCATAAACAGGAAGATAATCGCAAACATGACCGCTCAGAGCTGGCACGACATTCCCCATGTCGTTGTTACAAACGAGCCTGAGGCGTCCGATTTTCTGAAGGTTTTCAAAGAAATCAACGAGGGGCGCGCAAAGGAAGACAGGATCACGCTCAACGCAGTCATATTAAAACTAATAACCGAGGCTCTCAAGAAGTGCCCCGCGATGAATGCACATATAGAATTCAACCCGCGCCTTGTCCGAGGATGCGTGACGGAATTTGACGAGATTAACATCTCGATGCCCATGCTCCTCGACACGGGCGAGATGATGACGGTCAATCTGCACAATATGCAGGACAAGAATCTCGGAGATATCAGAGATACGGTCGCCGACGTCCAGCGCAGGGCAAAAAACTCGAATATGTCGCAGGTCATGTACGATGTCTCGCTCAACGACACGCTTCAGGGACTTGCAAAGGGCAAGGTCGTTCAGACGGTATCGCGCCTCATAGGCTCGAAGACCGGTAAGCACAGGGTAAAAACCCTCTCCGGCAAGAGCAAGAAAGAATATTATGACATACCCGAGCGCGACAGGCTCACAAAATACGACATTGAGCAGGGCACAATAACCGTGTCAAACCTCGGTTCGCTCTATAAGGACTGGGACGGCATCTGCGCACTGCTTGAGATAATCCCGCCGCAGGTCGCCGCGATAGGCGTCGGCGCTCCGCGAGACACGGCGATAGCAAATCCCGACGGCACGGTAACGGTCGGCAAGAAGCTCGTCTTCACCGTCGTTTTCGACCACCGTGCGCTCGACATGGGCGATGTGGTCCCCTTCCTGAAGGCTATCGACGAGACTTTCAAGAACCCGGAAATTATCAAGGAGTGGATATAAAAGCAGCCCACGGCGGCGATTAAAATCAGCAAAAGAAAAAGCGATATGTAAAGTAAATCCGCTTTACATATCGCTTTTTGTTGTCTTTGTTTCATATCCGTGTTTTTTCGCAAAATATCCAATAACATCAACGGTTTTTGAAGTTTTTTCATCGGCAGAAGGTTGTTTGATATCAATGTGTAAAGTTGAGTCACTTTACAGAATCAATTACAAAACCGACCCAAAAAATTATATTCTCGGGTCGGGTTTCATTATAAAATTCAGGCTATTTCTATCTCAAACGAAACCGTCAGCGACTTCTCTGCGCCGTTGCTGCCGTCCCATTTGAAAGTCGAAGTCCCCGCGCATTTTCCCGCGCCGTAAGGCACGGCATCGGCAGTGCTGCTCATGCCGGAGTTCATCTCGGCGGCGACGAGATACATATCCTGAACATAGCTCTCCCCGCTCTTGATAATAAATCGTCGCGTGGCATCCTCGGTCACTTCTACGGGATAATCTTTGTCGTAGAACGCTTTTCCGTCCTGCGTCAGAATTTTCGTGCGTATCTCATAGTGCTGCTGATTATATATCGGGAGCGTTGAAACTATATCTTTTCCGCTGTTGTTCGTGACGGTCGCCGTGATATGTACTTCGCCGCCCGACTTGACTTTCGGATTTTCGATATAAACTTTCAGCGTCACTCCGTCGAGAGTTTTTTCGATTGTCTGCGCAGCTGAACTTATTTCGGCGGCACTTTCGGTCGAGGTGTTCTCCGGAACGGTTGTTCCCGCCGTCTCCGCGTCACCGTTTCGGCACGCCGCAAGGCTCGTTATGAGCAGAACCGATATCAACATATAAAGTATTGCTTTTTTCATAGCTTTCGCCTCCGGGCTTGGGCTTGATATGCCTGTCACGATTCTCTGTTTTGCTATTGAAATATTCTGTTTATTTCTTCTTTACTTAATTCAAATTGAAAGACCTTCTGTACATTGTAAACGCCGTCTTCACAATACATCAGCATAAGCGAACCATCACTAAGGGAATCAAGTTGTGCAAAATATGCTTTATTAAGCGGTATATCAATTTCTATTTTTCTTATCTTCTCCTCTTTTGTATTAATTGCATAAACAGGACAAGGCTCTTTTATCACCGCAGCTGTATTCGGGTCAACATTACTCTCTGAAAAAAATATGTAATCGTCAACAATCGCAAATTTGCAATTTGCGGCATCAGACTCTTCCATAATAATACGAACGACTCCTTCTGAATCAATACGGCAGATACAGTTTCTCAAACCATCATACACGCGAAAGGCAAGGTAGCTGCCTCTTTTTTCCATAACAATAGGATAAGTCGTACCGATAACTTTATCGAGACCGACAAGCTCCTTCTCCGTTCTTATTTTTCCTTCGTCATCAAAAGAACAAAGCTTATAGAACTCTTTATTGTTGCTTTTTCCATGTACTAAGCCATAGATCTCTCCGCCATCACAGAAGAAACGGTCGATTAACATGCCTCGGCTGTTTTTCCATACCTCGCTGTTTTCATACTTGACATTTAAAATTTCCTTTTTTGAACCGTCAACATTATAAACCGACAGAGCTGATATAACGGCGTAAGGTGTTGTGTCTGATTCAGCCTGATAATTTGAATATGATATAAATTCTCTATCGTTCAGTTTACACAAATATATAAATGGGCTCGTCTGCATTACTTTGTCTTCTATTTCCATAGTTCCGGTTTTGCAGTCCAACTTTGTTAGGTAAACCGAATATAAACCATTTGTGCCTTCAGCACATAGCCATTCATACCTATAACGATCCTGCATCACTACAGATGAACCGGATGCAACAAACCAATTCTTGACTTTTTCAGGATATTCTACTGTTTTGTATGTTCCGTCAAAGATACTTTTTACCTTTATTACGGTCTCGAGCATATCGTTCTTTCTTATATCTTCAGTGCCTAACAGATTATTTCCCACTTTATCAGATACAACAAATGCAGTGTCATAAGATATACGCGAAACTACGCTTTTTACCGTATCATCTGCAGTCACTTGCGGCAAAATCAGCCCTTGAGCTGTTATTTCAGTTTTTATTATGTGTTCATCAATCCGGTTTGTTGTTTGAAATGAATTTGCGTTATTTTCTGAAGAACAGCCAAACAAAAACATCAAAAAAATTATAGTCGTAAGTATCAAAGCATTTCGACGCATAGCAATACTTCCTTTCTCACGAAGGTATCCGCTCTCCTTGAAGCATAGACAATTCATTCTCGCTCAAATTCAATCCATTAAAGCTCGTCCTATCCATACCAAGCTGATACGCCTTTTTCATAAGCATTTGTCTCTGTTTATCCGTTTTACATTCCGGAAGCATCTCTCAATTGTTCTTCAACACTTTGATATTCTGAATAAGGAGTTACAACAGAATCCCCTATAGGTGCAGCATTTGTTTCCTCAGCATTTACAGAAAAAAGAGAGCCGGTAAAAACGGTAATAAGAACAAAAACAACTGTTGTAATTGATGCTTTTACAAAAAGTTTTTTCATAGAATTTTCCTCGCTTTCTTTACTTGTGTTGAGTGAAATAAAATCCGCCTATATGATCCCGTAAACTATTTGTTTAATTAACCATTGGTATCACCACCTGTTTTTTAATTAAAAGAGTCCCTTACAATCCAATAGTAACAAATGCACCCACTATTGTCAAGTTTTTTGCAATTAAAAATTCAACTATAAAAATCAGTTGTAAAAAACGCCCGAAGCTGCTTTCACAACTCCGGGTGTTCTAACTTAATTATTCAGTTTACCTTCGTTTCGGTTATCTTAACTCCGGGTTCGATAACATCGATGCACTTGACCGGACACGCCTCGTGGCACTTGCCGCAGCCGACGCACTTCTCATAATCGACCTTCGCGCAGAAGTTCTCGACCGTGACCGCGCCGTATTCGCAGGTCTTGACGCACTTCATGCAGCCGATACAGCCCGCCTTGCACTCTTTTCTGGTCTGGGCGCCCTTGTCATGGTTCTTGCACATGACGGCGGCCTTCGCCTCGTGCAGGGGCATCAGATCGATAATGCCCTTCGGGCAGGTCTTGACGCACATTTTGCAGGCGTGGCACGCGAGCGGATTTATTCTCGCGACGCCCTCGCAGATATGAATCGCGTCATAGGGACATACCTCAACGCAGTCGCCGAAGCCGATGCAGCCGTAGACGCACTCTTTCGGTCCGCCGAAAAGCTGAGTTGCCATCTTGCAGCTCTTGACTCCGACATAGTTGAGCTTCGTGTCCGTGTTGTGCATGTTGCCCTGGCAGAGGACAACGGCGGTCATTGGAGTGACATCTCCCGCGGCAAGTCCGGTTATTTTTGCAATAGCCTTGCTGACCTCCGCGCCGCCGGGCATACAGCGTCCGGTATCGGTGGTCTTACCCTCGGAGAGAGCCGCAGCATAGCCCGAACAGCCGGAGAAGCCGCATGCGCCGCAGTTTGCGCCGGGCAGCGCCTCCTGTATCTCCTCTGCCTTTTCATCGACCGGAACCGCCATAACCTTTGACGCAACGGCGAGGCCGAGACCGGATATAAGTCCGATAACGGAGACGATGACAACCGCAATTATAATAAGATGCATATTATCCCGTCCTTTCTCAACCGAATATGCCGTCAACAACGCCCGAGAATCCGAGGAAGGAGACCGAGGTGAGCGATGCGGCAATGAGCGTTATGGGCAGACCCTGAAGGAATTTCGGCACGTCGCAGCTCTCAAGCCGCTCTCTGACGCCCGCGAACATGACCATGGCGAGCATGAAGCCGAGACCGCCGCCGAGCGAGCGCATCATCGACTGACCGAAATTGTAGTTGTTCTCAACATTTATAAGCACGACGCCGAGCACCGCGCAGTTCGTTGTTATCAGCGGAAGATAGATACCCAGCGCATTATAGAGTGCGGGCATATACTTCTTGAGGATTATCTCGACGAGCTGAACGAGCGCCGCTATGACGAGAATGAATACTATCGTCTGAAGATATTCGAGGTCATTGGGTACAAGCAGCTTCGCGTTGATGGGATATGTAACTGCGGTTGAGAGCAGCATGACGAATATGACCGCCGCGCTCATTCCGACTGCGGTGTTGAGCTTCTTCGACACGCCGAGGAACGGGCAGATGCCGAGGAACTTTGCGAGAATGAAGTTCTCTGTAAGGATACCGGTAAGCAGTATTGAAAGCATTATTTTCATTTGCCCGCCGCCTCCTTTCCGTCCTTCTTGTTTTCAACCTCGCCGCGCAGGGAGCAGGACGCCGCCATCGGGCACGCCTCGCAGCCCTTGAGCTCCGCCTTTGAAAGACCCTTCCTGTCGGCAAGCTTGTTGGCGCACGCCATGAGTATGCCGAAGACGAAGAAGCCTCCGGGAGGCAGGATGAATATCAGCATGGGGCTGACTGACGCCGGAATTATCTGGAGACCGGCGATAGCGCCCGTGCCGAGCAGCTCTCTGACTGTGCCCATAAGGAGCAGTGCTGCGGTGAAGCCAACGCCCATGCCGAGACCGTCAACGGCGGAGGCCGCAACGGAGTTCTTGCACGCAAACGCCTCCGCTCTGCCGAGGATGATGCAGTTGACGACTATCAGCGGCAGGTAGACGCCGAGCTGCGAGTCAATCTGCGGGACGAACGCCTTGACGAGCATCTGGACTATCGTAACAAACGAAGCGATTATAACTATATAAGCGGGAATCCTGACCTTCTGGGGAATAACCTTTTTGAGCGCCGCGATTGCAATATTTGAGCACACAAGGACTATCGAAGCCGCAACGCCCATGCCCAGCGCACTCTCGACCGAGGTCGAAACAGCGAGCGTCGGGCAGGTGCCGAGCACCAGACGGAGAACGGGGTTTTCAACGAGGATGCCCTTGGTAAACTCCTGAAAAAGACTCTTTTTCTTTGCCATTTTTTACTCCGCCCCCTTTAAATTGGAATCATAGTAGCTCAGAGCCTCGTTGACTGCCGCCGTTACGGCTTTTGAGGTTATCGTAGCGCCGGTGAGCGCCTGAATCTCGTTGCCCGAAGCACTGTTCTTGTTGACCGCGATATCCTTGACCTTTCCCTTGAACTGGTCAAGGAAGCTTTCATTCTGAGCCTTCATGCCCAGACCCGCAGTCTCATTGAGCTCAAGCGTCGATATGCCGGTGACTGCGCCGTTCTTATCGACGCCCGTCATTATCTTCACATCTCCGCCGTAGCCCTTGGAGACTGTGACGAAAACATAGCCGACTTCGCTGCCGCTTGCGTCCCTGCCGACGGCGTAGGTGCCGCTGCCGTCCTTCATCTCCTGCGTATCGCCGAACTCGGTAGCGGCGGGCAGAACCTTCTGTCTTGTTTCGACCTCGGTCTGCGCCGAGAGCTCCGCTATCTTCGGAGCCGTGACCTTATTTGTGACGGCGAGAAGAGCCGTGGCGACAAGACATATCAGAAAGAGTGCTACAGTCGGGACTGCAAATTCCTTGAAATTCTTCATGCCTTCTCTGCCCCCTTCTTCTTTTTTTCCTTGACCGTGCCGAAGGGCTTCGGAGTGGTCAGATGCTCTATATGGGGAACGAGTATGTTCATAAGGATTATTGAGAACGAGACGCCCTCGGGCAGCGAGCCGAAAAGTCTGATGAACGAGGTCAGCAGACCGCAGCCGATGCCGAAGATTATCCTGCCCTTGAGATTGATGGGCGAGGTAGTGTAATCGGTCGCCATGAAGAACGCACCGAGCATGAGTCCGCCGCTGAGCAGCTGATAGGCGACAAAAGTAAAACTGCCCTTGCCGGCTATGAGCATTATAACGGCTACAGTGCCTATAAACGACAGCGGAATGGCGGGAGAGATTATCTTTCTTATCATCAGATAAACTCCTCCGATTATCAGCGCCACGGCGCAGGTCTCGCCGAGGCTGCCGCCGCGGTTGCCGATGAGCATATCGATGAGTTCCGGCAGCTCGTCGGAGAGCTCGCCGCCCTTTGTCATCATCGTCAGGGGCGTTGCCGTAGTGACCGTCTCTGCGCCCTTTTCAAGCCACGAGAGGGGCTTTACCCATGTGGTCATGGCGGTCGGGAACGAGACCATGAGAATGATTCTTCCGGTTATAGCGGGGTTGACAAAGTTCTGACCGATTCCGCCGAACAGCTGCTTGACAACAACTATCGCAACAACGGAACCTATCGCCGCCTGCCACAGCGGGATGGACACGGGCAGGTTGAAGGCGAGCAGAAGTCCGGTGACAACCGCGCTCAGATCGCCGAGCGCGTTGCTGCGTTTCATTATTTTGCGCGACAGATGCTCGGAGAGCATGCATGTGCCTATCGTCACGAGGCAGACGAGCAATACACGCGGACCGAAGAGCCAGACGGACGCCGCAAGGGCGGGGATCAGTGCGACAATGACATTGAGCATTATTCCGCTGACCGTCTGCGCCGAGCGCACATGCGGAGATGCGCTGACTGTTAGTTTCTTTTCAGGCATTTTTGCTCTTCTCCTCTCTCAAAAGCTGTTTTGCAAGGCGCATATACTGAACGAGCGGCTTTGCCGCGGGACATGAATAAGCGCATGAGCCGCACTCCATACAGACCGTGACGCCGGATTTTTCAAGCCTGTCTATATCCTTTGCCTTTGTGTAGCGTTCAATGAGCGTGGGCATAAGGCTCAGCGGACACGCCTGCACGCATCTGCCGCAGCGGATGCAGTCGCGCTCCTTCTTGACCTTCGACGCATCGTCGGCAAAGGCGAGGATGGCATTGTTCTGCTTGAGAACAGGAATATCCGTATTGACAACGGCAAGTCCCATCATCGGACCGCCGGTTATTATCTTGCAGGGCTCTGTCTTGAAGCCGCCGCAGAAGTCGATTATCTCACCGACATTCATGCCGATGGGCACACGGACGTTCTTCGGGTCGGCTATCGCGGAGCCGTCAACGGTCAGCGAGCGGCTGACGAGCGGTTTGCCGCTCTTGAGATATCTCGCTATAAACGCGACGGAGGCGACGTTCATAACAACGCAGCCGACATCGGCGGGCAGCTTTCCGGGCGGAACCTTTCTGCCTGTGGCGGAGAGCACCATCATTTTCTCTGCGCCCTGGGGATACTTCGAGTTGAGCACCATGAGACGCACCGCGTCATCCGCAGCATTATCCTTGTCCGCTATTGCTTTGAGCACCTTGAACGCCTCGGGCTTGTTATCCTCTGCTGCGATAACAACGTGCTTGAAGCCGAGAAGCTCTTTCAAAGTATAGATGCTCGAAAGGATATCCCACGAATTTTCGATACATTCGCGGTAATCGACCGTTATGTAAGGTTCGCACTCCGCAGCGTTGACGATAAGTGTGTCAACATTCTTGTCGGGCGGAATACGCAGCTTGACGTGCGTGGGGAAGCCCGCTCCGCCGAGTCCGACAAGACCGGAATCCCTGACGGCGCGAAGGAAGCTCTCCTTGCCCGTCACCTTCGGCGGCTCAAGACCGTCGAAAAGGCGCATCTCACCGTCTGACTCTATCTCCACCGCCTGCGTGACAACGCCGTTTGCAAGCGTCGTCTGCCTGATTGCGCTGACGGTGCCGGATATTGACGCGTGGATCGGCGCGCTGAGGAACTTGTCGCTGTCGCCCACTATCTGTCCGACCGAAACTTTGTCGCCCGCTTTTACAGTGGGTGTGCACGGTACACCGATATGCTGCTGCATGGGCAGAAGCACTTTTTCGGGGACTGGAATTCTTACGACTTCACAGTCTGCGGTGTTCTTGTTGTGGTTGACATGCACGCCTCCGCGTACTTGCTTGACAGCTTTAAGAACACCGTCGAGTTTAACCGAGCTCATTTCTTCAACTCCTTATGATATGATTATTGCTTCCTTATTATAAACCGCGTCTGCTTTTCGAGTGCCGGCATGACTATGCGCAGCACCGTTCCCGTAACAGCTCCGGTTATAAGCGAAAAAATCAGCAGTGCCGGCGCGTAGCCGAGCACGGCTCCCGTCCCCGTGAGCACCGCCGCGGCGGCGAGCTGACCTGCGTTGTGGCATACGGCGGCGATTACCGACGCGCCGAGCAGACCGAATGGATCGGATTTTATCTTTGTTACTGCCCACATGGCGAGAGTGCTGACTACTCCTCCCGCAAGGCTCATAAAAAACGCCGTCGCGCCGCGTGTCATAAGGGCAAAGAGCGCTTTGAACACGGTTATGCACATCGCCTGCGGCAGCCCGAGAGTGAGAACAGTGAACATCGTCACTATATTTGAAAATCCCGGCTTCGCTCCCGGCGGCAGAAACGGCATGGAGGGAATCAGATTTTCAAGAAACGAGAGTGCAATTGCCTGGGCGCAAAGGATACCTAAAAGAGCGGTCTTTCTCGCTTTCATGGGCATATCCTCCCGGTCAGGGCGTCGTGCCGCTTCTCCGCGCCCTCAAGTCTTACCACAACTCCGGCGGGCAGGCACGCGGCGGTGTCGCCCGAACGGGTGAGCCTGCCCGACTTTACGCATAATTTATCGCGGCAGTCCGCGTCCTCAAACCAGACGGCGCCGTCCTTTATTTTTATCACGACTCTGGGGTTCGTATTGGGAATTATTGTCATATCGGCGGTCCTGTCGAGCGTTACGCGGCGGTATACTTCGCCGCCTGCATAGATGACCGCCTCCGTTTTTCCGTTTGAAGGCAGAAGCCGCCATATCAAAAGAGCCGCGCCTACGCAGAGTATGACCGCTATCACTGCGACATCGGCTTTTTTTATAAATCTGCGCTGCATCTGTCTCCCCCGTTATGAAAGTTTGAATCCGTCCTTTTCAAGCTCGAAGCTGTCTGCGAGAGAGTCCGTGACCCTGACGCTCCTGTCACTGAACACGAACACCGCCTGCGCACCGTACTTCTCAAGCAGCGGCAGCGATTTTTCGTAACCGAGCACAAAGCACGCAGTCGAAAGCGCGTCGGACATAAAGCCGTCGCTGCAAACGACCGTCACGCTGACAAGTCCGCTCTCTGCGGGATAACCCGTTTTCGGGTCGAGTATATGGTGATAGCGCACGCCGTCGCGCTCAAAATACCGCTCATAGCTGCCTGAGGTCGAAACGCAGGTCGCGGGCAGGGTCAAAACGGCAAAGCTCTCGGTCGAGCTCTCCGAAAAAGGATCTCTTATCCCGACTGTGAATTTTTCGCCGTCACCGTAAAGAAGTATGCTCCCGCCGACGGAGACGACCGCACGCTTTATTTCAGAATTTTCGAGCACCCCTCGCACCTCGTCGCAGGCGATACCCTTGCCCACCGAGCCGAGGTCGAGCACCGTGCCCGACGGTATTTTAATGCCGTTATCGTTTATCTCTATGGCGGCGTCCGTACCGCTCAACGCCGAAAGAATCTCATCCTTATCTGGCACTCTCTCATTATCAGTCCCGAAGCCCCAGAGGTCGCTGAGCCCGCCGAGCAGAGGATCGAACGCGCCGCCGCTCGTTTTTCTGAGTTCCTCGCACCTCAGGAGGATATCCTCCATCTTCTTTTCGGGGTCGTCCGTCTCCCCGTCAGCCGAGGACGAAAAGAGCGTTATTCTCACGCTCTGCCCCGCCGCGTCGTTTATCTCGCTGACAGCGGAGGCTTCAATATGGCGCGAAATGAGCTTGTTTTCAAGCTCCGATATGCAGTCAAAAACCGACTCGCCGACCTTTTTCGCGTCTTTGCCCTCGATGTCAGCGCTGACGGCGGTGTTCATCATTGCGGACGATGACGAAAACTCACGGCTCTGCCTTATGCCGTCATACGCCACGAGGCCTATCAAAATCACAGCCGCCGCACACGAAAGCGCGACAACCGGCTTTTTCAGGCTTTTTTTCATCGGTCTCCCTCCGCAGTCAAGTCTTCCGATACCTATAACACATATATTTTACATTGTTTTTCTGCAAACTTCAAGGATTTAAAATTGTCATTTCCGACGACGAAAAAATATAGAAATATTTCTTTATCGATACAAAAATTGCTTTTTAAGCTCGATGTACAAAAAAATACAAAAATTTTATTAAAAATTAATAAAATTTCGTCCTTTTTATGGTGACAGAACTAAGAAAATATGGTATAATCTAACAAAATATTTCGATAATATTATCAGTTATGACGAAAATTTATTTTGCCGTAACGCTAATATAAAGCATTTTTCGGAGAAAATCTATGTTTGAACAGTCAATCAGCGTCGACAGAATGGAGCAGGCGGTCAGCCTGTTCGGCAGCTTCGACGAGAACATCAGAATGATAGAAAAAGAGTTCGATGTCAGCGTCGTCAGCCGAGGCTCGGAGATAAAGGTCACGGGCGAGGCTGAGAACGTCTCGAAGGGTGTGCGTGCGATAAACGGGCTTTTGATGCTCATCAACCGCGGCGAGGCGCTCAGCGATCAGAATGTCCGCTATGTCATATCGCTCGTCAACGAGGGCAACGAGGATCAGCTCCCGCAGATGACTGCGGACTGCATCTGCATCACCTCAAAGGGCAGACCGGTCAAGCCGAAAACGCTCGGTCAGAAGAAATATATCGAAGCCATACGCAAAAATACGGTCACCCTCGGCGTCGGCCCCGCCGGCACCGGCAAGACATATCTTGCGGTCGCCATGGCGGTCACGGCTTTCCGCGCAAAGGAGGTCAACCGAATAATCCTCACCCGCCCCGCCGTTGAGGCTGGCGAAAAGCTCGGATTTCTGCCCGGCGATCTCCAGCAGAAGGTCGATCCCTATCTGCGTCCGCTCTATGACGCGCTGTTCGATATGCTCGGCGCGGAGAGCTTTCAAAAGCAGCTCGAGCGCGGGAATATTGAGGTTGCGCCCCTCGCCTATATGCGCGGACGCACCCTTGACGACAGCTTTATTATCCTCGACGAGGCGCAGAACACCTCGGTCGAGCAGATGAAGATGTTCCTGACCCGTCTCGGCTTCAACTCGAAGATGGTCGTCACGGGCGACATAACTCAGATCGACCTGCCAGACGGCAAGAGAAGCGGTCTCGTCGATGCTGTGAAGATTCTCAAGGATGTCGATGATATTCAAATTGTCAGGTTCAACGAGCGCGATGTGGTCAGACACAAGCTCGTTCAGGATATAATCAAAGCCTACGAAAAACACGAGGATGTGAAAAAAAGAAAATGAGAGGCAAAGTTAAGGTAATTATCACAAACGACCAGAATGAGGTCAAAATACCGACGGGAGTGAGAATGCTCGTGCGCCGCGCATGCACCGCGGTTCTGACACTCGAGGAATTCAACGACCCTGCCGAGATAAGCGTCCGCTTTGTGGACGACGAGGAGATACACAGACTCAACCGCGAATACCGCAATGTGGACAGGAGCACCGATGTGCTCTCGTTCCCCCTGGGCGAAAACGGGGTGTATGACACAAATTTTGACACGGGCGCAAAAATGCTCGGAGACATAGTTATTTCTATCCCGCACGCAGTCAGCCAGTCCGAGCGTTTCGGTCACACGCTCCAGCGTGAGATAGCCTTCCTTACCGTACATTCGATGCTCCACCTGCTTGGCTATGACCACGAGGGCGGCGGAATTGAGAGCGTGCGTATGCGCGAAAAGGAAGAGACCGTTCTGACTCAGCTCGGTCTGCCCAGAAGCGGAAGCTACTATATGGGTGACGAATAAATGAGAGATCTGCTCAGGAGCTTCGTCTATGCGGGTTCGGGCATCATCACCTGCATCAGGCAGGAGAGGAATATGCGCGTGCACCTCGTGTGCATGATATATATGTATTCATATCTCCTTATCTACGACTTCTTCGAGGTCTCGCGCACCCAGTTTGCGATAATTTTTATTGCAAACGCGATAGTTGTCATGGGAGAGCTGTTCAACACCGCCATAGAAGCGGTCGTTGACATGGCGGAGGAGAAGTTCAGCGAGAAATATAACCGCCTCGCGAAAATATCGAAAGATACCGCAGCGGGTGCCGTGCTCGTCGGCGCGATATTCGCCGTGTGTACGGGCATCGCAATTCTCGCCCAGCCCGAGGCATTCAGGGCGATGTTCGCCTACTACGCAGAGAAGCCGTATATGATAGCCGTTTTAATCGCCAGCCTTGCGCTGAGCCTTGTGTTCATATTCACGGGCTTCAATTTCAAGAAAAAAGACAAATAATATATAAAAATCAATGACCGCTGACCGTCATATCAGCGGTCATCTATATGAGGAGAAATTATGACTCAGACAAGAACCGCTTTCATCGCAATAGTCGGCTGCCCGAATGTCGGCAAATCGTCGATACTCAACCGCCTGCTCGGTCAGAAGGTCGCCGTCGTGTCGCCCAAGCCGCAGACCACGCGCACGAAAATAATGGGCGTGCTGACCGAGGACGAGGTTCAGCTCGTTTTCACCGACACCCCCGGCTTCCACCGCCCGCGCACAAAGCTCGGCGAAAAAATGATAAAGGCGGTCAGCGACAGCATCTCAGGCGTTGACGCGTGCCTTTTTGTTGTTGAGCCCTCGGGCGAGCTGCGCGACGCGGAAAAGGATCTTCTCAAGAAGTTCAAGGACGAGAAAATGCCCGTCATTCTCGCCATAAACAAAATAGATTCCGTCAAGCAGAAAGAGCTGCTTATCGAGCGCATGGCGCAGTTCTCTGCACTATATGATTTCGAGGCGATAGTCCCCTGCTCCGCGCTCAAGGGCGACGGATTCGGCGATTTAAAAGACGAGCTGTTCAGGCAGGCTCAGCCCTCGCCGCATTTCTTCCCCGATGACACTCTGACCGACCAGCCCGAGCGCGTGCTCGCCGCCGAGATAATCAGAGAGAAGCTTTTGAATCTCCTTGACGATGAAGTGCCGCACGGCGTTGCGGTATGCATAGAGAGAATGCATGAGCGCGAGGACTCGAATATAACCGATATCGACGCCACAATCTACTGCGAGCGCGAGAGCCACAAGGGCATAATAATCGGCAAAAAGGGCGAGATGCTCAAAAAGGTTTCGACAAAGGCGCGTGAGGATATGGAGCGCTTCTTCATGTGCAAAATCAACCTCCACTGCTGGGTAAAGGTCAGGGAGGGCTGGCGCAACAGAGAGGGGCTAATACACAATTTCGGGCTCGACAACGAATAAAATTTTTCCTATCATAAATGCGCCGCGCAGTGAAAAAAATATTTTTACACTGCACGGAGGAGCGCACATTGCGTGTTTATGATAGATGAAAAATGCGGACAAAAACACTGTTGAGAATGCATGGAGCGCCTTTGAAACGAGCGGCAGGGTCGAGGACTATCTCCGCTACGCAAAGACGAATATCCGCGTGGGAGGTGAAAGGGCGAGTGCAGACACAGACAGAGGGGCTGATAATCAAGTCCCGCGATATCAATGAAAACGACACCGTCGTCAAAATTTTAACAGGCGACCTCGGGCTTATTTCCGCCTTTGCAAACGGCACAAAAAAAGTCAAGAGCCGAACCGCAAGTGCCGCCGTTTCGCCGATGACCTACTCCCGTCTGACCCTCTATCGCGGGCGCGAGAGCTACATAGTTGACGACGCAAAGGCGATAGATGTGTTTTTCGGGCTGCGCGAGGATATTGAAAAATTGTCGCTTGCAAATTATTTTTGCGAGCTTGCGGGCGAATTTTCGCCCGAGAACACCGAGGCTCACGAATTCTTGAGCCTGACGCTCAATCTCCTGCACCTGCTGTCCGAGGACAAGCGAAGGGCGGATTTCTTAAAGCCCGTCGGCGAGCTTCGTATGCTCGCGCTCGCGGGCTATATGCCCGACCTCGCCGGATGTCAATCCTGCGGGAATGAGCTGCCCGACGAGCCGGTTTTCAGCCTGCGCCATGCGGGATTTTTCTGCCGCGGCTGTGTCCCGGACAGCGAGGGAATCCCCGTAACGCCCGGCGTAATAAATGCGATGCGCCATATCTGCACCTGCGATGACCGCGCGCTTTTCGCGTTCCGTATGCCGGACAGCTCGTTGAAAATCCTCGGTGATATCACCGAGCACTACCTGCTTCTCCAGCTCGGGCATAAGCTGAGAACACTGGATTTTTACAAGAGCATAAAGATGTGAGCGTTGCGGATATCCGGATTCGGATGTCCGCTTTTTTAACCACTACCTATTCTATTGCCCTCAGAAAACCGCCTATAAAGTTTTTGCTTTTTAAAATTTTTATTGACAAAGCCGCAACATTCCAGTACAATAATGTCAAATACAACAAAAGGTGGTTTGATCAATGAAAAAATTGTGCATTTTATCTCCTGTGTTATGTGTGTAATCATTCTACTTGCGTCATTGTCCGCAGGTGCATATGCCTTTTATGAACCAGATATTGAGGATTTAACCGACACAAAAATTGTTGATTGCGGTCTCACTCAAGTTACGTCTATCGACAGTAGAAATATGTATAGAATTAAAAACATTCGTTCAAAAACTTCTCAGGAAAAGTCTCAGGAATTATTTGATTCTCTCGGTTATGAGTACAACATAAACAGTCCGGTTATCACTGACATCGCGAACAGAATGGATGATATTGTTGATGTAGTCAGCCAAAAACAAATAATCGAAGTTTCTCCGGACGGCAATCAGCGCATTATTACTCAAAGCGAGTATGAAAAAATAGTAAAAGAAGAAGCTGAAATGGCTCAATCTTCATCAAATAGAACAAACAAATATCCTCACGAAGGTGAATATACTTCTTCCAATGGATATATGCAGCAGGGTATAACAGCTTTTTATTTAGGCGATCAAGAAGGTCTGTACAGAATAATTGGCGCATGCGTATGGTTGAAAACACCTGTTACACGTGGGGTTGATGCAGTTTCACTTGGTTCCGGTGACATTATTGTTTGGGACAACTATCCAGACGGGGAATATTATGGTGGCGCATCATATACAGAGAAGACAATTATAAATGGCTCTGTGCGCAAACAGGATGTTTGGGTAGATATGTCTAATCCACCCCTGCTCGGAAGTACACGGAATGGCTTTTATTATACTTGGCGCTTACCCATAGATTCGTCTTCAAACAACGGAACGGTGTCTTCGGTCACATATACAAACCTCCAGTTTGTAATGGCGGGAAATTGTTATGTTCAAGATTATGATGATCATACTCAACGGTTATATGTTAAACTTCGATATTCGCATTCACAAGTTAAAGTAGCTATAGAAAACTCTTTTTCACCAATAGGCTCAGATTCTGTTTTTGCAGTTTCCGCCGCTATAAAAATTTTTATGAAAGATTATGTCAGCTCACTATCTTGGGATTATAATTCCGAATTTTAATTTTTAGGAGAGCAAAAAAATGGACAAAAAACGAACCGAAGATAACCTTGAAAGCGTCAGCGTAATAACGGCACGGCGTCTGAAAATTTCAATTGCCATGATAGTGCTCTTTTTTATCAGCGGTATATGCGCTATTTACATATACGGTGCTGTAACTGGAATCGTTTGCGCATTCTGGATTTGCTACCTTGTCATAACGATAATAATGATCTACAGAAACACAGCCGATGCCAAGGACAATCTCTATGAAGCACTCGACGAGCTCGACGAACGCTATGCTGAGTTTGAAGCGCAAAACAGGGAACTCAAGGCGCAGAACAAAGAGCTTTTGAAAAAGCTCAATCGAATTGAGGCGATGCTCAGTGCCGCCGAGAAGCCCGAAGCAGAAAATACCGAAGAACACTGAATAACCAAATATAATCAAAGCCGCGATTCACACTCCCCTGTGAACCGCGGCTTATTTTATCCCGTCGCGCTCTCGCTCTGCGCGGCGGTTTTTGTTGGGAAATCGAAGCCCTGCATGAAGCCGTCGAGCTCGGTCGAGCAGATGTCGCCGCCTATCACCGCGCCCTCATAGACAAGTATGTTTGCCTGCACCGTCCCGCTGTCGCCCTCATAGCCGGGGTAATTTTTTATGTTATATGTCCAGCGCTTTGCGCGCTTGCCTGCATATTTCGTCAGGTCGAGATTCTGCGCCTTTTGAATCTCGTTGTATTTTTCATACCCCTTGTCAAACTCGGCGGGGATTATAACCTCGGCGACCTCGACAGGGTCCTCCTCGATCTCCCAGCCGAACTGCGACAGAAACGCCGTGCGTTCCGAGGCGTTTGACGCCTTGAGACTTATCGCGTTGTCGCTTATCGCAGGCTTGCCGCGGTTTATCAGCAGCACCACCGCCGCAGCAGCGAGCACCGCCGCGAACGCAGTCAAGGCAATTTTCAGCTTTGAGGATTTAAATGAAAACACAAACACTTTTCTCCGCCCCTTCGCGCTTAAATAGACAGTTGATATATATGCTTATTTCTCCCTCTTTATCACGGTTGACAAATCTTGCTGAAATGGTAATATTATACTGTAGCTTATTTAACATCTCGGAGGCACAACGAAGCATGAAAAAAAGCAGTCTCATCCCCTTTGCCGTTCTCGCCGCAGCTGCGGGCGCAGGCGCGGCAGTGGGCAGAAAATTAAAGACCGACAAGGCTTTCCGTCACGACTTTGACGACGCTGTCGGAAAAGGTATTCTCGCCGCCGTCGGCAAAATTGCCGATAAGCTCCCCGAGCCGAATTTCGGCGATGTTTCCGACTATCTCAGCCGCGATTTCTATCCCGGTCACGGCGAATTTGCCGAAGCGGGCAAGCGCGGTTCAAGATGGCGTCTCGGCTACGCACGCCGCAGCCTCGTCCCCGACGACTACAATCAAAAGGACTACTACATAGCGGGCTATCTCTCCTATCCGCCTAATATAATGAGCGGGGTTATTGACGACCAGGCGGTGCGCGTTATCTGCCTCGACGACTCGAGCGGACGCGGGAGCGTGGTCTTTGCCGTCATTGACTGCGTGGGAATATCCGGCACGGACATACGCCGCATACGCGGGAGACTGGCGGACTTCGCAAAAGAAAACAACATAGTTTCAATCAATATTTCCTCCATCCACTGCCACAGCGCGATTGACACGCAGGGGCTCTGGGGTGATCTGCCAAAGATGCTCAAAAACAACGTCAAGGCGGTCAGGGAAGGACGGTATGACGATATAATTTCCGGACGCGATCCGGAGTTTATGGAGAAGCTGTTTGAAAAGACCGCAGACGCGATAAAAGAGGCTTTCAACTCCATGCAGCGCGGAAAGCTCACCTATTTGCGCACCGACGCTATCGACTTTGCGCGTGACAAGCGCCCGCCCTATGTTTGGGACAAGGATATGGTGCGCCTGCGCTTCATCCCCGACAACGACTCAAAAGAGACTGTAGCCGCGTTCATGGCGGCTCACCCGACCGCGCTCGGCGCGAAGAACTCCCTGCTCAGCTCCGACTACATCGCATCGATGGAGCAGGAGATAAACAAAGAAGGCAAGAATTTCATATTCTTCCAGGGCGCGGAGCTTGCGATAGCCCAACAGCGCGACTGCATAACCGAGCATGACGGCTCGGAGGGCTGGCAGGAATACGGCAAAACTCTCGGTCGCTTCCTGCTTTCTATTCCCGAAAAGGACGAGAGACGCGTCGCGACTTTTATAAACATCAGAAACCGCGAAATATTTATCCCGGCTGACAACCCGATACTCATCGCCGCAGCGAAGGCGGGACTCGTTGACAACACCGTTCTGCATGATTCTAACGAAAAATCCGGCTACTGCTTCGTCAGCGAAATCGGCTATGCGGAGATTGGCAAGGAGCTTTCTCTCGCGCTCATCCCCGGCGAGCTTGCGCCAGAAATTCTGCTTGGCGGCGCATACGGCGCGGACGAGAGCTTCAACCGCACCGCGTGGGAATATCCGCCCATGCGCGACATGATTCCGGGGGGCAGAGAGCTGAGCGTTATAGGTCTGTGCAACGACGCTATGGGATATATCCTGCCCGACAACGACTACGGCAGCGTCATAGCAAAGGATCACTACGAGGAGGCGGTCTCGGCGGGAAAACGCGCGGGATCGACGATAACAAAAGCTTTCGGAGAGCTTGTGAAAAGTCTCCGATAAAAAATAAAATACAACGGAGGTCCACTATGCGTAAAAACATCCGGCGAACCCTCAGTATTCTTCTTGCGGCAATTCTGCTGCTCGGCGCAAGCCTGCCCGTTTTCGCTCAGAGCGCAAAATGCCCCTGCGGCACGCCGCCCGTTATCTATGTCGCGGCTCTCGGCAGTGCCACGCTGTATCTTGACAGGGGCACGGAAAACGAGCGGGTGCTCTTCAGACCCGACACCGCCGCCTACCTGCGCCTTGCCGCACATCTCGCGCCGTCAATAGCCCGCCTCGCCATAGACAAAAACTATGACGCATTCGGCGACGCGCTCATCGACGGAGTTTCGGATATCTTCGGCGATTTGCAGATGGACGAAAACGGCGACTCGACAGACCGCGTGACTTCGGACGCGGAGCTGCCCACCGACCCCGACCACGGCGTTGACAAGAGCTACTATTTTGCCTACGATTTTCGTGAAGACCCGCTGACCGTTGCGGATAAGCTGCACGAATATATCGCCTGCGTCAAGAAGCTCACCGGACACGACACTGTGCTTCTGCGCGCCTCGTCCATGGGCGGCGTTATGACCATGGCGTATTTCTACAAATACGGCACCGACGGCATCGACGCGTGCATATTCCAGTGCTGCCCGATCCTCGGCACGCAGGTTGCGGGCGACCTTTTCACCAAAAAAATCACTATCGACCCGGACGCCCTCGTGCGCTATGCCTCTCAGCTTCCGACCGATGAACAGTGGCAGTCCGATCTGCTCGGCGTTGTTCTCGATATGCTCAATTTTGCGGGCGTTTTCAAGGCTTTAGTCGGCGTTGCCGACAAGCTGCTCGAGAATCTGACGGACAGGGTCTTTGACGAGCTTATGTATCCCGTGTTCGGCTCAATGCCCGGAATATGGAGCTTTGTGACGGACGACGAATATGAGCAGGCGAAGCAGATGACCTTCGACGAAAACACCTCGGAGAAGCTTATCTCCCGTCTCGATGAATATCACTACAACGTCCAGTGCAGAGCCGGAGAGATACTGAACAAAGCGAAGAAGGACGGCGCAAAGATAATGATAGTCGCGGGCTACAACAAGCAGCGCACTCCGCTCGTCGAGTCATATATGTCAAACAGCGACGCGACCGTTGACACGAAATACGCCTCGGTCGGCGCGACCGTTGCCGACCTCGGTTCCACTCTCCCCGACGGATATGTTCAAAAGAACGAGACGGGCGTTCACGATCACCTTTCAAAGGACGGCGTGATAGACGCATCTACCTGCCTTATGCCCGAGAATACATGGTTCATAAAGGATATGCTCCACTGCAAGATTCACGATGGGCACAAGGCGATGTACAACTGGTTCTTCTATTCGGAGTCCAAGCCCGATGTCTGGTCGAATGAAAAATATCCGCAGTTTTTGCAAAACGATGTGAACGCACAAACGCTCACCCCCATCGGTACCCAGGCGCGTCCGGTTCTGTCCGAAAGCAGCTCCGAAAGTGCCGACAAGCCCCTGACTCCGCAGACCGGCTCGGCATCCTTTGCGGCAGCCATTCCGCTCTTATTAGCCCTGCCCGCCGGAGTTGTTTCAAGGCGGCGCAAACGCTCATAACAGAAAAATGCAACAGCCGGCGGCGATGTGTTTCGCTGTCGGCTGTTTTTTCTAAATTGATGGGTTAAATATTTGTAAATCCTACTTATTCGGGCTTGAAATAGGCGTAAAGAATGTATAAAATAATACTGTAAATCAAGGGCTGCATCTTTTGGATACAGCACAACAGGAAAGGTCGTGCAAAGATGGCAAGATTTCTCTATTCCGCTTTCTCCGACGAAGCCGCAGACAGCATCGACGGTCAGATAGCCGCCTGCAAGGCAAACGGCGTGACTCACATGGAGCTGCGCGGCGTTGACGGCAAGAACATCTCCGAGCTAACCGTTGACGAGGCGAAGGCACTCAAGGAAAAGCTTGACGCGAGCGGCATGAAGGTCTCCTCCATAGGCTCTTACTACGGAAAGATTGAAATAACCGACGATTTCGAGTCCCATTTCGAGGGCTTCAAGAACACCGTCGAGGTTGCGAAAATACTTGAGACAAAATATATCCGCATGTTCAGCTTCTATTTCACAAAGGGCGAGAGCTACGACGAGTACCGCACGGAGGTCATGCGCAGAGTCAGAGCCATGGCTGAATATTCAAAGGAGCGCGGCGTCCTCTGCTGCCACGAAAACGAGCGCGGTATTTACGGCGATATCCCCGAGAGATGCCTCGATCTCCACAGGGAGCTGGGCGATGTAATCGGCGGTATTTTCGACCCAGCGAACTATATTCTCAACGGCGTGGATATTCTCCCCGCATATGAGCTGCTCGAGCCGTATATCACCTATATGCACGTAAAAGACGCGATAGACGCAGAGGAGACGGTCGTTCCCGCAGGTCAGGGCGACGCTCATTTTGACGAGCTCATACGCCGCTTCAACAAAAAAGAGGGCGAGAGATTCCTCTCCGTCGAGCCGCACCTCAAGGTGTTTGACGCACTCAAGACCATCGAGCGCGACGACAGCCTTTCGATAAAGATGGACAAGTTCACTTATCCCGACAACAACGCTTCCTTTGCCGCCGCAGTGAGTGGCATAAAGGAGGTTCTTGCAAGGGTCAAAACCCTGCGCTACGGCATAATAGGCGTGGGCAACATGGGTTCTGCGCACCTCGGCTATTATCTCGACGGACTCATCCCCGAGATGGTTCTCACCGCGATAGCCGATATCGATCCCGCAAAGCTTGAGCGCGCCGCGAAAAAATGCCGCGACAGAAGCTGCGAGATAAAATGCTTCGACTCCGCCGAGGCTCTCATTGACTCGGGCGAGGTCGATGCCGTTATAGTCGCGACGCCGCACTACTCCCACCCGCCGATAGTCGAATACGGTCTGACTCACGGCGTCCATGTGCTCAGCGAAAAACCCGCGGGCGTCTATACAAAGCAGGTTCGCGAGATGAACGAAGTCGCCTCAAAGAGCGACAAAGTATTCGCGCTGATGTTCAATCAGAGAACGAATCCCATGTATATCAAGCTGCGCGAGGTCGTGCAGAGCGGCGAATACGGCGAGCTGCACCGCTTCAACTGGCTCATCACCGACTGGTACCGCACGCAGGCATATTATAATTCCGGCGGATGGCGCGCAACCTGGAGCGGCGAGGGCGGCGGCGTCCTGCTCAACCAGTGCCCGCATCAGCTTGATCTGTGGCAGTGGATAACCGGCATGCCCGCCTCCATTCAGGCGCAGTGCTCTGTCGGCAAATGGCACAATATCGAGGTTGAGGACGATGTGACCATATACGCCGAATATCCCAACGGCGCGACCGGCGTGTTTATCACGACCACCGGCGACGCTCCCGGCACGAACAGACTCGAAATAACGCTCGACCGAGCAAAGATAGTCTGCGAAAATGACAAAATAAGAGCTTATGTCCTCGACCAATCAATGACCGAATTCAGCAAAACCGCCGAGGAGGGCTTTGCGAAGCCCGACGGTCACTGGGAGGATATCGAATATATTGACACGAACACGGAGCAGCATGTCGCGGTCACAAACGCTTTCGCGGCGCATATTCTGCACGGCACTCCGCTCACCGCTTGCGGCGAAGAGGGTATCAACGGTCTGACCATATCGAACGCGGCGCACCTGTCGTCATGGCTCGGAAAAAAGGTCACTCTCCCGATAGACGAGGATCTGTTCTATGCCGAGCTTCAAAAGAAAATAGCCTCGTCCTCCGGCAAGAAAGAGCCGGTTAAGGAAGTTGTCGTTGAAGATATGTCCTCGACCTACGGCTCATAATCGAAAAAACAGAGGTAGAATATGAAGATATCTATCGTGGGCTGCGGCGGAATAAGCCGCACCCACATCGGAGCCGTCCGCGATATACCGGACGCCCGGATAATCAGCGTTGCGGACTGCATCCCCGAACGCGCCGAAGCGGCGGCAAAGCAGTGCGGCGCAAAAGCATACACGAGCTTTGAAGACATGCTCGCGGGCGAGAAGCCGGATATCCTGCACATCTGCACCCCGCACTATCTCCATGTTCCGATGGCGGTCTGCGCGATGGAGCGCGGAGTCGATGTGCTGTGCGAGAAGCCCTGCGCCATAACGAAAGAGCAGCTTGAAAAGCTGCGCGAATGTCAGCGCAGGACAGGGCGGCAGCTCGGAGTCTGCTTTCAAAACAGATACAACCGCTCAGTGCAGTATCTCAAAGATATCATTGACTCGGGACTGTACGGCGAGCTTATCGGCATGAGGGCTTTTGTCACCTGGAAGCGTGACGCGGACTATTACGCGAGCGGCGACTGGCGCGGCAAAAAGGCTACCGAGGGCGGCGGAGTGCTGATAAATCAGGCTCTGCACACGCTCGATCTGATGAATATGCTCGGCGGAAATGTAAAAGCCGTGACCGCCCATGCTTCAAACGACCATCTCAAGGGCATAATAGAGGTTGAGGACACGGTGAGCGTCTTTGCCGAATTTTCGCAGGGCTTTCGCGGAGTGTTCTTCGCGACGACCGCAAATGCCGTCACATCTCCGATAATACTTGAAGCAAACTTCGACGACCGCTCGGTGCGCATCGAGGGCGACAGCGTGTTTGAACTCAAGGACGGCAAGCTCACTCCCGTGCTCGCTGCGGACAAGTTCGACAACCACGGCAAGCTCTGCTGGGGCAGCGGACACAGCGCGCTGATACGCGATTTCTACGACGCGGTTAAAAACAACCGCCCGTTTGCGATAGACGCGCAGGAGGGCGGCAAAGCCGTTGAGCTCCTGCTCGCCGTGTACAGGAGCACCGAGACAGGCGAACGCATAGAGCTATAAAAGAAGAAAGGGAAGATTGAAATGCAGATGACTTTTCGCTGGTTCGGCGACACCAAGGACACGGTATCGCTCGAACAGATAAGGCAGATTCCCGGCGTCAAGGGCATTGTCCCCGCGCTGCACACCCTGCCCGCAGGCGAAGTGTGGCCGCTCGATATGGTCATGGACATGAAGCACGAAATCGAGGCGGCAGGCCTTACAATGGAGTGCATCGAGAGCGTCAACGTCCATGAGGATATCAAGCTCGGCAACGAAAACGCGGACAAATATATCGACAACTATATCGAATCAATACGCAATCTCGGCAAGGCGGGTGTCAGGGTGATATGCTACAACTTTATGCCAGTTTTCGACTGGACGCGCACCGACCTCGCCATGGATATGGGCAACGGCGCGACCTGCCTGTCATATAATGGCGCACAGATCGAGGGCAAAAGCCCCGAGGATATGTTCCGTGAGATTGACGAGAACTCAAACGGATACGCGATGCCCGGCTGGGAAACCGAGCGCATGGGCGAGATAAAGGAGCTGTTCCAAAAGTACAAGGGCGTGACCGAGGACGATCTCGTTGAGAATCTCCGCCACTTTCTGCGCCGCATAGCTCCCGTCTGCGAGGACTGCGGAATCAAAATGGCCATTCATCCGGACGATCCGCCATGGGGCATCTTCGGTCTGCCGAGGATAATCAAGAATACCGCGGATCTCGAACGCCTGCTCTCGCTCGTTGACAGCGACATAAACGGCATCACCTTCTGCACCGGCTCGCTCGGCGCATCGAAGGACAACGACCTGCCCGCGATGATAAGGCAGTTCGGCGACAGGATATATTTCGCACATCTGAGAAACGTCCTCAGGCGCGACGGCTGGTTCAACGAGACCTCCCACCTGTCCTCGGACGGCTCGCTCGATATGTACGAGATAGTCAAGGCTCTCTACGAGAGCGGATTTGACGGCTATATCCGCCCCGATCACGGCAGAATGCTGTGGGGCGAAAAAGCCCGTCCCGGCTACGGTCTGTATGACCGTGCGCTCGGAGCAGCATATATAAACGGACTTTGGGAGGCTGTTTCAAAGTCCGAAAGGGAAGGAAGATAACCATGGTACACGAAAATCTTAACGGCCGCGTTGCGGTCATAACAGGCGGCGGCGGAGTTCTTTGCAGCGGATTTGCAAAGGATCTTGCGGCTCAGGGCGTCAAGGTCGCGATACTCGACCTGCGCGAGGAGGCGGCTCAGAAGGTCGCGGACGAGATAAAAGCGGCGGGCGGCGAGGCTCTTGCGGTCGGCTGCAACGTGCTCAAGAGCGAGAGCCTTGAGGCGGCACGCGAGAAAATAACCGCCGCACTCGGCTCATGCGATATTCTTGTCAACGGCGCGGGCGGCAACTCTCCGCTCGGCACTACGACCAAAGACACGCTTGAGCCTGAGGACATCGCCCACAAGGCGGAGGGAGTCAAGACTTTCTTCGACCTCGACCCCAAGGGTATTGAATTTGTCTTCAACCTCAACTTCCTCGGCACGCTGCTCACCACGCAGTGCTTTGCAAAGGACATGATAGGCAGGGAGAACGCGACGATTCTCAACATCTCCTCCATGAACGCCTACAGACCGCTCACGAGAATCCCCGCATACTCTGCGGCAAAGGCTGCCGTTTCAAACTTCACCCAGTTCATGGCGGTCCATTTTGCCGATGTCGGCATCAGAGTCAACGCGATAGCACCCGGCTTCTTCTCGACGAATCAGAACAAGACTTTGCTCTTCAACGAGGACGGCTCGCTCACCGCACGCTCTGACAAGATAATCTCTCACACTCCCCTGCGCCGCTTCGGCGTGCCGGAGGATCTGACGGGCGCTCTGCTGTTCCTCTGCGACGAGAGCCAGTCAGGCTTCATAACCGGAGTTATCCTCCCCGTTGACGGCGGCTTCTCCGCCTATTCGGGCGTATAAAAATCCGCAACAAAACATTTGTCGCAAGGCATCATACAGCGAAATCCTACCCACGGCTTCACGGGGTAGGATTTTGTTTTTGCCGTTTTTACTTTTTGTGCCGCCTGTCTTTTGTCCGAAAATTTTCCTTTCGTGCGTTGAAGCACTTGACTTTTCCTGCTGAAAATTGTATTCTCTGTGTTAATGTTTTATTTTCCTTTTGGGGTGATAAGAATGAAGAAATTCAAAAAAATTGCGGCGGTTCTGCTCTGCGCTGTTATGATAGCGGCATCGCTCCAATGTCTCGCCTTTGCCGCACCGCAGGAAAGCGATAAGCTCAATTTCCTCGTGCTCGGCGATTCGATAGCCCAGGGCTACGGCGTTGAGAACTGTGAGGACGCGGCTTACGGCAGGATAGTTGCCGACACCAACGGCTACAATTACCGCAACCTCGCTCAGGTCGCCAACGATACTCAGGATCTCATTGAAAAAATCGAGACCGTTGACGGGTTCCGAGAGAGCATCGCGTGGGCGGATATCATAAATGTCTGCATCGGCTCGAACAACTACCTTGCGAGCAAGGATGTCGTCTGGATAACCGTTGGCGCACTGTTCGGAATAAACGACAAGAAGCTCGATGAGATAGCCTACGGAATCTATGACGACTTCAACACCATCTATTCGCTCATCCGCAAGATAAATCCCAACGCGACGCTGATATTCGACAATATCTACTGCGCATGGAAGGGACTCGGACATATCCCGTTTATCAAGGCGGTTTCGCGCATAAACGCAATGCTCAACAAATTCGCCGCGAAGCATGACGATGTTGTTATATTCAACACGAGCGCGGTCATTTCGCACAACACCGAGCTTTTAGCGGACGACTGCGTACACCCGAACGCCAAGGGCAATGTCGAGCTCGCAAGACATATGCTCGTTCTGCTCAAAAATCTCGGACTCGGGGAGAATACCGAGCCGGTTATCCTGACCCCCGGCGTGGACTATAACTTCTACCGTCAGAGCTTCGGCAATGTGTTCGGCACGGTCGTTTGGCAGCTGGTGCGCTTCCTGACGGGCAACGTACCCGGACTTGATATCTGAAACACAAGAGGACAGCCGGATAGATTGGCTGTCCTTTTTTACTTTAATGTGCAAAATTTTTATTGCACAAGTCGCGATATGATGTTATTATATATATTAGTTTTTTGCTTTGGGGTGTGATTACATGGATTCAAGCTATCTTCCGGCAGGATATAAGCCCCTGCTCGATATCAGACAGACTCAGGTAGCTATCAAAAAGGTCAAGGATTTTTTCGAGAGGGATCTCGCTATCCAGCTCAATCTTACCCGCGTCTCCGCGCCGCTTTTCGTGCGCTCGGACTCCGGACTCAACGATACCTTGAACGGCGTCGAGCGCCCCGTCGCGTTCGACATAAAAGATATGGACAATGATGTTGAAATCGTCCAGTCGCTCGCGAAATGGAAGCGCCGAGCCCTCAGGGACTACGGCTTTAAGGCGGGCGAGGGTCTCTATGCGGATATGAACGCCATACGCCGCGACGAGGATACCGACAATCTCCACTCCGTCTTTGTCGATCAGTGGGACTGGGAGAAGATAATAACGCCCGAGCAGCGCAATGTCGATACCCTCAAGAGAGCCGTCCGCGCCATCTACAGAAGCCTGCGCCACACGGAGACCTATATCGCCGAGGAATACGACTTCATCGGCAAGTTTCTGCCCGATGAGATATCATTCATCACCACGCAGGAGCTTGAGGATATGTATCCCGACCTGACTCCCAAGCAGCGTGAGACTGAAATTGCCCGCGACAAGGGCGCAGTGTTCATCATGCAGATCGGCGGCAAGCTCCGCTCCGGCGATATCCATGACGGACGCGCTCCGGACTATGACGACTGGAGTCTCAACGGCGATATCGTAGTATATTATCCCCTGCTCGATATGTCTTATGAGCTGTCGAGCATGGGCATCAGAGTCAACGCCGAGTCGCTCGCGGCTCAGCTTGAGGAGAGAGGCTGCCACGAGCGTGCCGAGCTCCCGTTTCAGCGCGACCTGCTCAACGGCAACCTCCCGCTGACCATGGGCGGCGGCATCGGTCAGTCCCGCATGTGTATGTTCTTCCTGAGAAAGGCGCATATCGGCGAAGTCCAGGCGTCCGTTTGGCCGCAGGAAACAGTCGATGCGTTCAGAGCGCAGGGCGTCTGCATGCTGTAAAAAGAATATCCGCTTTCTCGAGAAAACCAAGCCAAGCTGCCTTTGTTCAGCTTGGCTTTTTGTTTTCAGATGTTTTTATCAGGCAAAAAACGGGGCTGTCGCATTTAGAAGCAGAAAGCCCCTTTTTATTTTACAGATGTTTTATCAGTCAAAAAACAGCCGCAACAAATCTGCTGCGGCTGTTTGCTTTTTTACGGGTGTCCGTTTTTATACTGTTCTGAGTTTATTCCATATTGTCTATGTAGCTGCAAGCCGCAAGTGCCGCCACGGAGCCGTCCGCCGCCGCAGTAGTCAGCTGTCGCACCTGCTTTGTGCGGCAGTCGCCCGCAGTGAAAATGCCGGGAGTCTTTGTTTCGCAGCTCTCGTCCGCAATGATATAGCCGTAGTCATCGAGGTCGGCAACATCCTTGAAGCTCTCGTTGTTCGGCATCTGACCGACCGCAACGAAAAGTCCGTCCATCGGAATGGAATGGGGCTCCCCGTCACCTGTCACTATCTTTATGCCGTCGAGCTCGTCGCTGCCGATGAGCTTGACTACTTTCGTGTTCATAAGAACTTTTATGTTATCTTTCTCGCCGAGCTTCTTTACAAGAGCCTTTTCGCCCCTGAATTCATCGCGTCTGTGTATGAGCGTGACACTCTTGCAGTAAGACGCGAGGAAGAGCGCAGACTGGAGCGCACTGTCTCCGCCGCCGACAACGGCGACATTCCTGCCCTTATAGAAAGCTCCGTCGCACACCGCGCAGTAGGACACTCCCCTGCCCGCGAGATCGTTTTCGCCGTCCGCGCCGAGCGGTCGGTGGCGTGCTCCCGTGGCGATTATAACGCACTTGCACCGGTAGCTGTTCGAATCGGTTATGACGGTCTTTATCTTTCCGTCAACTATCTTTATGACCTTCTCCAGCTCAACATCCGCGCCGAGCTCCATCGCCTGCGAGACAAGGTTGTCCGCAAATTCGCTTCCGCTTATCTGCGATATTCCCGGATAATTTTCGACTCTCGGCGAAGAGGTTATCTGCCCGCCGAAGGACTCGCCCTCGGTCACGAGCACGGTTTTTCCCGCTCTGAGCGCATAGATTGCCGCCGTGAGTCCGGCAGTGCCGGCGCCGACTATAACGATATCAAATTGCTGCATTTCTTTTCCCTCTGAATATGGCAAAATTTCTTTAATGCGCCGAAAACCGGGTGAAGAATACTCCACCCGATCTTCCGCTTTTATCAGTGCGTCAGCACTGCTCAATGAACTTTTTGATGTTTGAAAGATTGACGAAGCTCTCATATCCGTCGCCGTCGGTGACGATAAGAGTCGGAGCCTGTCTGATGCCGTATTTCATCGTCAGATCCTCCTGAGCCTCCGCATCTATCTTCTCATAGCCGATATTCGCCTTGTCAAGCAGCGTATAGGCTATCTTGCAATTGGGGCAGGTCTTTGTGGTGAAGAGCATGACCCTTGAGCCGCCCGAAGATTTGGGAGCATCCTCATGCTTGCCGTCCTCCACGGTGTGGCTGACGGTGCGCTCGTTCTTGAGATGGGACGCGCCGAGGTTATAGACGGTTCTGTCCTTGAACTCCTGTGCCTTGCCGTCATTCCAGTTCTGGACGGGGCGGTAGTAACCGGTGATGCGGCTGTAGACCTCGGTCTGACCGCCGCACTCGGGGCAGGTGAAATGCTCGCCCACGATATATCCGTGATCCTTGCACACGGAGTACGTCGGGGAAATGGTATAATAGGGCAGCCTGTAGTTCTCGGCTATCTTGCGCACAAGGGAGGCAGTCGAAGTCCAGTCAGGCATCTTCTCGCCGAGGAAGGCGTGGAAAACGGTGCCTGAGGTGTATCTCGTCTGAAGGTCGTCCTGAATGTCGAGTGCCTCAAAAATGTCCTCCGAGAACGAGACGGGGAGGTGCGAGCTGTTTGTGTAATAGGGTGTGCCGCCGTCCTTCGCTGCGGTGATGATATCCGGGAACTGGGCGACATCGTGCTTTGCGAAGCGATAAGTGGTGGACTCTGCGGGAGTCGCCTCGAGATTATAGAGATCGCCGTACTCCTCCTGATAGTCGGAGAGGCGCTCGCGCATGTGGTCGAGGACTTCCTTTGTGAACTGCTGGGTCTTTTCGTGGGTCATGTCCGCTCTGAGCCACTTGGCGTTGAGACCGACCTCGTTCATGCCGATAAGACCGATGGTCGAGAAGTGGTTCTCGAAGGTGCCGAGGTAGCGTCTGGTGTAGGGATAGAGACCCTCGTTGAGAAGCTTCGTGATAACGGTGCGCTTGACGCTGAGCGAACGGGCTGAGATATCCATAAGCCTGTCGAGTCTGCGGTAAAAGTCCGCCTCGTTCTCGGCAAGATATGCGATTCTCGGCATATTTATCGTAACAACGCCTATTGAGCCGGTGCTCTCGCCGCTGCCGAAGAAGCCGCCTGACTTCTTGCGAAGCTCGCGCAGGTCGAGGCGCAGTCTGCAGCACATGGAGCGGATATCGCTCGGCTCCATATCGCTGTTGATATAGTTTGAGAAATAAGGAGTGCCGTACTTCGCGGTCATCTCGAAGAGAAGCTTGTTGTTCTCGGTGTCAGACCAGTCAAAGTCGCGGGTGATGGAATAAGTCGGTATGGGGTACTGGAAACCGCGTCCGTTGGCGTCGCCCTCGATCATGGTCTCGATGAACGCCTTGTTGATCATATCCATCTCTTTTTTGCAGTCCTTGTATTTGAAGGGCATCTCCTTGCCGCCGACGATGGCGTTGAGCTCGGCAAGGTCGTTGGGAACGGTCCAGTCAAGGGTTATATTCGAGAACGGAGCCTGAGTTCCCCAGCGGCTGGGGGTGTTGACGCCGAAGATGAACGACTCGATGCACTTCTTGACCTCGCGGTAAGAGAGGTTGTCCGCCTTGACGAACGGAGCAAGATATGTGTCGAACGATGAGAATGCCTGAGCGCCCGCCCACTCGTTCTGCATAATGCCGAGGAAGTTGACCATCTGGTTGCAGAGGGTCGCAAGGTGGCTCGCGGGAGAGGACGTTATCTTTCCCGGAACGCCGCCGAGTCCCTCCTGAATGAGCTGCTTTAAAGACCAGCCCGCGCAGTAGCCCGTGAGCATGGAGAGGTCGTGGAGATGGATATCTCCGTTTCTGTGGGCGTTTGCTATCTCCTCGTCATAGACCTCGGAGAGCCAGTAATTCGCGGTGATTGCGCCGGAATTGCTGAGGATAAGTCCGCCGACGGAATATGTGACGGTCGAATTTTCCTTGACGCGCCAGTCGGAAACCTTGACATAGCTGTCAACCAGTTCCTTGTAGTCAAGAATGGTCGATTTCATGTTTCTGACTTTCTCGCGCTGCTTTCTGTAGAGAATATAAGCCTTCGCGACATCGGAATAACCGGCCTGGCTGAGTACCGACTCAACGCTGTCCTGAATATCCTCAACGGCGATAAGCCCGTCCTTGATTTTGCTCTCGAAGTCCGAGGTGACTTTGAGTGCAAGCAGGTCAATGACCGTCGGATGCGTCTGCTTGTCGAGCGCATCGAAGGCCTTCGATATAGCCGCAGATATCTTAGCTATATCAAAATCGGCGACCGCGCCGTCTCTTTTAATAACCCTGTACATCATCATGCCTCCATTTTCTTTACTTTTTCAAATATGCGCTTCATCTGCGCTGTCTGTCTACAATTATAGATGCCGCCATGGCAAATGTCAACAGTAAAATACAATATATTGTGTAGAATTTATTTTTCTACCCCAAGATGTTCTAAAATTCAGAGCTTTTCATATTCCCCTTATTTCAACCCTCGGAACACTTTTGCGAACTATATCCGCAAAAGAGCGCAGCGTTTCGCGGCTGTGCGCGCCGAGACCCTTCTGCAGAACGAACTCTGAGTCGGTGAAGTTCTGGAGAAAGTATTTCTCGTCGCCTCTGAGCCACTCGCCTATTTTTTCAAAATCCTCCGCACCGTGCAGCTCGCGCACAACGGTCGTGCGGAATTCAAAATCGGTCTTTCCTCCCATGAGCAGACGCACGCTCTCATATATAGGCTCCATATCAATTTTTTCCAGACCGACCGTCTCGGCATATTTTTCGGGCGAATTTTTGATGTCCATCGCCACATAATCGACAAGTCCCGCGTCTATAAGCGACCGCAGCTTGTCCGGAAAGGTTCCGTTGGTATCAAGCTTGACAAGATAGCCTATATCCTTTATGCGCCTTGCGAACTCGTCAACGCCGCTGTTCACGAGCGGCTCGCCGCCTGTTATGCACACGCCGTCGAGCATACCCTGACGCTTTTTGAGAAACGAAAAGAAATCCTCCTGTGCTATCTCATATTCGTCTCCGTTGGGGAGAATCAGCTCCGAATTCTGGCAGAACGGGCATCGGAAATTGCAGCCGCCGAGGAACACGGTGCAGCCCATCTTGCCGGGAAAATCGAGCAGTGTAAGTTTTTGAAGTCCTCTGATACGCATACCGATACCCCTTTCAAGCCGTAAAATCGAGACGGAGAAATGCGGTCTTTCCGCCCCGGTGGAATATATTATATACCATGGAAGCACCCTTGTCATCAAAAACATACTGAAAAGTTGCACAAAGATTACCACAAAATACTGTGCATATTACCGCCGCGATACATATATGTTGCATTTTCTCTGAAAATTTGATACACTCATAGTGTAGCAATCCGATATATATGTATGATGTTTGCGGAGGTGTTTCAAATGGACGGAAAAAGACCTGTTGCGGCGATACTCTATGACTTCGACCGCACGCTTTGTACAAAGGACATGCAGGAATATCAATTCATTCCGAGCGTCGGCATGGAGCCTGCGGATTTCTGGGGGCTTGCCAACAGCTACGCCGAGGAAGAGCATATGGACAAAATTCTGTCCTATATGTACATCATGATAAAAAAATCGCAGGAGTGCGGGATCCCGCTGACGAGAAAAAGCGTCGTGGAGTGCGGACGCACGATAGAGCTGTATAAGGGTCTGCCCGACTGGTTCGACCGCCTCAACCGCTTCGGCGACGAGAACGGCGTTACCGTCGAGCACTATGTCCTCTCGTCGGGGCTCAAGGAAATAATCGAGGGGTCGGAAATAGGCAAATGCTTCAAAGAGATTTTCGCCTGCGAGTTCCTCTACGGCGAGAACGGCGAGGCGGTATGGCCCAAGACCGCCGTCAACTACACCTCAAAGACCCAGTTCGTCTACCGCATAAACAAGGGCGTGCCCGATGTGTCAAACGACAGGGATCTCAACCGCTCAACTCCGGACAACAAGCGCCGCGTGCCGTTTTCAAATATGCTGTATATCGGCGACGGTCTCTCGGATGTCCCGTGCATGAAGATGGTCAAGGCCTACGGAGGATGCTCGATAGCCGTTCACAACAACGAGCCGCGCCAGCTCGAGGGCGTGAGCGACCTGCTCTACCACAACCGCGTTGATTTCGCCTTTGCGGCGGACTACTCCGAAAACAGCGGGCTTGACAGAACCGTCAAGGACATCATACGCAGAATAGCCATAGACAGCACGCTGCACGACGAGCACAGCGAACAGAAGCGCCGCTCAAAATGCTGCTGCGCGGACATCTGACGGAGGATAATATGTCTGTATTTTTTACTTCCGCAGTGTGCGTATACAACACGGAAAAATATCTTCGCGAATGCCTGGATTCCGTTCTCAATCAGAGCTATGAAAATTTTGAACTGCTCATAATAGACGACGGCTCGACGGACGAAAGCGGAAAAATCTGCGACGAATACGCGGAAAAAGACAGCCGAGTGCGCGTCATTCACACGGAGAATCAGGGCGTATTGCTCGCGAGAAAAGCCGCGTTTGAGAACGCACGGGGGGACTATTTCATCGTCTTCGATTCGGACGATACCGTCTCATCCGAGCTGTTTTCACGCTTGAGCGAAAAAATCGAAGAGCATGCGCCCGATATGATATTCTTTGATTACAACAAAATAAACGGAGAAAATATCACGCACGAAAAGACCTTCGACGGCGAGCGCATGTTCAATAAAGACGGCAAAAAAGAGCTTTGGGAGCTGCTGCTGCACTCAAAATTCAACTCGCTTTGCTGCAAGTGCATAAGGCGCGATAAATTCGACTATGATATAGACGCGGCTTATTACAAGGGCTACAGCCGCGGCGAGGACAGGCTTGTCTCGGCGCATATGCTGAGCCGGCTCGACTCCTTCTGTTACCTTCCCGAGGCACTTTACAACTACCGCACCTCGGCGTCCTCTCTGACGCGGACATATTCATTTGAAAATCTCGTTATGTCCTCCAGAGCAACGGAGGACATAAGGCGGCTGATATTGTCCGACGGCTGCCTTGACGGCGAGTGTGAGTCGCTCATATGCTCCCTCGCGAGAATGATCTACCGCAATTTTCTCTATTCCAACGCCGTCTCCCTGCCGAAAAAGGAGACCGTTGAGCTGATAAAGAAAAGCGAAGCTCTCGGCATCTATAAGCTGTGCACCGACCGCAGGGCGGACAAATACTCCTCGAAACCGGAAAATTTAAAATTTTCGCTGCTCAGGAGCAAAAAATATCCCCTGCTCATTGACGCGATAAGACTTAAAAACAGGATATAGCGCGAATAAAATCGATTACCTTGACAAAATTTCCGTCGGGCGTTATAATATCCTTCCGAAAACTGCCCGTGCGGAAAGGAAGTGAAAGCCATGGGCACAGAACAAAAAAAAATTGCCGCCCAGAATAAGAAGGCTTTTCACGACTATTTCGTGCTCGACAGATACGAAGCGGGAATCGAGCTTTGCGGCACGGAGGTCAAATCCATCCGCCAGGGCAAGCTCAATCTCAAGGACTCATGGTGCTCGATAGTTGACGGCGAACTGTTCGTCAACGGAATGCACATCAGCCCCTATGAGCACGGCAATATCTTCAACCGCGACCCGCTGAGGGTGCGCCGTCTGCTGATGCACAAGCGCGAGATAATGCGTCTGCTCGGTCAGACGAAGCAGGAGGGCTTGACACTCGTGCCGCTGAGCGTATATTTCGTCAAGGGGCGAGCAAAGGTCGAGGTCGGGCTGTGCAAGGGCAAAAAGCTCTATGACAAGCGTGAAACGGCGGCGAAGAAAGACGCCGCACGCAGCATTGAGCGCAGCATGAAAAACTTCTGATTCAATCGGCAAAAGCCGTTGATATATGGGGATGAAAGGATTTCGACGGGGAGGTTGAACTTCGGTAAGCGGGCAGCGGTGTGGGACCGCTATAAAACCCATACGTTTAAATAATAAACGACAACAAAACAGTTTTACAAGCTGCTTAAATAGCAGCCGTCTTTGCCGGGAGTACTGCGGCTCGGTATAAGGCGTCGATTAGCAGTGAACGTGCACGGGTGAGTGCTCCGTAACCCGTCATGAACAACGGAACTACTAAACCGGTGAGCCTGCCTGACGGCGCTCCGGCGAGGGAAGCTTAAAAGACAGGCTACGCCCGTAGAAAGCTGTGGGGAGCCCTTTTCGGACGCGGTTTCGATTACCGCCATCTCCACCAGAAAAAGCACTTGCTGTTGCAAGTGCTTTTTTCAACGAAATTCGTTCCTTCATATGCCTGCGGCATATGAAGGAACGAATTTTATTTCACTTGATGTGCAGCATCAAATTTCACAATTTACGAAGTAAATTATTTCACCGCGAGCAGCGCGAGCGATTTCACTAAAGTTTACAATTGCATGAGTTGAAACTGCTGTTATTGCAAATGATTTTTCCACCGTAACCGACAATCAAGCCGGGAAAGTTCTTTACTACTCTCCCGGCTTAATTTTTATTTTAGCAGTCATATTGTGACCGTTTCAACCTCGTTTCCGTGTTCCTTTATTATATCTATAAGGTCGGTCGTTTTCAGCCACACAGTTGCGGTGTTGTCGTTCGGGTGGACTCCGATAAGACCGCCGTTGACAAGCTCCCCGTCGAGAAAAAGCTTCACCTTTCTCTCGCTGTCGTTGAGTATTCCGAGCGGCGTCACCGCGCCGGGTATCAAGCCGAGCAGATTCATCAGATCATTTTCCGACGCAAAGCTCAGCGGGCGCGTGCCGTGCTCCTCCCTGAATTTTTTCAGGTCAACGCGCTTGTCGCCCCTGACGGTTATGAGATAGTAATTACGCTTCTTGTCGTCTCTGACAAAGAGATTCTTAGCGTCCGCCTCGGGGTACGGCAGCTCAATATGCGACATCTCCTCCATATTGAACACCGCGCCGTGCTCGGTCACTTCGTATTCTGTTCCCCTGCCTGTAAGAAAATCATATACTTCCTGCTTATCCATAAAAGTATCCTTTATTTAAAAAGGCTGCCGCATCGGGCAGCCTCTTTGCTTTATATCAGTCCGGTGTATATGTGAAGGTGAAGCAATGCGAGCGGAGCACCGCCGCGCCCATTATATTGAGCCTGAATGCGTTGCCGCGCATCGTCTGATTGCCTATTTTCATGCTTGAGATATAGCCGCAGCTGCTGCCGCGTGCGCTGTCATGCTCAAGTATCTTTATCCACTGCGCGGGGTCGCTCTGGAGCGTTATGCGCTTTGAAGAATCGACCTTCGCATTATACGCCTCGACCTTCTTGCGAAGCTCCTCGCTCGAAATTGTCAGCGTGCGCTTGACATCGCCCTCTGGGCTTGTCCTGCCGCCCGAAAGATAAGGATAGCTGGTCTGGCTGCCGCCCCAGACATTTGAACTTGAAGCGGTCGTGCCCGCCGCCGTTGAAAAATACGGAGTGAACGCCGGTGAGCCGTAGTAGGCAAGATATTCGCCGAGCGTCGCTTGTATCGCGCTTTCGATAGACGAGCTCGTGCCGGCGTAGCTCTCGCGGAACGCATGGTTCGATGTCGTGAGCTTAAAGTTCTGACGCTTTGCGTAGGTGTATATCGCGACCATCTGCGCCTTTATAGACTCAAGCGGTGCGGAGGGACCTATCTCGGCATATGCCGTCTTGCCGAGATATTCGGCGAGCGGATAGCTCTTGCCGTTATATGTAACCGTGCTCGGCAGACTCGAATCCTTGACGAGACTGATGCCGTCATGGTGGTAATAGTGGAGCAGAATCTGCTTGTAGCTCCATCCGCGGCGCGCATATTCCGACGCGCCGTTCTGGCTCATGCCGACCCCGTGACCGTAGCCGTAGACGGTGAACACGAAGGTGCCCGTATTTGAAGAGCTGTTCTTTGTCGTCGTCTCCGTCGGCTTCTCTGTGGGCTTTACGGTCTGCTTTTCCGTTGTGCTCTTGTCGGTAGCGGTCTTTGTGGTTATGACCGTCGTCAGAGCGACCGAGCCCTCGGTTATCGAGCCGGGCACTGTAGCGCGGGTCTGCCCGTCCGTGGTTTTTTCGGAATCGGTGCTCTGCGCGTCGGTGCCGTCCGAGCTCTGTTCGTCGGTTGTGTCGCCGTTCGGAGCTTCGACGTCGGCAACGATAATTTCATCCATAACATCGATTATATCGCCCGTTCCGCTCTCGGTGGTGTCGGAGGTTCGTGCGCTGAGAAGCGACGCGCCGGACTGCGAGCCGTAGCCCTTGACGAGAAATGTAACGGCGGTGCCGATGAGCACGGCGAGAAGAACAATCGACGCCACTATAAGCGCAAGCTTTTTGCCAGAGCGCACCGGAGCCGATTTGCGGTGAGTCGGATGTTCTCCGTCTGCGATTATTATTGACGCTCCGTCGCCGATATCGTGCATGACAAAGCCGTTGCGCGCATAGTCTGCGAGCGCGGAATACAGTCTGTGCACACAGGCATAGATAAATTCCTGCGTGCTCTCGCCATTTCGGCTGAAGACCCTGAACACACGCGCCCTGCTCTCGTCTGCTATGCAGATGAGCATAAAATACTTGCTGTTCTCGTCGTCATTGCGAAACACATTCGATATCGCCGCGCCGACGGACGCGCCGCTCTTCGCTCTGGCATATCCCGCCATGGCGGCTATATATTCGCTGTGGCTCTCATCCTCCCGCCGCTCGATATCGACCGGCTGAGAGAATATTACATCTTCAAAATCAGATGCCTCGTCATAGGGCAGAACCGAAAACACGAACGGACTGTTTTTGCTCGAAGCAACCGCAGCAGAAAGTCCGCGCTCCTTCAAAAGCATGACAATTTCTTCGGGGTCGCACCTCTCCTCTGCACCCGACTCGCCGTCGGAACCGTTTGTCTCGGCTTCGGGCGTATTTACACTTTCGGCATTTTCTGCATCTGGCAAAAAGACCTTCTTCAGCTCTTCGGCGACCTTGGCGCATCTGCCGTCTGAGAGGGGAAGAAAAATCAGCCTCTGTCCGCCGCTTTTTTCGATAAAGCCGCTGTATTTCCCGTCGTCCGTCACGAGTATCCGTGCGTCGGCGGGCATAAGGCACTGATCCTCATCCGCCGTTTCGAGTGCCTCGGCTATCCTGTCGGAGAATGCGGTTTTGGTTCTGAGCGCGTCAAAAAGCAGCTTTTTTATCTCAATATAGTGCCGCTCTGCTGCGGCGAGCACCACCGTCTCCGTATCTCCGAACGCTCCGGCAAGGGCGGAAACCAGCTCACGGCTGTCCGTGAACTGCTCAAAGCGGCACTCTCCGAACGCAGAAGTGAAGAAGGACTCATATTCCGCCATCGCCCTGCGCGGGAGGGGCTGATTGACAAAGGCCAGGAGCGAGATCTTATTTTTCAAAATATCACCTCATTAGTTGGGATACCATCTGTTTGCGTTTTTATATGGATTCTGTTTGTTTTCCTTATCGTACCATGCCTGAGGATATCTCGGATTTGCGTTTGTCTTGACGAGCGAGGTATCGACCTCCTCGCTCTCGCCGTCGCGCACCATTCGCGCCACAACGACAAGGCGGGCGTTGTCGAACTCATAGAGACAGGTCGAAAGAGTGAGAATCTTGTCGGTCGGCTTGATATCGACGCCCGTTGTGTAGAGCTTTCTTGAATCAAGCTCCGCAATATACTGCTCAAAGCTCGCCTCGCTTATATTCGTCCAGACATAGTTGAAGAAATACCCGTTGTCCTCGGCTGTGGTCGCGTTTGTGATAAACACCGCGTAGACCTTCCACTTGTAGTCGTGATAGATGGTGTTGAACTCGATTATCGGATTGTTTATGAAGCCGCGCGTGGTGCGGTAATCGAAGAGCTTGCTGAATATCTTGTCCGAGCTGCGGGTGCTGTGACCGTAGATTATGCTGTTGCGGTCAAGCGGCTCAACGGAGTTCGCATGAGCCAAAAACGGATTCCCGAGATCCGTGTATCTGTGGGTAAAGCTGCGCTTGAGATAATACGAGTCGTTGTCGGTCTGGAGAATGGGGAAGTCCATCTTGAGCTTGTCTATCTTCAGCCAGCCGACGAGGTCTGTGTTCTGCGCATACGCCTCGGCGTACTTTAGCTGCATACCCTCGGGGAACGTGACGTTCGGGTATTTCGCCTTTATCTCGTCCCAGCTAAGTTCCTCGCTGGGCTTGACATCCTTTATGTCGTTGTCAACGATATTGGGCTGAACGAAATATGTGTTTATCAGCATTCCCGCGCTGACAAACACCGTGATTATCGCCGCCATAAAAACTATCTTGCGCACTATCTCCGAAACGGCGTCGCCCTTCATCGGGATTATGCCTTTTATAAATTTTTTGAATCCCTTTTCGCGTCCGTTATTCTTTTCGGTTTTGCTGACCTCGCGCTCGTATTCGCGCAGTGAGCTGCGGTCGCGCTCGCTGAGATTGACTGCAAAAACGGAATCGGTCGGCATATCGAAATCATCGAGTGCCTGCTCGGTCGGGTATTCCGGCTCGGTCGCTTTCGGAATATCCTCGCCGCTGAGATCGTCGGGCGGGATAAACCTATACAAATTGTCCTTTTTAGGCTCGGCGGGTTTCTTCTGCTCGGGCTCTGCCGTCGTTTTTTCCTCCGGCTCGGATTCGGGCTCGGATATAAATTCCGGCTCTTTTTCTTCATTCACGGCGCCGCTTTCCTGCCGTGATTCCGCTTGATTTTCGCCGTCGCCGCAGTCGAGATACCTGCGTGCAATATCCTCCATTTCGCTGCGCCGCGCAGCGGGTTTATCGTCCTCAACCGATGTGTAGTGCTCAAACATCTCCCTCATATCGGGCAGCGAAAATTCGCCGTCTTTTCCGTTCTTGTCAGACATACTCTTTCCTCCGATACAGGTTTACTTTATTTTCTCTTCCAGCATCAGGCGTGCGAGGTTAAGTGCCCTCGACGCCGTGACATATCTGTTATATTCACGATCATTTTCGTGACCTGTGACTATCTTTTCAACAACCGTGCACTCGCCGTCAGTGACCGCCGCAAAGCTCAGTCCGCCGGGCAGAACGCCGTCGCCCCCGGGTCCCGCAAGACCGGTTGTGGATATGGCTATATCCGCGCCGCTCACGCGCCTTGCGCCGAGCGCCATCTCCCGCGCCGTCTGTTCGCTTACGGCGCCGTATGTATCGAGCGTCTTAGGCGAAACGCCGAGGAGCTTCATCTTTACATCATTGGAATAACTGACTATTCCGCACTCAAAAGCCTCGGACGCACCGGGGATATCAGTCAGCCTTTTCGGGATATATCCCGCCGTGCAGGATTCGGCAGTCGCTATCTTTTTGCCCTTTTCTTTGATCAGGGCGACAACGCGCTCTTCAATGCTGTTCATGTCGGTGCCATATACGACATCGCCGAGCCTGCGGCAGATTTCTTTGACCACGGGAGCGCACAGCCTGTCCGCCTCGTCGGCGGTTTCTGCTTTCGCGGTTATTCTGAGCCGCACCTCGCCGCTCTTGGCATAAGGGGCGACGGTCGGGTTCGCCGCGTCAAACATATCCCCTATTTCTTCGGCGACCAGACTCTCGCCCATGCCGATTATATTGACCGTGTGCGAAACTATCGCGCCGTCGGAATATTTTTTCAAGTACCCGCGCACGCTCTCATTGAACATCGGAACAAGCTCGCCGGGAGGACCTGGCAGGATAATAACGCACTTGCCGTTCTTTTCGAGCGCCGCACCGGGTGCAGTGCCGTGATTGTTCTCAAACACAACACCGCCGACGGGCAGCATCGCCTGCTTGAGGTTGTTTTTCGGCATATCGCAGCCCTTTGACCTGAAATATGAGCGTATGCGCTCCGCCGTGCCTTCGTCCTCTCTGAGCTCAAAGCCCATGACCTCACAGCAGACCTCTTTTGTCAAGTCGTCGTCCGTGGGACCAAGACCGCCGGAGGTGATGACGATATCGCTGCGCCCGAGAGCGGTTTTCAGCTCCTGCGCGAGGCGCTCGGGGTTGTCCCCGACGGAGCTGCGGTGCAGTACGGATATACCCATCGCCGCAAGCTCCTTTGAAAGAAACTGCTCGTTGGTATTGAGGATATCGCCGAGCAGCAGCTCGGTTCCGACACAGAGAATTTCACACACTGCCATTGCTACTCACCTTTTGAAAAAGCTTTTATAACCGTAACCTTGGTACCCTCGACCGCACGCCTTATGGGCTCGTCCCATTCGGTGTCGCGCTCCGCCTTTTCAACTCCGGCTATCGTCGGATGGGTGCGCGGGTGCTTCGGGGTGAACACCGTGCAGCAGTCCTCATAGGGCTGGATGGATATATCAAATGTCTCTATCTTTCTCGATATCGCGATAACTTCGTCCTTGTCCATGCCGATAAGCGGACGGAACACGGGCATCGAAGTCACGGCGTCTGTGCAGGCTATTGCGGGCATTGTCTGGCTCGCGACCTGACCGACGCTCTCGCCTGTTATCAGTGCTTCGCAGCCCTCTTTTTTCGCTATCTCCTGCGAGATGCGCATCATCATACGGCGCATGATAAGCGTGAACACCTCTTCGGGGCAGTTGTCTTTTATGAGCTCCTGAATCTCCGTGAACGGAACGACAAAGAGCATGATGCGCCCGCTGTATTTTGCGACCTGACGCAGAAGCGAGTGAACTTTCTGCTCGGCGCGTTGGCTCGTATAGGGCGGGGAGGCGAAGTGAATCGCTATCAGCTCCACGCCGCGCTTTGCCATCATCCAGCCTGCGACGGGGCTGTCTATTCCTCCGGAGACGAGCAGAGCCGCCTTTCCCGCTGAGCCCGAGGGCATACCGCCCGCGCCTTTGAGCTGGTTGCCGTGTATAAACGCGCACTTGTCGCGCACCTCGACATTTATTATAACATCGGGATTATGAACATCGACCTTCAGGTGATGGAATTTCGAGAGTATCCTTCCGCCGACCTCTCTGCATATTGCGGGAGAATTGAGCGGAAACTTCTTGTCCGCACGCTTGGCCTCGACCTTGAAGGTCGATGCGGCGTTGAGCAGGGGAGCCGTATATTCAACACAGGTGTCAAGAATAATGTCCATATCTTTTTCGACTGCGGCGGCACGCGAGAGTCCCGCTATACCGAAGACCTTGAGAAGTCTTTCGGTCGCTTCATCGAGATCGGCATCCTCGGGTCCTTCGACTATTATTGTTGACTGCGCGGGGGTGCAGGTAAATTTGCCGAGCGATGCGAGTCTGCGGCGGATATTCGCCATGAGCATATCTTCAAAGGTGCGCCTGTTGAGTCCCTTTAGTGCAAGCTCACCGTTTTTTACGAGAATAACTTCCTTCATGTTTTGATTCCTTTTGCTTATTTTACTTGTTTTTTCTTATCGTTTTCTGCCCCTCGGCAATGCCGTCGATGAGCATATCTATCTCCTCTTTTGTGGTAAAGCGCGAGAAGCTTATTCTGAGCGGGCTTTTTCGCACTTCGTCGCTCAGCCCCATATTCCTGAGCACCGAGCTCTGATGCCCCTTCGAGCAAGCGGAGCCGCTTGAGACATATACGCCGCGAGAGGAGAGAAAATTGAGCATCGGCTCGGAGTTTATGCCGAGCACGGAAATATTGGTCACGTACGGCAGTGCGTCCTCGGGTGAGTTTATTGCGACTCCGCCGAGAGACAAAAGTCTGTCCCGCATATAGTCGCGAAGCTCCGTGACCTCTTTAAGCTCAGCCGCAAGATTCGGCAGAGCCGCTGCCGCCGCGCCGAAGCCCGCTATCGCGGGCATGGGCTGAGTGCCGGGGCGAAGCTTTTCCTCCTGCGAGCCGCCGAAAACTATCGGAGACAGGCGCACGCCCTTTTTGACATAGAGCGCGCCGACGCCCTTGGGTCCGTGTATCTTATGGGAGCTGACCGTCATCAAATCGACGCCCATAGCCGCAGGCTTGAGCGGCAGTTTGCCGAAGGCCTGCACCGCGTCGCAATGAATGAGCGCGGGCGACTTAGCGCGAGTCACCGCAGTCCTCGCCGCTTCGACCGGCTGAATTGTACCCGTCTCGTTGTTGACAGCCATGACGCTGACAAGTACCGTGTCGGGAGTCACGGCTTCAAAAAGCTCGCGCTCGCTGATGCGCCCGTTTTTGTCAACGCTGAGGCGTATAACCTCAAAGCCCTCGTTTTCGAGAGACTTTACCGTCTCTTCTACACTCGGATGCTCGACGCTCGTCGTCACTATCCGTCTGCCGCGCCGGCGCATGGCGTGAGCCGCGCCCTGAATGGCAAGATTGTTGCTCTCCGTTCCGCCGGAGGTGAAATACACCTCGTCATTCCGGCAAAAGAGCCTGCGCGCCACCTTCGAGCGCGCACTTTCGAGCATTTCGTCAGCCTCTATCCCCTTTTGATGCAGGGACGACGGGTTGCCCCAAAGCTCTGTCACAGCGGTTTTTATCGCTTCAACAGCCTCACTGCACACGGGTGTCGTGGCGCTGTTGTCAAGATACGCCGTCATAAGAAAAATCACTCCAAACCGCACGATTCCCAATTATACTTATACATTCTGTATTATACAACATAATCACCGGACTTGCAATATATTTGAGCGGATTGCGGCAAGACTGCGCATAAAGCTTTTCCCATCCGCGCATAAAGCGCCCGCCCGCTACATTATATGATATAAAGTGCAACAAGGACAGCAAATAAAGATTGACAAAAATATGCAATTTGCTATAATTAAGCTGTAGTGTTGCACCCGACAGTGACAAATCGGTTTTGAAGCAGATCCTTGTCGCTTTGTCCGCGTCAAAAGCTCAGAGTGTGCAGGGCGGCGGAAAACGAGCTGTTTTCGGCGGTTTGCCCCTATCGGGTACAACACTAAATTACATAAGGGAGAGTTAACAGTGACAAAAAAAACAAGATCATGGGTCGCAGTGCTGCTTTTCATCGCAGTGTTCGGCGCCCTGCTCGTGACCGCGACCTTCACTGACCTTCAGGTCAGCAACATCCTCACGGCAAAGGCACTCGCCGCCCACACCTACTACACAAACGAGACTGTATACGGCGTCGTGCTCGAGGCGGTCGGCTCATCGCCCGTCTATCTCATGCTCGCATTCAGCTTCCAGATACTTTTCTGGCAGGTCATGCGCAAGATGAAAAAGCATCCGTGGAAAGAGCTTCTCGCGCTGCTTCTTCTCGTCGCGGGCACAATATCCTATTTTGTATTGTTCGACGACGCCGTCAAATATGCGCTTCAACACATCGGACCTACTGCCGAGGCATTCAAGAGCGCAGGCTTCCTCAAGGGAATTTCGCTGTTCTTCGCGGGTCTTATGACCTTCTTTGCGACCTTCGCCATCAGGAACTACTCCGAGGAGTCGGTCAATAAGATGGTTATGTTCGCGATTGCGGTGCTCTGCGTCGCCGCGCTTTCAAACGGCATCGTCGCCCTGGTCAAGAAGCCTGTCGGGCGTATGCGTTACCGCGCAATGAACTGCGAGGGCGGTCAGTCGATCGGCGGATTTGAAAACTTCACCCGCTGGTATGTCGCAAACGGTCAGCACCTCACCAAGGACGAGATGAGAGCACTCTTCGGCACGACCGACGCACTCAAGTCATTCCCGAGCGGACACACCTGCTCCGCCGGCATGGTCTACTGCCTGCTTATGCTCCTCGATGTCTTCAATGTCAAGAGCAAGGGCAAGAGAGTTATCAGCTGGGTAGCCTCCGTCACCTACACCGGTATGGTCGCGGTCAGCCGCATAATCGTCGGCGCGCACTTCTTCAGCGACGTTCTCATGGGCGGCACGATAGCCTTCGTGAGCATGGTAATCTTCAGAGAGATATTCATCTGCAAGGGCTCGAACGTCAAAGCTATGTTCGGCAAGGAATAAAATTAAGATATATCAGCACCCCGCAGGCTCAGGTCTGCGGGGTGTTTTTATGGGTAGAAAAAAACACGGTGCATCCTTTGACACACCGTGCTTTTGGTTTTTTATCAGTCCTCGCTGCTCTGCTTTGCGGCAGGCTCGATCCTGCCGTATCTCGAAGCGGAAGCCGCATCGGATCTGGGCGGACGGGAAGGAGCTGCGGGACGGTCGCTGTACGGGCGGTCGTTTCTGCCTCTGCCGCCTCTGTCGCGGTTCTGATATCCGCCGCGTCCGTTTCCGCGGGGCGGTCTGGAGCCGCCGTTGAGGGGCTTCACGCCCTCCTCGAGAGTGATAACGACCTTGCGGTCATTCTCGGAGCCGACGGAGTGGGAGGTCACGCCCTCGACCTCCTGGAGAGCCGTGTGAATAATGCGTCTCTCATAGGGATTCATGGGGTCGAGCACAACATTTCTGCCGTACTTTCTGACCTTTGACGCGCTCTTCTGAGCGAGTGCGCGCAGGGTAGCCTCGCGCTTCTCGCGGTAGTTGCCGATGTTGAGCGAGACTCTTCTCGACTTGTCCGCGCCCCTGTTGACAACAAGGCGGACAAGATACTGGATAGCGTCGAGCGTCTCTCCCCTGCGGCCGATAGCCGCGCCGTAGTCGCCGTCATATTCGACCGCGATGCTGACCTCTTCGTCAGTCTCTTTGATTTTAATCTCCGCACCCTCGATGCCGAGGTTTGCAAGAATTTTTTCAAGATATTCCTTCGCGCCGACTGCGGACGGAGCATCATAGCTCACCTTGACCTTTGCCGGAGTTGTTCCGAGCAGACCGAAAATCTTTTTTGCGGGCATTTCGAGGACTTCGATAGTAACGTCCGAATCGGCTGATATACCGAGCTGTGCGATGGCGTCCGCTTTTGCAAGCTCAACCGTCGTGCCGGTGCCGATAGCTTCTTTTAACATCTTGTATTCACCACCTGGAAATTTATTTTTCTTCTTTTTTATGCGCGAGTGCGCGCTTGAGATTCTCTTCTCTCGAACGGCGCTCGACCGTCTCATCGACCATAGCCTTTGCAATCATCTTCTTCGGGCTGTGAGTAAACGAAAGAACGACAGTCTGAATGAGCGCGAAAACATTCGACGCGATCCAGTAAATGCCGATACCGGCGGGGAACTGGAAGGTGAAATAGAGCGAGAACAGGGGCATGCCGAAGGTCATGCATCCCATGGACGGATTCTTTGCAATTTCGGGGTTGGTCTTGCGCTGCTGAAGCATCGAAAAAAGGCTTGTGCCCAGAGAGGTGATACCCGAAAGAATGGGAACCGCCCAAAGCTTTCCCGGCTCTTTTATCGACGGTATCTTACCCAGCGGTATGCGGAGGAAGGTGAAATTGAAGTTTGAGATGCTGTCGATAACGCTCTGAGAAATGCCTTTCTCCAAAGCGAGCTGTCTTATTTCATTGATATGGTTGATAACAAAAAGCTCAACTGTTCGCTGATCTGTCTTTGCGTTATATTCAGCGAGCTCTTTTGCTATTTCTGTCAGCGAAGCGATTGTTGTATCGGGTATGGCGAGTGCCCACTTGAGGGGGTGATAGATAACACCGATAAGACCGAAGATGATAACGAACTGAATGCCGAGCGGCAGGCAGCCCATGTTCATGGGATTGTGTCCCTCGCGCTGATAGAGAGCCTGCGTCTCTTCCTGAATCTTTTTCTGGTCGCCCTTGTATTTGGCGTTTATTCTGCGGATTTTGGGCTGAAGGCGCTGCGTCTTGACGGTACCCTTAGTCTGGTAAATAGAAGTGGGGATCATAAGCAGTCTTGCGAAGAGGGTGAAGAGGATGAGTGCAAGACCGTAATTGTCAACGGCTTCGAATATGAACCTGAGAACATATCCGAACGGGATACCCAGTATTTCGTAAATGGCTTCCATTATTTGTGAGTCCTCCGGTTGGATTTTTTGCCCCTCTTGGGAGGGACGGGATCATAACCGCCGGGGAATAGGATATTGCAGCGAAGAAGTCTGGCAACAGTCAGCAGAGAGCCTTTGAACGCCCCGTGTATTTCGAGAGCCTCTATCGCATACTGGGAGCAGGTCGGATAGTACCTGCACATATCGGGCAGCTGCGGTGAGATATGCTTTCTGTAAAACTGAATGAGCTTTATCAGTATGTCCTTCATTTTCACTTCACAACTTTCGCTCCCGCAGGTATACCGATAACACCCAAGGCTTCCAGCTGTCTGCGCATTGAACGCTCGATATCGGTGCTCTTGCGGGAGACCGTCTTATGACGGGCGACAAATACAATGTCCCATCCCCCGCAGCACTCGCCTTCGAGCTGCCGGAAGGCCGCACGAATTATCCGGCGGCACCGGTTGCGCTCCACCGCATTTCCGAGCTTTTTGCCGGTGGTTATCCCGATGCGCATGACACCGTAACGGTTTCTGAGCGCATATGTGACAAGCACCGGGTCGGCGACCGATTTGCCGCGCCCGTAAGTCCTGCGAAAATCGCTGTTAAGCTTGAGCGTCTGATATTCTGCCAAAGCAATCAATCCATCCGTGGCAATAATCCGCTCGACCTGTCAAAAGACCGTTAAAGGGGTCTGTCAATAGGTGAGCTGCTTTCTTCCCTTCGCTCTGCGGCGGGAAAGAACCTTGCGTCCGTTTCTGTCGGACATTCTCTTGCGGAAGCCGTGCTCCTTCTTACGGTGCAGCTTCTTGGGCTGGTAAGTTCTTTTCATTTGCGGTAACCTCCGTTTCACAGGATATTAGTCACCGGCGGGCGCTTTGGTGGCACTCGTACCGCCGTGAACTTATGTGCAGATGCGGGTACAGTGCTTTCGCCTACCCTTGCAAGCTACTATTATATATCATACTTCACATCAATGTCAATCATTTTTTCGTGTTCTTGTGCAAACTGGTTGTTGAAAAAAAAGGGGTTTTATGATATACTCTATCCTATTATAGAGTATTATGATGGGGGAAGTTCACTAATGGATTCTTTCAACGAGCTTTGGCAGGTAGTTTCCGACTATCTCAGGCAGACAAACTCAGAATCTATCTACAACGTCTGGTTCAGCGAGCTTGAGCCTATAAGCTTTGACGGCAGCCGCGCCGTGCTCATGACAACGGCGGAATTCAAGCGCCGCATTCTCGCGCAGAAGTTCAGCGGCACGCTTCATAGCGCATTCCTGAACGCGCTCGGTCTTGATGTCGATGTCGAATTCATAGCGCCCGGCGAGGGATATTCGCAGTCAGGCTTCCCGGGCTCTGCGGCGGGCTCGTCGGAGATAGACGGCAGCACTCGCGCCTCGAACTACTTTGAAAACACCTTTGATACCTTCGTTGTCGGCGCGTCAAACAAGTTCGCTCACGCGGCGGCGCAGGCAGTCGCGGCGAACCCCGGAAAGGCGTATAACCCGCTGTTCATCTACGGCAACTCGGGGCTGGGCAAGACGCATCTGCTCAACGCCATATGCCACGAGATAAAAAGAAACGACCCGTCGATGAAGATAGTCCTCACCGACGGCGAGGAATTCACCAACGAGTTTATCGAAGCACTCAACCACCGCACGACGACCGAGTTCCAGAACAAATACCGCAAGGTTGATGTTCTTTTGATGGACGACGTTCAGTTCATCGCGAGCAAGGAGCGCACGCAGGAGGAATTTTTCCACACCTTCAACGCCCTGACGCAGGATCGCAAGCAAATAGTCCTTTCGTCCGACCGACCGCCCAAGGATATGCCTCAGCTTGAGGACAGAATGCGCACCCGCTTTGAGTGGGGGTTGCTCGCGGATGTTCAGCCGCCGGATCTTGAGACCCGTATGCTCATAGTCAAGCGCAAGGCGGACGCACTCAATTTTGATATCAGCGACGATGTTATCGAATACATAGCGCAGAAGCTCAAAAATAACATCCGCCAGCTTGAGAGTGCGGTCAAGAAGATGCAGGCATATGTTCAGATACAGGGGGCGCACGTCAACACCGCCACCGCTCAGCAGGCGATAAGGGATATTCTAAGCGACAACAAGCCCATCCCAGTCGTTGTGGACAAGATAATAACTGAGGTCGCACGCACCTACGGCGCGAATCCCGAGGATCTGCGCTCAAAGAAGAAGGACGCGCAGACTTCAAAATACCGTCAGATATCGATGTACATCGTGCGCGAGGTCACGGGGCTTTCCGCAAAGGCTATCGGCGCGGAATTCGGCGGCAGACACTACTCGACGGTGCTCTACGCCCTTGACGAGATAAAGAAAGAAAGCGACACAGACTCGACGCTCAGAACGACTATCAACGATATCATTAAAAACGTGCAGGAGAACTGATTTTTCTAACAGACTGACGCACCGCGGGGGAGGGATAGATGGTGCGCGATATTATTATAGCATCGTCGTCCGACAAGGTGCGTGCGCAGCTGCGCGGGTTCGTTGCGGACATGGGAATAATGGGCGTCATCGAGTGCCGCTCTGCTTCGCAGACTCTTGATTTCACTCAGCGTCTCCCCTCGGCTATAATAATCTGCCACCGTCTGACCGATATGGCACCCGCCGCCATGCTCCGTCTGCTCCCATCGGGTGCCGATATGATACTGCTCATTTCCTCCGCTCAGTCTCCGCTGTTCGGCATGAGCAATGTGCAGTGCATGACCCTGCCGCTCTCGCGGCCGGAGTTTCGCAATATTATAGAAAAGCTGCTCCGCTCCTCGTCCGAGTCGCGCATACGCTCGGGCGGTCAGCGCAACACGGCGGATCAGGAGATAATCGACAAGGCAAAGCATTTATATATGAAGGTAAACGGTGTGTCTGAGGAGGACGCATACGCATATATTAGAAGGAGGAGCATGAACGAGAGCAGTTCTATAGCCGCAACCGCACGGCACCTGCTCAGCGAGCTCGCCAATATATAAATGAAAAGGGTCTTGTGAATGAAATTCGCAAAAATGCAGGGCACGGGCAACGACTACATATATGTCAACTGTTTCGATGAGTCAATAGATGACCCTCCCGCTGCGGCGAAAATTTTGAGCGACCGCCATTTCGGCATCGGCTCAGACGGACTTGTGCTTATCTTGCCGTCCGACATAGCGGATTTCAGAATGGATATCTACAATTCCGACGGGTCACGGGCGAAGATGTGCGGAAACGCCGCACGCTGCGTCGCAAAGTATGTCTGCGACAGCAAAATGACCGACAAAGATATGATATCGCTGGAGACTCTCGGCGGGATAAGATATATTAATGTATATAAAGAATGCGGAAAAGTTACCTCGGCGCAGGTGAATATGGGCGCGCCGATACTGAAAAATCGGGATATCCCCGTGCTTATTGAATCGGACACCGTGATTTCTCAGCCGCTCGAAGTCGGCGGAAGGGTTTATTCCGTCACCTGCCTCTCAATGGGAAACCCGCACTGCGTGGTTTTTTCTAAAAATATTGATTCTGTAAATATTCAAAAAATCGGTGCCGAATTTGAAAATCACCCCGCATTTCCGGACAGGATAAATACGGAATTTGTTCAGCCTCTCTCGGCTTCCCGCATCAAAATGCGCGTATGGGAGCGCGGCGCGGGCGAGACTCTCTCCTGCGGCACGGGCGCGTGCGCGGCGGCGGTCGCCTGCATATTGAACGGATACTGCAAACGCGACACGGATATTACAGTCTCGCTTCGCGGCGGCGAGCTCTCGGTAAAATGGAGTGCCGACGGAGATGTGTATCTGACGGGTTCGGCGCAGACCGTTTTCACAGGCGAAATTGCCTTTGACGGAGGCGCAAAATGAAGATAAACGAAAGCTTTTCGCTTCTCCGCAGCAACTATCTTTTTTCTTCGATGAGCCGAAAAATCAAAGATTACAAAGCCGCTCACCCAGAGGCGGAAATAATTAATCTCGGCATCGGCGATGTCTCGCGTCCCCTGCCCGAGGCGTGCGTAAGAGCCATGCACTCGGCGGTCAATGAAATGGCGGACGCAGCCACATTCAGGGGCTACCCGCCCGAACACGGATACGATTTTCTTATCGACAAGATATTGAAATATGATTTCGCGGCTCGCGGAATAACGCTCGCAAGAGACGAGATTTTTATAAGCGACGGCGCAAAGAGCGACACCGGCAGCATCGGCGATATTTTTTCGCCCGAGTGCAAGGTTGCCGTCTGCGACCCGGTCTACCCCGTCTATATTGACTCCAATATCATGGCGGGCAGGGGCGGCGAGCCGCTCGGAAACGGCAGCTTTTCAAATATTGCTTATCTTGACTGCACCGCAGAGAACGGATTTCTCCCTCCACTGCCGGAGCAAAATGTCGATACAATATATCTCTGCTCCCCCAACAATCCCACGGGGGCGGCGATGAATAAAAATCAGCTCCAACAGTGGGTCGATTGGGCTAATGAGCACAGCAGCGTCATTCTCTTCGACGCCGCATATGAGGCGTTTATCACAGAGAGCGACATTCCGCACAGCATCTTCGAGCTTGACGGCGCAAAGAAATGCGCCATTGAGTTCAGGAGTTTTTCAAAGACCGCAGGCTTTACAGGCGTTCGCTGCGCATATACGGTCATACCGCACGAGCTTTCACGCGGCGGCGTAAGTCTTAATGCGCTGTGGGCGCGCAGGCAGGCGACACGGTTCAACGGCGTGTCATACATCACTCAGCGCGCCGCCGAAGCCGTCTATTCCGACGAAGGCAGGCGGCAGATAAAAGAAAATATAAACTGCTATCTCGGCAACGCAAAAACGATAACGGGCGGACTTGAAAGCATAAATATCCGCTGCTTCGGCGGCAAAAATTCGCCGTATATCTGGTTTGAAGTGCCGAACGGGCTGACCTCACGACAGATGTTCGACAGGCTTTTGAACACCGTTCAGGTGGTCGGCACACCGGGCTCGGGCTTTGGCACGATGGGCGAAGGATATTTTCGCCTGACCGCATTTGCCGATCCGAAGCGCACGCTCGAAGCAGTGGAAAGAATAAAAAACGGTCTGAGTTAAAGACCGCACGGAGGATAAAAATGGGCATTTTTTCAAGAATAAACAAGGGACTCAAAAAGACCCGCGAGAATATGTCTGGGGCTATCGACTCGATGCTCCACGGCAAAGCAGAAATTGACGACGACTTTTATGACGAGCTTGAAGAGATACTCGTCATGGGCGATGTCGGCTGCATGACTGCGTCGGAGATAGTCGAACAGCTCCGCGAGTGCGTGACGAAAAAGCATCTGCGCAAGCCGGAAGCCGTCAAAAACGAGATAAAAGAGATAGTCGCCGAGATGCTTGAGGGCGGTGAGGAAATGAGCCTCATCACTCTCCCCTCCGTCATTCTCGTTATCGGCGTCAACGGCGTGGGCAAGACGACTTCAATAGGCAAGCTCGCCGCAATGTACAAAAACGAGGGCAAAAAAGTTATCCTCGCCGCAGCGGACACCTTCAGAGCCGCCGCAATCGAGCAGCTTGAAGAGTGGGCTGACCGTGCGGGAGTCGAGATAGTCAAGCACCGCGAGGGCGCAGACCCGGCGGCTGTTATATACGACACAATTCAGGCGGGTAAAGCGAGAAACGCTGACATAATAATCTGCGACACCGCCGGCAGACTCCACAACAAGAAGAACCTCATGGAGGAGCTGGCGAAGATATACCGCGTCATCGACCGCGAGCTGCCCTACAGCGACCGCGAGAGTCTGCTCGTGCTCGACGCGACAACAGGACAGAACGCAGTCAACCAGGCGAAAGAATTCAAGAATGTCGCGGAAATAACCGGCATCATTCTGACAAAGCTTGACGGCACCGCAAAGGGCGGCGTCGTATTGAACATCAAAAACGAGCTTGGCGTGCCGGTCAAGTTTATCGGCGTCGGCGAAAAGGTGGACGACCTCCGCCCGTTCAACGCCCGCGCATTCGCCGAAGGGCTGTTTGACGCAGAACCGACAGAGGACGATGATGAGCTTGAGAAAGCGGAGAAAGAGGAAAAAGAGGACGAATAATGGATTTTCTCATAGCCACACACAACATGAAAAAACGCGCCGAGCTTGAGCGTATATTAAAGCCCATAGGTGTGCGCGCTCTGCTCGCGGAGGAGGCGGGAATCGAGCTTACCGACGTTGAGGAGACGGGCATCACCTTTGAAGAGAACGCATTTTTAAAGGCCGACAGCGGCTGCAAAGAGAGCGGCATGCCCTGCATTGCCGACGACTCGGGACTTGCCGTTGACGCGCTCGACGGCGCGCCGGGAGTTTATTCCGCGAGATACGCAGGCGAGCACGGAAACGACGAAAAGAACAACGAGCTCCTGCTCAAAAACCTCTCCGATATTCCCATGGACAAGCGCACCGCGCGATTCGTTTCGACCGTCTGCTGCTGTTTCCCGGACGGCAGACACATGACCGTGCGCGGCGAGTGCGAGGGCAGGATTGCCTTTGAGCCCGCGGGCGAGGGCGGCTTCGGCTACGATCCGCTGTTTTTGCCCGACGGATTCCCCGGCAGGACTATGGCTCAGCTCACCGCAGAAGAAAAAGACAGCATCAGCCACAGAGGCAAGGCGTTGAGGCTCCTTGCGAAAAAACTGGAGGAAACTATATGACAAGCAAAGAGAGAGCCGCGCTTCGTGCGCAGGCAAATTCGCTCGAACCGCTTTTTCAGATCGGCAAGGGCGGCGTCAATGACGCGCTGATAGCTCAGACGCTCGACGCATTCCGCTCCCGTGAGCTGCTCAAGCTCAAGGTTCTGCTCGAAACGGCGCCCAAGCCCCCTCGCGAGATCGCCGAAGAAATAGCAGCAAGAACACAGTCCGAGGTCGTTCAGGTCGTCGGCGGCAGTCTGATATTCTTCAAAGAAAATCCGGAACTGCACGAGCCAAAGGATAAAAAGAAAAAGACGGTGACGGGCACGAAGAATCCGAACCGACCGTCCGTGCGCAAAAAAGTCCACGAAAAGAAGCTCGCCGAGGAGAGAAAGACCGCCGCACGCCGCAAGGCGGAGCGTAATTTCAGGCGCAGCCGCGACATATAAGAGCGATTTTTAAGTCAACCGGTTCAAAAGCAGGCGTATTTTTGCCTGCTTTTTTGTGCATCGGGACAAATCGGGAATTTTTTGCAAAAACCTATTGACAGCGTAGGCATAAGAGGCTATAATACGCTCATAGATACTGAACAGGGAGGAAGCATCATGAAAAAGCTTAACAGCACCGCTATGATGATGGAAATGTGCATGTTCTCCATGCGCATGTGCATGTGCATGTCTTTTTCTGACGAGCTTCCGTCAAACGAATAAATCTGATATATGCAGAGATTCGGGGAGCTTCGTGAGGAGTTTCCCGTTTTTTATTTGTATTGAGGAGGAAGAAAAGTGCAGTATCTGAAATTGCTCTCGCCCTTTGATATAAGGCATTGGCGAATGTGCCGAAAGGCGCATAAAGTAAATAAGAATTCTCGAACCGATACCTTATAAATTAAAATACAAAGGAGATAATCACCATGAAAAAGACCGTATCCATCGTTCTCGCAGCAGTCCTCGCGCTGAGCTGCATCCTCGGCTTCGCCGCCTGCTCTTCGGGCAGCAAGGGCATCACCATCGCCGTTCCCAACGACGCGACCAATGAGGCCCGTGCGCTCCTTCTTCTTCAGGAGCAGGGAATCATCAAGCTCAAGGACGGCGCAGGCATCACCGCAACAATAAGAGACATTGAAGACAACCCCAAGAACATCACCTTCAAAGAGGTCGAAGCCGCTCAGCTTCCCAATGTCCTCAAGGATGTTGACTATGCCGTCATCAACTCGAACTACGCCATCTCCGCAGGACTTAACCCCGTCAAGGACAACCTCGCTATAGAGGGCTCCTCAAGCGCATATTCGAATATCCTTGCAACCAAGAAGGGCACCGAGACTTCCGACAAGATAAAGGCTCTTTCCGCGGCTCTCCAGAGCAAGCAGGTTGCCGATTTCATCTCCTCAAAATATGAGGGCGCGGTCATCAGCGTTGTCGAGAATCCCGGTGACGGATACGACTCCTCCGTCAACTACGACGCACTCAAGGGTCAGACGATAACCGTTGCCGCCTCCCCCACGCCGCACGCCGAGATACTCGCCGTTGCAAAGGATATCCTCGCCGCTAAGGGCGTGACCCTCGACATAAAGGAATTCACCGATTATGTCCAGCCCAACAACGTTGTTGAGTCCGGCGAAATTGACGCAAACTACTTCCAGCACGAGCCCTACCTCGACGATTTCAACAAGCAGAACAACACGAACATCGTCACCGTTTGCTATGTACATGTCGAGCCCATGGCTCTCTACGGCGGCAAGCAGACCACCCTTGACGCAGTGAAGTAAATGTTATAGAATATAATGCCGGGCTAAGTTGCTCTTAATCGGGCTGCTTTCCGGCATTATCTTTTTATTCAGAAGTTCGGAGGCATAAAATGATCGAGATCAAAAATCTGTCAAAAACCTTCAAGACCGCCGACGGCTCTCTCGACGCTCTGAAGGATGTTTCTCTGACGATAAACGACGGCGATATTTACGGCGTCATCGGCATGAGCGGCGCGGGAAAAAGCACGCTCGTGCGGTGCATAAATATGCTCGAACGCCCGACCGAGGGTCAGATACTCATAGACGGGGTGGATATGGGGTCGCTTTCGAGCAGGCAGCTCAGGGACGCCCGCCGCAATATCACAATGATATTCCAGGGCTTTAACCTGCTCATGCAGCGCAACTGCCTGAAAAACATCTGCTTTCCGCTTGAGCTTGAGGGCATGAAGAAAGAGGACGCGAAAAAGCGTGCGCTCGAGCTGCTCGATATAGTCGGTCTGCCCGACAAGGCGAAGGCCTATCCCGCCCAGCTCTCCGGCGGTCAGCAGCAGAGAATCGCCATAGCCCGTGCGCTCGCGACACACCCGAAGGTTCTGCTCTGCGACGAGGCGACAAGCGCACTCGATCCGAACACCACTCACTCCATTCTCAACCTCATAAGAGATATAAATAAAAAGCTCGGCATAACGGTCATTATAATTACTCACCAGATGAGCGTTGTCGAAGAGACCTGCAACCGCGTTGCCATTCTTGACAACGGCACGGTCGTCGAGCAGGGAGAGGTCAGCACCGTTTTCGCCCATCCGCAGTCGGCGGCGGCAAAACGCCTTGTATTCCCTGACGCTTCCGATGATATTTTCGCTCCCGCCTCGGACGAGCACAGGATAAGAGTCGTCTTTAACGGCGCGTTTGCGACCAACACTCCGCTGATAACAAAAATGGCCATGGACGAGGGAATAGCGGCGAACATCCTCGCCGCCTCCACGCGCTGCATCGGCGACAAGGTTTACGGCAATATGCTCCTCGGCATCCCCGGCGGGGACAACGAGCTTGAGCGCGCGTCGAAATATCTGCAAAGTATGCCGGATATTCTTGTTGAGGAGGTTTAAAAGATGTTTGACAATGCATTCACTTCCGAGGCGTTGACCGAAGCCCTCGAAATACTGAAAGCCGAATTTCCGCTGGCTATCTGGGAGACGATATATGTCACCCTGCTCTCCACGCTGTTTGCAATAGTCCTCGGTCTGCCTCTCGGCGTGCTGCTCGTCGCGGGCGAAAAGGGCGGGGTTCTCCCCCTGCCGAACGCTTTGATGAAGGTTCTCAATGTTATTATAAACCTTCTGCGCTCGGTGCCGTTTCTTATCCTGATGATACTCGTCTTCCCACTGACCCGTCTTATAGTCGGCACGGCGGTCGGCACGGTCGCTTCGATAGTCCCGCTCGTCATCGCGTCGTTCCCGTTCGTAGCGCGCCTTGTCGAAAGCAGTCTGCGCGAAGTAAACCCGAACATAATCGAAGCCGCGCAGAGCATGGGTGCATCGCCCATACAGATAATTGTCAAGGTTATGATCCCCGAGAGCGTGCCCTCGCTGCTCTCGAACTTCACGATAGCGATAACCACCATCCTCGGCTACTCCGCAATGAGCGGAATAATCGGCGGCGGCGGACTCGGTAAGATAGCCATAAACTACGGCTACTACCGCTACAAATACCTCGTCATGCTCTTTGCCGTTATCCTGCTTATAGCACTCGTCCAGATTTTCCAGAGCGTCGGCACCCATCTTGCAACAAAGACAGACAAGAGGCTCAAGAAATAAACAGGCACACAAAAAACACCCGATCGGGAGTAGTTCCGGTCGGGTGCTTTGCTGTTTATTTTATGCCTTCGCTTTCGGCGTGAACACCTTTGCGTCAAGCTTTTTCATCAGCGCGTCGAACACTATTGCCATAAGCAGCGTAGCGGCGAAGCAGAGGATGAAATAGTTCAGATTGTTGTTGACAAGTCCGAGTCTCTTGAATATCGTCATCGGGATACGCTGGAGAATATAGACGCTGAAAACATGTCTGCCGAGCATCGCAAGCGCGGGATTGCCTATTTTTATCTTCATCGAAGCGAACACAACGATAAGCATAAACGCGCTCGCCCACGCCCAATATACCGGAAGCCCCGCCGAGCGACATTTATGTCCGACTGCAAAGACTGCGACCGCTGCCGTAAGGCAGAGCATATAGATATAGTTGTTTTTCATCACGAATTTGTCTATATGCTTCTTGAGATACGCATACCACATCCCCAGCGGGAAGAGAATCAGCGTGTTGTAGTACCACGCGGGCTTCCCGACCTTTATAAGCAAAAATGCGAGCCCGACGGTGAGCACCGTCGTTGCTATAAGCCCCCCCGGAATGTGTTTGCGGAAGATAAGGAACGCTGCTATAAGAATCAGATAGAGGCAGAGAACGGCAGTGATATACCAGTTCGAGTTGCCGATACTCTCCCAAGTGGTGAACGCGAGCAGAGTCGTTCTTGCCGTTGTCTTTATTCCGAGCGCAAGGTTCATCAGCAGGAACAAAAGAACCGCGATATCGAAATGCGCAAAAAGGCTCAGGAATCTGCGCCTGAAAATACCCTTGACATACGGCGTGCCCTTCTTCATTATCGAGCACATCATACCGTAGCCCGAATAGAACAGGAAGGTCACGACAACGAGCTGACCGAGCCAGCTTTTCAGGTCAAGCCACACCGTGTCGGACGAGCCGCCAAGCTGCATATATCCGCTGATGTGGCACATGAAAACGAGCAGCACGAAGATTCCGTTTACCGCGCCGGTCGTATCTTTTGACATATAGTCAGAATTGAACTCATCGGATTTGACGAACTTTGCGCCGCATAAAAATACAAACAGCGCGGCTGCCAGAACATAGATCATATTTAATTATCCTCCGCAATATTTGAGACAATTATATCACAGCATTTCTCTCCTTGCAACCAAAAAGCGCGGGCACAGTTTTATCTGCACCCGCGTTTTTCGTTAGAAAGGTGATATATCAATTAAAGGGGTTGTAGTAGAATGATCTGTTATCCTGCTGAGTTGTCTGCTCCTGCTGCTGTTGCTGCTGAGAGGATGCCGATGTCGTGTCTCCTGTGTCCTCGACGAGCTTCACCTTGACGTTGAATTCCTTCGTCTGATAGTTGCTCGATATCCTGCACAGAGTCAGAGTCAGCGTGTCTCCGACCTTGGAGTTTTCAATCGCTTCAAGCAGAACCTCAGAGGTGCTCAACTCCTTGCCGTTGACCGCCGTTATGAGATCTCCGACCTGGGCGTCGCTGTTCACAAGGTCGCTGTCCGCGTTGATGTCCGCGATAATGAGCGAGCCCGCCGGCAGACCCTTTATCTGCACGATCATGTTATACTGCTGGCTCGATGTGTTGGAATAATAGCTGATGCCGAGCTTCGGACGGTTCGGCACTCTGCCGTAAGCGATAAGGTCGTCAACTATCTCCTTCGCCGACGAAATAGGAATGGCGAAGCCCATAAGCTCATAGCTGCTGTCGCTTATCTTGAGCGAATTGATGCCGACCACCTGACCGTACTCGTTTATCAGCGCACCGCCGGAGTTGCCGGGGCTTATGGCTGCCGTATGCTGGATGCACTCCATTGAATATCCTATCTCACTGCTTACCGTTCTCGAAATTGCCGAGACCATGCCGTTCGTGAACGAGCCGAAGAACTCCGTGCCGCCGGGGTTGCCTATTGCATAGACCGTCTCGCCGACCGTAAGCTTCGTTGAATCGCCGAACTCTGCGGCGGTGAAGCCGGTGGCCTTGACCTTCAGCACGCCGATATCGGTGCGGGAGTCGTAGCCGACTATCTCGGCATCATACTGGGTGCCGTCATGGAGCTGGACAACCGCCTTGACGCCGTCGCCGTTGATAACATGGGCGCAGGTGATGATATAGGTATATGTGTGGTCGCTGTTTTCGCCCATGACTATACCGGAGCCTTCGCCGGAAGCCGAGCTTGACGACTGGCTGTATACGACTATGCCGACATTGCTCGCCGAGACCTTTTCATATATCTGAGCCGAGGTGAGCACACCGTCGGTCTTTGATGTCGTTGTCGCCTTCGGCGTCTCTGCGATATTGAGCTGAGCGTCGCCCTCAGCCGTTCCGCTTGACACGGAGCTGTTGCCGGAGCTGCTGCTGTTGTTTTTGTTTGTAAGCACGGTGACGGTCGCCGAGACTGCGATAACGACCGCGAGAATCGCGGCAAAAACCGCAACGCCCTTTTTCTTCGCGCTCATCTTTTTCTTCTTTTTCTCCGGCTGAGGCGGCATATAGCTGCCGGAATTATACGAGCCGTTGCTGCCGTAGCTTTCCTGCCCGGGCTGCTGCGGAGCGGAATAAACCTGATCCGGTTCAAGCGGCGCGGACTGCTGTGCGGTGTCTGCCGAGTTGTCTTCCGGCGGCATCTCGCCGGAGCTGCCGAAGTTGTTCACATAATCATCGTTGTACATAAGCTGAATTTACCTCCATCAATTGCCTTCGGGATATCCTTCATCTTTTGACACTATTATGAACTCCCAATATTAAGATTTCTTGAACGGCAGGTAAATAACCTTTGGATTTTTATTCAACTTTTTTCCGAAAAAATTCATCTCAGCGGAAGCCAGAACACAAACTGCGTATACTCGCCCGGTTCGCTGTTGACGGTTATCTGACCGCCGTGCATATCAACTATGGTCTTGACTATATACAAGCCGAGACCCGCTCCCTTGACATCGTAGCTGCGCGACTTGTCCGTCTTATAGAAGCGTTCAAAGACCTTGCCCGCCTCCTCGCGGGAGATGCCCTTGCCGCTGTTTTTGACAGAGAATATCATCTTCTCGCTGTCCGACTTTATCGCGACCTCGATATATCCGCCCTCGTTTGTGAATTTCGCGGCGTTGTCGATAAGATTATATATGACTTGATTTATCATATCCTCGTCGGCGCAGATATTGAGCGGCTCAACCTTATCGAGCCCGCGTATCTCAATTTTCTTTTCGTCAATCACGCGCTCGAAGCCGAGCATCGTTTTGAAGGTCATGGCCGAGATATCAAACTCCTTGGGCTGGATTTTGAGCTGACCCGCCTCTATCTTCGACATATTGAGCATACCCGTGACAAGGCGTGAAAGACGCTTGACCTCATCGGAGACTATCCTCAGATAATATGTGCTCTTCGACGAGTCTATCGTGCCGTCAAGTATACCGTCTATGAACCCGCCGATGGTGGTCATCGGGGTCTTTAACTCATGCGAGACGTTTGCAACGAAATTTCGCCTTGAGGTCTCGATAGCCGAAAGTGCGTTCGCCATCGAGTTGAACGCAGTCACAAGCTCCCCAACCTCGTCGTCGTCGCCGCTCAGCACTTTGTTGTACGGCACCGAAATGCGGTTGCTGAAATCGCCCTTTGCATACTGCTTTGCCGCCGCCGACATCTCGCGCAGGGGCTTGGTCATCTGATAAGTCAGCACATATGTTGCAACAAACGCTATCGCAAGCGCAAGAAGGGCCGAAAAAAGGAACATCTTGAGCACTGCCCTGACAGGCTCGTGCAGCGAGTCGGTATCCTGTGCGGCAATAACCGCTCCGCAGACCTTGCCGGAGGCTATTATCGGCTCGGCGCTTATAAAATGCGAGCTTTTGTACATTCCGCCGAGCGTACCGGTTTCGGTATACCCGCCGTCGCTGAGCTTTGACAGAACCGATGCCGGAACGGTGTATTTGCTGTGGACTATGCACTCGCCCATGTACATTACCAGATCCGACTGCCATATATCCTTGCAGCAGATTATCTTGCCGTCGGTGTTGCATATATAAATGTCCGCGTCTATCGCCTGCGAAAGCTGAGCGGTCGAAACGCTCATGAGCAAGGTCGAATCCTTGTTGCCGTCTTCGAACGAATAGCCTTTTTGGATAAGGGCGGCGGCAGTCTGCGAGACAGTCTTCGCGTTCTGTTTCAAAAGCGCCGTCTTTTCCTCGGACTGATAGCGTGCGATAAATATCAATAATGACGAGCCGAGAATGGTGAAGCCGATGAACAGTATCAGCACCGTCACATAGAAGTAACGGTGAAACAGACCCGAGCGTTTTGTTCTCGAGCCTGCGTTCTTCATATCTTTAATTTCGAGCTTTTTGCGTGCTTTTTTCATGCACATCAATCCTTGGTCTCAAACTTGTAGCCGACGCTCCAGACAGTCTTGAGCTCCCACTTGTCGGACACGCCCTCGAGCTTCTCTCTGAGCCTTTTGACATGGACATCGACCGTTCTCGAATCGCCGTAATAGTCGAAGCCCCAGACCTCATCGAGCAGCTGATCGCGGGTGAACACCCTGTTCGGGTTGCTGGCAAGGTGATATATGAGCTCCAGCTCTTTGGGCGGAGTGTCGATGCGCTTGCCGTCAACCCAGAGCTCATAGTTTGTCAGATTTATCTTGAGCTTATCATATTCGACCTGCTTTATGTCCGCCGCCGGAGCGCCCGCGCTGCGTCTGAGAACCGCCTTGACACGCGCCACGACCTCCTTTGCATCGAAGGGCTTGACGACATAGTCGTCCGCGCCGAGCTCAAGACCGAGAACCTTGTCGAAAGTCTCGCCCTTTGCGGTGAGCATGATTATCGGCTTGTCCGAGAATTTTCTGACCTCGCGGCAGACCTGCCAGCCGTCAAGGCGGGGTAGCATTATGTCAAGCAGCATCAGATCCGGCTGAATCTCGCCGAAGCTCTTCACGGCACTTTCGCCGTCGTTTACTATGCTGACCGTGTAGCCCTCTTTTTCAAGATAGAGGCGCAGCAGTTCGCAGATATTAACGTCGTCGTCAACGACAAGTATTTTTTCGTTAGCCATAAGTACCTCTCCTTTGTTTTGAACGAACCCATTATAGTTATTATAAACCATTCAAAAAAGTTTGTGTGAATGGCGGAATAACATTTTGTTACAAAATTTCTTATCTTTTCTCCTCGCCCATGCTCACGAGCTTGTGCTCGATGGAGTCTACGAGCGCTATCCAGCTCGCGTTGATAACGTCCTGCGACACGCCGACCGTCGTCCAGATATCCTCGCCGTCGGACGAGGTTATAAGAACGCGCACGCTCGCCGCCGTGGCGTCTTTCGGCTCCATGACGCGAACCTTGTAGTCGATGAGCCTGAGTTTTCTGAGACACGGGTAGAACACCTCAAGAGCTTCACGCAAGGCGCGGTCGAGCGCATTGACGGGACCGTCGCCGTCAGACGCCGCTATTCTGACCCTGCCGTCAACGCTGAGCTTTATCGTCGCCGTCGCGCTGTGGTCATTGTCATAGGGCAGCTCGTCGAGCACCTTGTAGCTGATGAGGTCGAAAAACGGTTTGTATTTTCTGACGAGACGGTGAACTATCAGCTCGAAGGACGAATCCGCGCCCTCATACTGATAGCCCTCGTATTCTTTCTGCTTTAAGATATCGAGCAGCTCCGCAACCTGCGGCGAATCCCTGTCGAAATCGGGATAGAGCTTCTGTATCTTCTTGAGCACCGCCGCCTTGCCCGTGACCTCCGAAAGTAGAAAACGCCTGCGGTTGCCGACGGATTCGGGATCGATATGCTCGAACGATTCGCTGAATTTCAAAACGCCGTCGGCGTGCATTCCCGCCTTGTGAGCAAATGCGCTGCGCCCGACAAACGGAACGTTCTTGTGCAGAGTGACATTAGCTATCGACGCTATTTTTATCGCCGAGGAGGTCAGATTTTTGAGATTCTCCTGCGGGATACATTCATAATCGGACTTTATCTGCAAATTAGGAATTATCGAAGTCAAACTCGCGTTTCCGCAGCGTTCGCCGAAGCCGATAAAAGTGCCCTGCACATGCCTCGCGCCAGCTCTGACCGCCATAAGTGCGCCCGCACACGCCATGTCCGAATCGTTGTGGGTGTGGATTCCTATATCGATACCCGAAAAAGCCCTTACGACCTCGCCGGTAACTTTTTCGATATAATCGGGGAACGAGCCGCCGTTCGTGTCGCAGAGCGTCAGGCAGTCCGCGCCGCCGCGCAGAGCCGCACGCAGGCTTTCGAGCGCGTAGCCGTCGTTGTCCGACATGCCGTCAAAGAAGTGCTCGGCATCGAAAATAACATATTTGCCGTGACTTTTGAAAAAGCGGCAGGTTTCCTCTATCATCGAGAGATTCTCTTCGGGACTCGTCTGCAAAATACCCTCGACCTGGATTTTTCTGCTCTTGCCGACTATTGAAACACACGGAGTTTCCGCCTTGAGCAGGGCGGCGCACGCCGCGTCCTCCTCAACGCTCCCGTCCTTTCGCCGCGTTGAGCCGAATGCGCACAGACGGGAGTTTTTTAGCCACAGTCTGCTTGCCCGCTCGAAAAATTCAAGCTCTCGCGGATTGGAGGTCGGGTTGCCCGCCTCAATAAGAGGAATGCCGAGCTCGTCCAACACCCGAACTATCTCCAGCCTGTCGTTGACGGAAAAGGATATTCCCTCGCCCTGAGCGCCGTCGCGCAGGGTCGAATCGAGCAGTTCGATTTTTTTCAACTCTCTCCCTCCCGTGTCAGTCGTTTATGACCGTGTCGCCGCTCTCAAGAGCGGTTATGCCCGAGCGCGAAAGCTCGGCTATCCCGTGGACGCTCATGTCCGCGATAAATGCGTCTATCCGCTCCGGCTCGCCCGTCAGCTCCGCCGTAAGCATCGTGTGACCGATATCCTTGACCCTCGCGCCGTAGGCTATGACTGTTTTCAAAACCTGCGGTCTGTCTTTGTTGAGACAGTGAACTTTTATCAGCAAAAGCTCGCTCGAAACGAGCTTGCCCTCTTCGAGATGAGCCACCTTTATAACATCCTCGAGCTTCAACAGCTGAGCCTCGACCTGTCTCACCTGCTCCGGCTCAACCTCGGAGACAACCGTCATTCGCGAGAACTCGGGATGCTCGGTTTCGGAGACCGTAAGGCTTCGTATATTATATCCGCGGCGCGCAAAAAGTCCCGCCACTCTGAGCAGAACGCCCGAGCGGTTTCGGACAAGCGCCGAAACGGTCAGCTTCTGAGTCATAATAATTTCTCCTTATTTGTAGATAGCCGTTGTGATATCGCCGCCGGGCGGTATCATCGGGAGCACCGCGCAGTCGGGGTCGATGCGGCAGTCGATAACCACCGGCTTGTCCGTTGAGAGCGCCTTTTTGAAAACGCGCTTTGCCTGCGACTGATTCTTTATTTTCATGCCCTTGACGCCGAACGCCCTTGCAACGGCGACTATATCCGTCCCTCGATTCGGCTGAGTCGCGGAAAAGCGTCCGTCATAGAATACCCTCTGCCACTGGCGCACCATGCCGAGCACGCCGTTGTTCATCACGATGACAATGACGGGGATATTATATCTGCTGAGCGTTGCCAGCTCGCTCAGGCTCATATGGAATCCGCCGTCACCGGTTATCAAAACGGTCTTTCGCTCCGGCACGCCGAGAGCCGCGCCTATCGCCGCCCCCATGCCGAAGCCCATCGCGCCCAGTCCGCCCGAGGTTATCAGCGAACGCGGGCGTTCAAAGTCATAGTACTGCGCCGTCCACATCTGATTCTGACCGACATCGGTCACTATATTCGCTTCGCCCTTTGTCAGCTCGCTCAGAGTGTGCAAAACCGTGTACGGAGCATATGGCTTCGGGCGCGGGATCCGCCTTTTGAACTCGGCTATCTCGCCGAGCCACTCGGAGTTCTCGCCGGGCGGCAGCATAGCGCTGAGCTTTTCGAGCGTCTTTCCGAGGTCGCCGAGAATGTGGGCGTCGGAGATTATATTTTTGTCGAACTCCGCCGCGTCTATATCAATATGTATTATCTTCGCCTTCGGAGCGAAGCTCTCTTTGCTCGCGGCGACGCGGTTTGAAAATCTCGCGCCCGCGGCAATTAATAAATCGCAGTTCAACGCTGCCATATTTGCCGCCGGGTTTCCGTGCATGCCGACGAGCCCCAAAAATAGCTCCGCTGAGCACGGATAAGCGCCGAGCCCCATCATTGAGCACGCGACGGGAATATTCAGTTTTCGAGCAAATGTTTTCAGCGCGTCGGACGCGCCGGAGCTTATCGCCCCGCCGCCGACATATATAAGCGGTCTTTTTGACTCGGATATCATCTGCGCCGTGCGTTCAAGCTCTGCTTTCGTCGGCTCCTTTGCGGGGGCGGGCTCGCTCTTCGGTGCGCGTTCATATTCCTCGCTCTGAGCCGCGATATCCGCGGGGATATCGACTAAGACCGGACCCTTTCTGCCCGACTGCGCTATCGCGAACGCCTCGCGGACATCCTGAGCCACTCCGCGCTCGCCCGAGGCTATAAACGAATATTTCGTTACCGGCATCGTAACGCCCGCGATATCGACCTCCTGAAACGAGTCGCTGCCGAGGAGCGAAGTTTTGACGTTCCCCGTTATCGCAACAACGGGACTTGAATCCATGTATGCCGCAGCGACGCCCGTCACGAGATTGGTAGCACCCGGACCCGAGGTCGCAATAACAACTCCCGTTCTGCCCGTCGCACGGGCGTAGCCGTCCGCCGCGTGAGCCGCCGCCTGCTCGTGGCAGGTGAGTATATGGCGAATTTTATCGCATTTGTAAAGTTCATCGTAGATATCGAGCACCGCGCTGCCGGGATAGCCGAAAACCGTATCGACTCCCTGTTCGAGCAGCACATCTATCAGCGCCCGCGCACCCGTTGAATTCATAAACACGCCTCTGAAAAATTTATTTTACCGAGAATTTGAAGTTTGTGCGGCTTTCGAACTTTTCGCCCGCCTTGAAAATGCAGGACGGGAAATTCGGTCGGTTCGGAGAATCGGGATAGAACTGAGTCTCAAGGCAGAAGCCGGCATATTTGTTCATCAGCGTGCCGCCCTTGCCGGGAATCCTGTCGAGGAAGTTGCCGGTGTAGAGCTGAACGCCGGGCATATCCGTTGTGACATCCATAACGCGCCCGCTCTCGGGATCGTATGCAGTCGCGAACGCGCCCTGCGTACCCTCGTCAATGCAGAAATTGTGGTCGTAGCCGCTGCATCCGATGATGAGCTGCTCATCGTCCTGCTTTATATCCCTGCCGATGGCTTTCATCTTTCTGAAATCAAACGCCGTGCCCGTGACATCTCTTATCTCCCCTGTCGGTATACTGTCCCCGTCAATGGGAGTGTAACGCGACGCGGACAGGCGAAGCTCCTGAGAGAGCACGTTCGGGCATTTATACGAGCCGAGATTGAAATAAGCGTGGTTCGTCATATTTATCGGCGTGTCCTCGGTGCAGACGGCCTCATAAGCAATCGAAAGCTCGTTGCTGTCATCAAGAGTGTAAGTCACCCTTGCGCTCATCCCTCCGGGGAATCCGTTCGAGCCCTCGTCGCTCTTATATTCGAGCACAAGGCTCCCGCCCTCGATTTTTGCCGCCCAGACTGCGTGAGAAAACTCGCCGCCGCCGTGCAGGCAGGTCTTGCCCCTCTCGTTCTTTATGACATCAATTTCCTTGCCGTTAACGGTAAAATGCCCGCCGCAGATACGGTTCGCGTATCTGCCGACAATCTGACCCTGATAGTCCGAACGCTCGACATGACCCTTGAGATCGTCAAAGCCGATGAGAATATCCTCAAAATTGCCGTTCCTGTCGGGCGCAAAAAGCGACTGCCAGGTTGCACCGTATGTAATGACGGACGCGCTGACGCCGTTTGCGTTTTTAAGCTCATATATATCGACCTCTCTGCCGTCGGAAAGAGTACCGAAAAGCTTCTTTGAAATCATTGACTTTATCCTCCTGCTGTTATACTGACCCATGATGAATTATACCTTTAATATAGAAATGTGTCAAGCCGAACGGCATATCCGTAAGGCAAAAGCGAATCCGACAGCAAAAATTATGCCGCTTATATTGACACGGGCAAATTCACAGCTTATAATAAAATTAATTTAGTACAGTAAAGCCTTGAACCTGCGGTAAAAGATAACTCGGGGCTTGCTGAAAGGGGTATGACAATGGGCTCAGCAAAATCAAAGTATATGAATTTCAAAGAGATCGCCGCCTATTCGCTCGGTCTTTTCGGCTTTCAGGCGATAGTCGGTCTGCTGAATTCATATCAGGCGGAGTTTGACGCTTCGATTCTCGGCGCGGATATCGCAGTCGTCGGTATTCTCGTGCTCGTGGCTAAAATACTCTCTGCAGCTTTCGATCCGTTCGTCGGCAATATGATTGACCGCTCGAAGAGCAAAAAAGGCAAGTTCAAATCGATGATTGCAAAGTCGATTCTGCCCCTGCTCGTCATGTCTGCGGTCGTATTCATCGACGTGCCGTTCAAGACGAACAAAGCGGCAACCTACATATGGATTTTCGCGACCTATCTTCTCTGGAGCTTCGCGATGACCCTCGGCGACGTGCCCTCGCAGGGCATCGCCTCCGTCCTCACTCCCGACCCGACGGAGCGCACAAATGTCGTCTCAATATCGAACACATTCAAGCAGATAGGCTTCTCCGCCTGCGTTGTGATAGTACCCATCGCCTGCCTTATAATCCCGGGCGGCTCCAAGGTGCTCGTCAAGAGCGGCGAGACCGACCTGCCCATGATAGCAAACGAGTATCTGTTCACCGCAGTGCTCACCGCCGTTTTCGGCTGCGTACTGTTCGGGCTCATTCCGCTTCTCAACAAGGAGCGTGTTCCCTACACCGCGAGCGACAAGATATCTTTCAAGGACATGATGGGCGCACTCAAATCTAATAAGCCGTTCATGCTCGTCATAATCTCGTATTTTCTCGGCTTCGGACGCCAGATGGCAATGGGCATTCAGGTTCAGGCGGCGAACATTCTTCTCGGCTCGCAGAACCTCGTTGCCGTGCTCGGCATCTCGACCGCGATAGGCACGATGATAAGCATGGCAGCCTGTCCTTTCCTCATAAAGAAGCTCGACGAGAAAAAGGTCTTTATCGGGCTTTCAATCTACGGCTTCATCGCGTCTGTGCTCTCGTTCGTGACCGCTCACTTCTGGTTCACGAACCCGGACAGCACGGCGCTCACCGTCCTCTTCTACTTCTCGCTGTTCCTCATGGGTCTTCAGTTCGCGTCCGTCAATCTCATGCCCATGATAATGACCGCCGACTGCGTTGACTACTATGAGTACGAGACCGGCAGGCGCATGGAGGGCACGGCATATTCGGTGCTCACGCTGACTATTAAAATATGCCTTGCGCTCGGCACGGCACTCGGTCTTGTGTTCGTTCAGGTCTCCGGCTATTCGGACACCGTGCGCGAAATTGCCGCAGGCACCGCCGCCGGATTCGCGACAAAGACAAAGGACATCGTGTTCTTCGCCTACGCCGTTGTCCCCGGCATTCTCTCCCTGCTCTCCTCTATCCCGATATTCAAATACGATATCGTCGGCAAAAAGAAGCAGGAGATATCCGACGCGCTCCAGGCAAGAAGAACTGCCGCAGCCGCCGGGAAATAATCAAAGCAAAAAAGTTATTCTCCGTATGGATCCATACGGAGGATTTTTTGTTTGGTTGGTTTTTTATTCAAACATCGCCTTGAATGCTTTTATCCACTCGCGCGCTATCAGCGCGTGCCCGCTCTCCGTCGGGTGGATGCCGTCCCATATCCAGTAGGCGCAGTCGCTTCCCTCTGCGGCTTCGTCAAACAGGTGCTGAAGCGGGATGAAAAATATCCTGCCGTCCTTTTCGGCAATGCGGCGACAAACTTGCGAATATCTGCCTATTTCTTCGCGGCAAATATTCTCTTCCGCCTTGAATCTTTCCTTTGTCGGCAGGAAGAACGGCTCCATGAGAAACACTTTCAGCTCCCCGTTCGTTTCAAACGACTGCGAGAGTATGCTTTGAAGATTCTTTTCGTATTCCTCGGGCTCAACATGATTTTCGCCCTCAAGAAAACAGTCGTTCGTGCCGATGAGCAGGCTCATAACATCCGGTGCTATGTCAAGCACGTCCTCGCGCCAGCGGCGGAGCAGCCCACGCGTCGTGTCGCCGGAAATGCCGCGGTTTATAAAATGAAGCCCGGCGTCCGGGTGTTCCGCGCCGAGCATCCCGCTGACAATAAATGCGTAGCTGTGCCCTATCTGATGGTTGAGATCGCGGCGGCGTTCGGGTTCTTTGTATCTGTTGCCGTCCGTTATCGAATCGCCCTGAAAAAGTATCTTCATATTTATCCTCAATCTATGTCCGCAAAAACCGTGTCTGTAATTTCTCCGCGGCAGGTGCCGTTACTCAGATCAACAAGCCGAGCTTCAAACGCGGGTTCAAGCTCCTGCGGTATTCTCATTTTTACCGTCACCGCATCCTCGAACGCCGTGTCCTCAACTATGCCGCCCTGCCCCGGAATGAGCGAGGCAAGGCGACCGTAAAATGTGTAGTCGCAGCGGATTTTCACTATGCTGCACTCCGCACGGGTCACTATGCCGCCCGCATCAACCGCGATTTTCGCCGCGTGTGAATAGGCTCTGACGAGTCCCCCGCCGCCGAGCAGTATTCCGCCGAAATATCGGGTGACAACCAGAACGCAGTCGGTCAGTTCCTCTTTTTGCAGGACATTGAGCGCCGGCATTCCCGCAGTCCCCTGCGGCTCGCCGTCATCCGAAAAGCGGCAGATATTTCCCTCTCTGATTATATATGCAGGGACATTATGCGTTGCGTCCCAGTGCTTCGACTTTATCAAATCAATAAACGCTATCGCGTCCTGCTGAGTCGTGACGGGCGATATATAGCCGATGAACCGCGAACGCTTTTCAACGAACTCGGCACTCGCCGCCGCTCTTATGGTTCTGTACTGCATATTGCCGCCTCCCGTCAAATTTTATTCTTCTTCGCCGTCCTCGTCGTTCTTTTCATACGGGAACTCGTAGACGACCTCCAGCTTGTGTCCGCGCATCCACAGCGACGGGGTTATGCGCAGAGTGTAGCCGCAGCCGTTCGGGGTTATCCACTCGTGCATCGGCAGCTGCGGCAGACCGAAATTCGTCAGCAGTGCCATAATCACGCCGCCGTGGGTGACTATCGCCGCACGGTCGGTCCCCGTCTTTATCAGACCGTCGATTATTTTTATGAAGCCCTCGCACACGCGCTTTGCGAACGCCTCGTTGCTCTCGCCGAACGGCGGCTCGACGCCCTGCTCACCGGCGAGCCAGCGCGGGAACAGCGGATAGTCCTTGAGTTCTTCCGCGTCCTTGCCCTCGAACTCGCCGAAGTTGCACTCTATGAGCGAGTCTATAGTAATGCACTTGTTGTCGGGATAGAGTATCGCCGCAGTGTCGGTGCAGCGCTTGAGCGGGCTTGATATGACCGCGCCGACGGGCGGATAGACAAGCTCCGAGCGCATATTCTCGAGCTGCTTTCTGCCCTCTTCGCTGAGTTCGACATCGGTGTGACCGATATATTTCCCCTCGATTTCCTCCTTTGTCGCGCCGCTTCTTATGATATATACTATATAGCTTTTCATATTTCCTCCAAAAATACGCTGAGTATTTTGTTGAACTGTATGATTGAAAATTCTCAAATCTCTGATATAATAATTATACAGACTGTATAAAAGAGGTGTCGTTATGGCAACAAATATAACCGCACGCTTATCGTCGCTCAGGAAAGAAAAGGGGTTGAGCCAAAAGGAGGCCGCCGCAGGGCTCGGAGTCTCGCAGGCACTGCTCTCCCACTACGAAAACGGCATACGCGAATGCGGGCTTGATTTCCTCTGCCGCGCAGCGGATTACTACAATGTAACTGCGGACTACCTGCTGGGGCTGAGCGAATCAAAGCGCGGCTTTGAGGGCGCGTTCGGCATAAAGGGCGACCTGCCCTCCGACTCGGAGCTCAATACGCTGACTATATTCCGCGTCGCCGGAAAGCTCAGAAATTTTCTGTCCTTTCCGCAGGAAGGCAATTCAACCGTCGATGCCCTGCACAGGATATACAGCCTCATGATGTACCGCATCATAATCGCGGAGACCGCCAAGGGCTGCCTGCCGAACGATTGGATGCCCAATATAGACAAGTTGAACGAACCCGCCTATCTGTGCATACTCGACTGCATCGAGAACGAGCTGATAACGCAGGGCAGTCTCTCGCCCCGCCGCACACCCGCCAAGATACCGCTGTGCTTCAAGACCGTCATAGACAAAACGCAGAGCTTCGTTGCCTCGACATGTGAAGAAAACGGGATAAGCCTCGATGCCCGCTATATCACGAAATTATAATCATATTCTTGCAACGCCGCTGTCCCTCGCCGCCTGTGCGACCGCTTCCGCGACCGCCTTGCCCACGCGCTCATCAAATGCCGCAGGCAGGATATACTCGGGGTTCAGCTCATCGTCGCTGACGAGCGAGGCTATTGCCTTGGCGGCGGCAATCTTCATCTCCTCATTTATGTCGCTTGCGCGGACATCAAGCGCACCGCGGAAAATGCCGGGGAACGCGAGAACATTGTTTATCTGGTTCGGGAAGTCGCTTCTGCCCGTGCCGACTACCGCCGCGCCCGCCGCCTTTGCAAGGTCGGGCATTATCTCGGGCACGGGGTTTGCCATTGCCATGATTATCGCATTTTCAGCCATCGACGCAGCCATCTCCTGCGTCACGATTCCGGGAGCGGAGACGCCGACAAATATATCAGCGCCCCTCATCGCGTCGGCAAGCGTGCCGGTGCGGTGATTTTTGTTTGTGAACGCGGCAATTTCCGCCTTTGCGGGGGTCAGGTCGCCGCCCTCGCAGATTATGCCCCTGCGGTCGCACATGATTATCTCGCCCGCGCCCATGGAGTCGAACAGCCTCGCTATCGCAACGCCCGCAGCACCCGAGCCGCTGAAAACGACGGTGCAGTCGGGGAGCTGCTTTTTAACTATTTTCAGCGCGTTGACAACAGCCGCAAGGCAGACGACCGCCGTGCCGTGCTGATCGTCGTGGAAAATCGGTATATCCGTGCGCTCCTTGAGCCTGCGCTCAATCTCAAAGCAGCGCGGAGCCGAGATATCCTCAAGATTCACTCCGCCGAACGAGCCTGCGAGCAGGGCGACGGTGTTGACTATATCGTCAACCTCCTTTGAGCGCACGCACAGCGGTATCGCGTCAACTCCGCCAAACGCCTTGAAGAGTACGCATTTGCCCTCCATAACGGGCATACCCGCCTCGGGACCTATGTCACCCAAACCGAGCACTGCGGTGCCGTCCGTGACGACGGCGACGGTGTTCCAGCGGCGGGTCAGGTCGTAGCTCTTGCTCACATCGTCCTTTATCTCAAGGCACGCCGCCGCGACTCCGGGGGTATAGGCAAGGGACAGCTCGTCCTTGTTGCCGACTCCGGCTCTCGGCTGTATCTCCAGCTTGCCGCGCAGCTCATAGTGCAGCTTGAGTGATTCGCTCAGATAATCCATTTTCGTTTTCCTTTCGTGTCCGTATAAATTTCACAGCCGCCGATCAGCAGGTCGGTCGGCGGCTGTTTTTTATCAGTCCCTTGCCCAGTCAAGCGAACGCTCGACTGCGCGTTTCCAGCCCTTATAGAGCTCGTCGCGGCGCGACTTCTCCATCTGGGGGGTGAATATCTTTTCGATCTCGCGGTTCTGCACGATCTCGTCCTTATCCTTCCAGTAGCCGACGGCAAGCCCCGCAAGGTATGCCGCGCCCAAGGCGGTCGTCTCGACGGTCTTGGGTCTGTCAACTATCGTGCGTATCATATCCGACTGGATCTGAAGCAGTATATCGCTCACGCTCGCGCCGCCGTCAACGCGAAGCTCGGTGAAGGTTATTCCGGAATCGTCCTCCATCGCCTCAAGAAGGTCTGTCATCTGATAGGCAATAGCCTCAAGGACGCTTCTCGCGACATGGGCGCGGTTGACTCCGCGTGTGAGTCCGACTATGCAGCCGCGTGCATACATATCCCAATAGGGTGCGCCGAGTCCCGTAAACGCGGGGACAAAATATATGCCGTTGGCATCCGGCACACTCTCGGCGAGCTCGTCGCAGCGTCTCGCGGTGTCTATCATATGCAGCTCGTCGCGAAGCCATTTTATGACCGAGCCCGCGTTAAACGCAGAACCCTCAATGGCATATTCGACCTTGTCGCCGATACCCCACGCAACGCCCGTGAGCAGGTTGTTCTTCGATTTGACGCGCTTTTCGCCCGTGTTCATCAGCAGGAAGCAGCCGGTACCGTAGGTGTTCTTCGCCTGACCGGGCTCAAAGCATGCCTGACCGAACAGGGCAGCCGGCTGATCGCCGATAGCTCCCGCAATCGGGATACCCTCGAGCCCCTCCAGACCGATTATGCCGCCTGCGACCTTGCCGTAGACCATGCTCGAGGGCTTGACCTCGGGCAGAATAGACATCGGGATGTTGAGATATTCGCACATCTTCTCGTCCCAGCAGAGCTTGTCAACATCGAAAAGCATCGTTCTCGATGCGTTGGAGTAGTCGGTTATATGCACTCTGCCGCCGGTAAGATTCCATATGAGCCAAGTTTCGACCGTGCCGAAAAGCAGCTGATCCGCCTCTGCGAGTGCGCGTGCTCCGGGAACATTGTCAAGAATCCACTTTATCTTCGTGCCGGAGAAATACGCGTCTATAACAAGACCGGTCTTATCTTTTATGTATTCCTCCATGCCGTCCGCCTTTATCTGCTCGCACAGCTCCGCCGTGCGGCGGCACTGCCAGACAATGGCGTTGTAAACGGGCTTGCCCGTCTCCCTGTCCCACATAACGGTGGTCTCGCGCTGGTTCGTGATGCCGATAGCAGCTATGTCCTCGGGCTTCACCCCGCCCGAAGCAAAGACGGAGGTCACCGCCTGAAACTGGCTGAAAAGTATCTCCATCGGGTCATGCTCGACCCAGCCCGCGGCGGGATAAATCTGATCGAACTCCTTCTGCGCCTTGGCTACGATATTGCCTTTTTTGTCAAAAACGATTGCGCGTGAGCTCGTCGTTCCCTGATCGAGTGCAAGGACGTATTTTGCCACTTGAATCCTTCCTTTCAATATGTGTATATCATATATCCGTTCTCTGCGCGGGCGTCCGGTCGGTCACACGCCGCCGTGCAGAACAAAATACCGCTATAAAATAATAGCCCCAAACATACAAAAAGTCAATGTTATTGACGAAACACTTCAGCACTTTGACTAAAAAATAAATAATTATTCATTCGCCGTCAAATAGTTCTCAAGCGTAAATATCAAGGGGCTGTTCTGATATATAATAGGATGTGTAAGCTTAAAATTAAAGGAGTGTTGATTACCAATGGGAGACAAGCTTTCAGTCGTCACGGGCGCTACGGGTCACGTCGGCTACGCACTCGTTAAGGAACTCGAGGCACGCGGCGAAAACTTCAGAATACTCATCAGGAAAGACAGCAAAATCTTTGACGGCATCAAATGTGAGCGCGTGTTCGGCGATGTCACCGATCCCGCTTCTCTCGAAAAGGCTTTTGACGGCGCGGATGTCGTCTATCACCTTGCAGGCGTTATCGAGATAAACAAGGGCAACGAGGACATGACCTGGAAGGTCAATGTTGACGGCACAAAGAATGTCGTCGAGGCGTGCAAAAAGTGCGGCGTAAAGCGTCTTGTCTATGCCTCCTCCGTTGACGCTTATCCCCCGCTCCCCGACAATCAGGTCATGCGCGAGATCTCTCACTTCAATCCCGAGGGTCTTGACGGAACTTATGCAAAGACCAAGGCTACCGCCACGAACTATGTTTTTGCAAACAACGACGAGAAGCTTGAGACTGTCGTCGTCTATCCCGGTGCCTGCTGCGGACCGTATGATTTCAAGGTCTCTTCCGTCGGCGAGATGGTCAGAATGTTCCTCAAGGGCAAGTTCCCCGTATCGCTCTCCTTCGGCGCATATAACTTTGTTGACGTGCGCGATGTTGCAAGCGGCATGATCGGCGCAGCCGAAAAGGGCAGACCCGGCGAGGGCTACATCCTCACCGATGAGGTCGTCACAGTTGACCAGCTGATACATATGCTCGCAGACATCTGCGGCTTCAAGGCTCCGAGCTTCAAGATTTCTCTCGGCCTTGCAAATGCGTTTGCTCCTCTCATGGAGGTCTATTACAACGCCGCGAAGAAGACCCCGCTCTTCACCCGCTACTCCATCCGCAAGCTGACCTCGAACTGCAACTTCAGCTGCGACAAGGCTAAGGAAGAGCTCGGCTACGCCCCCATGGGCGCAAAGCAGTCCTTCTCCGATATGATCGACTGGATCAAGGAATACGAAGGCACAGGGAAGAAGAAATAAATCTTAACCGACAATAAAATGACCGTCCGTTCATTGGGCGGTCGTTTTTTCATATTCTGTTGAGCATAAAATGATTTTTCTTAAACTTCAATATCCCCTCGTCCCTGAGGGCGCAGAGCTGTGCGGACATCGCGCTGCGGTCAACGCAGAGATAGTCCGCCAATTGCTGGCGGTCGAACGGAATGTCAAACTCATTTTTTCCGCTCTTCATCGCCTGCGCCGAAAGATATGACAGCAGCTTTTCGCGCGTCGTGCGCTTGCCCATGTGCCCGAGCTTCGAGTTGAAATTCAGATTTTTGCGCGCAAGCTCGGATATCAGATTGCCGACAAGCTTTGAATGTCCGTCGCACGACTTTGGGCACGTGCCGAGCACATTTCCGACCTTCAGCCGCATTATTTCGCACTCGCTCTCCGCCTCCGCGCCGACCGTCAGCCTTTCGCCCGTGCAGGCGAATGACTCGGCGAATATTCCGCCCTGCGTTATCCGTGCCATAATGTTGCGGTTGCCCCAGAAATCGTCCTGCACTATCAGAACACTGCCGCTCATCACAAGCCCGAGCGAGTCCGTCTTTTCGCCCTCCGGCATTATTATTTCGCCCTTTTGATATCTGCGGCTGTGCGCGTCAAGGGCGTCAAGCAGTTCGGGCAGCTTGCTTTCATCTATTCCCGAAAACAGCGGTGCAGCTTTGATTTTTTCAAAATTTTCCGACATATTTTTCACACTCCGTTGTTTTTACAACAGTGATTTCACCTTGATTCTACTATAATAAATGCGTCAGGTCAAGAAAAACAAATCTTACGCTCGGAGGAATTTTTATGAAGCGCAGAATAATCCATATTGACGAAGAGAAATGCAACGGCTGCGGGGCCTGCGCCGCCGCCTGCCACGAGGGCGCGATAGCCATGGTCGATGGCAAAGCCAGGCTCATGCGCGACGACTACTGCGACGGTCTCGGCGACTGCCTGCCCGCGTGCCCTACGGGCGCGATAACCTTTGTCGAGCGCGAAGCCGCAGCCTATGATGCCGAAGCGGTCAAAGAAAATATGATGAAGAAAAAGCTCGGCGGGCATCCCGGCGGCTGCCCCGGCTCAAGGCTTATGACGATGAACCGCGAGGACAATACCCCCTCGGCACAGCCTGCCGAAATGCAGAGCCGTCTGCGCCAGTGGCCGGTTCAGATAAAGCTCGTGCCGGTGAACGCGCCGTATTTTGACGGCGCAAAGCTGCTCATCGCCGCCGACTGCACCGCCTACGCCTACGCGGCGTTCCACGAAAAATTCATTAAAGGTCACATAACCCTTGTCGGATGTCCTAAGCTCGACAGCGTCGATTATTCCGAGAAGCTGACCGAAATAATCGCGAACAACAATATACAGTCCGTGACGGTCGTCAGAATGGAAGTCCCCTGCTGCGGCGGGCTCGAGCATGCCGCAAAAACAGCATTGCAGAACAGCGGCAAATTCATCCCGTGGCAGGTCGTGACGATATCGACCGACGGGCGCATCCTCGACTGAGCGGTTGATTTATCCGCCCCTTTGCGGTATCATATACTGCGGAGGCGTTGAGATGAACAAAATCAACTATCAGCTCGAACTCGACCGCGAAATTGGTGAAATAAAAAAGCAGGGGCGCGTGCCGTCCCTGCTGCTGCACAGCTGCTGCGGACCGTGCAGCAGTTATGTGCTCGAATATCTGACAAAATATTTTGATGTCACCGTGCTCTACTTCAACCCGAACATCTACCCCGCAGAGGAATATGAACACCGCCTCAGCGAACAGCGCAGGATAATATCTCTCCTGCCCGCCGAGCACAGCGTGAAAATGCTCGAATGTGAATATGACCATACGCAGTTCACCGATGCGGCAAAGGGCTATGAGCAGGAGCGCGAGGGCGGCTCGCGGTGCGAAAGGTGCTTTTATCTGCGGCTCGAGCGCACGGCTCAGGAGGCGCAAAAGCACGGCTTCGACTATTTCACGACCACGCTCTCCGTAAGCCCGCACAAAAATTCGCAGCTGCTAAACCGCATCGGCGAGGAGATGGGCGAAAAATACGGGGTGCGCCACCTGCCCGCAGATTTCAAGAAGCGCGAGGGCTACAAGCGTTCGATAGAACTCTCGAAGCAGTATGATCTATACAGGCAGAACTACTGCGGGTGCGAGTTTTCGAAGCAGGGGTAAAATTATATAAATTCGTCCGCCGCATTTATGTCTAATACGGCGGACATTGCTATTTTATTTTATCCTCAAAACACCACAACGAGCAGCATCTTGAACTGCTCCTTGCCGTAGACCGCGTGCGGATGACCTGCGGGCATAACTATGCTCTCGCCCTCGTGCAGCTCATAGTCAACGCCGTCTATCGTTATTTTCCCGACTCCCTCAAGGCAGGTGACGAATGCGTCGCCGCCGGAGGCGTGGGTGCTTATCTCCTCGTCCTTGTCGAAAGCGAAGAGCGTTATGCTCAGCGCGTTGTTCTGGGCGAGGGTCTTGCTGACCACCTGCCCGGGCTGGCAGAGCACCTGATCTCTCAGGGTCAGTACCTCGGATTTTGAAATATTCTTCATCAGCTCTTTCATTTTTCTTCTCTCCTCATATATTATCCGGTTTCTTAACCCTTACAATCACATTATAGTCGTGCAGGGGATTCGTTTGGTCGCACCGTATGCGACATATCATCAATATAAAATGCCTTATTCATTCAACAGGCGGATAGCCTGGCTGTACTTTTCTTTCCGTTTCAAGGCGTTTTCATCTATTGTATCGAGTCTTGATAAATCGCTGTTGTGCTCCAAATCGGCAAGCTTGACAGCCTTTGCAATCGGGTTATCCTTTATTTTTGCTACATACTCCATATACGGTGTATCGTCATTATGCGTCAACAGCTTTAATGCATCCGGCACAGCGCAAGGAAAGCCCATTTGCTCTGCCAGATGAAACGGGTGAAACACATACGGCATCCCACTTTTATCCGTTTGATTTTTATGCGCCTCAAAGCAAAGTTTCAAGGCGGCTTTTGTTTTTTCTGTGTAGATCATTTACACGCCCCATAAAATCATCAATTGTCTTTTTCTTCAACTTTGTCCGCTCGCATTCCGCTTTAAACGGTCTTACCCCCCGCTCAGGTCGCCGGTCTGAATTTACCAAAACAGAGAAAACACGCGTTCCCGCTCGTCGCGTGAAGCTTTTCTGCGTTTTTGTGAGCTATTCTTTCATTTTAACTTTACACTGCATCTGCATATACAGTATACCCCCGCCGCCCGAAAAATGCAAATATTAATATAGAAAATCCTTTCGCCTTGTGTTAAAATAATATACAGATAGACTCTAAGGGAGTGTGCCGTATGAAAGATAACAAAAAACTTGTCAACGAAATAATCAGCGATGTCAAGCACGATATGAGCAATGAAGATATCATATCCCTGCTCGCCGACAGCAGAATATCGGCGAATCCCGAGAAGGAAAAATACTCCTTCGGTCAGCGCGCCGCGGATAAAATCGCGAAGTTCGCCGGCAGCTGGGCGTTTATATTTTCGTTCTCCGCCTTGCTGATACTCTGGATGGTCGGCAATGTTATACTCGCAAAGCACGCGTTCGACCCCTATCCGTTTATACTGCTCAACTTAGTGCTCTCATGCGTCGCCGCCTTGCAGGCTCCGCTGATAATGATGAGCCAGAACCGCCAGGAGGAAAAGGATCGCCGACGCGCCGAGAACGACTACAAGGTCAACCTCAAAACCGAGATAATGATAGAGGATATTCACGGCAAGATGAACCGCATCCTCGCCCGCCAGGCAATACTGATGAAGCTGTTGAAGATAGACGAAAACACAATGAAGCAGATAACGCTCGAAAAGCAGGAGGAAATCTGCGCCGAGGCGTGCAGAGCCGAGAAAAGCAAAAACGGACACGACGGGCATAAGGAACACCCGGAAAAGCCCGAGGGCTGAATTTCGCCTTGCTTTTGCATTGCGTTTATTGTATACTGACCTTGACAAAAGCCTTTCGGAGGAAAAGAAAATGAAGCAGCTCAATATTATTCCCAATCCCAACAAAATCGACTATCTCGGCGGAAGCGTCAAGATGGATAGCATCGATTCGGAGAGCTTTTCCGCACGCCTGACGGACACCCTTTCAGAGGAGGGCTATGTGCTCGAAGTGACCGAAAACGGCGTTGAAGCCACCGCCGGCGGCGAGCGCGGTGCTTTCTATGCGAGTCAGACATTGAAGCAGCTAAAGCAGCTCGATATCTGCCCGTGCGTCAAAATCGAGGACGCGCCCGCGTTTGAATACCGCGCATTCATGCTCGACTGCGCACGCCATATGACGACGGTCGAGAATATAAAGAAGCTCATCGACGCCGCCGCGCTCGTCAAGATGAACACCATGCACTGGCATCTGACCGACGACCAGGGCTGGCGCGTTGAAATTGACAGCCACCCCGAGCTCATCACAGTCGGCTCCCGCCGCAGCAGCTCGGATTTCGGTCAGTATCACTTCAATGAAGAATATTCGGGATATTTCACGAAGGACGAGATCCGCGAGGTCGTCGCATATGCCGACGACAATTATATCGAGGTCATCCCCGAGTTTGATATGCCCGGTCACACACTCTCCGTGCTCGCCGCCCATCCCGAGCTTTCCTGCAAGGGCGAGGTGCTCAAGGTCGGCACGAAGCAGGGCATCTATGACGATATCCTCTGCGCCGGAAACGACGATTCTTTGAAGCTCGTCTTTGACGTACTCGGCGAGATGATCGAACTATTCCCCGGCAGATATTTCCATATCGGCGGCGACGAAGCTCCCAAGGTTCGCTGGAAAAACTGCCCGAAATGCCAGGCTCGCATGAAGGAGCAGGGTCTCAATGACGAGGAGGAGCTTCAGGGCTGGTTCGTGCTCCAAGCCGTTGACTTTCTTAAAAAGCACGGCAAGACCGCTATAGTCTGGAACGAGAGCCTCAACAGCGGCATGATGCCCAAGGATGTCATCGTTCAGCGATGGATGGACAAAAAAGACCGCTCCGTCGAGTTTGCGAACAACGGCGGCAAGATGATAGTCTCCGAGTTCTATTACTACTACTGCGACTATCCTTTCGGCATGACCTCTCTTAAAAAGACATACAGCCTCGACCCATATATAAAAGGTCTGACCGCAATGGGAAAGAAAAATGTTTTCGGCGTTGAGTGCCCGATCTGGACAGAGTATGTCCGCGACTTTGAAAAGCTCTCATATATGTGCTTTCCCCGCTTCTGGGTCGTTGCCGAGGCAGGCTGGACAAAGAGAGAAAATATGGATTACAGCAGCTTTGAGGCGCGTTTTGAAGCTCTGCGCCCGATGCTCGAGAAAATGGGCATAAAGCCCGCTCCCCGTTCGGACTGGAATCCCAATCCCCTGCGCAGCCTCTCCGAGCTGAGAAGATTTTTCAAGGGTACGGTCAATCCCGCCGATATCAAAAATATGATACACAACAACCACGCATAAGCACCTCTACGGCTCCGCACTTTTCCTCTGCGGAGCTTTTTGCTTTGAAATGCAGCAGGACGCAAATCGGAGAGAAAAAATATTCCTCGGGTCGATTTTCGGCGCCAGTTTCAGTTGCTTTTTTCAGGGCATTGGGGTAAAATTAAACAGACAAAATAAATTTCCGAAAGGAGCAATCAAATGAGTCATGTAGACATACGCTTCACGGATAAGAATTCCGAGCGGTTCATGCTCGCAAGAAGGGTCTACAAGGTCATTGAAGACCTTGAGAACGAATATCTCTACCCCGACAGCGAGACGCTCGGCGGCTTCAAATTCCGCGACGGGCAGTACAAATTTTCACAGATCGACGAGGGCGAATGGACGGATTTCGACTCGGAGAACGATTACTGGGGCTATGAGGAGGACTATGCGTGGTTTCGCCACAGCTTCACTGTCCCCGAGCGTTTTGCCGGCAGACCCGTGGTCTATCAGCTGACCCCCTCGGCGAGCGGTCCGTGGAACCGCAGCAACCCGCAGTTCATCATGTATTTCAACGGCGAGCTGCGCCAGGGCGGGGACTCGAACCACAGCGAGATTCGCCTGCTCGACTGCGCCAAGGGCGGCGAGAAATTCGACTGCTGCCTCAACGCATATTCCGACGCATGGGAATTCAGAGGCAAGCTGAGAATGGGTGCGCGCCTCAAGGTCGCAGACGACCTCGTCAACCGCCTCATCTTCGATCTCAGAACCCCGCTCAAGGTCGCGTCCCTCTACAACGCGGACGATCTTCCGCGCATCGATATAGTCAAGGCACTCAACGACGCCGTCAATCTTATCGATTTCAACACAGCCGATTACGATACGTTTGCGGCCTCCGCCGAGGCGGCTATAGACCTGCTCGACAGGGAGATATATTCAAAGGACGCCATGGACGCGACCGCCTGCTGCATCGGCCACACGCATATAGATGTCGCGTGGCTCTGGAGACTGCGGCAGACCAGAGAGAAAGCCGGACGCTCCTTCGCGACCGTCCTCAAGCTCATGGAGGAATATCCCGAATACAAGTTCATGTCCTCTCAGGCTCAGCTCTATGCGTTTGTCAAGGAGGACTATCCCGAGGTCTATGAGGGCATCAAGAAGATGATCGCCGCAGGACGCTGGGAGGTCGAGGGCAGCATGTGGGTCGAGTCGGACACCAATGTCACCTCCGGCGAATCCCTTGTCCGCCAGTTCTTAGTCGGCAAGCGTTTCTTCAAGGACGAGTTCGGCGTTGACAACAAGATAATGTGGCTCCCCGATGTTTTCGGCTACAGTGCGGCTCTCCCGCAGATAATGAAAAAAGCCGGTATCGACTATTTCATGACCACAAAGATATCCTGGAACGAGTTCAACAAGGTGCCCTATGACACATTCATGTGGAAGGGCATCGACGGCACGGAGATTCTCTCCCACTTCTCGCCGAGCACGGACTGCTTCGACGAGGGCGACTGCTGGCAGACTACATACAACGCCTATCTCAACCCCGAGCACATCCTCGGCGGCTGGCACAGATATTCGCAGAAGGATCTCAACAAAGAGTATCTCTGCACCTTCGGTCACGGAGACGGCGGCGGCGGACCGACCCGCGATATGCTCGAAATGGGTCAGCGCATGGCAAAGGGCATCCCCGGCTGCCCGAAGGTCAAGCAGGAGTTTGCGATAGACTTCTATCACGACCTTGAAAAGGAAGTCAAGGGTTCGCGCAGACTGCCCAAATGGGCGGGCGAGCTCTATCTCGAGTTCCACCGCGGCACCCTGACATCGCAGGGCAGGAACAAGCGCTACAACAGAAAGAGCGAGCTGCTCTATCACGATATGGAGACTGTCTGCGCCATCGCCGACTCAAACGGCATCGCGCCCTATCCCCGTCAATTCATCAACGACGGCTGGAAGATAATACTTCTCAACCAGTTCCACGATATAATCCCCGGCTCTTCGATAAAAGAGGTCTACGAGGATTCCAAGGAGCAGTACGACAAGCTCATCTCCGAGGGTAAAGCTGAAATAGCCGATACTCTCGGCAAGATAGTCTGCACTCCGGACGGCAATGCCCTGACCGTTTTCAACACCTTCGGCGCAGAGCGCGACGATGTCGTTGTCACCGATATGCCCGCAGAGGAGCACTTCTCGATAGTTGACGCCGACGGCAACGTCATGCCGTGGCAGAAATCCGCAGACGGACGCCTTGTATTCTTCGCAAAGGGCGTGCCCGCAAAGGGATACAAGACCTTCAATATTGTCCGCGGCGGCGAGTCCGGCGAGAACACCGTCAAGGTCGAAAATAAGACTATAGAGAACAGATTCTTCACCGTCAGGTTCGACAAGGATATGAATATCGCGTCGCTCATCCACAAGGCGACCGGCAGAGCCGTCGCGCCCGAGGGCGAGGTTCTTAACAGAATTTACGCCTATGACGACAGACCGTTCAACCACGAGGCGTGGGATGTCAAGGTATATTTCGATCAGAAATACACCGAGATAAACGATGTCAGCGCAGTCGATGTGACGGAGAGCGGATCCGTCCGCACGGTCATAAAGGTCACGCGCAAGTTCCTCTCCTCGACCATCGAGCAGAGCTTCATCTTCTATGCAGACCTGCCGCGCATCGATGTTGACTACACGGTTGACTGGAGGGAGAAGAAGCTCCTTCTCAAGGCGGACTTCCCTGTTGATGTCAACGCCACCGAAGCCACCTACGATATCCAGTTCGGCAACTACAAGCGTCCGACCCACCGCAATACGCTTTGGGATTTCGCGCAGTTTGAGGTTGTCGGTCACAAGTGGGTCGATCTCAGCGACAACAGCTTCGGTCTCTCCGTGCTCAACGACTGCAAGTACGGTCACGACATAAAGGACGGTCACATCAGAACGAGCCTCCTGCGCTGCGCCGTCAATCCGAACAGCGAGCAGGACAGAGAAGTTCACCGCTTCACCTACTCCATCTACCCGCACACGGGCTCGGTCGATACCTCCGACGTCGTCAAGCAGGGCTACTCGCTCAACCTGCCGCTCTACTGTGTCAGCGGCAAGGCGGCTCACGACAGCTACTCGCTCGTGAGCACCGACAAGGACAATGTCATCATCGAGACCGTCAAGAAGGCTGAGGACAGCGACGGCATCGTCATCCGCGCCTATGAGACGTGGAACAAGACGACCGACTGCGTCTACACCTTCGACCGCGCCCCGAAGAGCGTGTATGTCTGCAACCTGCTCGAAGAAAACGAAGAGCAGCTCGAAGTCAGCGGCAACACCGTTTCGCTCAGATTCAAGCCCTTCGAGATAAAGACCGTAAAAGTTACATTCTAAAATCCGCAGCACAAAGCCCCACCCGCAAAAACGGGTGGGGTCATTGTATCGCCGCGCAGCCGTAAATACCAAAAGAGAACTAACGCAAGTTGCTACATAAAATTAACAGCAAGTCGCAAATCTGCTTGACAAAGCCCGACACATTTGCTAAAATATCATAGCCGTTAAAAATACGGACAGGTATCGAAGTGGTCATAACGGCCCTGACTCGAAATCGTGGTCGCTACTCGGTAGCTCCCTGACCGGAATCCCTTGATT
>CAVFAN010000006.1:0-130119 GCA_963620555.1 bacterium
TTATTTACTGAGGTAACAAACCCGAAAGCTTCGATTACTTCTGCGATTCTCTTGTGTAGTTGAGCAGACCGCCCGCGAGGATTATGTCCTTTTGTCTGCCGGAGAAGCTGTAGCAGAGCTTGTAGCTCTCGCCCTTTGTCTCATTCTTAAGAACAGCCTCGCCGCCGTTTTCGATAGTTTCTCTTATGCCGTCGAGCGCGAGCCTGTCGCCCTTTTCGATGCGGTCATAGTCGGTGGGATCGGCAAAGGTGAACGGCACGATGCCGGCATTTATGAGGTTAGCCTGATGTATGCGAGCAAAGGACTTCGTGATAACGCTCTTTATGCCGAGATACAGCGGAACGAGAGCCGCGTGCTCTCTCGAGGAGCCCTGACCGTAGTTGCTGCCGCCTATGATGATTCCCTTGCCCGCCTGCTTGCAGTGCTCGGCAAAGTTCTCGTCGCACTGCCTGAAGCAGAAGTTCGACAGGAACGGCACATTCGAGCGGTAGGGGAGAATCTTTGCGCCCGCGGGCATGATGTGGTCGGTCGTGATATTGTCGCCGACCTTGAGCACGACCTCAGCCTCGATGCTCTCGGGCAGTGCGTCGCCGTTGGGGACTGGCTTGATATTCGGACCGTAGACTATCTCAAGATTCTCAGCCTCTTCGGGAGAAGCGGGCTTGTCGATAAGATTGTCGTTTATTTCAAAATGATCGGGCATTGTGATGTGCGGCGCCTCGCCGAGGGTTCTCGGGTCGGTCAGCACGCCTGTGAGAGCGGAGGCTGCGGCGACCTCGGGGCTGACGAGATAAACGCCCGCGTCGGCAGTACCGGAGCGTCCCTCGAAGTTGCGGTTGAAGGTGCGCAGGGAGACAGCACCCGAGTTCGGGGACTGACCCATGCCGATGCACGGACCGCACGCGCACTCAAGCAGTCTCGCGCCCGCGCCGAGGATATCGGAGAGTGCGCCGTCCTCGGAGAGCATCCTGAGAACCTGCATCGAGCCGGGGGAGATGGTGAGACTGACGCTCGGGGCGACGCGCTTGCCCTTGAGGATAGCCGCCACCTTGAGCATATCATAGAGCGAGGAGTTTGTGCACGAGCCGATGCATACCTGGTCAATTTTTATCTCGCCGATTTCGGAAACTTTCTTTACATTGTCGGGCATGTGGGGCATTGCCGCGAGAGGCTCGAGGGTGCTGAGATCGATGTCGATAACCTCGTCATAAACCGCGTCGTCATCCGCCTTGACCTCGACCCAATCCTGCTCTCTGCCCTGAGCGGCGAGGAAAGCCTTTGTCACTTCGTCCGAGGGGAAAACGGAGGTCGTTGCGCCGAGCTCCGTGCCCATATTGGTTATTGTTGCGCGCTCGGGGACGGAAAGAGTCTTGACTCCGTCTCCGCCGTATTCGATTATCTTGCCCACGCCGCCCTTGACGGACATGATGCGCAGAACCTCGAGAATTATATCCTTCGCGCTGACCCACGGCGAAAGTGCGCCGTGCAGGTTTATGCGCGTCATTTTGGGCATAGTTATGTAGTATGCGCCGCCGCCCATCGCGACCGCGACGTCAAGTCCGCCCGCGCCGAACGAGAGCATACCGATGCCGCCGCCGGTCGGAGTGTGGCTGTCCGAGCCGATGAGCGTCTTGCCGGGAATGCCGAAGCGCTCAAGATGCACCTGATGGCAGATGCCGTTGCCGGGGCGTGAAAAAAGCAGTCCTCTCTTTTTCGCGGCGCTCCTGATGAACCTGTGATCGTCCGCGTTTTCAAAGCCGGTCTGTAAGGTGTTGTGGTCAATGTATGCGACCGAAAGCTCGGTCTTTACTCTCTCGACTCCCATGGCCTCGAATTCAAGATATGCCATGGTGCCCGTGGCATCCTGAGTGAGAGTCTGATCGATTCTCAGACCGATCTCGCTGCCAACGGTCATGTCTCCGCTGAGCAGATGGCTTTTTATAAGCTTTTGTGCAATAGTGCTGCCCACTTGTATCCCTCCGTATAAAAATAAAATTACCTTTAAATTTTATTGCAATCCGCGGATTTTGTCAAGGTGCGCCGCGCCAAATATATACCTGTATATATTACATTTTATAGGTGAATTTGATATAGTGTTGCACCCGATAGGCACAAACCGCCCGACAAACGGCTTGTTTTTCGCCGTTTTGCGCTTTCGGGGCTTGAAATAAGCTCATGTCGGATGTGCGGCAGTTTTGAAGCGAAGATTTTTCGATTGGTCAAGGATAAAGTCGCAGGGAATACTGCCGTATTTTCAAGGCTTTTGACGCAGACAAAGCGGAAAAGATTGCTTCAAAACCGGTTTGTTCCTTTCGGGTGCAACACTTAATGATTTTTCTGTTGCCCGAAAGCATTATGCGTGGTATAATTAAATGTAGTCTGCCGCAGTGCGCTGTGCCGAGACTGAATTATCGAAAGCAATTCGGGCATACTGTTTGTCGGGAGTGATTTCGATGAACAGAAAAGAGCACGAAGAACAAAAGGACAGCATATTGGAGCCCGTCGCGCCGACCCCGAGCGTCGGCGAGGAGGACGGAGATTCCTCCGACAGCACGGACAGGGAGCTTCGCCAGATAGTCGAAACAGGCTCGATAACCGTTGACAAGCGCGGGCATTATATCCACTGTCTTACAGTTATCGGTCAGATAGAGGGTCACTATGTCCTGCCGGCGCAGAACAAAACCACGAAATACGAGCATGTCATTCCGCAGCTCGTCGCGATAGAGGAGAGCCGCGATATCGAAGGCTTGCTCATAATCCTCAACACCGTCGGCGGCGATATCGAGGCGGGACTCGCGATAGCGGAGCTGATAGCCGGAATGAAAACGCCGACCGTGTCACTCGTCCTCGGCGGCGGACATTCGATAGGCGTGCCGCTCGCGGCTTCGAGCGCATATTCGTTTATTGCGCCGAGTGCCACCATGACCGTACATCCGGTCAGAATGACGGGGCTCGTTTTGGGCGTGCCGCAAACGATGTCCTATTTTGAGCAGATGCAGGAGCGTATAGTGAGATTCGTCGCCGATAATTCACGTATCTCCGCCGACCGATTCCGCTCGCTTATGCTCGCAACGGGTCAGCTCGTCATGGATGTCGGCACCGTGCTCGACGGCGAGGCGGCGGTCAAAGAGGGGCTTATAGATTCCCTCGGTTCTCTCTCCGATGCCCTCGATAAGCTCTGTGATATGATTGAAGAGCAGAGCGAAAAGAAAGGGGAGAACGGGTGATGCTCTACACGGTTGTTTCTCCCGCCGAGATTTTTATGCAGCCGCCCGCAGATATCCGTGAGCATCGGGCTCCGTTCGGCTGCGTGATGTGTTCAAGAACGGAAAAAGGCGAGGTCGTTGAAAGACTTGTGACGACTGATCCGTTTGAATATCTGAAACCGTGTTATTCACCCGGCGCTTTATATTCCGCCGGAAAAATGGAAAAGGGGTAATATATCATGGAAATACTCAAGGCAATACTGCTCGGCATTTTGCAGGGCGTGACCGAATTTCTGCCTATTTCTTCGAGCGGGCATCTCTCGGTCTTTCAGCACTTCTTCGGCAATGTCGGCGGCACAAGCTCGCTGCTGTTCACGGTGCTGTTACATATGGGCACTCTGATAGCCGTCTTTGCCGTTTATTACAAGACCATATGGGGTCTCATAGTTGAATTTTTCAGCACGATAAAAGATATATTCACAGGCAGGTTCAGGTGGAGCGAGATGAACGAGAACAGGCGTATGCTCTTCATGTTTGTCATTTCCTGTGTGCCGCTGCTGTTTTTGCTTATTCCCGTCGGCGGCGACAGACGCATTATGGATGTCCTCGGCGGTCTTGCCGATGACAATGATATATTTGTCGAGGGTGTCTGCTTCCTCGTGACCGCAGTGCTCCTGCTCGTCGGCTCATGGCGCGCAAAGAAAGTCAAGGCGCGTCCTCAGATAGGCGCAAAATCGGCGTTTGCCGTCGGCGTGGCTCAGGCTTTTGCCGCCGGATTCCCCGGCATATCGCGCTCCGGCTCGACCATCTCGACCGGTATGCTTTGCGGCGTTTCAAAAGAATATATGGTTCGCTATTCGTTCATCCTCGGCATCCCGGCCATCCTTGCCGCCAATGTCATGGAGATAAAGGACGCCGTAGCCCTCGGCGAGCAGATAGATATCCTGCCCGTTATTATAGGCGTTGTCACCGCCGCCGTCGTCGGATTTGCCGCGATAAAGGCTCTTGAGTGGCTCGTCAAGATTGATAAGTTTAAAATTTTCGGTTACTACTGCCTTGTCCTCGGCGTTGTCGTTATAATCGCCGGTATAGTTGAAAAGGTCAGATAAGCTCGTTTATATTCCGAAGGAGGGCCTTAATGGCTGCTAAAAAGACTGCGGCGAAGTCAACTCCCGCTAAGAAGAAAACAACAACAAAAAAATCCCCGAGCTCGAAGCCTGCGGCAAAGACCGAACCTGTCGGGCAGACTCCCGAGCAGCAGTCCTCGCGCCGTCAGAAGGCGGCTATCGCGCTCATGGCTGTCGCGGCTCTGCTCATAGCCATGGCGTTTATCGAGGGCGAGAGCGCGTGGCGCGCCGTGCATAATTTTATGTTCGGCGTGTTCGGCACATGTACATATATCTGGCCGGTTATGCTCATCTACGTCTCGGTCATGCTCGCCATGGACAAGACCTTCGGCTCGATATCGTCGAATCTTATCGGCGTCGGGATATCAATATTGCTGCTGTGCTCGGCGATACATATTTTCTCGAACCCCTCCGAGTACTTTTCACTTATGACCCTCGGCGATCAGATAAAGACCGCGTGGAGGGATTATGACACATTCCCGAGTGCGGGCGCGCTCGGTGCGCTTGTCGGCGGACTGCTTGCCAAAATGGCGGGCAAGGTAGGCGCGGCGATAATCAATATAATTCTGCTGGCAGTCAGCATAATGTTTCTCACCGGACTCACTCTGTCCCGCCTCGGCATGTCTATCGCCAAGCCCTTGAAGCGAATGAGCGAGGACACAAACGAACGCCTTGAGCGCGGAGCGCAGCGCGTCAGAAATGAGCAGGAGAGAGCGCCGTCGAGAGATAAGCGCAGGGAGAAAAAAACGGAGGAGCCGTATGTCAGCCCCCGTCCGTTCCCCGTGCCGCCTCTGCCGACTGACGAACCCGCGTTGACCGCCAAGAGCTGCAAAAAATCCGCTGCCGACGAAGGTCCCGAGCCCACCGTGTTTCCGCGCAAGCCGGCTCAGACGGATGTCGGTATCGATGAAATAGTCAGCCGCGTCAACGCCGCGTCGGCGACCGCGAAGATAGCCGAGGGCGTGTCAAAGGCCGCCGCCGTTGTGGACGGCAGACCCTCCTGCGTGCCGCCTCTGCCGACCGAGAGCGCGAAGGACGAGCTCGAAATGCTCGATATAAGCAAGAAATCCGCCAAGCCGGAAAAGCCGAAGAAGAAAGATGCGGTGCCCACTCCCGTCAGGGAGCCGGATGTGCCGGAGGACGAAGAAGAGCCTGCAATCGAGAGCCGGACGATTTATCGCAAGCCGCCGATAACCTGCCTCAAGGAGCCTGTACACGACGGCAACGACAACTTCTCCGATGAGCTCAAAACGAACGCGCAGAAGCTGCTCGACACGCTCGAAAGCTTCAATGTCCATGCTAAGATAACCGAGATAAGCCGCGGTCCGTCCGTCACGAGATACGAGCTCCAGCCGGACGCGGGCGTAAGAATAAACAAAATAACCAACCTTGCGGACGATATCGCCCTGCGCCTTGCCGCGTCGGGAATAAGAATCGAAGCGCCTATTCCGAATAAGGCTGCGATAGGCATCGAGGTGCCCAACAAGCTGCGCTCGATGGTCTATATGCGCGAGATAATCGAAACTCCGCAGTTCAAAAACGCCCAGAGCAAGCTCAATGTCGTCCTCGGCAAGGATATCGCGGGCAATGCCGTCTGCGCGGATCTTGCGAGAATGCCGCACCTGCTCATTGCGGGTACTACCGGCTCGGGTAAATCCGTGTGCCTGAACACTATGATAGTCAGCATTCTCTATAACGCGACTCCGGACGAGGTGAAGCTTCTGATGATCGACCCCAAGCAGGTCGAGTTCACGGTCTATAACGGTATAGCGCATCTCGCCGTGCCCGTCGTGTCCGATCCGCGCAAGGCTTCGGGCGCTCTGACATGGGCGGTCAACGAAATGGAGAACAGATATAAGATACTCTCCGAGAAGAATGTCCGCGATATAAGAGGATATAACAAGTTAGCCGAGCGCGACAAGTCGCTGCGCCCGATGCATCAGATAGTTATCTTCATCGACGAGCTTGCCGATCTTATGATGGTCGCGCCCAATGAAGTCGAGGATGCGATATGCCGCCTCGCTCAGAAAGCGCGTGCCGCCGGTATGCACCTTGTCATAGCGACTCAGCGACCCTCCGTCGATGTTATCACGGGTATCATCAAAGCTAATATCCCCAGCCGTATCGCGCTTTCCGTTTCGTCGTCGGTCGATTCGAGAACGATACTCGATATGTCCGGCGCGGAGAAGCTCATCGGCAACGGCGATATGCTTTTCAGCCCCATCGGCTCAAATAAACCCACCCGTATCCAGGGCTGCTTCATCTCCGACGAAGAGGTCGAGGATGTTGCCGACTTCATTAAGCACAACGCCGAGGCGGAGTACGATGAGGGCATTATGGACGAGATAAACAGGCAGGCGGCAATAGCTGGCTCCTCCAAGAAGAGCAGCGCCGCAGTCGGCGATGACGGCGAAGAGCCGGGCGATGAGATGTTCCCCAACGCCGTCGAGGTCGTGCTCGATGCAAAAATGGCTTCAACAACTCTTCTTCAGCGTAAATTAAAGCTCGGTTATGCCCGCGCCGCAAGGCTCATGGACGAGCTCGAGAGCAAGGGCATTATCGGACCGTTCGAGGGCAGCAAGCCGCGCCAGGTGCTTATAACCAAACAGCAGTGGATGGAAAAATGCGCCCTGTCGGATGCTCCCGCAGACGACGAGACCTGATCGGAGGAAATATGGCTAACCGAAAAAAAGGCGGCTCCGCCGCACAGAACAAGCGCACGAGGATGATAGTCACCGCAGTCGTGATAGCCGTCGCGCTGCTGATAACCTTCGCGCCCTATATGAATCTCCCGTTCGATATTCCAACATGGGGCGAGCTGCTCTCGGGCGATGAGCAGACGGTGCAGAGCGGCGACGCACTCAGTCAGCCGTTCACCGTCCATGTCATAGATGTCGGTCAGGGCGACAGTATCCTGATAAAGAGCGGCGACCACGCTATGCTGATAGACGCGGGCGAGCGCGGCAACGATCAGACGATACTTGACTATCTCGAGACGAACTCTGTCGAAAAGCTCGATTACATAGTCGCCACCCATCCCCATTCCGACCATATCGGCAGTATGCCCAAGGTCATTGAGGGGATAGAGGTCGATAATATTATCATGCCGAAGCTCCCGAGCTCCCTTGTTCCCACAACTTCGATATATCAAAAGCTCATAAAAGCCGTCAAGGCGTCCGGCTCGAATGTTATCTCCGCCAAGGTCGGCGATACCTATACCCTCGGCGACGCAAAGATTACCATTGTCGGACCCATCGGTACTCCGGAGGATCTCAATAACGCCTCTGTAGTTATGAAGGTTGTCTACGGCAAAAATTCGTTCCTCTTCACAGGCGATGCCGAGGAGAAGAGCGAGAAGAAGATTCTCGCAAACGGCGCGGATATCAAAGCCGATGTTTTAAAACTCGGTCACCACGGCAGCAGCACATCGACGAGCGAGGATTTTCTCAAGGTAGTGTCTCCGTCGCTCGCGCTCATCTCCTGCGGCAAGGATAACGATTACGGTCATCCGCATGATGAGACGATAGAGAAGCTTGAGAAATATAATATCCCGTATGAGCGCACGGATATAAAAGGCACGATAGTTGTCGGCTCGGACGGCGAGACGCTTTCAACGGCGTTTCCGGACAGCAAGACTGCCGAGGGATAAAAAGGAGGCGGAATAATGGAATACTACGCCATAGATCGCATCGAAGGAAACTACGCGGTCTGCGAAAAGGACGGCGAAACAATGGTCAATATCAGCCGCACACTTCTCCCCGAAGGAGCGGGCGAGGGCAATGTCCTGCGCCGCCTGCCGGACGGCTCGTTCGTGCTCGACCGCGAGGAGGAGGAGCACCGCCGCAAAGCAGCCCTCGAGCTGATGGACGGTCTGTTTGATGAATAAAATTTCCCCATTGATTTTCAGCGGGGTGTTTGCAGAACAAAAAACGATCTATGGCTCATAGGTCGTTTTTTTGTATGGTGCGGCGACCTCGACGCACCGCTGTCGCTTCGCTCAAGGCCCAAGGCGATAGGCGATAGGAGATAGGCGAAAGCATACATCTATCGGGGCGGATGATATCCGACATATCGTGTATTTATATTTCGCACGCTGCGTAACAGTCAAAAATAAAGAAAGAATAAATTTATGTGATTGGTATAGCTTTTTGATACGAAAAGTGATACAATGTGCTGTATACTGTTGAAAGTGAGCTATTTTTTATGGAAAAGAAAGAAAAAAGAACATTTAAACAGTTTTTTACGGACAACAACAAACGCAATCTCAAAATCACGGTTACAGTTGTCTGCGTGGTGCTCGCTCTGTTGATAGTCGGAGGCGGTATATATATCGGCAACAAGCTCGGACTTATTACCATCGATCACGGCAGCAGCGGCGATCCCGAGGGCACCTTTGCTCCCGAGGAACAGTTTGACGCGATGTACGATGTCAGCGACGCTTCGAGTATCGACAGCCTTATAACCTCGTGGGCGAAGAACGGCGGCGAGAAATATTCGAGCAAGAATGTCATCAATGTTCTGCTCCTCGGCGTTGACAGCGAGACAGGCAAGGCGGAGGGCGGACGCTCGGATGCCATTATCCTGCTTTCGCTCAACAAAAAGACCAAGACGATAACGCTCGTGTCCTTCCTAAGAGACAGCTATACCTATATGAATATAAACGGCTCCGAGCGCTGCTGCAAGACTAACCACTCATATTTCTGGGGCGGTCCCGCTACGCTTATAGAGACGCTTGAAAACAACTATAAGATAGAGATCGACCACTATATCAGCGTCGATTTCAAGAGCTTCCCGAATCTTATAGATTCTCTCGGCGGAGTGACCGTTCCGATCGAGCAGTATGAGGCAAATTATATCAACAGCACAACGACGAAGATAGCGAAGGTGAGCGCCGGCGACGCCGTCACTCTCAACGGCAGTCAGGCACTGGTATACAGCCGCATCCGCCATGTTGACAACGAGGGCGATGTCGGCAGAACCGCGAGACAGCGCACCGTCATCATGGCTCTTATCAAGAGTGCGCAGAACGCTTCCGCAGGTCAGCTCAACAACGCGCTCGATATCGTTCTGCCCAATGTCGTGACGAACTACAAGCGCAGTGAGATACTCTCTCTCTTGACCCAGGCGCTCTCTCAGGGCTGGATGGACTACGAGATAAAGCAGGTCGTCATGCCAAGCGAGGGCAATTACACCTCCGCGCAGCTCTATACCTACTACGGCAAGATAATCAACCAGCCTCTTTCGGTCTGGGTCGTCGATTATCCCATCGTTGCGCGTGAGCTTCAGATCGCCCTCTACGGCGACACGAATATAAAGATAAGCGACAATCATGTTTCCGCAGTCGATCTGCTGAAACAGGGCGCAGTTCCGAGCAGCAACCGCAGCTCCGACTCATATTCGAGTTCATCGACCCGCGCATATATCGACGAAGGAACGGTGGCGGAGAGTGAGGAGCCGGTAACTCAGGAGTATACCTCAGAGGCGGAGAGCGAAGTCACCGAGGAGGAGAGCACGACCCGCCGCTTCCCGTTCACTCTTCCCGATTTCAGCACGACCGTGCCGCAGGAGGATGACGCGGCATAAAAATATCGCTCCGAAAAACGGGCGATATCCGCAGAACAAGTATATATTTAAAGTGCCCGAGCTGTTGCAGGTTCGGGTGCTTTTGTGTGTTTGGAGATAAAAATAATGATAGGGACATTGATAAACACTCATCACCGATTGAAAAAAACCGAGCGATGATATATAATTATCAAAGAAACGAACGGACGGTGATATCATGGACAAGACTTGTCATATAGTCGGCGGCGGGGACTTTTTCGGAATGCGACCGACAGGGGAGGGCGATTTTATAATCGCTGCCGATAAAGGTCTGCTGTATCTTCAAAACCTTGGGATAGAGCCGAATCTTGTCATCGGCGATTTCGATTCCCTCGGTCACACGCCGAGCGGGCGTAATATTATCGTCCTGCCCTGCGAAAAGAACGACACCGATATGGGCGCGGCGGTCGCACAGGGCGTCCGGCGCGGATATAAAAATTTCATTCTCTACGGCGCGTCTGGCGGCAGAGCCGACCACACTCTGGCGAATATCCAGCTCATCTCGTCGCTGTCAAAGCGCGGCATGACCGCGATTATCGACGCACGCGAAACTTCGTTTACTTCAATAACAAACGGCGGAATGTATTTTGACGGGAGCGCACAGGGTATGATATCCGTGTTCTCCCATTCGGATATCTCCTCCGGCGTGACGATAAGCGGGCTCAAATATGAGGTGAAAAACGGCACGCTGAAGAATACCTATGCCCTCGGGGTCAGCAATGAATTTATCGGCAGAAACAGCGAGATTTCAGTGTCTGACGGCACGCTGACGGTCGTTTATCCGAGCGGCGCACAGCTCTCCTTTTTCAGCTTTTGAGCCGCGTGAAAAGATATTTTTGAACCACATTATATCCTGCGCCGATATGCTCCCCGTGAGCATCAGCAGAAGAATATACACCGCCGCGTTGACAGTTATTATGACCGTCAGCGCGGCTTTTCCGCCGCCCTGCGCCGAGGAGAGCAGCAGTCCTGCGAGAAACGAAGCCGTCACGCAGACGGCGGGTTTGATTATCGAATCCATGATATTTATTTCAAGCGTACAGACCTTTGAAAGCCTGTGTATGCTCAGAGAAAAGTTCACTATCTCGCTGATGAAAAGTATCGCGACATAGCCCTTTACGGAAAATTTCGGAATGAGTATCAGCACGAGCACGACGCACATCGCAGAGTCGATTATGTTGTACCGCATTGAATATACCTGCTGGTCGAGCCCCTTGAGTATTCCGTCAACCGTAGTGTCGGTATACATTATCGGCAGCAGCGGCGCGAGCACACGCAGATATTCCGCACACTGCCCGTCGCCGTAGATGCACTGCGACAGCCCCTCGGCAAAAATGAACATTATCCCCGCCGTGCCCGTTGAAAACAGCACGGTTATTTTTATTGCCCTTGCAGCCATGCCGTCAATTCTGCCTGTGTTGCCGCGAGCCGCACATTCGGCAAATTCGGGCACGAGCATACTCGCGAGAGCCGTCATTATGGCGGCGGGGTATAGGATGACCGGCAGAGCCATGCCGTGAATAACTCCGTAGAGCGTCATCGCGCCGCCCGCGCTCTGTCCGGATTTACGAAAGCTCACGGGGATAAGCAGGTGCTCCACCGTCAGCAGCACCGAGCGTGCGCACGACCCTGCGGCGTCCGGGAGCGCAATGCGCAGCAGAGCGCGAAGCCCGCCGGAAGCTTTCTCCTTCGGCTTTTGGTGCTTCGTCGATTTGTAGAGCAAAAAGGCGCATATCAGCGAGCTTATCTGCGACACCGTTATACCGACTGCAATCGAGTCGCAGGCATATTCCGCGCCCTTTGCTGCGCGTAAGCGGAGCATCAGAACCGAGACCGCTATCTTGACCGCCTGCTCGAATATCTGCACCGCAGCATATTTGAGTACCGTGCGCCGCGCCGTAAAATATCCGCCGAAGGCACAGCTGACCGATGCCGCAGGGAGGCTCAGCGCGAGTATGCGAAGCGACGACACCGTGCGAATGTCCCCGAGCCACAGCCTTGCTATCGGCTCTGCGCCGAGCCACACGGCGGCGAGCATCATGCACCCGACCGTCAGCCCGTAGAGCGCGCACCGCCGCATTATCCATGCGCCCTGCCCGGCATTTTTTCCGGAGTCCTCGACCGTAAGCCGCGTTGAGGCGAGCGGCAGACCGGCAAAAGAAAAGGTCAGAGCCATGGCGTAAACGTCCGTGACGAGCGAAAAGATTCCTATTCCCGCAGCCCCCAGCCGTCCGGTCAGATACACGTTGAACGCAACGCCGACAGTGCGCATAAAAAACGATGTCGCGGCGAGCGTCAAGGTGTTTATGAGAAGCCGTTTCGTGTTCTTCATTTTTGCCTCCGAAGAAGTCAAAAAGCGTTAAATCTCTTGACAAAAACGCTTCTGAATGTGATAATATAGAGTAATTAATCGGAAAAGAGGGAACGGTTTGAAAAAGTTAAAAGCCGCCGCGGCGGTATTACTTGCAGCGGTTATGATATTTGCGGTGTCCGTTACGGCATTCGCGCAAATGCAGACCCCGTTTGACAACAGCAAATTCTTTGAATACGGTGACTACAGTGTGCATTACCGTATTTTTGAAGCGAAGGGAGACTTTCGCGGCAGGATAATGATGCTTCACGGCTTCGGCTGCTCCACTTATTCGTGGGAGCCGATGGCGAAGCTCATGAGCGAGAACGGCTATGAGTGTGTGCTTGCCGACCTCCCCGGCTTCGGATATACAACACGCGAGACTGCCGATGTTGGGCACATCGACCGAGAAGAGCTTATTGAACAGCTCATGCTTTCCATCGCCCCGATGGATGAATGGATACTTGCCGGTCATTCAATGGGCGGCGGAGTCGCCATGAACATAGCCTGCGAGACTCCGGAGCTCAAGGCTCTCATGCTCTATTGTCCTGCGCCCGTCAGCGAGTCGCCGTCGTTTATGGAGGGCATGATGAACAATGCCTTCATGGGCAGGTTTATGTCGGTTTTTCTCAAATACGGCACGAAGGTGACTCCGCTTATGCGCGTAGTTCTGCTCGCGGCTTTTGTCGATTGGGATTTTTCAATGAACTATGATGTCTCCGCCGTAGCCGACCCTCTCGCGGTCGATTATACCGGAGAGAGCATGATAAACATGATGTTCGGCGCACGCCCGACCGACCTTGACGCCGTGGCTCAAATAGATATGCCGGTGCTTCTCGTTCAGGCGCAGTACGACCTCGTGCTTATGCCGTGGATGAAGCTTCAGGTCAATTCCGCTCTCGCGGATGCCGAGACATATGAAGTCAAAAAAGGCGGGCATATGTGCAACGAGAACCGTGCAGACGAGCTTGCCGATGTTACGCTCGGCTTCCTCGGCTCAAACGGACTTTGATTTTCGCAAAATCAACGCAGCTCCTCCGGCGGGAGTAACAGCGTTCATATAAAATCTATTCGCCGGAGAAATGGATTATGTTATGGCAAAGGAACTCGCAAAGCAGTATGATCCGAAGGAGGTGGAGGACAGGACCTATAAATTCTGGCTTGACGGCAATTTCTTCCACGCCGTGCCCGACCCGGAGAAGAAGCCTTATACTATAGTTATTCCCCCTCCGAACATCACGGGTCAGCTCCATATGGGTCATGCTCTTGACAATACTCTTCAGGATATACTTATCCGCTACCACCGTATGCAGGGCTATGATACCCTCTGGCTGCCCGGCACAGACCACGCCTCTATCGCCACCGAGGCGAAGATAGTCGAGGCCATGGCAAAGGAGGGGCTGACAAAGGACGATGTCGGTCGCGAGGGCTTCCTTGAACGCGCATGGGCGTGGAAAGAGAAGTTCGGCGGCAGAATAATCGAACAGCTCAAGAAGCTGGGCTCGTCCTGCGACTGGGAGCGCGAGCGCTTCACCCTCGATGAGGGCTGCAACGAGGCTGTCAACGAGGTTTTCTGCAACCTGTATGAAAAGGGACTCATTTACAGGGGCGAGAGAATAATCAATTGGTGCCCTCATTGCCTGACCTCGATCTCCGACGCTGAGGTCGAATATGAGGATCAGGCGGGTCACTTCTGGCATCTCCGCTATCCCTTCAAGGATGGGAGCGGTTATCTCGAGCTTGCAACGACCCGACCCGAGACCCTGCTCGGCGATACCGCAGTCGCCGTCAACCCCAATGACGAGAGATATAAGGATGTCGTCGGCAAAACGCTCATCCTGCCCATAGTCCACCGTGAGATACCCGTTGTTGCCGATGATTATGTCGAGATAGACTTCGGCACCGGTGTCGTCAAGATAACACCCGCGCATGACCCGAACGATTTCGAGGTCGGTCTGCGCCATAACCTGCCCATTATCAATGTCCTGACCGATGACGCGAAGATAGTCGATGACTATCCGAAGTACGCCGGTATGGACAGATACGAGGCGAGAAAAGCTATCGTCAAGGATCTTGAGGCTGAGGACGCTCTCGTCAAGGTCGAGGATTACAGTCACAATGTCGGCACCTGCTACCGCTGCTCGACCACCGTTGAGCCCCGCGTTTCAAAGCAGTGGTTCGTCAGCATGAAGCCCCTCGCGGGTCCCGCTATCGACGCTGTCAAGAACGGCGAGACAAAGTTCGTCCCGAAGCGTTTCGAGAAAGTCTATTTCCATTGGCTTGAGAATATTCGTGACTGGTGCATCTCCCGTCAGCTCTGGTGGGGTCATCGCATTCCCGCATGGTATTGCGACGACTGCGGCGAGATAACCGTTGCAAGAACCGCCCCCGACAAGTGCTCGAAGTGCGGCAGCACCCATATACATCAGGATCCCGATACGCTTGATACATGGTTCTCCTCGGCTCTCTGGCCGTTCTCGACCCTCGGCTGGCCGAATACCGACAGCGAGGATTTCAAGCACTATTATCCCACCAACACCCTTGTCACGGGTTACGATATAATCCCGTTCTGGGTCATGAGAATGATGTTCTCCGGCATTGAGCAGACCGGTCAGGTTCCGTTTGATACCGTCCTCATCCACGGACTCGTCCGCGACGAGCTGGGCAGAAAGATGTCGAAGTCGCTCGGCAACGGCATCGATCCGCTCGAGGTCATTGACAAGTACGGCGCGGATGCCCTGCGCTTCACCCTTGCCAACGGCAACAGCCCCGGAAACGACATGAGATATTCCGACAAAAAGGTCGAGGCGAGCCGCAACTTTGCAAACAAGCTCTGGAACGCCGCACGCTTTATCCTCATGAACCTCGACGGCTCCGAAAAAGCGGGTCTGCCCGATGAGCTTGCGCTCGAGGATAAGTGGGTGCTCAGCCTCTATAACGACCTCGTCAAAGAGGTTACGGACAATCTCGAGAGATTCGAGCTCGGCATCGCCGTTCAGAAGCTCTATGATTTTATTTGGGATGTTTTCTGCGACTGGTATATCGAGCTTGCGAAGATTCGCCTGCAAAAGGGCGGCGAGCCCGCACAGTGCGCAAAGCGTGTGCTCATATATGTCATGTCCAATGTTCTGAAGCTCCTCCATCCGTTCATGCCGTTCGTGACCGAGGAGATCTGGCAGTCCCTGCCGCATGAGGGTGCGAGCATAATGGTCTCCGATTGGCCGCAGTATTCCGACGCTCTGAGCTTCAGTGCGGAGGAAGAACAGATGAATATGATTATGGACGCGGTCAGGGCGATAAGAAACCGCCGCGCCGAGATGAATGTTCCTCATTCTAAGAGAGCGAAAATATATATCAGCACTTCTTATGTCGATACCTTCAGACTCTCCGGCGAGTTCATGCAGAAGCTCGCGGGTGCGTCCGAGGTCGAGGTTGAGGACGGCATCGAGATAGACGGCGCAGTCTGCATCGTCACCGACGCCGCAAAGATATATATCCCCATGGGCGACCTCGTTGACTTCGAGGCGGAGCGCGCAAGACTCAACAAAGAGCTTGCCTCCGCTCAGAAGCAGCTCGACGGCGTCAACGCCAAGCTTTCCAACGAGAACTTCGTCTCCAAAGCTCCCGCGCCGGTCGTCGAGGCTCAGCGCGAAGCGGCGAGGAAGCTGAACGAGAAGATAGCGATGCTCAACGACAGCCTCTCCAAGATCGCCAATGCGTAATTTCGCGTGATACTGCGTTGTGGGAACCGTGCCCGTTCGGTTGTCGGTGTAGGGGTCGGCGACTCGACGACCCGCCGCCGCACAAGCGGCACGAAATCCGAGAATCGGCTTTTGCTTGCACTATCAACACCAATACCAACCTGTAAAGGACGGGCATGTCCCGTCCTTTGATGTTTTACGGAGGAAAACGGATGACACCAACCGAAGCAATCGAATATATCCATTCGCGCCTGACCTTTGGCATACACCCGGGTATGGAGCGCATCAAGGCGCTCTGCGCCGCGCTCGGCAACCCGCAGGACGAGCTCCGCTTCATCCATGTCGCCGGGACGAACGGCAAGGGCTCGACGAGCACCATGATATCCTGTATGCTCTCAGCTGCCGGGTACAGAACCGGGCTGTTCACTTCACCATATGTCATCGATTTTTGCGAGCGTATGCAAATTGACGGCGAGATGATTCCGCCGGAGGAGCTCGTCTCGGTCGTTGAGCGGGTCAAATTAGCGTGCGACGAGCTTGACAGGCGCGGGATTGTCGCAACCGAGTTCGAAGCGCTGACCGCCGCCGCGTTTCTTTGGTACAAAGAGCGCAAATGCGATGCCGTTGTGCTCGAGGTCGGGCTCGGCGGGCTGCTCGATTCGACGAATATTATAAAAACTCCGCTCGTCTGCGTCATAACCTCGATTTCTATGGATCACACCGCGATACTCGGCAATACAATAGCGGAAATAGCCGCGCAGAAATGCGGAATAATCAAGCCGAACGGCGTAACGGTTATGTACCCGGAGCAGTCTGCTGATGCACGCCGAGTTATAGAAGAGACCGCTCGGCGCGAGAAAAATAAGCTCGTTTCGCCGGATATGACTGCCTGCCGCGTGGTGGACGAGGCGACACGCGGCACGGACATTATCTACGGTTCGCTGAATCTCCGTATACCGTTTGCGGGCGACCATATGATAAAAAACGCTCTGACGGCAGTCACCGCCGTGCGCGAGTGCGGTCTGAATATCGGCGATGAAGCGATAGAGCGGGGGATAAGAAACGCCGTGATGCACGCACGAATGGAGCTTATCGGCGATAAAATCATTCTTGACGGCGGTCACAACGAGGGCTGCGCCTCGGCGCTTAAAGCGTTTCTGGAGCGCTTTACAGGCGGCAGACGCGTCGTCGTGTGTGCGCTCATGGGCGACAAGGACTGCGACACATATCTGCGCCTGACTGCGCCGTTGTTTGAAAAAATGTATTTGACAGCCCCGGACAATCCGCGCAGTATGAAACCCGAAAAGCTGAGCGGGCTTGCGAATAAATATTGTGCCGACTGCACGCCGGTGTCCGACCCGACAGAAGCCTGCCGTATGGCAATAAATGACATAAAACAAAACGGCGGAACGCTCGTGGTTTGCGGCTCATTCTATCTCGCGGGCGAGGTTCGCGGTTATCTTTTGGAAAATAAAAATATTTGACCCGCCGCATTTCGGCAGGATTTTCAAACGGGATGGATTATTATCTTTGATGATAATAGTCCGTCCCGCTTTTTATTTTGTACAAGCCGTGTCTAATTTTATGCTCATATCAAAAACGGCTCTCCACCCAGAGTCAACCAACGGCGGCACAAAATATCAAGGTCAAAGTGGGCTGCCCAGCCGATTTTTATAATCAAGCTTTCAATAGCCGCGCCGCAGTGTTTGATAAGCCATTTGAGACAGGCGAGGGAACGGCTTGCGAAGCAAGACGCACGAGCCCGTACTGTTTGAGCGAAGCGAGTTTAAGCGATGCTTGCTTGCCTTTTTGTGGGCACAGTTTGCTTTTCTTTTGCAGGCGTTTTCTTTTTCAAACAAAAAGAAAATGCCGAAACGCAGGAAGTGTAAATTAAAAAATCATAGTAAACAGCGAAGTGAATAATAAAATTACTTTTGCCCAATTATACGAATAATCCCACTCATCCCGGACAAACTGTTAATTGATAATCACCCCAAAGGAGGAAAAAATATGGGTGTTGAAATAATTTCAAATCCGCTCAGCGTCAGCGCACTGCTCTCCGGCGAGATAGACCATCACACCGCCGCCGCAATGCGTGCGGATATCGATGCCGCCGCAGCGGCTCAGCAGCCTAAAATACTGCGCCTTGACTTTGCTGAAGTCAGCTTTATGGACAGCTCCGCCGTCGGTCTCGTCATGGGTCGCTACAGGCTTTTGCAGGGCTGGCAGGGGAGACTTGAGGTCACGAACCTCAGCGAGCGCAATTATAAAATGATGCGCCTTGCGGGTATGCAGACGCTGTGTACGCTGACGCAGAAAAGAAACAAGGAGGATAAACATGAGTAGAAAAAAACCTGTCGATCAGATGAGCCTGAAAATAGAGAGCCGCTCCGTTAACGAGAGCTTCGCACGCGTCGCAGTCTCGGCGTTTGCGGCTCAGCAGGACCCGACGGTCGAAGAAATATCGGATATCAAAACCGCCGTCAGCGAGGCGGTTACAAACTGCATCGTCCACGCCTATCCCGCGAGCGTGGGGGAGATTTACATATGGGTCGGGCTGTTTGACGACGGACTCGTGCGCGTAAGGATAAGGGATCGCGGGTGCGGTATAGCCGATGTGCGCCGAGCTATGGAGCCGCTGTTTACGACCCTCGGCGGCGAGCGTGCGGGACTGGGCTTTGCCGTCATGGAGAGCTTTATGGACAAGGTGCGCGTGCGCTCCGTCGCGGGCAAGGGGACGAGCGTCACCATGGATAAATATATAAAAGGACGCGGCGATGGACAGGGCTGAACGCAATGAACTCGTTGAAAAGAATATCGGTCTCGTCCATGCCTGCGCCAACAAGTTTCGCGGCAAGGGCGCAGAATATGACGACCTGTTTCAGGCGGGGTGCGTCGGGATTATAAAGGCCGCCGAAAACTTTGATTCGGAGCGCGGCTTCTCGTTTTCAACTTATGCCGTGCCTGTCATTCTCGGCGAAATAAAGCGCATTTTCCGCGACGGCGGCAGCGTAAAAGTCGGACGCGCGCTAAAAGAGAAAGCACGCGCCGCGATGCGCGAAAAAGACGCACTGACCGCCGAACTCGGCTGCGAACCGACGGTAGGTCAGCTCGCCGAACGCCTCGGCAGCGATGTCGCTCAGACGGCGCAATTGCTCAATGCCGCAATGCCTGCCGTGTCGCTGACCGCCTGTACGGACGACGGCGAGGGGCAGATTGACCTGCCTGTCGAGTCGCCCGAAAATTCAGCCTCGGAGCTAATCGCCCTGCGCGAGGTCATCGCGCTGCTCGACGACCGCGACCGCGAGATGATAAGTCTGCGCTATTATCGCGGCATGACCCAGAGCCGAACCGCCGAATTGCTCGGAATGTCGCAGGTGCAGGTGTCGCGGCGCGAAAAAGCCGTGCTCGCGCTCCTGCGGCGTAACCTGTCCGCCTGATTCTTGACAATTCCCGCCGATGTGATAAACTTAACTGAGATCATATTGGAGGGACAAAAATGAAAAAAGCGATTCCAAACGGCGTCTATCCGACCATGATAACGCCGTTTACCAAGGACAATAAGATAGATTATGCGGCTGTCGAGGCGCTCATAAACTGGTACGCCGAGAAGAAGGTTGACGGAATCTTCGCCATCTGCCAGTCAAGCGAGATATTTTTCCTCTCGTTTGAGGAGCGGCTCGAGCTACTGCATTTTGTTATGCGGCATACGCCGAAAAATATTTCGGTCGTCGCGTCCGGTCATGTCGCGGACGACCTCGACACTCAGATTGAAGAGGCGAAGGCTTTTATAGACGAGGGGATAGACGCCTATGTGTTCATCTCGAACAGATTCGCATCAAGCGATGAGGATGACAGCGTGTTTCTCAAAAATATCGACAGGGCGGTCGAAGCGGTCGGCGACACAAACTTCGGCATCTACGAGTGTCCCTATCCATATAAGCGTGTCATGACTCCCGAGGTGCTCAAAAGGCTCGCCGAGTCTGGCAGATTCACTTTTCTTAAAGACACCTGCTGCGACCCCGACATGATAAACGCAAAGCTCAGAGCGGTTGACGGCATGGGACTCAAGATATTCAACGCCAACTCCGCAAGCCTGCTCGAAACGCTGAAAATGGGCTGCGCAGGCTTCTCCGGCGTTATGGCGAACTTCCATCCGGAGATATATTCGTGGCTGTGCAAAAATTTTGAAAAAGAGCCGGAAAAGGCGGAAAAAGTTCAGACCTTCCTCGGTTTTGCCTCACTCGCCGAGTGCCAGCTCTATCCCGTCAACGCAAAGTATTATCTCTCCCTCGAGGGCGTGCCCATGGGCTGTGACTGCCGCTCGAAGGACGCCTCGGCGTTTACCCTCAGCCGCCGCATGGAGATAGATCAGATGCGCGAGCTGACCGAGCAGTTCAAAACGGCTATGGGCATAGAATAATGACCGACCTCGGATTTCAGTATGAATTAACGCGCTCTGACCGCAGGACGCTGAGCATAAAAATATCGCGTGACGCGTTTGTTATTGTCTGTGCGCCGCGCCGTATGAGCCTTAAGTATATTGAGGATTTCCTCCTTGAAAAGCGCGAATGGGTGCTCAAAAATCTCGCAAAAGTGCAGGAGCGCAAAGACTTTTCCGATTCGTTCGTCCCAGGAGGGGAGTCCGGACTTCTCCTGCTCGGGCGCGAATATCCGCTGACAAAAGTCCACGGGAAACGCGCAGGCTTTGACGGCGACCGTTTCTTTGTCCCAGACGGACTCTCAGCTGAGGATACGGCGGCAGCACTCAAAGAGGTCTACCGATCGCTTGCCAAAAACTATCTCGTCGGCAGGACATATGAGCTTGCAGGTAAATTCGGCGAAACAGTCGCTTCGGTCAAGATAAATTCCGCGAGAACGCGCTGGGGTTCATGCACCTCCAAGGGGAACATAAACCTCTCGCTGTTCCTCGTTATGGCGTCCGAGGGTGCGGTTGATTATTGCATTATCCATGAGCTTTCGCATCTTAAACACATGGATCATTCGACGGCGTTCTGGCGGCTTGTCGGTTCGCGGTGTCCGGATTATGAAAAGCGCAAGGAGGAGCTGAAGGCTCTGAATCTCCGTCTGATGCGCGAAAAATGGTGAAAAAAACGGCTGTGATCGGGCAATATATTTGCTCCGACCGCAGCCGATATTTTTTTGTGAAAACCGAGGAAAGAGGGGATAATTTTTTGTATATAATTATCCTGTAAACGGCACGCCCCAAACCGCATCATAATTCATAAGTCCTGTTTCTTCGTTTCGCAAACCCGTTTTCAGCAACAACCGCCATACCTCACGGTGCCTCTCATTTTACATATCCCGGTGCATCGCCTGCGGGAATGTACATCGTTTGGCTGTAGCCGTCGGTGAATGTTATCTGCGCGACATATCCGCTAAGGGCGGTGTAACACTTCCCCTGAGCGAGAGCGAACAGCTCGTTTGCCTGTTTCTTATTCGTAACGGTCTTTATGAAGCAGTCATCCATGTCGCCGAAAGCTTTGTTCACCAACTTTATTTCTTCCGTGTTGAACATCGTGCTCATAATAAAAATCGGGTTTATCGCGGTGCCTCCGTATCTTCCGCTTTTGTTTATCTCCTGCGCCTGCAAAATGATGCGGCGGCAGTCGTAAATATTGACGCTCTTCACTTCGCGCTTTTGCCCGAGCGCGTCCGCCATGCCGTGTTCTTTGATAAACTTCAGCGTCTCGGTCATGTCGCTCGTAATAGCCGCAAGAACCGATCTGCCCTCAACACTTTCTTCATCCAGACCGTCGTAGTTTGTGGCGTTGTCGATGAGATAAATATATGCGACTTCCTTTTCGCTGCCGCGAAGAATATCCGTATATTTTTTCTTTGATATGTCGCTCCATATGCATTTGCCGAGCTTATCAAGCTCATCCGAGCTCAGCTCGCGGCAGAAGCTGCCGTCCTTGCTCGCTATTAAAACGCCATCCGTATTGCGCAGCGGACTGCCGTAGTCCGGAAAGAAGACATGACCTTGCGATTTCGACATACCCGGAGCTTTTACGCTTTCGTTTTCGAGCTTTTCGCGCTCTGTGTCGGAGGCGGCGAGGAAAAGATATTGCTGTTTCTTTACCCCGTCCGTGTCGGCAACGGCAAAATATGAGTTGAGGTCTTTTTCGCTTATGTTCGTGAAAGTGCGCTCCATACTCCTGCCGTTCTTGAAATAATATTTGACGGAGAACGGGGTGTTCGTCTTTTCATCGCTCTTTTTTCGTTCGTTATGAGCTTGTGGATGGAGAGCACCGTGTTTATGTCCTTTTCCGTCGAGAGAGTTATGCAGTTGGAATAGGGCTTGACAACCGTTGCAGTGCCCTTGACGGTGCGGAGTATACTGCCGTTTTGCGCCATTCCGCTCTCGAAGCTGAACGGCATCGACACCGTGACATACTCTATCTCTTCCGCTTCCGGAACGCGCGCGGTGTAGCCGAATCCGCCTGTTAGGAATATTGTGATGATTATCGCCGCTGCACCGACCGGTGTTGCAAACTGCCAGAGATTTTTGCGAACCGCTTTCAAATTCCTGCGCGCAATGAATGTGTAGGCGAAATATGCAGCGAGCATGACGGCGGCGCCCAAAAGCACGGCAAGAGCAGTATTAACGGAGGGGAGAGCCGTTTTCAAAACCCATGCGGGAACGGAAAATCCGCAGAACACTATTATCGCCGAGGTAAGCGCTGTGAGCACACGGCTCGCCGCCGGAACGCCTAATTCCTCAAGCTTCTTTCTGCCGAACATCCGCTGCGCGAGCACGATCAATACGGCGGTTAAAACTATCCAAAGCAGTATCGGAAGCCATGCGTCTATCCCGGGCAGAGATGAGCCGTCCTTGCAGAAACCGAAGTCGATAGGGCCGAATCCGCACAGCTTTAAGTTCATCACATCCGCTCTGCTTGTCCCGGGAACGCGGAACAGCGTGAACGGGCAGAATGCCATTATCCCGCGTCCGCCCCGTTGGATGGAGAAACTGAAATAGTAATGCTGCATATCCATGTCGCCGGTGTAATTCGCGCCGGAGACTGCCGTCCTGCCGCGCAGAAATACCGAAGAAAGGGCGTCCCAAGCAGTTGAGAGAAGCGGCAGGGCGAGAATGAGCACTACAGAATAAAATATGCTCTCCGCAACGCTGCCCGTGAGCGACGCCGTCAGCGCGCCTATCGCGAAGCCCGCGAACATCATCGTCAAAAATCCGGCATACTGATAGAATATTACCGGGAGAACTTTTGCGGCGGAGCAGCCGGACGCGCAGCATATTATCGCGCTGATTATTCCGGGTATTATTATCGCCGCGCCGAGGAGCGTCAGCGAAGAAATGCAGCGGTTTTTAAAGAGCGTCGAGCGGCTGAGATTGAAGCTGAACCACACATTTGACTGATTCTTTATGTTGATGAACCGCAGGGTATATGCCGCCTGTATCGCGCCGACGAGCACAATGCAGAATGAGATGAAAACAAGCGAGTCGGGCGAGTTCCTGAACCATGTGAAAAAGACCTTTTCTTTCTGTTTGAACTGAAAATATGCGCATACTGCCGCCTGCACAGTGAATGCGAGAAAGGTCAGCGCGGGTATGACGAGATTTGAAGCAAAGCTGCGCTTTAAGTCGGCGGAAGCAATATTATTCAAAGACTTTTGAGATTTCATCGCTCTTGTCCTCCGTTTCCTGTAAGAATATTTCTTCAAGCTCCATCGGGAACTCGTCGATGAACAGCGGCTCCAATGCGTCGAGCTTTGCCCTCGCGTCGTCGATGTGTCCGCAGACGGTCACAACGGCGCTTCGGCCGTCGATGTCGAGCTTTTTGATGTCGATATTCCCGAATATCGAGCGCGTCGGCTCAAAGTCAAACTGAAGCCTGAATTTGCGCCAGGTCGAGGGGATATCGTCCGTGCAGCAGTTCATCTGCATACGCTTGCCGGATATCAGCACTATCCTGTCGCAGAGGTTCTGCAGGTCTGATATGGCGTGGGACGAGATGAGCATAGTGCATCCGCTCTGCGCCATATAGTCCATGAAAAGCTGCTTGCAGATGTCTTTTTTTGCGATGTCGAGCCCGTCAAGACACTCGTCGAGCAGCAGGACCTTCGGCGACGAGGCGAGCGCTAACGCTATCTCCGTCTGGCGCTGCATTCCCTTTGAAAATCCGCGTATTTTCGCGTCTCCGTCAAGCTCAAAGAGCTTTAGCATACGCTCGAAGTTGCCGAGCGAAAACTCGGGGTAGTAGTCTTTGTAGAAGCGAGCCGCACTGTTCGGGGTCGAGCCGATGGGGAAGAAAAGATCGTCCGGCACGAAGAACAGCCGCGAGCGCACCTCGTCGGAATTGTAGGTGGATTCGCCGTCTATAAGCACCTTGCCGGAGTCCGGCTTATATAGTCCCGCGGCGCATTTTATAAGCGTTGTTTTGCCCGCGCCGTTGTAGCCTATCAGACCGCAGACGGACGAGTCACAGGCGGAGAAGGATATGTCCTCAACGGCGGTAAAATCGCCGTAGCTTTTGGTGACGTTTCTGAATTCAATCATGGCGTTTGCCTCTTTGCTCCTTTCATTTGTTTTCGGCGTAGACCTGTCTTAACAGCTCTCCAACATCCTCTTCGCTCAGCCCGTTTGCCTTTGCGGAGCGCAGAGCCGCCGAGAGTGCAGTCATAGCCTGTTCGCGGATGCGGCCGTTGTCCGCCGCGTTTTCGCTGATAAAAACTCCGCGCCCCGGCTGCGAATAGGTCACGCCCTTTGCCTCAAGCTCCTGAAACGCACGCTTTACGGTGTTCACATTGAGCTTGAGCTCGGAAGCGAGGGAGCGGGTGGAGGGCAGACGGTCGTGCGGCTTGTACACGCCGCGCCTGACCATGAGCATCACCTGCTCCTCAATCTGTTCGTAGATGGGTGTTTTTGAGTGAAAATCGAGTATAATCACGATTTGTCCTCCGTGTATAAAAAGTTAGCTAACTGAGCTATCTCAAATAGCTCAGTTGTATATTATCACCGTTTTCGGCGTTTGTCAACGGCAAAGTTATATTTTTCCTGCCGTCAATATCTCCAAATGTTCTGGCTTTTTATTGTGCACATTGCAAGAAATTTTTAAAACATAGACAAAAAGCCGGAATAAAACAAGCAAATATATTGCAATATTGACAAAGCAATGCTATGATTAGAAAAAAGCTTAAGCAGGAGGGTAAAGATGTATAACACAGAAAATCCGTACAAAAGCGCGGGGGAGTATTTGAAAGCGCCGCTGTTTGAAAAATATCAGCTCAGGCGCGCTGCGGTCAAGACCTCAACCGCGCTGTTTCCGTTCATGCTCTTCGCCGCGATATTCGCGTTTATAATATTGCTTCTCGGAAAAGCGTTTCCGTCCCTGCTCGACGGGCTCTATTGGGTCTCTTATATGTCCGTCCAGCTCTTCGGCATAGGGCTGTCGATATGCATGGCTTATTACGCGGGCGGATTTTTTGCCTCTCTCGTCTCGGGCGTTCTCGCGGGATATTTCGGTCTGTTCTGCACTCAGGTCGCGGGAATTGAAACGATAGGCGGCTCGTCCGTTATCGGCTTTATGGGCTACTATGTGATAGCGCTGCTGAGCACCGTGTGCGTGACTTTTCTGCACAAGGTCTGCGTCGTCGTCATAGAATGGGCGTTCGGCTTGCTTTTAAAGCTTGCACATTCAAAAATTAAGGACGAGGCAAAGCGCGAGGATTTGATATGCACTTTCCGTCCGCAGCTCAAAAATATGACCCTGCTCGGCGACTCGGTTGTCGTCATCGGGCTTTCGGCGTTCGCGGTGTTCTTCGTTATGAATTATGCCTACGCCCTGCCGATGACCCTGCTCGCGCATAAGCTCGCGGAAATAATTGCATCCTCCGCAAATATCATTCTCAAAGGCGCCGTGATAGGCTTCGCGCTCGGCTTCGATGTCGGCGGTCCGCTCTCGCTCGCGGTGTTTGATGAAATTTTCAAGGGCGTGCTGGCGGGCTCAATGGAGAGCGCAAGACTGCTCACCGTGTTCTCTGCCGCAATGATAACTCCGTCATGGATATGCATGATCTATCTCTTTGTCGGCAAGAAGTTCAAGTCGTGGCCGATGGTTGTCTATGACGAAAACCTGCTAAATACCGGCTTCATCAATGAGGTGTTCCAGAATGTCAGGCTCATGGCGATGTCGCCGATGGTCTATTGCGTCAGAGAGCCGCAGACAACGCCCTTCGCGCTCATCGGCGGCACAACGCTCACGGGTGTTCTCGCCGCGGCGTTCGGTATCTGCAATGAGTCGCTTCTGACGGATTATATCCAAAAATACGGGCTTCTCCGCACTTCTACTATTGTCGTCACCGATAAATACGACGCCTTTGCGGGGCTTATGCCACCGCTCTATGCCGGCGGGGGAGCGAAAGTTATTCTGCTCTCGTTCGCGGCGGCACTCGTCGGCTCTCTGCTCGGCGTGGGGCTTGTAGTTTTGCTCAAGAAAGCGCGGTATTCAAAACAGGAGAAGCGCGGCGAGGATCTCTTTCTTGCCTACGGCTACGAGTTCACTCAGCAGGAGTGGAACGATAAACATAAGAAAAAATCGAAGCTCGAACAGAAGCTCGGCTTTGCGGACGAGTCCGAAGAAGAAAACGCGCCGGAGCTTGAGCCGGCGGAATGAAATAAAAACCGGAGTTGGCAAAGGACCGACTCCGGTTTTACATATTTTATTCTTTTACATATCTGTCGAATGTGAAAACAAATCCGTTGCTCTCCTGCGCGGCGGAACGCTCGACGAGCCTCCAGCCTGCGCGGATGTCAAGATTGGGGAAGAACTTTTCGGCGTTCCCGTCCGCATTCACGCGTGTTACATATGCCTCGTCGCACGAGTCGATAAGCTCGTTGTAGACCGTCTCCCCGCCCATGAGGAAAACGCTTTTGTCATTTCCTATAATGTCTGTGAGCCGGTCAATGCAGTGACACACCGTGACATTCTCGGCACTCCAATTCTCATTTCGCGTCAGTACTATATTTCTCCTGCCCGGCAGAGCCTTCTCTCCCGGCAGGGAGAGAAATGTCGTGCGTCCCATAACAACGGTGCTGCCCATGGTCTTTTCCTTGAAAAATTTGAGGTCGGCGGGGATATGGAAGAGCATTCCCGTGCCCTTGCCGATGCCCCAGTTTATGTCGGCGCAAACTATTGCTTTCATCTTCGCTCCTTATATCGCAACGGGTATCTTTTCGGTGAACTCGTGATATTTGTAGTCCTCAAAATGCACGCTGTCGGGCGTGAACTTGTAGAAGTCGGTTATCGACTTGTCGAGTACGAACTTCGGCGCGTCGTATGGCTCGCGCTTTATCAGCTCTTCGACTATCGGAACATGCCTGTCGTAGATATGCGCATCGGCGATGACATGAACAAACTCGCCCGGCTCAAGTCCCGAGACCTGCGCCATCATATGAACGAGAGTCGCGTATTGGCAAACGTTCCAGCTGTTCGCCGTGAGCATATCCTGCGAGCGCTGATTGAGTATCGCGTTGAGCTTCTTGCCCGTGACATTGAAGGTCATGCTGTAGGCGCAGGGATAGAGGTTCATCTCGCTTAAGTCCGCGTGGACATATATGTTTGTCAGTATGCGGCGGCTGAGCGGGTTGTGTTTGAGGTCATAGAGAACTTTGTCAACCTGGTCGAAGTCGCCCTCGGGATAGTGATTCTTGACCCCGAGCTGATAGCCGTATGCCTTGCCGATGCTGCCGTCTTCGCTAGCCCAAGCGTCCCAGACGTGACCCTTGAAGTCGTTGACATTGTTTGATTTCTTCTGCCATATCCAGAGCAGCTCATCCGTTGCGCTCTTTATAAAAGTCTTTCTGAGCGTCATTGCGGGGAACTCCTTTGAGAGGTCGTAGCGGTTGACGATGCCGAATTTCTTTATCGTGTGCGCGCTCGTGCCGTCCTCCCAGTGCGGGCGGACGTTGTAGTCCGTGTCCCATGTGCCGTTTTCGAGTATATCCTTGCAGTTGGCGATAAACACCTCGTCTGCATAGCTCATTTCGTTCTCTCCTTCGTGCTTATTTTATATTATTCCCGTCTGCCTGAGCAGCTCGGGTATTCCGTGCTCAAAGTCAACGCCGTAGCGAAGATCCGTGCCCGCCGCCTTTGTCCTTTCGATGCAGCCGTGGGTGTAGTCAACGGCTGTCCTTGCGCTCTTTGCAAGGCTCAATCCGTTCATGTATGCGCCGAGCAGTGCGCTTGCGAACACATCGCCCGTGCCGTGAAAATATCCGTCCACCGTGTCCGAGAGGGCATAGCTTATCTCGTCGGTCGTGCGGTCGTATGATGCCGAGCCGACCTGCCTGCCGTCAAATGCAACTCCCGTCAGAACCACCTTTGACGGCCCGATATCGGAGAGTCTGCGAAGCGTTGATTCGACATATTCCTTCGGGTAGGGGGCGGGGCGGTATTCCTCGCCGAGCATGAACGCCGCTTCGGTGAAGTTCGGAACGATTATGTCCGCCTTGGCGCAGAGGCGCGTCATCTGCTTTGCAAAGTCCATGTCGAACACCGTGTACATCTTTCCGCCGTCCGCCATCGCGGGATCGACGAGCACGACGGTGTTTTCCTCTTTGAAGTCGGCAATGAAATCGGTCACTATGTCTATCTGCTCGACAGAGCCGAGAAAGCCGCTGTATATCGCGTCGAACTTTATTCCGAGGCTCTTCCAGTGCTCTGCAATCGGGCGCATGTCGTCGGTGAGGTCGCGGTAGGTGAAGCCCGTAAACCCGCCTGTGTGCGTAGAGAGCACGGCGGTCGGTATGGCGGCAACCTCAATGCCCATCGCGGAGATTATCGGCAGCGCGACGGTCAGCGAGCATTTGCCGAAGCCCGAAATATCATTTATGGCAGCAGCCCTTTTAAGTCTCTCCATATGTGTCACCAGCTTTTAATATAATGTCCGCAAGCCCGTCTGCGGTCAGCCCGGGAATATATTTTTCCACCCGAGCGTCTTTGAGAGCCGATATTATCGCCCCGCGCCGAAGCTCCGTGCCGCGCAGGAGTGTTTCGAGCCTTGAAATATCTCCGCTATTCATGAAATCGCCGAAAATGCGTATATTTTCTATCCGCCCGCAGGCGGTTTTCTTTTTTATATAAACCGTTCCGCAGCTAAGGCGGGTTCGTTCGGACTGCCCGAACCGCTCTGCGCCGCAGCTGCGTTTGTCAGCCGTGTATTTGCCGTATCGCAGCAGCTCAATTGCTTTTATATCGCCTTCGCCGAGCTGATATTTTTCACCGCCGCGCTCCGTCATATATTCAGCCAGCATCGCGCCGACAATATCGGGGCTGACGGACTTTTCGGTATATTCCGAAATGTTTGCGACACGGCTCCGAACCGACCTTACCCCATGCTCCGTCAGCTTGCCTTCATCGCTCCTTAGCGCCTCGGACATAGCCTCAAGGTCGGCGTTTATAAGCAGTGTGCCGTGAAACAGGGATCTGCCGCCGTGCGAGCACATCGCCGTCCCCGAGACTTTTCTGCCGCCGACAAGAATGTCGTTTCTTCCGGATATCTCCGCTTCAATGCCGAGGGAGCGCAGGATGTCGATAACGGGTCGGCAAAGCTCCACCCTGTCCGCTTCGCCTTTTATGATGAATGAAAAGTTGAGGTTGCCGCGGTCGTGATAGACTGCCCCGCCGCCGGTTATCCGCCGCACAACGGGCAGGGAGCGGGTCCGAACATAGTCGCCGTTTATCTCGTCTGCCGCATTCTGATTTCTGCCGATTACAATGCACGGCTCATTTTGCCAGAGCAGGAAAAAATCTTCATCCTTTTTGCGGAGAAGGTATTCCTCGGCCGCGAGATTGAAAAACGGGTCGTTGCTGCCGAGCGTCAGAATGAACAAAAACCTCATCTCCGAAAATCTGTTGTCCATTATGATATCATTTTGCCCGATAAAAATCAATAATCAGCTCGAATGAAATCAAAGTAAAAATCGGAGCCGTCCCGTGTTACCGGAACAGCCCCGAAGCGGTTGCGATTATTTGAAAAGCTTTTTGAAATAATTTATAAGCGAGGAGGTAATTTGGAGTATGCGCTGAACAACGTTGCCGAGAGCCTGAACGACAGGCGACTTGTCCTTGCCGCTGCTGTTTTCTATCTCGGCGTAGAACGCGTCGTAGTCGCCGTTTTCGTATCTCTCCAGCATCTCTCCGAAGGTGACGTCCTTTTCTTCGCCGTCCTTCATCACGCTTATCTTGACATATATGTCCCTGAAGGTGAGATATTCGGCATCGGGATCGACGCATTCATATCTCCGCCCGTCAACCGATGCTTCGGTTTTTACGTCGCTGAAGGTGAGCACGTCGAAATGCAGATACATAGCCTCCGAATACTTCGCCGCGTAGTAGGCGAGATATCTTCCCGCAACGCCGTCAAAGACGGTGAGAGTTCCCTTGAAGTTGATGACTTTATTTTCCGCGTCGTAGCTGACAGTCACGAACGGTATGTCATTGTCCATGGCGTATTCCTGCGCGGCGGTGTTCTTCTCGTCGCAGATGAGCAGGAATTTTTCATTGTGATTGTCAAACGCATCGTATTCTATTTCCGTGTCGCCCTCGGCGGTTATCGCAACCGTCATGAGGTCGCCGCAGTTCGCGAATGCGAGGGAGTTTATATTTTTCACATCGCTTCCGAGCAGAACTTCCGTCAGATACGGGAATCCGTTGAACGCATTTTTACCCACGGAGGTGACTCCGTTGCCGAACACAACTCCCGTGACTAAATTGGCGTTGCTGCTCCAGGTGTAGTCTGCGATATTGTCATAGGAATACATGTCGCCGCTGCCCTCGACCGTTATCTGATAGAGGTCTGGCTGGAAGCTCCATGTGAGGTTGTCGCCGCATACGCCGCTCGTCTGACCGTAGTTGTAGACAATCTTGATGTTCTTGAGCGCGGAGGCGACGTCAACGACGTTTATCTTGTCCCAGTCGCTCTTCGTGCCGCGATAGTATATAGTATCTATCTTGTTTGTGCCGCCGAGCGCACCGATTTCTATCTTCTTTATGCCTTTGCCGACAACGACGGTTCTGAGCTTCTGGCATATCGGGAATATATCTTTGAAAGTGTCTACTTTGTCGTTGAACTCGAAATATGTCAGAGGTGTGCTGCCGAATGCACCGTCTCCTACATATTCAACCGAGTCGGGGAGATAGAACTCAGTCATCCCGCATCCGTCGAATGCGTATGAGTCTATCATTCTGACCGTGTCCGGGACTGTGGTTATCTTGAGCAGAGCGCAGTTTTGGAATGCGGCAGACGGAATCTTCTTGATGGCATATGAGAAAGTTACATCAGTAAGATTCGCGCAGTTATAGAAAGCATATTGCTCTATCCCGCAGTTTATATCGAATGTGAAAGCTTTTTCAAAGTTCGGGCAGTGGAGCAGGAGCGACTTGTCTTTGTTATAGAGCACTCCGCGTTCGTCCGCGCTGTAGTTCGGGTTGGCGGCGTCTACCGTAATCGCCGCAGGGCATCCGCCGAAGGTGTATCCGGGAATTGATATCTCTGTAAGATTTTTTGATATATTTATCTCTTTGAGCGCGCAGCTTGTGAAAGCCATATTGCCTATCGTCGTGACAGAATCGGGAATATTTACGCTTTCAAGCTTTTTGCAGCCCGTAAAGCATTCCTGAGGAATAGTTTCAAGACCCGCAGGCAGAGTTGCCTTTGTCATTTCCCGGCAGTCACTGAATGCGCTGATGCCTATTGTCTTTACGGAGTCGGGGATGGTGATGTCAACAAGCTTTGTCGCGCTGTAAAAAGCGTAATCGCCGATGGTTTCAAGTCCGCTCGGAAGATTGACATCTGTAACTCCCGTGCTCGCGAACGCATATGGCGCGATTTCTTTTACCGTCGATGCAACCGAGCACTCGACAACGTCGTAACTTGCCGTTGTGTGCCTGTCGGGGAATCTGATGAGCTTTGTCTGATCCTTGTTATAAAGAACTCCGTTGAGCGAGCTGAGATACGGATTTCCGGAATCGACCTCGAAAGATGTCATGTAATAGAACGCCGTCGAGCAGTCGTTGAATATCCGACCGTCCGTTATGTTGATGCCCTTGCCTATTTTGACCTTGAGGCCGTAGGTGTTTATTCCCGCTGTGCTCCATTTGTTCAGGTCGTTGACAGTCAAAGTTCCGCTTCCCGTTATGGTCACGGTGTTTGAATCCTTGTCGTAGGTGAGAGTTATCTCCTCCGGCTCTTCCTCTTCGCTGTAGTTATAAACAATATTTGCCGATTTGAGCGCGTTGTTGCCGGAGCTGTAAACGGATATAAGGTTCCAGAGCTCCTCCGTGCCGCGGTAGTTTACGGTCTTGAGCGATGAGTTGAACGCCGTGCTGTCGATTCGCTGGAGCGTTGCGGGAAGAGTCACGGTGTCGAGACTTGTGCATCCGTTAAATGCATTTTCGGGGATGATATGCAGGTCGCAGGCGATGTCAACATTTCTGAGATTTTCGCAGCCCTTGAATGCATATTCGCTGAGGTTGCATCTGACCGTGTAGTCGAAAGTATAGGGGAGATTCGGGCAATAGTAGAGCAGGGTCTTGTCCTTGTTGTAGAGCACACCGAGCTCATCCGTGCTGAAATACTGGTTCTCCGGATCGACCGTCAAAGCGATGTTGAGTCCGCCCATATTCCTTCCGGGAGTGCCCTTGAATTCCCGGAGATTTTTCGGGAGCTTCAGAGATTTAAGCTTTGTGCAGTCCCAGAATGCGATATCGCCTATGGTCGTCACCGAATCGGGAAGATTGACCGTTTCGAGATTTCGGCATCTGTCAAATGCACTTTCGGGTATCGCGGTAACGCCCTCTTCAAAAGTTACCTTTGTAATAGCGCTGCATTGAGCCAGAACACTCTGACCTATTGAAGTAACGGTTCCGGGTATTGTGATATAAAGCAGACTGCTGTTTGAAAACGCGAAGCCCTCAATAGTCTCAAGACCGTCGTTGAGAAATACGGTTTTGAGAGGGGCATACTCAAAAGCAGCGTAAGAAATGGTCTTTACGGTATCCGGAATGGTATAGAACGAAAATTCATTATTCCTTGACGGGTATTTTAACAGCACGGTCTGATCTTTGCTCATAAGCATGCTGTCGGGGCTGCAGAGATATTTGCTGTCCGCATCCACTTCAAATGCCTTGACAAAATTGAAGTGATTAAATACCAAACCGCTTTTGATGTCTACATCTGCGCCGATCTTTACATATTCGGCGTTCCAAGCCGATGTGCTGAAGGCGTCAGAACTTGCGTCAAGCGTGCCGCTGCCGCTCAAAACGAGCGTCCTGTCGGCGGCGGTGTATACCCAGTCAACGCCGTTTATCGTGCCGCTTGCGCCCGAATCCTCGGCGAAAGCCGCTCCCGCGCAGCCGAACAGAGTCAGTGCCGCGAGCACAATACTCAGAAATTTTTTCAGAGCCGCTTTGGTTTTACTTTTCATCGTTTTTTCCACCCTTTCTCATTATCATCGTCACTTCAACTGTGAAATATCCGTTTTCGTATCGGAGCTTGACATCTCCGTTGTATTTCCTTGCAGCGGTTTTTATGCTGCCTATTCCGAGCCCGTGGTTCACGCTGTCGAGCTTCGTCGTTTTGACGGTGTTGTTCTTTATCTCGACCGGCTGGAGAGTGGGGTTGCTGACGGTCAGCATGAACACCGCCGAATTCGGGACGGCGTGAATGCCGATGACCGCGTTGTCAACAAGCTTGCTCGCCTCAATAGCGTTGTCCAGCGCATTCGCAAGAATGGTGCACAGGTCGATGTTTTCGATTCCGTCGGCGGGTATTATTCCGTCAAAATCGAGCTTAGTCTGCCAAATTGCCGCAGCGGCAGCCTTTTCGGCAAGTATTGCGTCGGCAAAGTGGTTGCCCGTTGAAAATGCATTTTTCGTCGCGTCGAGCCTGCCGTAAAGCTCGTCTATGTATTTTTCCGCCTCGCCGTACTGCCCGTCGGATATCAACGCCCTGACGGAGGTGAGGTTGTTCTTGAAGTCATGGCGGAACACGCGCATATCGCGGTTCTTCTGAACCATATTGTTGTAGTGGTTGAGTTCGAGCTCAAGCTGCTTTTCGGTCGCACGCTTTCTCTGCGAAGCGATGAGATATTTCGTGACCAGATATGCTATGCATCCGACGATGAGCACGGACGAAAGCATGGTCAGCGCGTTTGCGGTCTCCTTGGAATAATCCGTGTTGAACGATACCGTGACGCTGTAGTACGCGGCGAGAAAAGCCGCGAATATCATCAGACTTGCAACAGGCGGGAATCTGTCAAAGGAATCGATGATGTTGAAATCCCCGACCCTGTCGCTTATCAGCATGATTGCAAGGAACACCGATATGTACAAAACGGATTTTGCCGCCAACTGACCGACGGTGCCGAGCTTGAAGGCGTAGTTTACAATAAAAGAGAAGTAATCGAGACTCGCCGCCATCGCGATACCTATCCATAAAAATGCCGTCTTCTTTTTGTACGGCTTCAATACGAGGTAGGGGAATACGATGAAGCAGAGCGTCAAGGTCCCGTCAGCGATGTCGGTTATGTCGAAATATTCGGGCAAAAATACCGGAAGAAGGGCGAGAGCTGCGAGAATAACGCAGAAAACGGCAAGCAAAGCTTTTTTAACTCTTTTTTCGTAGCCTATAAGCGCGTGCAGGAAAATATACACGAAAATCATGCACGCGGCACAGCAGACGAGTGTCAGCGGCGGGCAAAGAGCGTTGAGTACTCTGATATCGTCCATTTTCAGTTACCTCCGCGCCCAAGCGAGCTTTGGTGCCGCGCCAGCTCCCGAAGCTTTCCGGACACTCTCTTCATGCCGTTGAGACCCATCGGGAGACCCTCTTCACGGTTCTTTATGTATAACATATTCGGCTGCTCAAGACGGTCTATCATCGTCAGGTTCGTCAGATAGGAGCGGTGCGTGCGGAAAAACCAGAAGTGGGAGAGCTCCTTTTCAAGGCTGTCGAGAGACCTTTTGCAGACGAAAACTTCTTCTTTGCCGCCGTTGTCGTAGTGGATATGTGCGTATTTGCGATCGGCCTTGATGAAATATATGCTGTCTATATCGATGAACTTTGCGTCTCCGCTGTCCCTGACAAACAGTCGGCGGAACGCATATGCGTCCTTGTCCAACTCGTTGAGAGCGCGGTATAGCTTTTCTTTCTCGACAGGCTTCATGAGATATCGGTGCGCGTGAACCTCAAAAGCGTCGTAGATGATGTCGTCATATTGCGAGATAAATATAATAGTCTTCGTTGTCATATATTCTTCTCTGATACGCCTTGCAAGCTCGAACCCGTCTATGTCCGGCATTCGGTAATCGAGAATAAAAACATCGAATTCATCGAGCCTCCCGGCAAGCTCCTCGGAGCTCGAAAAGACCACAGCCTCTATCCCGTAGCTCGCCTTGCGCGGATACTCTTCAATGAGTGACATTATCTGACGAAGCTCCGCAGCATTGTCGTCACATACCGCAATTTTCAACATGATCTCCTCCCCAAGTGTTAAAAAAACTTCCCGAATTATTTTAATGCTTTGAACAATTTTTGTCAATGAATTTGTACGCTTTGCCTAAAAATTTTTAGTTCGTACCGAAAAAAGCGGTGTTCGTACCAATGGGGTGACCTTTTATTTCTTCTTCCGTTTTTTGCGTTTTTTCGGCAATCCGTGTGAAATGTACGGATAGGAATTTTCGGTCTGCGCGGTCGGTTGAATGTTGTAAGTCCCGTATTTGTTCACCATGTCGAACGAGTCCTCGGGCTCGCCGGTAACGGGGTCGGAGCTTGGAGTAGGGCAGTGCCTGCCGTCAAAATTTTCACCGTTTTCTTTCTTCATTTTAATTTTGTCCTTTCCGATAGAAAAAAGTGCCTTCGCATTTGTTAGTGTTTCCGCCGACCGCCGAAAAAATTTATTTATTAACAAAGGTTTAACGAAAAATTTATATTCTCTTTAAACACTGTTGCAATTATGTGCCGAATTATTGTATAATTATGGTACATATTCAAAAGGAGTGTCGCGTTTTCATGAGAGAAGAACACAGAAAGTACGCCGAAGAGGTGTACGGCATAATCAATCATGCCGCGAAAAACATCGGTTCAAGACTGCCGGGTTCCGACGGCGAAAAAAAGTTTGCGGCTTATATGGGCGATAAGCTCAGAGAGATAGGCATTGAGCCCGTTCGCGAGGAATTTGCCGTCTCCCCGCGTGCGTCCATCGGCGGAATACCCTATGCGGGCTGGCTCGGTCTTGCGCTGAGTGCGCTTGTCTATATCGCAATGGGCATCCCCGCAGTCTGGTACGGCATGGCGCTCGCCTCGGCGGCGTGCATAGTCTGGCTCGTCTGCAGCGTTTTCCTCTATAAGACCTGGTTCGATATGTTCTTCAAGCAGGAGATTTCACAGAACACCTACGGCGAGCTGCTTCCGGAGGACGGTAAGTATGACTACACCGTCATCCTCTCCGGTCATACCGACACCAGCTGGAACTGGCGTCATTCCGAGCATGCGTCGAAGTTTATGAAGACAAACCCCGCCCTCGGACTTATCGCCACTTTCGGCAAGGTCGGCTTCGGTGCTCTTTGCTTCTTCTTCCTTGCAGGCACCTCGATTGCCGTCGCGACTCTCTACACCGGCTATTATTTCGGTGCAGGCTGGGCGTCGGAGGCTTTCGCTTCGCCCGCGTTCGTCAACTTTATGTTCGCCCTGCGCTTTCTGCCCATCGTCACCGCCGTCGGCTGCGCGTTCCTTATCATGTGGGCCGATCCCGACCCGCGCAACGCCTCCCGCGGAGCTATGGACAACGCCTCCGGCTGCGCCATAAGCTACGCCGTCACCAAATATTTCAAAGAGAATCCCGACAAGATGCCCAAAAACTGCCGTATAATCGACTTCAACTGCGGCTCTGAGGAGGCGGGACTTCGCGGCTCCATCGCCTTTACCCGCGCTCATAAGGGCGAGGCGATTCTCGAAAACGCATGGAACATCAACATCGACTCCGTTGCGGATAAGGACTATTTTGAAGTAGTTATTCAGGACGATTGGCAGTTCTGCCGCTTCGACAAGGATCTTGAAGCGATGTTCAAGGACACCTTCTCCGAGCTCGGTATTCAGAGCAAGTCGAACGGCTGCATACATAACCCCGTCGGCGGCTGCGACAGCACCCCGATGACCAGGGCGGGCGTGAAGTCCGTCACCTTTGCGGCTCAGGATCCGACCCTGACCTATTATTATCACACATGGCGCGACATGCCGGAGCGCTTCAGCGTTGACACCGTTGGCGACGGCTTCGAGGTCGTCCTCGGCGTTATCGACAGGATTGACAAGTTCCAGCAGTCAGTCGGCTATAACGGTCCGCGCAGGTAAAAAAGTATTTTGAGCGGCTGCCGCAAATTGCGCCAGCAGCCTCGGACAGCCGCTTGACTTATATTTAAGGAGGTATTGAGTAAAATGAATCTTCAGTCAATCATTGACAGGAAGAAGGAAGCGGCCAAGTATATGGTGAGCGAGATAACTCACATATGCAAGGACTTTGAAAAGCGCGAGCCCGGCTCAAAGGGTGAGCAGCAGGCATGTGAGTATATGGCGGACGTACTGAAAAACGAGTGCGGATGCGAGAGGGCTGATGTCGAGTCGTTCAAGGAGAACCCCGGCTCGTTCTTCGGCTGGATATATTTCACGATTACCTTCGTCCTCGCGGCGGTCGCCATTTCGTTCTTCTATCCGCTTGTTTCGGCGATTCTTATAGCACTCGGTCTGTTTATCGCCTTCATGCAGTTCGGACTCTACAAGAAATTCGTTGACCGCTTTTTCCCCGAAAAGACCGGTCACAATGTCACCGCAGTCAAGAGCTGCAAGGGTGAAGTAAAGCGCCGCATATTCTTCAACGGTCATCCGGATGCCGCTTGGGAGTGGCCCGTTAACTATAAGCTCGGCGGCGTCGGCTTTGAGGGTCATGCGATAATCTGCGGCGTCGGCGCGGTCTATTATCTCGTCATTTCCATCATCCTCGTCGCAAAGAACGGTCTTGCATATGTCTCGTTCGACTCATCCGAAACGCTCGGACTTCTCCGCCTTATCGGTCTTGTGTTTGTCCCGTTCCTTATCGGTCTTTATTGGATGTGGAACGAGAACCGCGTTGTTGACGGCGCGAACGACAACCTTTCCGGCTGCTATATGGGCATAGCCATCCTCAAGGCTCTCAAGGAGGAGGGCATCGAGTTCGAGAATACCGAAGTCGGCGTTATCCTCACAGGCTCCGAGGAAGCGGGTCTGCGCGGCGCAAAGGCGTGGTGCGAGGCTCATCAGGGCGAGTTTGACGATGTTCCGACCTTCATCTTCTCTTATGATACGATTCACGATCCCAAGTACCTTATGACCAACTACCGCGACCTCAACGGCACGGTCAAGGCTGATAAGGATGTCTCCGACCTGTTCATGGAGGCTGCCAAGGAGCTTGATATCTCCTGCAAGAAGGGCTGGGTTCCGCCTCTCGGCGGCGCTACCGACTCCGCGGCGTTCGCGCAGGCGGGCTTCAGAGCGACCGGCGTCACCGGACTCAACCATAAGCTTGAGGACTACTATCACACCAGAAGAGACACCTATGACAACATGAACGAGCAGGGTCTCGCCGACTGCTTCGCAGTCAGCGTCAAGGCGCTTGAGATGTTCGATAACGGCGCAAAGCAGTAAATTTTATCCGAAATAAACTTACCCCGGACTGTATTTCACAGCCCGGGGTTTTGTCTTTTGTATATATTTTTATCCCAAATCCGGCTCGGCGGTTATCTCGACCTCCGCCTTCTCGCAGCCCTCAAGCTCGAGGATGATTATCTCGTTCTCGTCCCTGAGCAGCACTCCGGGAATGTACAGCGCACGCTGGGGACCTATCTCCCAGTAGCGGCCGAGGTTGAAGCCGTTTATGTATACGCAGCCCTTTTTGAACCCGTCAAGGTGAACGAAGCAGTCCTTTTGGCTCTGCGCTTTGAAGTGTCCGCGCATAAAAAGGGGATATTTGCCTCCCTCGAGCGAAAAGTCTATCTTCTCCGTGTTGTCGAGCGGGAGTGTGACAACATCGTAGCCCATGAGATTCTGGTTGCCGTAGCGGATAACGTCAATGCCCTTGCGGTCGTAGAGGTGCTCGCCGTAGTTGACCCGTCCCATCGCGTCAACCAATACGCCTATCGTGCAGCCGTCCGTGCAGCCGTCGAATTTGAATGTATCGTAGCCCGCGACTTTGTTCTCGGCGCGGCGGTCAACAGTCGCCTTGTGCTCGCCGTCTATATAGACATACGCCGTATCGTGAACATTGACAACGCGCAGCTCACGCGGGTCATATACCTGTTCGAGCTTCGTCTCGTAGTAGATCATGCCGCTGTTCTGACCGAAATATTCCATGCTCTCGGGCAGGGGAACGCGGTGGCGTTCGCCGAGATTGTCGAAATTGCTTATGAGCGATGTACTCTCGTCAAGCTCAACTTTGCCTATCGTCTGGAGCTCCGGCGATGCGGGAAGCTCGGTCTCGGGCAGGTTCTGAGCCTTGAGCAGAAGCTCTCTGACTGCATAATATGCGGGTGTGTAGTCGCCCCATTCGGTCAGCAGAGCGCAGTAGTCATAGCTCGTGACCGTCGGCTGATATTCTTCGTAGCAGTTCGCTCCGGCAGTGAAGCCGAAGTTCGTGCCGCCGTGGAACATGTAGAAATTGAAGCTCGCGTCGATGTCAAGAAAATCTTTAATCTCGCCCGCAACGCTGTCCGAGCCGCGCGTGTGGTGTTCCTCGCCCCAGTGGTCGAACCAGCCGCACCAGAACTCGGTGCACATCTTCGGGGTGTTCTCGTGGAATCTGTCCATGGCGTTGAATATCTCGGACGCGCGCGAACCGAAGTTCAGCGTCTTGAACACATCGGGGAGCGTGCCGCCGGAGAGCATGCTGTTGTCGTCGCCGTCGGAGGTGAAGAGCAGCACTTTTGCTCCGCAGTCGAGCATCAGCTTTTCGATATATCTGAGATATTCCTTGTCGTTGCCGTAGCTGCCGTATTCATTCTCAATCTGCATCGCGATTATATTTCCGCCCTCGCTCTGCTGAAGATCGCCGATCTCCTCAAACAGCCGGTGATAGAAGTCCGACACATGCTGCAAATATTCTGGATAGGCGCAGCGCAGACGCATGTTTCTGTCCCTGAGCAGCCATGCGGGCAGTCCGCCGAAGTCCCATTCCGCGCAGATATACGGACCGGGTCTGACTATCGCATATAGCCCGATTTCCTGCGCCGTTTTGATAAAACGCCTGATATCGAACCTGCCGGTGAAGTCGAATTCGCCCTTTCGCGGCTCATGCATATTCCAGCAGACATATGTCTCAACCGTGTTGAAGCCTGCCGCCTTGAGCTTTCTGAGCCTGTCCTCCCAGTATTCGGGCATGATGCGGAAATAGTGCATTGAGCCGGAATATATGCGGAAGCACTTGCCGTCCATTTTGAACTCGCCGTCTTTTATAGTGAGCATTTATTCTGTTCCCCCTTGGGCTTTTTAGTTGATTATACAGTACCGGCAATGTGCAGTCAATAATAAAAAAACAGCCGCACGGCAGGCGTTGAAATTTTTATTTCAATGCCTTCGGCTCATCGGTGAGCCGCAGAAGATAGTCGGCTGAAATGTTGTAGTATTCCGCAAGTGTGCGCAGGTGATGGCTCGGCAGATCTCTTATGCCGCGCTCGTATGCGCTGTAATATTGATAGGTTGTGTTGAGGACTTGAGCGATTTCCTTTTGCGTCTTTTCCCTGTCCTCGCGGATGTCGCGCAGCCTCTGATAATAGTATTTTTGCATAATTTCAGCAGCCCTCTTTTGTAAGTTTTGCTGAATTGTATCATATGTGATTAGTATTTACTTGACAATTAACCATATGTGGTTTATCATAATCTTAAACTAACCGTATGTGGTTAGAAAAATAAAACGGAGGACGATAACATGAAAAACAAAAACCTGAGAAGACTTGCCGCGCTCATATTCTGCGCGGTGCTGTGCCTGACGGCTGTTGCGTGCGGTAAGCAGGACGGCGAAAAAGACGGAGAAAGCTCATCTGTGCCCGAAACGTCGGCGCAGGAATCGGTTGAGTCGGGCAATGTCGCCGAGTCGGTACATAACGAAAACGAGGTCGCCCAGACGGAAGAATCTGCGGCACCACAGCAGACTGTAGCACCCGCGAAGGCAACGGAAAAATCGACAGAAAAGAAGACGGAAAAGCAAACAGAGAAACAAACCGAAAAGCAAACCGCAGCACCTAAAACAGAGCCTCAGACTTCCGCCAAAAAGAAAATGACGCAGGCTGAGGTGGATAGACTTAATCAAGAAATGAGTGCTGACGGTGTTTTGGCAGATTACGGTTTGGAAGCAAAGTATTCACTCAGAGGCAACAGCTTGGTAATTTCAATTATCGCTATTTCGGACAAACAGAGTGACAACAGTTTGATTACATATTTTAATTCTACTGAATCTGCAATAGGGAATCAAGCAAAAAATATTCTCAAAGAATATGATATTGATTCTTTTATTTACGAGGCAGTAAATAAAGACGGTAAAACTATCTGCTCAAAAGAATATAAATAACAGCTGACATTCACGATAACGCAAATACCGCCGACTATCTCCGCCGGCGGTATTTTTGTCTGTTCCACAAATGAAAATACCGGCAGATTTTACTCTGCCGGTAAATTGTTTTTTGAAGCTTTTCTTATGCCTTATTGACCGATCCGAACAGCTCCATCTTCTCTTTGACGGTAGCCTTGATAGCCTCGAAGCCGGGCGCGAGAAGCTTTCTGGGGTCGAAGCCCTTGCCCTCGAGATCCTTGCCTGCCTCGATGTACTTTCTGGTAGCGTCAGCAAAAGCGAGCTGGCACTCGGTGTTGACGTTGATCTTGGAAACGCCGAGGGAGATGGCTTCCTTTATCATGTCTGCGGGGATGCCTGTGCCGCCGTGGAGAACGAGGGGCATCTCGCCGGTGAGCTCCTGAATCTTCGCGAGAACGTCGAATCTCAGACCCGTCCAGTTTGCGGGATATTTGCCGTGAATGTTGCCGATGCCCGCTGCGAGCATATCGACGCCGAGATCGGCAATCATCTTGCACTCCTCGGGGTCAGCGACTTCGCCGCCGCCGATAACGCCGTCCTCTTCGCCGCCGATGGCGCCGACTTCGGCTTCAACGGAAATGCCCTTCGAGTGAGCGAGAGCGATTATCTCCTTGGTCTTTGCGATGTTCTCCTCAATGTCGTAGTGAGAGCCGTCGAACATGACGGAGGAGAAGCCCGCCTCGATGCACTTGAAAGCACCTTCATAGGTGCCGTGGTCGAGGTGAAGAGCAACGGGAACGGTGATTCCCAGCTCGTTTATCATGCCGTTGACCATGCCGACAACGGTCGTGAAGCCGCACATATACTTGCCTGCGCCCTCGGATACGCCGAGGATAACGGGCGAGTTGAGCTCCTGAGCGGTGAGAAGGATTGCCTTTGTCCACTCAAGGTTGTTGATATTGAACTGACCGACCGCATATTTGCCGGCCTTTGCATCTTTGAGCATCTGTGCTGCGGAAACTAACATAGTAAAAACCTCCTAAGCTTTTATGGCATTTATTATACACCTTTAGCCGCAAAAAATCAATATTATCGATCCTCTCGGAAGTAAGAAAGTCCGAGGCTCGCGGGCGGCAGATTCTCGCGCTTGCGGCGCATGCTGACCGCGACAAGGACAATTATCGTAACGACATAGGGGGTCATCATGAACAGCTCCTGCGCGCCGAAGCTGAGGTTCGGGATGTAGTTGTGGACGACCATGAGACCGCCGAAGAGGAACGAGCCGAGGATGCCGAGATCGGGCTTCCAGACGGCGAAGATAACGAGCGCGATTGCAAGCCAGCCGCGGTCGCCGAAGCCGTTGTTCGACCAGACGCCGTTCGCGTAGTCCATGACGTAGTAGAGACCGCCGAGACCCGCTATAACGCTGCCGACGATTGTCGAAATATATTTGTATCTGCCGACATTGATGCCCGCCGCGTCACTTGTTGCGGGATTCTCGCCGACCGCGCGCAGCTGAAGTCCTGTGCGCGTATGTTTGAAGAAATAGGCGGTGATGAGCGCGATGATTATCGCGGCGTAAGCGAGGAAGCTGTAGGAGAAGAATATGTCTCCGACCTTTCCGAGCTTTGCGGCGAACGGGAGCGTTGTCTTGAAGCAGTTGCTCGTTGCGCTGAGTGCTATCGAGGGGATGTCGCTGCCGGTTATCTTTATCAGCGAGCCGCCGAAGAAGTTGCCGAAGCCGACGCCGAAAGTAGTCATTGCAAGACCCGTGACGTTCTGGTTTGCACGCAGAGTGACGGTCAGGAAGCAGTAGAGCAGACCCATGAGCGCCGAGCCCAAAATGCTCGAGAGCAGGGGAATGAGCACTGCGAGGAACGGGTTCACCGTCTCGACGCTCTTCTCATAGAAGAACGCGCCGATAACGCCGGAGATGCCGCCGACATACATGATGCCGGGGATTCCGAGGTTCAGGTTGCCGCCCTTTTCGGTTATCGTCTCGCCCGTTGAGCCGAAGAGCAGAGGGATGCTCTGCATTATGGCACGCTGAATGAATGTGATTATCATTATGCCTTCGCCTCCTTGCTGCGGAACTTGACAGAGTAGTTGATGAAGAACTCACTGCCGATGATGAAGAAAATTATGATTCCCGTGATGATATCGGCAAACGAGTCGTTGAGTCCGAGACTCGTCGATATCTGAATCGCGCCCTTCTGGAAGAAGACGATGAGCAGCGAGGTGAGTATCATGTAAGCGGGGTTGAACTTCGCGAGCCATGAGACCATTATCGCGGTGAATCCGCGTCCTCCGACTGTGTTTGTCGCTATGGTGTGGTCGGTGCCGCTGACGAGCAGAAGTCCGGTGACGCCGCAGAGCGCGCCGGAGAGGAGCATCGTGCGTATGATTACCTTTTTGACGTTTATGCCTATGTAGCGTGCGGTGTTTTCGCTCTCGCCGACGACGGAGAGCTCATAGCCGTGCTTGCTGTATTTGAGATAGATGTACATGAAAACAGTCAGCGCCGCAACAATGAGTATATTGAACAGGTAGTCCTGACCGCCGAGGCTCGGAAGCCAGCCTCTGTGGCTGACGCTGTTTATGACTCCGATGTGACCCGAGCCCTTGGGGTTCGACCACTTGTAGCAGAAGTAAGCGACGATCTGCGTTGCGATATAGTTCATCATCAGCGTGAAGAGCGTCTCGTTGGTGTTCCACTTTGCCTTGAAGAACGCGGGGATGAAAGCCCATATTGCGCCCGCAACGACACTCGTTATTATCATAACGGGGAAGAGGAGATAGGACGGGAGCTTGTCGCCGAAGAGGATCATGCACGCCGCAGTCGCGAAGCCGCCCATGAGTGCCTGTCCCTCCGCGCCGATGTTCCAGAATTTCATTTTGAATGCGGGGGTGACTGCGAGCGAAACGCACAGGAGCATTGCAAGATTCTGGAGCAGGCTCCATATACGCCTCGGCGAGCCGACCGCACCTAAGATTATCGCTGAATAGACCTCCGCGGGATTCTGACCGGTGATGACGACGGTCACGACCGCGCAGACGAGCAGCGCAAGAACGACCGCGCCGATTCTGATGAGCCATGCCGCCCATGAGGGGATGGTGCTGCGCTTGACTATATGGAAAAGAGGCTCGCGCTTCTGTCCGTTTGATTTACTCATGTGTCTCACCTCCGTCGGTTTTGGTCATCAGCAGACCGAGCTCCTCCTTGGTGGAGGTTCTTGCGTCAACGAGTCCGGTTATCTTGCCGGAGTTTATGACGAGGATTCGGTCGCACAGCTCGAGCAGAACGTCAAGATCCTCGCCGACAAATATAACGGCGACGCCCTTTTCTTTCTGTTCGTTGAGCAGGTTATATATGAGATATGATGAGTTGATGTCGAGTCCGCGCACGGGGTAAGCCGCCATGAATACCGTGGGGGAGGAGGCTATCTCACGACCGACGAGCACCTTCTGCACGTTGCCGCCGGAGAGACGGCGGACGGGCGTTGTTGCGCTCGGGGTCACGACCTCGAGGTCGCTTATTACCTTTTCTGCGAGCGTCTTGGGCTTTTTGCGCTCAAGGAACGCGCCCTTTCCCTTGCGGTAGCTTCGCAGCATCATATTGTCGATTATATCCATGTTGCCGACAAGTCCCATGCCGAGTCTGTCCTCCGGGACGAATGACAGGCGAACGCCGAGCTCGCGGATCTGCATGGGCGTCTTGTCGCGCAGGTTGTCCTGACCGCCGGTTTTGGGGTTGTTGTATATTATCCTGCCGTCGTTGAGGTGCTGGAGACCCGCAATGGATTCAAGCAGCTCACGCTGACCGCTTCCGGCGATGCCCGCGATGCCGAGGATCTCGCCCGAACGTGCGGTGAACGAGATTTTGTCGAGGAGCTTAACTCCGTCGCGGTTTATGCAGCTGATGTCCTCGACGACGAGCCTGTCCACAGGGTCGTTCGGCTCGCTGCGGTCGATGTTGAGGCTTATCTTCTTGCCTACCATCATCTCGGTAAGCTCGGATTCGTTCGTCTCAGCGGTGTTTACAGTGCCGATGTATTCGCCCTTTCTGAGAACCGATACGCGGTCGGAGAGGGAGAGCACCTCGTGGAGCTTATGGGTGATGATTATGATAGCCTTGCCGTCGTCGCGCATACGGCGCAGGATGTCAAAGAGCTTGAGCGTCTCCTGCGGGGTGAGAACGGCGGTGGGTTCGTCAAGAATGAGAATGTCCGCGCCCCTGTAAAGCACCTTGATTATCTCAACGGTTTGCTTCTCCGAGACGGACATCTCGTATATCTTCTTGTTCGGGTCGATGTCGAAGCCGTACTGCTCGCTTATATTTTTGATGCGCTCGGCGGACTTTTTGACATTGAATTTGCCCTCGTTGAGTCCGAGAATGATGTTCTCCGTCGCGGAGAACACGTCCACAAGCTTGAAATGCTGATGGACCATGCCTATTTTGTGGTCGAGCGCGTCCTTGGGGGAGCGTATGACAACCTCTTCGCCGTCGATGAAAATCTGACCGTGATCCGGATAGTAGATTCCGGCGATCATGTTCATCAGCGTTGTTTTTCCGGAGCCGTTCTCGCCGAGAATGGAGAGTATCTCACCGCGGTTTACGGTCAGACATACATCCTTGTTGGCGACGATGCTTCCGAAGCTTTTTGAAATATTTTTCAGTTCAATTGCTGCGTTCAAGCCCACTTATCCTCCTATTTTAAGTCTCAAAAGCCGATTAAAACAGGAAGGATAATCGGCTTTTCAAACTTAAAAATCTTGCTTTTTTAACTGCTTCAGACGGAGCGGCTTGCGTCGCCCCGTCTGAATTAAGGTTATTGCTTTTTAATCAGCCCTCGTTGAGAAGAGTGATGCCGTCGATGTTAACATCGAAGTAAGGAGCGGAACGCTTCTCGGACTCGTGGAAGTAACCGTTGGAAACAACCTCGGTGTCGGGGGTGTAGTTATCGTCGGTGTCAACGTCGGCCTTGTAGCTGGTGAGAGTCTTGCCGCCGACGGTGAAAGTGGAGGTGTCAAAAACATGAAGAGTGCCGGCCTTGAACTGCTCTTCGGCAGCCTTTATAGCCTCGGCGGTGCCGGCGGCAGCGACCTTATCGTTGATGTCGCTGAGCTCAACAGCACCCTCGTTGATGCCCTTGCACCAGTCGGTGTCGATTTCCTTGCCGTCTCTGACGCACTCGATCATGTACTTCATGTAGGGCACCCAGTTGATTCTGGACGAAACGATGAAGGTGTTCGGGCAAGCGTCAACGGTGGAGCCGTTGTAGGAAACATTGGGAACGCCTGCATTCTCGCAAGCGGTGGGAGCGCCCATGGAGTCAGCGTGCTGGCTGATGAGCTTGCAGCCTCTGCCGATAAGCAGGGTAGCAGCTTCCTTCTCCTTGGCCTCGTCGTACCATGAGCCGGTGAACTGGACTTCCATGGTAGCCTCTTTGCAGACGGATCTTACGCCGAGGAAGAATGCGGTGTAGCCGGACTTAACCTCTGCATAGGGGTATGCGCCGACATAGCCGATCTTGGCGTCCTTAGCCTCGAACTTGCCCTCGGCTATCATAGCGTTGAGCTTCATACCTGCGGCAATACCCGCGAGGTAACGACCCTCGTAGATGGAAGCGAAAGCGTTGTGGAAGTTCTTAAGATTCTTGGTGTGAGCCTGAGTGCCGGTAGCGTGGCAGAACTGAACGTCCGGATACTTCTCGGCAGCCTGGATCATGAAGCTCTCGTGACCGAAGCTGTCAGCAAAGACGATGGAGCAGCCCTGCTCGGCAAGATCCGCAGCCGCATCGAAGCAGGCGTTAGTTTCGCCGATGCCGGTCTTCTTGACAATCTCAACGCCGAGCGCCTCGCAAGCTTCCTCAGCTGCGGTGATAAAGTTCTTGTCATAGGTTGAGTTCTCGTCGTGAAGGAAGATAAAACCGACCTTCAGCTTCTTGTCGCCGCTGTCCTTGCTGCCGCAGGCCGCAAAGCTGAAAATTGTGGCGAGCGCAAGAACAATCGCGAGGATTCTTGTGAATTTCTTCATTTTTTGACTTACCTCCAAAAAATTTTTTATATTTATCCCGCCGTCCTGCACGGGAAAAAATAACTCAGCCGTTTTGTTCTTTAAATGTTATTGTTCCGTTGCCCATCTTTTCGATGATGGCGAGGGATTCGACCCTCGCGCCCTTCTCTTCGAGAACCCTTCTGCCGGGCTGGAAGCCTTTTTCAACGGCGATGCCGACGCCCTCAAGCTCGGCACCCGCCTGGTTGATTATATCGATAAGCCCCGAAACGGCGGCGCCGTTTGCAAGAAAATCATCGATGATGAGAATCCTGTCGCCCTCTTTTATGTAGTCTTTAGATACTGTAACATTGCTGTCCGTGCCCTTTGTGAAAGAGTGGACGACCGAGGAGTAGACGTTGCTGCCGACATTTTTGTGCGCGCCTTTTTTGGCAAAAACAACAGGCACAGAGAAATATTGCGCAGTTATGCACGCGATCCCTATGCCCGATGCTTCGATAGTCAGAATTTTATTTATATTACACCCGTCAAAACGGTGCTTGAACTCCTTGCCGATTTCCTGAAGAAGGTGCACGTCGATCTGGTGATTGAGAAACATATCCACCTTTAGAATATCGTCCCCGATCACTTTGCCGTCAGCAATTATACGCTCCTCAAGCAGCTTCAATCCCTGTTCCTCCAAAAAGAAAAGTAAGGTGAAAATACAATAACAGTATAGTGCTTTTTGGGTCTGAAAGCAAGGAAAAGTTAAAAAATCTGCATTTTATACAAACGCCGCTCGAAAAAAGCCGAGAAGTGTATGAATATGTCAATTTTGTGTACAAACTGTGTCAATTTCTGCTCACATGTGCGGCGAAAACATAACCTGTTGTGTTCCCAAAGTCGATGGCATACCACCCGTTGAGTGCGCCTGTTATTGTCACGGGACGGCCGTTCGGTATCACACCGATTATTGCAGAGCTTGTATTCGGCGCTCGCCGGACGTTGAGCACCCCGCCCTGCGTACTCACGGTGCCGTCTGCGGGGAATATCGGCGGATAAAACGGCACGCCGAGAAAATCCGCAATGCTTATGACAAGATTTTCGGCTATCGCGTCAATGTTGTCGGCTATCCACCGTGCGTCCTGCTCGTTGTCGTGATAGGCGAGCTCAAGATAAGCCGCAGGGGCTTTCGACCGCCGAAGCTCCAAAAGCTCCGTGGAGGTGCGCGTGTTCACAAGCTCCGGCTCGGGATATATCTCGCGCAGTCCGTTCGCGATTATCTCCGAAGCACGCTTTCCCCGCACGCTCGTCGGATAGTAGTAGACATCGGGTCCGCGCAGCATACCTTCATATATCTCGGGCGCGGCGTTCGAGTGCAGCGCGAGATAGAGCCGATAATTTCCTCTGTTCGCCCGCGCAACGGACGCCGCAGCGTCGCCGTTCGGGTCGTTTCTGCCGTAGCTTATCCCGCTTGAGGCGAGATACGGCTCCATCGCGTCGGCGAGGAGATTCATATAGTATTTCTCGCTCCCGCCGATTATGTAGGGGTTATAGTCCTGAGTTGAAGGACTGAGATAGACATCGGGCATAAAAATACCTCCGCATATTCATTTACTATAAGAATATGCGGAGGAAGTGTTGTTGGTTAATTCGGTTAGTCTGCCGAAATGTAGAGATTATCTTTGTCAACTAAGATTTCAACGGGATGATTGTGTAGCTCATTTAACTTGTCAATATTATCAATGAATGGTCTCACAAAATTACTTTGACGTTCAATAAGCATTTTCATCTGTTTGCGAAGCTTTTCGTCGCTGAAATCGCTGATTCTGTCACCCGCGGCAATTAAAGTTTCATCCGCCTGAGTGTTACTGACAACGGGAATCTTCTCTGCAAGCTTGCCAAAACCAGTGACCGTTTTTGATAATCCTTTCAGAAAAGTAGATTGAAAGGATGTGGAGGAATAGTTTGCTATCTCCTCGTAGCATCGTGAGTAAAGCTCTCTGTAGTTAAGAGAATAGGTATCTAACTTTTCTGCAATCTTTTGAAGATATTCTCTGTCATAGTTTTCAAGAAGAATGACATCAAGAAATGTTGAAAAACCGAGCATATATAACGAAAGCTGATAGTCTTTAAACTGATCTTGAACAGTTTGCAATTGTTTGTCAACTGTTCTGTCGCTATGGAAGAAGACCTTTTTATTCAAACTTTCTTCTATTTGTTTGCGGTAGAAAATAATTTTCTCCTCGGCTTCCCGTTTTATAGAAAGAACTGCCGAGTGGTTGTTTTCTTTGAACATCTCGTTGTTCCAATTGAATCTATAATTGCTGAAAACATCATATAGAAAAGTAAGGCTGCCTCGCAATTCGGACTTTTCCTTTTGAACAAGAAAATCCATCATTTCCTGTTGCATTTCTTTTATGGCATCCAACTTTTTGTCAATGTTGGCTAATGCAGCTGCCATAAAGAGCATTGTGGGGTCACAAGCCAGTGGGGTAATTTGAGCCTGTCCACCGCCAACTAAACCGGAGGTGCTTTTTAATGAGCCGATAAAATTACCCGTTTCTTTCATTTGAAACATTGTTTTTCCAGCGGTGTTAACATAATATATTCCGCTTCCGCCAGCACCGGTAACTACGGTTTGCACAGCAGTAGCGAGTGGCTGAAATGCTACCCCAAGAGAGGCTAATCTGCTTATAGGCAGTTTTGTATAGTTTGATCCATTAATCTTTTCTTCGAAAACGGGAAGTTGTGATGTGATGTTTGAAACATCAGATATTTCATTGCTTGAGGTTTCGTTTAGCTTAACTATATCATCGACCATTTTCAACCCTCTTTATGATGAGCGATATTTCGTTCTGCTTCTTCCGATGCTTACTTATTTGGCTATATGTCTATATCCAGCGCCGACGCATCCTCTGTTATGTCGCTCTTTGCAAAGCCGTTGTCCTTGTCAAAATAGAACACGCTTCCGCCGTCGTTTCCGCACATGGCGGAGAAATGACCGTCTTTGAATATGAGCGCCGCGCCGTCCTCGGCTCCGATGCCCGAGACGCGGCAGCCTATTACGGCTGTCCCGAAGCTCTGCCAGTGCTCGCTGATGAAGTGCGGGCAGTAGCAGTAGGGGAGAAGCCCGAGGCAATCGACGAACGTGAAGCTGCCGTTTTCGCCGCAGTCGTCATATCCCATGTCGAACCAGCACATCGCGCCGGAGCTGAGCCCCGAAAGGACTTTTCCGCGTTTATAAGCTTCTCTGAGCACCTCGTCCGCGCCGGTCGCCTTGAATGTGTTCATCATGAACTCAAGATTTCCGCCGCCGGCGTAGACAATGTCGGTATTCACGAGCGTGTTGTATATGTGCTCGCGGGAGTTCGCGGGGTCGGTCAGCTTGAGCGTCTCAACCGTGCATCCGAGCTTTTCGAAGCTCTCCCAGATGGGCTCGTCGCCCTCGGTGTCGTCGTGCCCGGCGGTCGGCAGGAACACGACATGAGGATTTTCTTTGCCCGATTCGCGGACTATTCTTTCAAATATCGGCATGACCTCGCCGTCGTCATAACGGCCGCCGCCGAGTGCGATTATCGTTCCCATTCGTCCTCCGTCAGCCGATAACGGCGACATCAAAGCCGTTGTCCTGCGCGTATTTCTCGGCGCCGCTTCCGCTCTCGGTCGAAATCGTGAGCTTGCCGACATCCTTGAATATCTCGCCGCCGAATACGGTGACTCCGGAGTGAATGGTTATCTCGTCGAGTCCGGTGCAGTTGTAGAACGCGTATTTGCCGAGCACTTCCATGCTCTCGGGCAGAACGACCGTCTTGAGCGATTTGCACTCTTCAAACGCACCCTTTTCGAGCTTCTTTATTCCCTCGCCGAGAGTGAGCTTCTCAAGAGAGGAGCAGCGGTAGAATGTGCTCACCGCAATGCTCTCAACCGTGCCGGGGATAGATATCTCGACCGCTCCGGTGCACTTGAGGAATGCATGGTCGTCAATTTTAGAGACGCCCTCGGGGATAATTATCTTCTTTGCGCTGAAGCACTTTGCGAATGCCCATTCGCCGATGGTCTCAACACCCTCGGGCAGGACTATTTCCGTCAGCGCGGAGCAGAAATAGAAGGCCTTTTCGGATATGGTCTTGGGCGCGCCGTTGAAAACGACGGTCGTGAGCTTGCTCTTTCCGGTGTAGGCATTCTCCTGCGAGCCCTCGAATGCGCTGATGCCGATGTGCTTGATGCTCTTGCCGATTGTTACTTTTTCAAGATTGTCGCAGTACATCGCGGCGTAGTTGCCGATTGCTTCAACTGAGTCGGGGAGAATAAGCTCCTTTAAGGTGCTGCTGCTCTTGAAAGCCTTGTTTTCAAGACCGACAACCTTTGCGCCGTCTATCTCTTCGGGGATTGAAATAACCGGATTGCTTCCCGTGTATCCTGTGACGCAGGCGGTGTTGTCGGTGTACAGCGTATAGGTGAAGTCGCCGCTCTTGACGGATTCCGTCTTGACGGTTTTTTCGAGTATGTCCTCAACCTGGACGAGTGCAGGGTCATCGACCGTGACATCGAGGGAGAGGGCTGAGAGTATCGTACTGCCGAAGTTGCCGCAGCCTGTGAAAGAGAGGCAGACAACGAGCATCAGCGCAATAACGGCTGCTGTTTTACTGAATTTTTTCATCGTCTTTTCCTCACTTTCCGTTCTTCTTTGCCAGACGCTCCTGCTTCCTGCGCTCGAGGTCGGCCTTACGCTCTTCTTCGAGTCTTTCTATCTCGATTCTGCGCGCCTCGTATTCGGCGTCGGTGTTCGCTTTTGCGTCGGCGTATCTTGCGCGGATATCGTCAAGATGCGCGTAGTTCTCTTTTTCCGTCAGCTGCCGTCTTGCGTCGAGAAGAGGCTTGACGCTTCTGATGTACTTCGACTTCTCGTTGACGAGCTTCTTGACGGTTCTCTTCTTTTCGAGCTGATGCGCGAAGGTGTCGTCCGGCAGAGCCTCTGCGGCCTTGAACGCATCGTCCGAAGGCTCGACAATATTTTCGGGCGAGCCGTAGAATTTTATCATTGCCTTTCTGGCGTTCTTGAGCGCGCGGGCGCGGGTTATGGCGTCGCTGCGAATCTCACGCTCCTCGTGAGTGGACTTCGGCAGAGCCTTGGCTTCAGCCATGTCCTCTTTGCTGTAGTTGAATATTCCGGCATATCCGGCTCTGTCAAGCTCAGTCGAACGCTCGACCTGCTTCTTGATGCGCAGAGTGTCGTATTTGTTCATCTCGTCTATGATGAAATCGCACACGGAGATATCCGCATTGAGCTTGTTGAGCTCCTTGTTCTCTTTTCTGGCGGCCTTTATCGCGGCTTTTCTCGCTACTTTCTCGGCATCCGTGCCCTTGGGCATAGCCTTCGCTGCCTTTATCGCGGCTTTTCTCGCTGCCTTCTCGGCATCGGTGCCCTTGGGCATAGCCTTCGCTGCCTTTATCGCAGCTTTTCTCGCCGCATTCTCGGCGTTTTTCGCTGCCTTCGAGGCATCCGTGCCCTTGGGCATAGCCTTCGCCTGATTTACGCGGTCTTTCTTTATGCCGCGGTTCTGAGTGTTGAATTCTTTGTAAGCGGCTCTGAGTCGCTTGATTTCGTTTTTCTTGAACTCTTTTTCCTCGGGCGTTCTCGCGGGCAGTCTCTCTGCCTTCTTGATGTCGTCCTTCGTGGTCATGAGAGTTCTGTCTTTGTAGAGGAGATTTGCCTCGTCGATTATGTCTATGGCTTCAACGATGCTCTCGTCGCGGAGAATACCGTTGCCGTAGTCCTCAAACATTGCGCGTATCTTGAGCACCTTGACTATGCCGCGCTGCTTTGTCTCGGTCAGATCGTAGAAGAGATAGGGGATAAAGTTGAGTGCCGCGCCGATGACTGCGGCGACGATGAGCACATCGAACATATCCTCTCTGAACGAAGCAACCTCGAGCACGTCGTAGTTGTCTTCAAGACCGAGCATCTGATAGATGGTCGGGAGCACCATGCCGGTGAACATTCCGATGAACGAGCCGATTATGCCGACCGCGCCGAACATTCCGTCGATGCGCTCGCCGGTGAAATACTGCTGATAGTCACGCATGTCGGCGCTGATGCCGGGGGAGTAGACTATCGAGAAGGAGTTGACGAATCCGTTGAGATAATAGAGGACTATCAGGGCGGGAAGGCTGTTGTAAAGGGGATAGAGCAATCCTATCAGCACGACATTCGCCACATTGCACCAGATGAGCAGATTCCTCTTGCCGATAACCCTTATCGCTAACGGGCATATAAGCATGGCCCAGAGCGCCGCGTTGCCTATGAGCGTCGTCGCAACTCCGTAAAGACCCATTCTGTCCGGATAGGCGTATATAAATGTCCAGCCGATGATAACGCCGACAGCACCCTCAAGGAAGCCGAGCCAGCCCGCAAGGGAGGTTATCCAGAAGTATTTGTTCTTTGCAACGGCGCGGAATGCGTCGGAGAATTTGAACTGGGTCACGTGGCTCTCAGCAACTATTATCCTCTCTCTCGTTCCCGCATATGCCACATAGGACAGAATAAGTCCGACAACAGCGACAAGGGGATGGATTATACGGTAGGTGGTTATGGAGTTCAGACCGCCCGTGAGCGTTGAGAGCATCGGCACAAAAAGACCCGTGAGGGACGGTGCCATGGAGTAGATGATCGACGAAACCGAAACGATATCGGTGCGCTCGTGGGAGTTGGGCGATATAACATTCGCAAGGTCGGTATATGCCTGCTGGAAGAAGGGATAGAAGCACTGCAAAAGGTTGTAGCAGATAAAAACCGCAGCGACCTTCTGCATATACGACATCGTTTCATAGGGCAGCCAGACGAATACGACCGACAGAACGACCGTGGGGATACCGGTTATCGCAAGCCACGGGCGGAACTTTCCGGATTTAAAGCGCGCGCTGTCGATTATGTAAGAGCGCCCGACGGTGATTCCGAAGCCGATGATAGTCGATGCGACCGCCATATACTGCAAGTGCATCGGCTTGATGCCTATCGTGTTTCCGACGAGGAAGCTCGTTGCGGAGAGCGCGATGAGCGAGCAGAAGAATATGACGAACTGAACGCCCATTCCTCCGATACCGTAGGCGATAATCTCCCTGTAGGAGACATACTTGCCCAAGGCGGGTGTTTTCCAGTGCAGCACGATGTTGTTCCATGTCGTGCTGACCTTTTCCTTGAGATTACTGTTTCCCATTTCAACACTCCTTTGGGTCTGCGGTGAAGCGGGGAAGGCACGCCCGCAGACAGATGTTTTTGCTCTCTGATGTAAAAATTCATCAGAAGGCATCGACAATTTGCATAAAAGCTTCAATCATTATAGCAAAAATATTAACAGCTTGCAATATCAAAAAGGCTTAAAGCCCAATTTAAAACAGAAATTTAATATTTGTTTCGGAATTATCACATTCCTGTTGAAATTTTATTGCCCGAGTGTTATAATATTGTCAGAAATTTTTCAGAGGTGAACAGTGTTGAATAAGCCGAAGATAATCGCACACCGCGGTGCTAACCGCTATGCCCCGCAGAACACGATACCTGCGTTTGAAAAAGCCGTTGAGCTCGGAGCCGACGGAACCGAAACCGACGTCCATTCCACAAAAGACGGATATATAGTTATCTGCCATAACGACACCGTTGACGAGATGTCAAACGGCACCGGCGCTATAGGCGACTATATGTTTGAAGATATCCGCAAGCTCGACTTCGGCAGCAAGTTCTCTAAGGACTTCGCGGGAGTCACTCTGCCGACCGTTGAGGAATATCTCGAATGCATGAAGAAGAGCGACAAGCTGAGCGTTATGAATATCGAGATAAAGCCCTGCAAGACCGACCGCGCAGACATTGTCCGCAAGACGATAGACGCCGCTAAGGCATACGGTCTTTTTGACAAGCTTCTTATTTCGAGCTTCGATTATAAGATGCTTATCGAGGCAAAGAAGTACGAGCCCAAGTGCAAGACCGCTTATCTCTATCCCATCTACGGGCAGATAGTCAGAAAATGGTTCTGCCAGCCGCTGCACCTGGCGAAGAAGATAGGCTGCGACGCGATGCACCCGCACAAGGCGTTCGCCACAAAGACCCTTGTCAGACTTGCACACAGGGCGGGCATGAAGGTCAACGCATGGACCGTTGACGAGGAGAATGATATAATAAAAATGCTCGAAAACGGCGTTGACGGAATCATCACCGACCGTCCGGATTATGTCGGGACCGTCGTGGACAGATACCTCGCCGAGCATGAATAAAAAGCAAAATAAAGCCTGAAGTCAAAGTGCCGCAGAGCAAAAGCCCTGCGGTATTTTTGTTGTTTGCTGATGCTCAGTTTGCATGGTGCGGCGACTCGACGCACCGTTGCCGCCGATGGCGGCACAAAATCTTCGCAAAGATTTATCCTACCGACCGTAGGGGCGAACTTTGTTCGCCTGCCCTTGAAATCTATATAGTGGATAAAGCTACTGAGGGATTGTTACACTTGCACTTACCTCAAAACACCGTGACGCTTGCACGTCAAAGGGTCGTCGAGGTCGCCGACCCCTACAAATCGACCTCACACTGTAAGCACAAAATCAGCACCGCCATAGGCTCCCCTGCAGGGGAGCTGTCGCGGCGAAGCCGTGACTGAGGGGTTATTTCGCTTCGCTCAAAGTAAGTAGGGGCGGATATCATGCGGAAATTACACAATTTTATTGACACGCACTTCGTAGGGTGCGGCGACTCGACGCACCGTTGCCGCCGATGGCGGCACAAAATCTTCGCAAAGATTTATCCTACCGACCGTAGGGGCGAACTTTGTTCGCCTGCCCTTGAAATCTATATAGTGGATAAAGCTACTGAGGGATTGTTACACTTGCACTTACCTCAAAACACCGTGACGCTTGCGCGTCAAAGGGTCGTCGAGGTCGCCGCTCCCTACAAACCGACCTCACACTGGAAGCACAAAATCAGCACCGCCATAGGCTCCCCTGCAGGGGAGCTGTCGCGAAGCGACTGAGGGGTTAGCTCGCTTCGCTCAAAGTAAGTAGGGGCGGATATCATCCGCCCGCGAAGTTTGTACAGCTTTATTGGTGCGCAGCTTGCAGGGTACGGCGACTCGATGTACCACTGCTGCATCTAACGCCAAGTTATTACGCGCGCCGAGCACTCCAACACAAAACCGCCGCGAATATCCGCGGCGGCTCGCTTTATTTTACAGCTTTTATAACGCTCTTACGCAGTCCTTGAATATCTCACCGCGCTGCTGATAGCATTTGAACATATCCCAGCTCGCGCACGCGGGGGAGAGCAGCACGCAGTCGCCGCTCTCTGCGTCGGCGGCGGCTATGCCGACCGCCTCTTCGAGCGTGTCAACGAATTTATATGCCTTGAAGCCCGCCCTGTCGCAGGCGGCGGCAATGTCGTATTTTGTCTTGCCTATGAGCAGAAGCTCCTTTACTCTGCCTACAAATGTCGCGACCCACTCGTCGTAGCTCGATTTCTTGTCGTAGCCTCCGCCGATGAGAATCGTCGGCGAGGGCATGGCGTAAACCGCCTTTATCGCCGCATCGGGGTTCGTGCCCTTTGAGTCGTTGTAGTATTTAACGCCGTTTTTCTCGGCGACGAATTCAATTCTGTGCTCGACCGCTGTGAACTCCCTTATCCCTTGGCGGATGGTGTCAAGCGGCACGCCCATGGCGTGGGTCATCGCGATAGCCGCCATGATATTCTCATAGTTGTGCATACCGACAAGGCTCGTGTCTTTCGTCGTGCAGACGGGCGTTTCAACGCCGTTTTCTTTTATTATCATCGTATCGCCGCGCAGGAACACTCCGCTCTCAAGCTCCTCAGAGGAGCTGAAAAATATTACCTTGCAGCGCGGGGTCTTGCCGAATTTGCGCAGAACCGGGTCGTTGTAGTTGAGCACGCAGAAGTCGTTCCCGTCCTGATTCTTGGTTATCGATTCTTTTATCGCGATGTAGTTTTCGAGCGTCTTGTGCCTGTCGAGATGGTCGGGCGTAATATTGAGTATAGCCGTGACATGCGGCTTGAAGGTCACCATCGTCTCAAGCTGGAAGCTGCTTATCTCCGCGACCGTCACGCTGTCCCTGTCGCTCTCGAGCGCGTATCCGGTGTAGGGTATCTCGATGTTGCCGACGAGCAGAGCCTTTTTCGCGTGACGCTTCATTATGTCATAGGTCAGCGATGTGGTTGTGGTCTTGCCGTTCGTGCCGGTTATGCCGATAACCGTGCCCTTGTCGTGCCTGTAGGCAAGCTCGACTTCGCCCCAGATCGGTATATTGTGCTCCTTGACGGCTTTCATTATCGGTGTTTCAAGCGATACTCCGGGACTTACCACGCAAATGTCAACGCGCGAAAAATCGAAGCCCGAAAAATCGCCGAGGACGAATTCAATAGCATTCCTGCCTATCTTTTCACATGCCGCCGCAGTGTCAAAATTCTCGTTGCTGTCGTAGATGATAAAATCCTCGCCGACCTTGATAAGCAGCTGCGCGGCGTTGATTCCGCTGCGTCCCGCGCCGACTATAAGATATCTGCTCATTGTTGTTACCTCCGAATCAGTTGTCGGTCAGGTCGAAATAGACCTGCTTCATATTTTCTGCGCTCAGCTCGTCTGCGCGCTTTTTTCCGTTTTCCGAAAGACTGGCGCGAAGCTCGCCGTCCGTCAGCAGTGTTTTGAGCGCCTTCGCGTATTCTCGGTGGGCGTTATTTATATTGCCGTAGTCAAAGTTCGGGCTCTCGGACATGACGGGGCAGAGGATGCCGCATTTGACTTTTGTCATCTTATCGCAGTGCGGCAGGAACGGGCGGTCGGGCGCGAGAATTTCGGCAGGACCCGATGTGCAGTCCGTGCTGACAGCAGGAGTTCCGACCGCCAACGCCTCGACAATGACATTCGGGAAGCCCTCATAGTAAGAGGTCATCGCAAAAGCATCTGCGCGGGAGACGAATTTGAACACATTCTTTTGGAATCCCGCAAAAACTATGTCCTCTGAATATCCGCTTTTCTGCGCCATCTCGCGAACGGCGGTTTCGTATTCGCCGCGGCATCCGAGAAATATCAGCCCCGCGTCGGGGATTTCTTTTTTCAGCAGCACAAAGCTTTTGAGCATATCCCACTGGCATTTCTGCTCAACGAACCTCGAAGAGAAAGCTATAACTCTGTGAGTGTCGTAGAATTTTTTATATTCTCCGTCAAGCTCCTCTTTTGCATCCTCGCGGGCTTTTTCGCAGTCGATGATATTATATGCCGTGAAAAGCTTATCCTCGTTTCCCGGGAACATCTCCTCGCATTTTTTCTGCATCTCAAGGGCGTTGAAGAGAATATTGCATCCGTGCCGCAGCGCGAATGAATAGAGCTTAGAGCTCTTTAGCAGCCGCAAATAGTCGCGGCAGGAGATATATTTTGAGCACTTTGCGCCCGAGAGCGCGAGAGCTTCGTTCGGCGCGTGGGTGAATGAATACGCCGTGCATATGTTGTGTTCTTTAATGAATTTTTTTGTCGCTGCGGCGCGCCTGAGCATAATTATTGCGCGCTTTGCCGTGCCCTTGCCTGCGGGTAATTTTAAGTCAACAAATTCGCCCGCGCAGTCGAATCGCTTTTCGCTCGCATCAAAGACTAATATATAGACATTGAATTTTTCGCTCAGCAGATGCGACAGCCTGCTCGCGAACCGCTCACTGCCGCCGCTTCGCAAGTCCTGAAGTATTATCGCGGCATTTTTCATTCTCGTCTCACTTCTTTGCATATTTTTCGCTCTGAGCTACGGCGAGCCTGTCGCACCGCTCGTTTTCGGGGTGTCCCGCGTGTCCCTTGACCCATATGAATTCATATTCGTGCTTTGAAAGTGCCTTGAGCAGCCGCTCCCACAGCTCGGGATTTAAAACAGGCTTCTTGTCGGATTTTTTCCATCCGTTCTTCTTCCAGTTCCAAATCCAGCCTTTTAAAAACGCGTTCGCAACATACTGCGAGTCGGTGTATATCTTTATATCGCAGGGCTCCTTGAGCCTCTCGACCGCGCTTATGACCGCCGTGAGCTCCATACGGTTGTTCGTCGTGTTCGCGTCGCCGCCGGACATCTCCGCCTCGTGCTCGCCGTAGCGCAGAACGGCGCCCCAGCCGCCGGGTCCGGGATTGCCCGAACACGCGCCGTCGGTGAATATCTCAACTTTTTTCAGTTCGCTCATATTTCACTCCGTTGTGTTATTTTAATTAATTCTATCACTAAGTCGGGTCAAAAACAAGGTGATTTTGCCGCCCCGCCGCACATTTATAAATGTGTGAAACTTCGGCTTAAAACCGCTCCGGGCAGGCAATAATAGGAATATCATATCCTCGGAGGGGTTATCATGTACGGCTACGATGCGGACTCGGCGGCTTTTATAAAACGGGCGCAGGGGCTCACTGCCCCCGACTGCGCGAGAGCGGGTGCGGCAGTCGGTGCGGCATTTGGACGCGGCAGAGTTGGAGTCGCCTGCCGCAATGACGAATATTCCCGCGCCTGCGCCGACGCGGTGTGCGCGGGGCTTCGCGTCTCGGGAGTCAATGCATGGTCGTTCGGCGCGTCGTTCGAGTCCCGACTCTCGTTTTTAGTGCCGTTTTCGTCGCTCAATGCGGGCATATTTGTCTGCGCGGGTGAGGGGACGGTCAGCGTCTTCGGCGAAAACGGGCTGAGCGTGTCTGCGGCGCTCGGCAGAAAGGCGGCGGAGCTTTCGGAGACGGAGATATCTCCCGCGCCGTCGTGCGGAAGGCTTTTTGATATGTCCGCCATGAGTATGCTCTACCGCGACGAGCTGATGCGCCATGTGCCCTACGGCGTATCCGACTGCGCCGTATTCAGCTCCGACCCGACGATATCCGCGCTCATGGACGACTGTATGCGCACCACCTCGAATGAACGCGCACTGACCCTCAGAATAAACCGCAGGGGAACGAGCCTGAGCGCATATACCGAAAAGACCGGAGTCGTGCCGTTTGTAAAGCTCATCGCCCTCTGCGGAATGTACGAGCTCGAGAGCGGGCGCGACATCTCCGTCCCTTACGATTCTCCCGCGTTTCTCGACGACCTCGCACGAAGCTACGGCAGGACGGCTTACCGCTACCTCTCCGCCCCGTCGGACGGCTCCGACAATGTTGCGCGGCGGCTCGCGGCGCGTCAGTTCTGGTCACGCGACGCGCTGTTTACCGCGGCGAAGCTCGCCTGTATCTTAGAAGAGAAAAATATGACCTTCCCCGAGCTTTATTCTCTTCTGCCGCCGCTTTTTATCTACAGCACCACCGCGCAGCTTGCTCTGCCGCCCGATTATCTCGACGAGTTTGAGGGCGAAAATTTTTCCTTCGGGCACGACGGTGCGAACGGCTTCGTGCTTGTCGAAAAGCGCGGAAGGACGCATATTTCGCCGCTCGGAAACGGACGATTCCGCCTGACCGCTCAGAGCCTTGACGAGGAGACCGCACGCGAGCTCTGCGCCGAGGCGCAGGCGTTTATCTCCTCCGGCGCAAAATGATTGCAGAGCCTTTTGCAGATGCGATTTTTTGTGAATATCGCATAATGCGGTATGTAATTTTATTGCGCCGCACGGGCGTTAATTTGTCTGTATTCGGGTGCAACGCACTTGACAGCTTTATCCAATTATAGTAAAATCAACAATAGGGATATTTTTGTATTATGACTGCACGCATATGTCTTAACTATCCGAAATTGTCTTGTATCCATGCTGAAAATACCATTGCGTTTTTAACAGACAAGGCTTTAATTCCCGCACCTTGACCGGTCGGGGTTCTACTTAAATCCAAAATTTAACAGCAAAGGAGATTTCCATGCCAAAAGCAAAAGAAACCGGCGCAGCGTCTGCGCCCGCAAAGAAGACTGCGGGCAGACGCAGCTACCGCAGCTACGGTAAAATAAAGTCAGCGCCCGGAAAATCGAAGGCTGAGCCCAAGCCTGTAAAAGTGTCGTTTTTAGGCGGCCTTAATGAAGTGGGCAAGAATATGACCCTGTTTGAATACGGTGAGGATATGTTCCTCGTCGATTGCGGACTTGCGTTTCCGGATCAGGATATGCTCGGAGTCGATCTCGTGCTTCCCGATTTCACCTATGTCGAGCGCAACGCGGACAGGATACGCGGAATCGTCATAACCCACGGGCATGAGGATCACATCGGCGGTCTGCCGTATCTTCTCAAGGTTCTCAATGTGCCCGTCTACGGCACGAAGCTCACTGTCGGACTTATTCAGGGGAAGCTGCGTGAGCACGGACTGCTCAATTCCGCATCCCTCAATGTTATCAATCCCGGCGATGTGATAACCCTCGGCGGCTTTACCGTTGAGGCTATCCATGTCAACCATTCTATACCCGACGCACTCGGACTCGCTATCCGCTGCGAGGGCGGCACCATCGTCCACACGGGCGACTTCAAAATCGACACAACGCCTATCGACGGCGGCATGATGGATCTCGGCAGACTCGCCGAGATAGGGCAGGAGGGAGTCCTCTGCCTTATGTCCGACTCCACCAACGCCGAGCGTCCCGGCTTCACCGAGAGCGAGAGAAAGGTCGGCGAATCGTTCGAGACCCTCTTCCGCAAGGCGGGCAACAACCGCATAATAGTTGCAACATTCTCTTCGAATATCCACCGCGTGCAGCAGATAATGAATGTTGCGGCGAGCCTCGGGCGCAAGGTCGCGCTCGTCGGCAGAAGCCTTGAAAATGTCGTGAGCATCTCGGCGGAGCTCGGCTATCTTAACGTCCCCGAGGGGATAGTTATCGATATCAATATGATAAACCGCTATCCCGCCGATAAGCTTGTTATCATCACCACGGGCAGCCAGGGCGAGCCTATGAGCGCCCTGACCCGCATGGCGTTCTCGGATCACCGTAAGGTCGAGATCCACCCGAACGATTATGTTATAATTTCCGCAACTCCGATTCCCGGCAACGAAAAGACCGTCAGCCGTGTCGTCAACGAGCTGATGAAGCTCGGTGCGGATGTCGTATATGAGAAGATGTACGAAGTCCATGTCTCCGGTCACGCCTGCCAGGAGGAGCTGAAAATGATAATGGGCATCGTCAAGCCGAAATATTTCATTCCGGTTCACGGCGAGCTCAAACACCTGAGAAAACACGCGGGTCTCGCGCTGAGTATGGGTATCCCAAAGGAGAATATACTCATCGCCGACAACGGCAGAGTCGCCGAGATAAGCAAAAAGGCGCTAAAATGCACCTCCACCGTGCCCGCAGGCAGAGTGTTTGTTGACGGCTACGGCGTCGGCGATGTCGGCTCAGTCGTGCTCAGAGACAGAAAGCATCTCGCGCAGGACGGTCTCGTTATCGTCGCCGTCTGCATCGACCGCGAGAGCGGTATGATAGTTTCCGGTCCCGATGTTGTGACGAGAGGCTTCGTCTATGTCAAGGAGTCCGAGGAGCTGATAAACGCCGCGCGTGAAGTCGCCGTTGAGGCTATCGAAGCCCAGACGGACGGCGGATATTTCGATTGGAACAGCATCAAGGCAAGCCTTAGGGACGAGATATCTCACCTGATGTATGAGCGCACCAAGCGCAGCCCGATGATTCTTCCCGTTATTATGGAGGTCTGATGAATGAGCTTTAAGGATTTCCTGCGAGAGCTCGCAGTGGAAATAGCTGCCTTTATTGCGGCGGCTGCGTTCATTGTTGTTGTCGCTGTCCGCTACAGCGGGTGGGCGGCGCTTGTGGGTAGTGTCCTTCTCATTGCGTTCTCGGTCTATAAGATTGTCAAATTCTTCAATGTCCGCAACCGTGAACGCCAGCTAAGGGATATGGCGTCGCACAGTCTCGACGCGACCGACGCCGGTTCCGTCAACGATTTTCCCATGCCTATGCTCGTCTGCGACGGCGACGGGATAATCGAGCTTTTCAACAGAAGCTTTTTCCATACTTTTATGGATGAGTCGGTCATCGACCGCAAGCTCGCCCAGCCGTTTATCGGCGGCTGCGATCCCGAGCAGGCGGAGTCGAACGGCGCAGCCATAGTCAAAATCAAAGATTCCTATTATATAGTCACCCCGTCCTCGTTCGAGTTCAAGGGCGGAAAGGAATATGTTTTCTATTTCACCGATGTCAGCGAGATGAAGCGCGCTCAGCTCGCCTACATAAAGAACAGACCCGTCATAATGCTCCTGCAGACCGACGATATCGCGGATATCAAGGCGGACTACAGAGACAGCGAGCGCGCGGCGATACGCGGCGGAGTCGAAGAGGTGATAGAGAACTGGACAGGGCAGTACGACTGCATCATGCGCAAAATCTCCGAGGAGCGGTTCATGATAATCGCCCAGAGCGATGTGCTCGAGAAGATGCGCACCGACCGTTTCAGCGTTCTCGACAAGATACGCGAATATAAATATAAAGAAAAAGTGCTCGGCCTGACCCTCTCGATAGGCGTCGGCACAGGTGTTGCAATAACCGATTGCGAAAAGTCCGCCGAGCAGGCGCTCGATATGGCACTCGGACGCGGCGGCGATCAGGCGGCGGTCAAGACGAAGGACGAATATGAGTTCTTCGGCGGCGTTTCAAAGAGCGTAGAAAAGGTCACAAAATTCCAGACCCGCGTTGCGGCGTCGTCTCTTTCGAGCCTTATCAGCGCGAGCGACCGCGTGATGATAATGGGACATTCTTTCCCGGATATGGACGCCTTCGGCGCGTCGGTCGGCGTGTCGTCAATAACCCGCGCCCTCGGCATCGACGCGTATATCGTTCTCGATGAAAACCGCAACTTTGCCGGTACCGCCGTTGATATGCTTAGAGCCGACGGCTGGGACGGCAAGATAATCGATGTCAACGAAGCACTCGCGCTCATGACCAGAAAGACCCTGCTTGTCGTTGTCGATACCCACAAGAGCAGCTTTGTCGATTTCCCGAACCTCTATGAAAAGGCTTCCGCCACGGTCGTTATCGACCATCACAGAAAGTCGGTCGATCATATCAAAGACGCGCTCATTTTCTTCCATGACCCCAACGCCTCGTCAACCTGCGAAATGGTTACGGAGCTCATGCGCTATATAACCCCCGCGCCGACGCTGTCTCCCGCAGAGGCTCAGGCGATGCTTGCGGGCATAATGCTCGACACGAAGGAATTCGTCCTCTCGACCGGTGTGCGCACCTTTGAGGCGGCGGCATTTCTCAAGAGCAAGGGCGCAGATACCGTCGCAGTAAAACGCCTGTTCTCAAATTCGATCGAGAGCAACCGCAAGCGCAGCGAGATAATCTCCGGCGCACACATCTATAGAGGCTGCGCAATAGCCTGTACCGCACCCGGCACGGAAAACGCGAGACTGCTCAGCGCACAGGCGGCGGACGAGCTGCTTGAGGTCAGCGGAGTGAGAGCCTCGTTCGTTATCTTCGACAGCGGAAAGGACAGCGTCAACATCTCGGCGCGTTCCTACGGCGATCTTAATGTCCAGATAATCATGGAGTACCTCGGCGGCGGCGGTCACCGCACCATGGCGGCGGCTCAGCTCACCGGCGTGAATATGGAGGAGGCAAAGTCGAAGCTCTGCGAAGCGATCGACGCAAAATACCCCCGCACCGACAGCGAGGAGCAAGCTCCGTCCCTCAAGGGCGATAGGCAGTAGGCGGTAGGAAAGGACATCACACGCCCAACCGCGTCCTAATTCCTAAGCCCCGCTCCAACCCGATACAATCACACCGTAAATAACCCGAAAGGAATTGATATATATGAAAGTTATTCTCACTCAGGATGTAAAAAGCCTTGGCAAGAAGGGCGAGCTCGTCAACGCTTCCGACGGGTACGCGAGAAACTTCCTCTTCCCGAGAAAGCTCGCCGTCGAAGCAAACGCTCAGGCGATGAACGAGCTGAAAAACCGCGAGTCCGCGGAGAAGTACAGACTCGAAACCGAGCTCAAAAACGCCAAAGAGGTCGCCGCGAAGATAGACGGCAAGACCGTCAGGCTCACCGCAAAAGCGGGTCAGGGCGGAAAGCTTTTCGGCTCCGTTACTGCGAAGGAGGTCGCCGAGTCGATAAGCCGTCAGTTCGGCGTGTCGGTCGATAAGAGAAAGGTGTCCATGGAGGACATCAAGTCGTTCGGCACATTCAGCGCCGAGGTGAAGGTGTATAACGGCGTCAACGCAACCGTCTATGTCAGCGTGGGCGAGGAATAATTGCTGAAAACCGGAGGATCTAAAGTGGATGTGAATAACCTAACCCTGCCCGAGGGGTATCAGATGCCCTTCAGCCTTGAGGCGGAGCAGGCGGTACTCGGATGCGTGCTGATGGAGCCTAACTGTATGCCGCAGGTGCTGATCTATCTTCGTCCGGAGTATTTCTATCTCCCGCAGCACAAGGAGATATTCTCCGTCATGGTGAGTCTCGATGCGCTCGGCAACAGGATCGATCCGCTCGTTATTCTCGAGGCGCTCAAGAATAACGGAACATATGACGAGGCGGCGGGCAAGAACTATCTGTTCCAGCTCGCTCAGAGTGTGCCGACCACCTCAAATGTCGAGTCATATGCGAAAATAGTGCGCGAGAAGTATTTTATGCGCACCCTCATCACCGTCTCGCAGGAGACCATAGACAATGCCGTCGCCCAGACAGACAGTGCGGATATGCTTCTTGACGCGGCGGAGCAGAGAATATACGACATCCGTCAGGGCAAGACGAGCACAGGTCCGTCAAAGCTCAGCGATATAATAGTCAACCAGGTCTACGACACCCTGCAAAAATTGAGCTCCGAGGGCGCGGAAGCGTTCAAGGGCATCTCGACGGGCTACAGAGACCTTGACGACGTTATCGCCGGACTCAACAAATCCGACCTCATACTTATCGGTGCGCGTCCTGCAATGGGTAAGACGAGCTTCGCTCTGAACCTTGCGAGGAATGTCGCCGTCAAGGCGAAGAGAAGAGTTCTTTTCTTCTCTCTCGAAATGACAAAGGAGCAGCTTGCGCAGAGAGTGCTGTCCACCGAGGCGCGTGTGCTCAGCACAAAGATGAGAACGGGTCAGCTTGACACCGACGATTGGACCCGCCTCGGACTTGCGACCGCTTCGCTCAACGACTGCGAGCTGTATTTTGACGATACGAGCACGATAACCGTTGCCGAGATGAAAGCGCGGGCACGCAGACTCAAGAATGTCGATTGTATCATTATAGATTATCTCGGACTCGTTCGCTCCGGCACAAAGGTCGAGAACCGCGTGCAGGAGGTTACAGAGATAACCCGAAGCCTCAAGCTCATGGCGAAGGATCTGAATGTCCCCGTTATCTGCTGCGCCCAGCTCTCCAGAGGCACCGAGGGCAGAGGGAAGTCCCACCGCCCGCAGCTGTCGGATCTGCGTGAATCAGGCTCTATCGAGCAGGACGCGGATATAGTCCTTATGCTCTACCGTGAGGAATATTATAAGAATGAAAAAGACGACCCGGACGGCGACGATGAGCCCGCGCCCACCGCGCCCGTTGCCAACGAGGTCGAGGTCATTGTTGCCAAGAACAGACACGGTCCGACGAAGACTGTCGATTTCATCTGGGATGCGGATCACACTCTGTTTATGGGCGTGGAGAAGATTCGCAATGCTTGATAAGGCACTCGGCGCAGTGAAAAAATACAATATGCTCAGCCCGGGAGCTGCGGTTATAGCTGCGGTCTCGGGCGGTGCCGATTCAATGGCGATGCTGCTGTTCCTTATGAAAATAAGCGAGCGGTATTCGCTGTCCCTGACCGTTGCCCATGTCAACCACGGGCTGCGCGGTGAGGAGGCTCGGCGCGACGAGGAATATGTGCGTTCCTTCTGCGAAAAGAACTCCCTTCGCTTTGAAGTTTTGCACGCAGATGTCGCGGCGCTCGCAAAACAGAGCGGGGAGACCTGCGAGGAGTGCGGGAGAAGAGTGCGCTATGAGTTCTTTGAATCGATAGACAAAAACGCGAAGATCGCAACCGCCCATACCGCGAGCGACAACGCCGAAACGATGCTATTCAATCTTGCACGCGGCTCGTCGCTTAAAGGTCTGTGCGGAATACCGCCCGTTCGCGGGAATATAATAAGACCGCTGATTTTGTGTACGAGGGAGGATGTCGAGGCGTTCTGCCGCGAAAATTCTCTCGACTTCGTGACGGACAGCACCAATCTGACTCTTGATTACAGCCGCAATAAAATTCGCCGTATCGCAGTTCCGGCACTCAGAGAGGTAAACTCCGCATTTGAAGAGAACGCCTCACATTTCGCTCAGTCCGCCGCGCTTGACGAGGATTTTCTTGAGGGCGAAACGAGGTCGCTTCTGGCGGCGGCTCAAAAGGACGGCAGGCTCTCGTGCGAGGATTTGCTTTCGGCTCATCCGGCAATACGCCGCCGTGCTCTGCTCGGTGCCGTTAAGAATGTATGCCCGAAGTCGGCAGATTTCAAAACGGTGAATGCCGTTGAAAATATTCTTCAAGGCGGTGGGAAAATTCAGCTGTCGCCCGATATTTTCGCCGTCTCCGACGGCAATGTTATTCGCTTCGGGATTCCCGCAAGGATGAGCGGGGAGTGGAGCGAGGATGTCGGGGAAGAATGCATAAACGGCTCGGTATGCCATAACGGGCGCATGTCAATTTGTCGGGTTAACAAAAAAGTTTTCTTTGATACACAAAAAATTCACAAAGATATGTTGGATTATTGCGTTGATTGTGATAGAATAAATGGAAAAGTTCAAATCGGGAGCCGCCGTGCGGGCGACAAGCTGACCCTTGCAAAGCGCGGATGCACAAAAAGCCTGAAAAAACTTTTCAATGAGGCACATATCCCGCCGGAGAGCCGCTGCGATATCGCGGTGCTGCGCGACGGGTCGGGAGTGCTGTGGGTTGAGGGCTTCGGCGCGGACAGACGCTGCCGCGTCGGAAAAAACACTGAAAATGTGCTTATAATACGGAGGGAAAAGCAATGATAGAGGATATAGAGAGGGTTCTGCTCAGCGAGGAGCAGATAAACGGGATAGTCTCCCGCCTCGGCAGGCAGATAAGCGAGGATTATAAGGACAAAAAGCTGCTCATGGTCAGCGTGCTCAAGGGCTCGGTCGTGTTTATGGCGGATCTGATGAGAGCCATAACGATACCGTGCGAGATAGATTTCATGTCTGTTTCGAGCTACGGCGCAGGTACCGAAAGCTCCGGCGAGGTCAGGATAATCAAGGACCTTGACAGACCCATTGAGGGCTACGATCTGCTTTTGGTCGAGGATATCCTCGATTCCGGCAAAACTCTCCATTACATATCCGAGATGCTCCGTGCGCGCAAGCCCGCAAGCATAAAGATATGCACCTTCCTCGATAAACCCGAGCGCCGTATGATTAAGGGACTCAAGGCGGATTATTCGGGGACGGAGGTGCCCGACGAGTTCGTTGTCGGCTACGGTCTCGACTATGCAGAGAAGTACCGCAACGTGCCCTTCCTCGGCGTGCTCAACCGTTCGGTCTACGAGAAATAAGAGCGGCCCGTTCAAGAAAACTTTGGCAGTCATAGGAGTGATTTGACGTTTGAAAAGTAACAAGAAAGATACCAACAGCAACATAAGAAAAGTGCTGGCGTGGATACCGTATATTCTTATACCTATTCTCATAATCTCCGGCGTTTCCCTCTATGCCAATCAGCAGAAGAAGGAAAAGCTTGAGTATTATCAGGTCGTGCAGTATTTCGATGACGGAAAGGTCACGGAGTACAATCTGAACATGTCGAGCGGCGTGCTCGAATTCAAGCTCAAGGACGACAGCAAGATATATACCTACACCGTCCCGAATGTCACCATGTTCAAGGAGGACATTCACAGCGGCGTTATCGCATATAACAGAGAGCATCCGGATTCCCCGATAAAGGCGCAGTACGAGACCGGCTCGACGGGCGCGCTGATTCTCAATATCGTCCCGACACTCCTCATGCTCGTCATTCTCGGCGCACTGCTGTTCTATATGTTCCGCAAGATGAACACCGCCATGAACAGCGAGAACAACCGCACCCTTTCGTTCGGCAAGGCGCGTGTCAAGCGTGCAAAGGACGAGAGCCGCAAGACGACCTTTGACGATGTGGCGGGCGCGGATGAGGAGAAGGAGGAGCTCAGCGAGATAGTCGATTTCCTCAAAGATCCCTCTCATTTCAACAAGCTCGGCGCGAGAATACCGCGCGGCGTGCTGCTTGTCGGTCCTCCCGGTACGGGTAAAACCCTGCTCGCAAGGGCTGTTGCGGGCGAGGCGAACGTGCCGTTCTTCTCGATTTCCGGCTCGGACTTCGTCGAGATGTATGTCGGCGTCGGCGCTTCCCGTGTGCGCGACCTTTTCAATGAGGCAAAGAAAAATTCACCGTCTATTATCTTTATCGATGAGATAGACGCCGTCGGACGCCACAGAGGCGCAGGCATGGGCGGCGGACATGACGAGCGAGAGCAGACTCTTAACCAGCTGCTCGTTGAGATGGACGGATTCGGCGCAAACGAGGGCGTTATAATCATCGCGGCGACCAACCGCCCCGATATCCTTGACCCCGCGCTTCTGCGCCCCGGCAGATTTGACCGTCAGGTGACCGTCGGCTATCCCGACCTCAGAGGGCGCGAGGCTATCCTCAAGGTTCACGCCAAGGGCAAGCCCCTCGGTCCCGATGTCGAGCTTGCCACTATTGCAAAAACAACTATCGGCTTTACAGGCGCAGACCTTGAGAATCTGCTCAACGAGGCGGCTCTTCTTGCCGCACGCCGCGATAAAAAAGCCATAACCATGACCGAGATAGAAGAGGCGATGATAAAGGTCGTCGCCGGTACGGAGAAAAAGAGCCACAAGATGACCGATAAGGAGAAGCGTCTGACCGCCTATCATGAGGCGGGTCACGCGGTTTCCTCCTACTATCTCGAATATGACGATCCGGTTCACCAGGTCTCTATCGTCCCGAGAGGGCAGATGGGCGGATACACAATGTATCTTCCGACCGAGGATAAGAGCTATCATTCAAAGAACGAGATGCTCGACAATCTCGTCAGCCTGCTCGGCGGCAGAGTTGCCGAGGCGCTGATAATCGGCGATGTCTCGACCGGTGCGTCGAACGATATCGAGCGCGCTACGGATATTGCACGCAAGATGGTCACAAGGTACGGCATGAGCGAGAGGCTCGGTCCGATAACCTTCGGCTCGGGCAACGACGAGGTGTTTCTTGGCAGAGATTATTCGCATCTGAAAAATTATTCCGAGGAGACCGCCGCAGAGATCGATGAGGAGATAAACCGCATCGTCACCACGGCTTACGGCAGAACCGAGGATATCCTCAAAGAGCATATCGACAAGCTTCACGCAGTCGCAGGCGCACTTATCGAGCGCGAGAAGATAAGCGGCGAGGAGTTTGAAACGATAATGCACGGCGGCACTCTTGACACGCCCGGTGCTCAGGGTGATGACAGTAAATCTGCTGAAGCGCCGGAGCAGTCCGACGCTCAGAACAACGGGGAGGCAGACGGAAATGAGAAAGAATCTGAATAAGATATTTTTCGGAATAGCGGTCGTTGCCGCGGGAATCATATTCCTCGGCTCGGCGTTCGGCTTCTGGGAGATAGGTGAGCTGAGCGGCTGGTGGACTGTGTTCATTATCATTCCCGCTATCGGCAGCATGATAGCCTCGGGTCTTGATTTGCTCAATGTCGCGGCTGTCGCCGTGGGCGTATGGCTGCTGCTCAAGTGCAACCCCCAGTGGGTGCCAGCAGAGCGTATGAATCATTTCGCTATAGCCATTGCGCTTGTCGCAGTCGGCTTTTGGATGATATTCAGCACCGTTAAAACGAAGAAGCTCAAGAGGCATCTCGATGACAACAGCGGACCCATTTCGCAGGAGAGCAAGCCCACTTATACCGCAGTCTGCTCGGGCGGCGTTTACAAGAACACGACCGGCAACCTGCTCGGCGCTCACTGCTTTGCGATTCTTGGCAGTCTTGAAGTTGACCTGAGCGAGGCACAGATAAACGACGAGATAACTATAAGCGTCACGTCTATCCTCGGCGGAGTCGATATCTATCTGCCGGAGAACGTCAGGGTCGAGTGCTCGGATGGCGCGAGCCTGCTCGGCGGCATCGACAACAAGATGCCCGCAAACGGAGATCTGTCTCAGCCGCTCGTCCATATCAAGCATTTCAATGTCCTCGGCGGCACCGATATTCTGACGAGAGTCCGCAAAAACGCATAAACGCATAAGTGATTTAACGCCCGGAGCTTTCTTCCGGGCGTGTTTTATGTCAAGGCAGTCGGCTTCTGCGAATTTACACTTTGTTTTCATCATTTGTTTGACATGCGGCGCATTTTGAATTACAATAAATAGATAGCGAGCAGGCTGGGCAGCTGCGGGGATCTTTTATAAGATCAATGAGGAAAGTCCGAGCTTCACAGAGCAGGATAACGGCTAACGGCCGCCGAGGGTGACCTTAGGGAAAGTGCAACAGAGATATACCGCCCGCTTTGCGGGTAAGGGTGGAAAGGCGAGGTAAGAGCTCACCGGCGTGCGGGGAACCGCATTGCCCTGCAAACCCTATCCGGAGCAACACCGACCGGAGAGGAGCGAAAGCTCCGCGCTTGCTCGGCGTAATTCTCTCCGACAGGTGGCTTGAGCGTATCGGCAACGGTGCGCCTAGACAGATAGTTGCCTTAAAAGACAAAACTCGGCTTACAGGCCTGCTCGCTCATCCGATTTATCCGATATGTAACCCGCCGCAAGTCTCCGGCATATGATGTGCCGAGGTGATATCAATGTCGGACGGAGTGCTTCTCGGCATCTTTGCGTCATTTGTGCTCATCGGCGCGGTCAGCATATCGTATTACATATTGCTCAAAATTCTGCATCCGCGCTCAAACGGCAGATATATCGTCGTTATCCCCGCGAGAGCGGGCATGACCGATGTCGCGGGGAGAGGTTATGCCCAGCGACTGCGCAGCGGAATGCTCGGCGATAAGGAAGCCGTTGTGATTCTCGATCTCGGTATGGACGAAAAACAGATCGAGGAGTGCAGGAGAATGTGCGGAAGCTGTGAGGGGCTTTATCTCTGCTCCTCCGGTGAATTTGAAAAGTTCGTTTCCCGAAAGGATTTATAAATGGAGGAACATGAGAGGATACACATAAGCGGCGTGATAAACGACGTGACCTTTGCGAATCCCGAAAACGGGTTCACGGTTCTCGAGCTTGAAAGCGGCGATGAGCTGATAAATGCGGTCGGCGTCATGCCCGAGCTCAAAGCCGGTGAGTTGCTTGAACTCTCCGGCTATTGGGATTTTCATGCCTCCTTCGGTCGCCAGTTCAGAGTTGAGCTGTGCGAGCATAAAATGCCCGCGTCCGCAGGCGATATCCTCCGCTATCTCGCCGCAGGCGGCGTCAAGGGCATCGGTTCGAAGCTCGCGGTCAAAATAGTTGACAAGTTCGGCGAGAACACGCTTGATATAATCGAAAACGACCCCGAACGCCTCTCGCAGATTCGCGGCATATCGCCTGAAAAGGCGAAGCAGATCAGCGCGGACTTCAAGCGTCAGTTCGCCGTGCGCGAAATTATGATATCGCTCGAAAAATACGGCATGACGACCGCCGAATGCGTCAAAGCTTTCAATGCGTTCGGCGTGCGCGCCGCAGATATAATCAAACGCAACCCCTATGCGCTTTGCGGCGAGGGAGTCGGCTTCAGCTTCGAGAGAGCCGAGTTTATCGCGGATCAGCTCCCCGAACCGCCCGATAGCGGGTATCGGCTCCAGGCGGGCGTTCTGCATGTTATGAGCCACAACCTCTCGAACGGACACACCTGCATACCGCGTGAGAAGATGTTCGCCCCGTGCGCCGAGCTGCTCTCGACTAATGAGGACACGGTGGATATAACCGTCGATGAATTGATAGGCTCGGGCAGGCTCGTCAGCGAGTTTATCGATAACCGCGAGTTTTTATTTCTGCCGAATATCTACAGGGCGGAAAAGTCCTCGGCGGAGCGCATGAAGCAGATACTCCGATTCCCTCCCGCAGGCAGAAAAGCGGCGGACAGGGAGATTGACAGAATAGAGAAAAAGAACGGCATAAAATACGGCGATCTCCAGCGAAAGGCGATAGCCACCGCCATCGAGCGCGGTCTGCTCATACTGACGGGCGGTCCCGGAACGGGAAAAACGACGACCCTGAACGGAATCCTTCAGCTGTTTGAGGATGACGGGCTTAAAGTCGCGCTCGCCGCACCGACGGGACGCGCCGCAAAGCGCATGAGCGAGGTCACTGGCAGACCCGCCAAGACCATCCACCGACTGCTCGAGGTCGAGTGGGACAAGCACGATCGCCCGCAGTTCTCGCGCAACGCACGCAATCCTCTCGACGCTCAGGCGGTTATCCTCGACGAGCTGTCGATGGTAGATATAACTCTTTTTTCAAGCTTTCTTGAGGCACTTCCGATAGGCTGTCGCCTTGTTATGGTCGGCGATTCGGATCAGCTGCCGCCCGTCGGCGCGGGCAATGTCCTGCACGATATGATATCCTCGGGGGTTATACCAGTGGTTGAGCTGACCGAGGTTTTCCGCCAGGCGATGGAGAGTCTGATAGTCGAAAATGCCCACAGAATAGTCAAGGGCGAGCCGCCGAAGCTCGGCGTGCGCGACAAGGATTTCTTCTTTATGCGGACTGATTCGCCGTTTATCGCGGCAAAGACCGTCTCGGAGCTGTGCGCCACGCGCCTGCCCCGCGCTTACGGATATTCGCCGCTCGACGATATCCAGGTCATCTGCCCGTCGAGAATGGGCGAGTGCGGCACGAACAATATCAACCGCGTCATGCAGGCTTCTCTCAATCCGCCGGATGCCTCAAAGCCCGAAACTACCGTCGGCGCGACAGTGTTCCGCACGGGTGACAAGGTCATGCAGACGCGAAACAACTACGATATTGGGTGGACAGGCCCCGACGGCGACGGAACGGGGATTTTCAACGGCGATATCGGCATTCTCAAAAAAGTCGATCTTCGTTCGCGCACGGCGGAGATAATCTTTGACGAGCGCAAGGCGGTTATCCCGTTTGAAGCTTTGCAGGAGCTTGAGCTTGCCTACGCCGTGACCGTTCACAAGAGCCAGGGCAATGAGTTTCCCGCGGTCATAATGCCGATAATCGGCGTGCCGCCGCGCCTCGCTTACAGAAATTTGCTCTATACCGGCGTCACCCGCGCCAAAAAAATACTCATCCTCGTCGGCAGCCGGAGTCAGATTTGCGCTATGGCGGCGAACGACAAAAAAGCCAGACGCTATTCCGCGCTCAAACACTTTCTTTTGGAGAACGAGGAATGAAGATGTCTGCGCTTGAATATATCTCATATGCTCTCTTTCCGCGCCGATGTGCCCTGTGCGGCAAGGTCGTGCCGCCGGATATGCCCGTGTGCGATAGGTGCGAAGCCGATCTCGAATATGTAAAAGGCGAGCTGTGCCCGTACTGCGGCAGGGAGAAAAAATATTGCTTTTGCTCGTCTCACCGGCGGTTCTTTGAAGCGCAGACCGCGCCGTTTTATTATTCGGGCTCCGCAAAGCGTTCGGTTCATGCCCTGAAATTTGACGGTCGTGTCCAGAACGCCGATGGACTCGCCCGGTTTATGTCGGACAGCGTGAGAGAGAACTTCGCGGGCGTGAAGTTTGATTTCGTCTGCTGTGTGCCCCTGTCGGAATCCTCGCTCAAAAAGCGCGGATATAACCAGAGCGCACTGCTCGCAAAAGAAGTCGCAAAGAAGCTCGGCGTGCCGTTTGAAGAAAAACTGCTCTCCCGACCGTTTCAGGGAAAGGAGCAGAAAACCTTGGGCGGCATCGAACGCTTCGGCGGAGTCATAGGCGCGTTCGACTGCGCCGAAAACAAAATTATCGAAAATGCCGCAGTTTTGCTCTGCGACGATATATCAACAACGGGAGCGACGCTCAACGAGTGCGCGAAGCTTTTGCTTTTGCGCGGCGCGGATAAAGTCTATTGCGTCAGCACGGCGATAACCAAAAAGGAGGACGGAAAATGCTCGGAACAAACATCGGAATAGACCTCGGCACAACCTCCATACTCATCTTCGTTGAGGGCAAGGGAATAGTCGTCTCCGAGCCGAGCGCCGTCGCATTTGATACCGATACGGGCAGACTTTTGGCAGTCGGTCAGAAAGCGGCGGATATGATTGGGCGCAACCCCGATTCCATAACCGTCGTCAAGCCCATGCGAAGCGGAGTCATCTCGGATTTCACCGCCACAAAGGCGATAGTCCGCGTCCTGCTCTATAAAGTCTGCAAAAACATGGTGTTCAAGCCCAATATAGTCGTCTGTATGCCCTCGACCGTCACGAACCTTGAGAAGAGAACTATCCTCGATCTCGTCACCGCCGCAGGAGCGGGCAGAGCGTGCCTTATAGAAGAGCCGCTCGCCGCGGCACTCGGCGCGGGGCTTGATATCAGACGCCCGATGGGCACGATGGTCGTCGATATCGGCGGCGGAACTGCGGATATCGCGGTCGTCACCATGGGCAGTATCTCGATTTCAAAATCAGTCAAAATCGCTGGAAATATCCTCGACGAGGATATAATCCGCTACCTGCGCCGCGAGCGCAATATAGTCATCGGCGAAAAGACAGCCGAGAGCATAAAAAAGCGCATCGGCTGCGCGTATCTGCGCGACACAGAGCTTGCAATCGGCATAAAGGGCAAGCACTATATAACCGGAATGCCGATAACCGATGAAGTCAACACTACGGAAGTCTATCTCGCCATGCGCGAGCACCTCGAAGCGATAGCCGAGGGTGTGCGCAGCGTGCTCGAAGTGACGCCGCCCGAGCTCGCGGGCGACATCTCCGAGACCGGTATACTTCTAACCGGCGGAGGCGCTCTGCTCGACGGCATGGATAAGCTCATAGAGAAGAGAACCGGCGTCCATGTCATTATCCCCGACGATCCGCTCGAGTGCGTCGCGCTCGGCACGGGCTACGCTATAGAGCATATGGATATCCTCGAAAACAACGGCGGAATCTTCAAAACCCGCGAGGAGATAACGGGATTCAAAGATTAAATTTCAAAGCGCGCTGCTTTATTAAGGCGGCGCGTTTTTATATTTTTTGCCGTTCGTACCGCTTAAAGTGCGGTTCGTGCCGAACCCTGTTGACACAGGGATTTCAATCGGATATTATTTGCCTGAGAAATTGCGCGAAGCGCTGAAAACGGAGGGTAAATAATGAAACTGAGAAAGATAGCGGCCGTGCTCATCGCAATCGTAGTGCTCTGCGCCGCGCCGATAGGCGGGCTCGTCGGCGTTGATGGTATGAGCTTTTTCGCGCCTCAAGCCGAAGCGGCGGGAAAAACATACAAGGTCGGCGACATCGTCGAATTCGGCTCTTATCCGCAGAGCGAGGTCACGGATTCGTCGCTCGTTTCTGTCCTTGACGGCGTTTCAAAAAATTGGGTCAGCTATGGCTATTACAGCGGCACGGGATGTTACGCTACAGGTTATGGAACGGGTTATGCTACCATGGTACAGGGCGATTGGATGAAATATGCCGATTTTACATATAACGGCACAAAATACCGCGCTGTTACTTTTTCTCAGTACAGACCGTATTCGACATGTGTCACATCCTCGCCCGACAACTCATATCAGTATAACAACGGTTATACTCCAAACAATGTATACTATTTCAAATATGAGCCTCTGAAGTGGCGAGTTCTTGATCCTTCAACCGGTCTTGTGCTTTGTGAGAGCATAATCGATTCTCAGGCTTACAGCAACACGATATACGAGGATAATGTTAATATAAGATACTGTAATGACGCAGGGCATACCCGCTATGCCAACGATTATGCCACGAGCAGCATCAGAACGTGGCTCAACAATGATTTCTATAACACCGCCTTTTCCTCCTCACAGAAAGCATGTATTTTGACCTCTGAATTGGATAATAAAGCAAAGACTTCATACAGTAAATACGATAGCGAGACCACCTACGACAAGGTTTTTTTGCTCTCATGGAGCGAAATGCAGAATACCGCATATGGCTTTCCGGCAAATTGGGATTCAAGCTATGCCCGTCAGGCGAAGGGCACCGACTATGCAAAGTGTCAGGGATTGGACGTTGATTCATCGAGTGAATATTCTGATCAATGTTTGCGGTCTGCCACCGGCTACAATTCTGACGAAGCATGCTATGTCAACATCCACGGCGACCTCAGCTACTGCTGGTATGTTTACATTACCGGCCTTGGAGTTCGTCCCGCTTTGAAAATTTCAAATCTGTCATCCTCAATTCCTAAATCCGGCGGCTCCGGTTCATCCTCCGGCAACTCAACCAAGAACACGACTACCAAGCCCGCGGGCGGCAACAATGTCGTCACCGACGCGTCGCAGGGCGTGACCGAGAGCGAGACCTTCGCGCAGATAAACGCAGAGGTCGAAAGAGAAGCGAGCTCCGCCGAAATAAAGTCCTACGGCGATTTCAAATATATCGTGGTAAAAGCCAATGCCTATATCTGCGGCTATAGCGGCTCGAGTAAAAAGGTCAAGATTCCCTCCGAAATAGACGGCATGCCCGTCGTCGGAATAACGGACAATGCATTTGCCAAAACCTCGGCGCAGGAGATAACCGTTCCGTCGAGCGTCAGCGAGTTTGGTAAGAACGCCTTCGGCGAGGAAGACGGCGAGACGAGAACGATAGTTGCCACGGGCGGTTCGCCCGCCGAGGCATATGCTCTGAGCACGGGCATGAACCTGAAAAAATACAGTGCGAAGTCGTCGAACGGAATTGACGACAGCACAAAGTTCAAAATCATTGCCGTCTGCGCGGTCATCGCCGTTATAGGCGCCGCCGCAGTTATCGCGCTGATTGTCGTGAAGAAGTGTAAGTGAAAATTTGCTTCCAGACTTTTATAAAGCCGTTCCGTAGTTCGGTTCTACCTGAACGAAAGGACGGTTTTTGTTATAAAGTTAAAAAGAATGCCGTTCGTACCGTTTAAAGTGCGGTTCGTGCCGAACCCTGTTGACACAGGGAATTCAATCGGATATTATTTGCCTGAGAAATTGCGCGAAGCGCTGAAAACGGAGGGTAAATAATGAAACTGAGAAAGATAGCGGCCGTGCTCATCGCAATCGTAGTGCTCTGCGCCGCGCCGATAGGCGGGCTCGTCGGCGTTGATGGTATGAGCTTTTTCGCGCCTCAAGCCGAAGCGGCGGGAAAAACATACAAGGTCGGCGACATCGTCGAATTCGGCTCTTATCCGCAGAGCAGGGTCACGAATTCTTCCCTCGTTTCCGCCCTCAATAAAGTCTCCAAAAACTGGGTCAGCTATGGCTATTACAGCGGCACAGGGGATTATGGTACCATGGTTCAGGGCAACTGGATGAAATACTCTGATTTTACATATAACGGCACAAAATACCGCGCCGTCACCTTTTCTCAGTACAGACCGGTTTGGACAAGTGAACTATCTTCTTCCGACAATTCAGAGCAGTACGACAATGGCTATACTCCAAACAATATATACTATTTCAAATATGAGCCTCTGAAGTGGCGCATTCTCAACCCCTCGACGGGCTTTGTTATTTGTGAGAGTATAATTGATTCTCAGGCTTACAGCAACACGGTTTACGGTTCTTATGAGTCGGATGGCTCAGTGTCTGTCTGGTGGAACGACGCAGAGTATACCCACTACGCTAATGACTATGCTACGAGTAGCATCAGAGCGTGGCTCAACGATGATTTCTATAACACCGCCTTTTCCTCCTCACAGAAGACGAGCATTTTGATCTCCGAATTAAATAATAGAGCATGTTCTACCGCTTACAGCGAATACGATAGTGCTACCACTTACGACAAGGTTTTTCTGCTTTCTTATAGCGAAATGCAGAACACCGCATACGGATTTTCTTCAAGCTCCGCCCGTCAGGCGAAGGGTACCGATTATGCAAAATGTCAGGGATTGCGGGTTTACTCATCGGACGAACGTTCACCTCAACGGTTGCGGTCTGCCGACTACGATTCTATTTATGCATGCATTGTTAGCAACAATGGCGACCTCAACAATCTCTGTTGGTATGTTAGCTCCACAGATTTTGGCATTCGTCCTGCTATAAAAATTTCAAATCTGGAATCCGCAATTTCTAAATCCGGCGGCTCCGGTTCATCCTCCGGCAACTCGACCAAGACCACAACAGCCAAGCCCGCGGGCGGCAACAATGCCGCCACCGACGCGCCGCAGGGCGTGACAGAGAGTGAGACCTTTGCGCAGATAAACGCAGAGGTCGAAAGAGAAGCGAGCTCCGCCGAAATAAAGTCTTACGGCGATTTCAAATATATCGCGGTAAATGCCAATGCCTATATCTGCGGCTATAGCGGCTCGAGTAAAAAGGTTAAGATTCCCTCGGAAATAGACGGCATGCCCGTCGTCGGAATAACGGATAACGCATTTGCCAAAACCTCGGCGCAGGAGATAACCGTTCCGTCGGGCGTCAGCGAGTTCGGCAAGAACGCCTTCGGCGAGGAGGATGGCGAGACGAGAACGATAGTTGCCACGAGCGGTTCGCCCGCCGAGGCATATGCTCTGAGCGCGGGCATGAACCTGAAAAAACACAGCACGAAGTCATCGAGCGGAATTGACGACAGCACAAAGTTCAAAATCGTTGCCGCCTGCGCGGCATTTGCTGTCATAGGCTCCGCCGCAGTCATAACGCTGATTGTCGTGAAGAAGTGTAAGTAAAAATTTGCTTCCAAACTTTTCCGTATAAACCCATCAAAAACCGTCCATAATTCGGTTGCATCCGAAAGAAAGGACGGTTTTTACTTATCATGAAGTCAAAAAAATTATCAAAGCTGCTCAAAATACAGGCTGTTGTGTTCGCGGTCATTATAGCGGCGGGCGTGTGCAGCGTCGGGGCGTTTGCCTATAACTGCTCGCGTGTGCGCTCCGATGTGCTGCGAATGCACGTCATTGCAAACTCCGATTCCGACGAGGATCAGGCGCTTAAACTAAAAGTCCGCGACGCCGTGCTCGAACGCGGCGCGGAGCTCTTCGACGGAACCGTGACGGCGGACGAGGCAAAGGCAAAAATAGAGCCGCAGAAGGCGGAGCTCGAAGCTGCCGCGCGCGAGGTGATAGAGCGCGAGGGCTATGACTATCCCGTGAGCGTCAATGTCGTCAACGAGTATTTCGCCACCCGCTGTTACGGCGATCTGACGATGCCTGCGGGGCGTTATACCGCCGTCAAAGTCGTGATAGGCGAGGGCGCGGGGCATAACTGGTGGTGCGTGATGTTCCCGCCGCTGTGCCTGCCTGCCGCGCAGGACAGGGGAGGCAATATCGACGCGTTCCTCGACGGCGATGAGCTCAAGGTCGTCGAAAGCTCCGGCAGATACGAGCCGCGTTTTAAAATAGTCGAGATAATAGAAGAACTCAGAGAAAAAACTTCGCCCGAAAACTGAAAATTTTCTTTGCGGCTTGCCAATTCATGAGGTGAGCCGCAAAAATTTTGCCGAGTGCGTCTTTTTTTGTCAAATCTGTTGACTTTTTTGCGGATTAGCTCTATATTAGTACTTACTATATTTTTGATGTGCGGTTTGCATCGTATTCTTTTGAGAGAGGGGCTGCATAATTGAAAAAAAATGTCATTATCGATCTGAAACACATCTCCGTCAAACTGGGTGATAATCAGGTGCTCGACGATCTGAGCCTTTATATAAGGGACAGAGAGTTCATCACGCTGTTAGGTCCGTCTGGCTGCGGAAAGACTACTATTCTGCGCGTCATTGCCGGTTTCCTCGAACCCGATGAGGGGGATGTCATATTTGAGGATAAAAAAATCAATGGTGTGCCGCCTCATAAGAGGCAGGTTAACACCATTTTTCAGCGTTACGCGCTTTTCCCGCATCTGAACGTCTATGAAAATGTGGCGTTCGGTCTGCGCATAAAGAAAACGCCGGAGAACGAGATTGAAAAGACGGTCAGCGAAATGCTGTCTATCGTCAACCTCAGCGGCTTTGAAAAGCGCAACATAAATTCACTCTCGGGCGGTCAGCAGCAGAGGGTGGCGATAGCCCGCGCCCTTGCGGTCAAGCCGCGCGTGCTTCTGCTCGATGAGCCGCTCGGCGCGCTCGATCTCAAATTGAGACGCGAGATGCAGGTCGAGCTCAAGAAGATTCAGCAGCAGATGGGCATAACATTTATATATGTCACCCACGATCAGGAAGAGGCTCTCACGATGTCGGATACCGTCGTCGTGCTCAATCAGGGCTATATCCAGCAGATCGGCACTCCCGTTGACATTTATAACGAGCCCACTAACGCTTTCGTCGCCGATTTCATAGGCGAGAGCAATATCATAGACGGCGTTATGATTAGAGACCGCCTCGTGCGCATCCTCGGCGCGGAGTTCGTCTGCGTCGATGAGGGCTTCGGCGAGAATATGCCCGTCGATGTCGTTATAAGACCCGAGGATGTCGTCCTGACTCCGCCCTCGCAGGGCGAGCTCAAGGGCGTTGTCACCGATATAATATTCAAGGGCGTGCACTATGAGATGCACGTTATGGTGAACGGATACGAGTGGCTCGTCCACAGCACCGTCTCCACTCCCATCGGAGCGGAGGTGGGTCTCAGCGTTGAACCCTCGAACATCCAGATTATGAACAAACCCGAGTCCGAGGACGAGGAGGTGTTCAACGCCGATGCGTAAAAAACTTATGGCAGGGCCGTATCTTCTGTGGATGCTGGTCTTTACGATAGTGCCGCTGCTGTTCGTTTTTTATTATGGCTTCACTTCTTCGGACGGCACGTTCACTTTTTCAAACATAACCGCGATTTTTGAAAAGATTCATATCCAGGCGCTCGGGCTGTCCCTGCTGCTCGCAGTGATAACAACGGCGGTGTGCCTGCTGTTCGCTTATCCGCTCGCGCTGATACTCAGCAAAAGCGCCGCGAAAAACCGCAGCTTCGTTATATTTATTTTTATCCTGCCCATGTGGATAAACTTCCTGCTCAGGATAATAGCTATAAGGATGCTGCTCTCGGATAACGGTATTCTCAACTATATCCTCTCGGCGCTGAATCTGCCGAATTTCAGCATCATGTATACTCCGGCGGCGATAGTTATCGGTATGGTTTATGACTATTTTCCGTTTATGGTTCTGCCGATTTACAATGCTCTTATAAAAATTGACCATAATCTTCTCGACGCCGCGGGCGACCTCGGCGCGACCCCGGCGAGGACTTTCCGCAAGATAATCTTTCCGCTCTCCCTGCCAGGCGTTATAAGCGGCATCACGATGGTGTTCGTGCCGAGTATCTCGGAGTTCGTTATCGCCGATATCCTCGGCGGCGGCAAGGTTCTGCTCATAGGCAATATCATCGAGCAGGAGTTCAACCAGGGCAATAACTGGCATCTCGGCTCCGGTATCTCGATAGTGCTCATGATATTTATCTTCGTGAGCATGATGATCGGCGAGATGAAAGGCTCGGGAGAGGAGGCGTCGCTGTGGTAAAATTCAGGCACTTCCTCGAAAAGTTTTATGTGGCGATAATCTTCGTCCTGCTCTATCTGCCGATAGCCGTTCTGACAGTCATGTCGTTCAACAATTCGCGCTATATGAAATGGGGCGGCTTCACCCTCAGGTGGTACGAAGACCTGTTCACGAGCGGTCCTATTATGGAGGCTCTGCGCAATACGCTTTTGCTAGCCGTGCTCTCCGCTCTGATAGCGACAGTCGTCGGCACTCTCGCCTGCGTGGGCATACTCTATATGAAAAAGCGCAGCCAGTCGGCGATAATGAGCGTCAACAGCATTCCGCTTCTCAATGCCGATATCGTAACGGGAATCGCGCTGATGCTGCTCTTTGTGCGCATGTTCGGCAATCTCAATTTTACGACCATGCTCATAGCGCATATCAGCTTCAATATTCCCTATGTCGTCCTCAATGTCCTGCCGAAGCTCCGTCAGCGCGACAAGAGCACATATGAGGCGGCAGTCGACCTCGGCGCAACGCCGGTTCAGGCGTTTTTCAAGGTGATAGTCCCGGATATTTTCCCGGGCATCCTCTCGGGCTTCCTCATGGCGTTCACCATGTCGCTCGATGATTTCACCATCACTTATTTCACCAAGGGCGCGGGAATAAAGACGCTCTCGATAATAATCTATACCGAGCGCAAGCTCGGCAACCAGCCGGAGCTCTATGCTCTGTCAACTATAATCTTTCTCATCGTGCTTATCGTGCTGTTCGTCGTCAACCGAATCAGCATCAATAAGGAGAGAAGCGCGGCAAAGGGAAAAAACTATTGATGGGGGACGAAAAATGAAAAAATCTGTTTTTGTAAGAATTGCGGCGGCAGTTATGGCTATTGTGCTCTGCCTCTGCTCCATGGGCGCGCTCGCGGGCTGCACCAAGACCCGCAGCATAAATGTGCTCGTCTACGGTCAGTATATCGACCTCGATGTTATCTCGAACTTCAAAAAAGAGAACGGCATCAAAGTCAATGTCGATGAGTGCGACACTCCCGAGGAGCTTTATAACAAGGCGGTCAACGGCGACCAGTCCTATGACCTCATCTGCACCTCGGACTATATAATCGAGCGTTTCATTAAAGAGAACAGACTCTCCGAGCTCAATTTCGACAACATCCCGAATATCAAGAATATCGGCGAAGTTTATCTCGAGAAGTCGAAATCCTTCGACCCCGAGAACAAGTATTCCGTCCCGCATTTCTGGGGCACCGTCGGCGTTATCTATAACACCAAGATGGTCTCTGAAGAGGATGCGAAGAGCTGGAAGATGTTCTTCAACGAGAAGTATTCCGGAAAGATAATCATGTCCAACAGCATCCGCGACTCCTTCCTTGTCGCGCTTGAGGCTCTCGGCTATTCGCTCAACACCACCGACAAGGCTCAGATAGACGAGGCGAAGCAGCTGCTCATCAAGCAGAAGCCGATGCTCAAGGCATATCTTGTCGAGACCGAGGCTCGCGACGCGATGATAAGCGGCGAGGCTGCAATGGCTCTCGTCTATAACGGCGAAGCTTATCTCGCTATCGAGGGCGACGAGGAGCAGAATATCAGCGGCAACCCCGATCTGAAGTTCACAATCCCCGAGGAGGGCACGAACTTCTGGATCGACTCGTGGGTCGTCCCGACCTACAGCTCGAACAAGGCGGACGCCGAGGCTTTCATCAACTACCTCTGCGGAGTCGAAGCGGCGAAGAAGAACTTCGAGTATATCTATTATTCGACCCCAAATCAGGCTCTCTTTGATGAGCTTGACCCCGAGGTTCAGCAGGATGAGGATATCTTCCCGTCCGACGAGGTTATCGACAAGGGCGAGGTTTATCACGACCTCGGAGCCGATCTCGACGCTTATTACAGCGCGTCTTGGAAAGAAATAAAGTCATAATAAATAGCCGGGGTGCGGACTGCCGTGCCCCGGAATTTCTGTAAGAAAGGGTAATATTCATGCTTATAGACGAACTTGTCGGCTTTTCAAATTTTTACGGCTCCGACCCCTCTCTCGTCCTCGCCGGCGGCGGAAACACCTCCGCAAAGGCGGACGGCAGAATGTGGGTCAAGGGCTCGGGCACGGCTCTCGCAACCATAACGGCGCAGGGCTTTGTCGAAATCGATCTTTCTAAGCTCGGCGAAATATTTGAAAAGAGCTATCCCGATTCCGATTCCGAGCGCGAGGCTCTCGTCCTCGAAGACCTCATGGCGTCACGCGTTGTGGGCGAGACAAAGCGCCCGAGCGTCGAGACCACCCTTCACGCGCTGTTCCCGCAGACCTATGTTCTGCACCTGCACCCGGCAAAGGTGAACGGCATCACCTGCTCAAAGGGCGGGGAGAGTGCTGCACGCCGAGTAATAGACCGTGATTTTATCTGGATAGAGCAGTGCCGCCCGGGCTATATTCTGGCGAAGCTCTGCCGCGATAAAATGCTTGATTTTAAAGCTCGCACGGGCAGGGACTGCGATATGCTCCTGCTCGAAAATCACGGCATATTCGTCGCCGCCGATACTGCCGACGCCCTCGGCGAAAAGCTGAGCTTCGTGCTCGATTCAATTGATCGAAATCTCTCCGAAAAGCCCGATTTCGATAAAACTCCGACCTCAGATACAAAAGCCCGACAGGCTCTGCTCTCCGCATTTCCGCAGGGTACCGTCTGCCGTGAAGTCCCGTTCGGCGTGTCAAAGAGCTTTGTCGGCTCCGCAGATGCCGCAAATGAGCTCATGCGCCCGTTCACTCCCGATCATATTGTCTATTGCCGCGCCTATCCGCTCTGGCTCGACAGCGTTGACGAAGCTGATGAAAAGATAAGCACATATAATAAAAAACACGGCTTTATGCCGCGTGTCATCCTGCTTCGGGGCAGGGGAGCGTTCTGCCTCGGCGAGAGCGGGAAGCGCGCAGCGACTGCCGAGATGCTCCTTGAAGATGCGGCGGATATAGCCGTTTATTCGCGCTCGTTCGGCGGCGCGTCGCATATGACGGAGGAACTCACGGATTTTATTACAAATTGGGAAGTTGAAGCCTACAGAAGCTCGCAGAACGGCTGAAAAAACGCTTTTGAGGCGGCAAAGTGAAATCTGTTTTAATTTTTCGTGAAATATTGTCCGTAGAGCTTGAAATACCCACTCAAATAAGTTAAAATATTAACAAATAAAAAGAGCTCACAGGAGCCGGAGACCGTGCGGTCTCTCAATAGATATGGGGGCAAAAAAGAATGTCAGTCAGACTTAACACCTCGTTTGTCGGCGAGGCGGCGGATGCCGTCGGGCTTTCAGCCATTCAGCCGGAGATAACCGCCGCGCATGAGAAGCTTCATAACGGCACGGGCGCAGGCAATGCGTTCCTCGGCTGGGTCGATCTTCCCGTCAATTATGACAGAGAGGAGTTCGCAAGAATAAAGGCCGCCGCAGAGAAGATAAAGAAGGATTCCGAGATACTTATAGTTATCGGCATCGGCGGATCCTATCTCGGCGCAAGAGCCGCAATTGAGTTCGTCAAGTCCCAGAAATATAACGATGTCGCCGCCGATACTCCGAAGATCTACTTCGCCGGCAACACAATAAGCTCCTCGACCCTTGCCGAGCTTATCGATATCTGCAAGGATAAGGACTTCTCCGTCAACGTTATCTCAAAGTCCGGAACGACCACCGAACCCGCGCTCGCGTTCCGTATTTTCAGAGACCTGCTTATTAAGAAGTACGGCAAGGGCGGCGCAAAGAGCCGCATCTATGCAACGACAGACAAATCAAAGGGTGCGCTTCGTAATATGTCCGACGAAGAGGGTTATGAGACCTTCGTGGTTCCCGACAATGTCGGCGGAAGATATTCCGTGCTTACCGCAGTCGGTCTGCTCCCGATAGCGGTCGCCGGAATTGATATCGACGCGCTTATGAAGGGCGCCGCAGACGCGAGAGAGCAGTATATGTCGCCCGAGCTCGACAAGAACGACTGCTATCGCTATGCCGCTATCCGCAACATACTCTACAGAAGCGGCAAGAAGATAGAAATGATGGCTGCCTATGAGCCGGACTACACCATGATGTGCGAGTGGTTCAAGCAGCTCTTCGGCGAGAGCGAGGGCAAGGAGCACAAGGGAATCTTCCCGGCTTCGGCGATATTCTCGACCGACCTCCACTCTCTCGGTCAGTACATACAGCAGGGCGAACGCTCGCTGTTCGAGACCGTTGTCACTTTTGCTCAGCCTAAGCGCGATCTTGTTATCGAGGCTACCGCTGACAATGAGGACGGACTCAACTTCCTCGCAGGCAAGCATATGTCCGAGGTCAACCGCAAGGCGTTCGAGGGAACGGTGCTTGCACATACCGACGGCGGCGTGCCCAACATAATCCTCGATGTCGATAAGATGGATGAGTACAATCTCGGCTGGCTCATCTACTTCCTCGAGAAGGCCTGCGGAATTTCCGGCTATGTCCTCGGAGTTAATCCGTTCGACCAGCCCGGCGTTGAAAGTTATAAGCTCAATATGTTCGCACTCATGGGCAAGCCCGGATATGAGGAGCGCCGTGCTGAGCTTGAAAACAGAATAAATTTTTAGGAGGAATTCTTAAATGGTTTCTTTGATTACAGGACGCAAAGGATCGGGCAAGACAAAACGTCTCATCGAGCAGGTCAATAAGGCTGTTGAAGCTTCCAGCGGCAATGTCGTCTGCGTTGAGAAGGAGAGGCTTCTGACTTACGATATCAACTATCGTGCAAGACTTATCGAGACTGATTTCTACAAGGTCAGCGGCTACAAGGCGTTTTACGGCTTCCTCAGCGGTATTTGCGCAGGTGACCACGATATAACCGATATCCTCATCGACGCAACTCTGCGTATCGGCGGCAGAGACTATGATGAGCTTGCGGTTTTCCTTGAGAAGGTCAAGGAGCTGAGCGATATCACCGAGAAGAGCTTTGTGTTCACCGTTTCGGCTGACGAGGATGAGCTTCCCGAGAAGATTTTTGACTTCTGCCAGAAACTTTAAGAGAAAAAAGTCTAAAAAACTGAAGTTTTTGTTGACAAAACCCGCGCAGGAAGATATAATACTTTCTGCGCGGATTTAAGTAACCGCAAGGTGAATGCTATGTTTATTGAGTTAGAACCCATTTTCAATAATATCGGCGCGTCCGTTCCGTTTGATTATGAGATGGACATGTCCGACGAGGAGTTCTGGGCGGGCAAGCCTTTTCAAAGGGCGGTGCGCGTCAAAGGCGAGGCTCTCAACCGCGCCGGCATAGTCTGCATCGACGCTCGGGCAACGGTTGAAGTGTTTACCGACTGCGACCGCTGCGCTTCGCCGATAGACCGCGTTTTCGACATTCCCGTTTCGCACACTCTCGTGACCTCCCTCAATGATGAGGAAAACGACGAGCTGATTCTTGTCGAGGATATGCATTTCGAGTTTGATCCTCTCGTGCGTGAGGATATTTTCCTCGCTCTGCCGAACAAGATTCTGTGCAAAGAGGATTGCAAAGGCGTCTGCCAGTTCTGCGGCGCCAACCTCAATGAAGGCCAATGCAGCTGCAAAAAGCCCGCAGACCCGCGTCTCGAGGCTCTCAAACAGCTTTTGGATAATTAAAAGGATTTTTTTCCACATTCAATGCACTAGTATTAAGGAGGTGCTCAACATGGCGGTACCCAAGAGAAGAGTATCAAGCGCAAGACGGGACAAGAGACGTTCCAACGTTTGGAAGATGGACGCTCCCGAGCTCGTTAAGTGCCCGCAGTGCGGGGAGTACAAGAGACCCCACAGAATATGCCCCGAGTGCGGCTATTACAACGGCAAGCAAGTGATTAAGAAGGACGCGTGAGCCCTTTGAAACACACGCAAGTCAAATATGACTCGTAGAGCGGTCGGTATCGGCGGCTTAAAGCGTTAACTGCTGAGCTGAGGTCTCGCCTCGGCTGTGCTTCGTACAAGTCATGAATGCGGAGAGGTAGAGGAGGATGAGCCTTCTCTGCCTTTTTGATTTTTATAAGCTCAAAATTATGAAAGGAAGCGGTGTCGGCAAAGCCGTTTGCCGCGCGGTCATAAATATGTCAAAACCGGTTGTTGCAATCGTCGGCAGACCCAATGTCGGCAAATCGACTCTGTTCAACAAGCTCGTCGGAGCCCGCCTGAGCATAGTTGACGATACCCCCGGCGTCACCCGCGACAGAATCTACGGAGACTGCGAGTGGGGCAGCCGAACGCTGCTGCTCGTCGATACGGGCGGCATTGAGCCATATTCGGACGATATTATTTTAAAGCAGATGCGCCGTCAGGCTCAGCTGGCGATAGACAGTGCGGATGTCATAATTCTCGTTACCGATGTGCGCTCCGGCGTTGTCTCGACCGACAGCGAGGTCGCGTCCATGCTCCAGAAGAGCGGCAAGCCGATAGTCCTCTGCGTCAACAAGTGCGACACCGTCGGCGAGCCTCCCGCAGAGTATTATGAGTTTTATAACCTCGGTCTCGGCGATCCTATAGCCGTCTCGTCCGTCCACGGAATGGGCACGGGCGATCTGCTCGATGCCGTCTGTGAGCATCTGCCGCCCGCCGATGAGGCGGAAGAGGAGGACGACACCGTCAAGGTTGCCGTTATCGGCAAGCCCAATGTCGGAAAATCGTCGCTCGTCAACGCAATTCTCGGCGAGGACAGAATGATTGTCTCCGATATCGCGGGCACGACCCGCGACGCAACGGATTCGTATGTGGAAAATGAATACGGCAAATTTGTCTTTATAGATACCGCAGGTCTGCGCAGAAAGAGCCGCGTCTATGACGCAATAGAAAAATATTCCGTCATAAGAGCAAGAATGGCTGTTGAACGTGCGCAAGTATGTGTTATAATGATAGATGCAGTGGAGGGCTTCACCGAGCAGGATTCAAAGGTCGCGGGTATCGCGCACGAGCTCGGCAAGGCCTGCATAATCGCAGTCAACAAGTGGGACGCCGTTGAAAAGGACGGTAAGACAATGGACTCTTACCGCAAGAAGCTGATGAACGACTTCTCGTTTATGTCCTATGCCCCGATAATCTTTATCTCGGCAAAAACGGGACTCAGGCTCGACAGACTGTTCGAGCTCATCAGGTATGTTGACGATCAGAACGCCATGCGTATCTCGACCGGTCGCCTCAACGACCTGCTCGCCGATGCCACGGCGCGGGTTCAGCCGCCGACGGACAAGGGCAGAAGGCTCAAGATATTCTATATGACTCAGGCATCGACCCGCCCGCCGACATTCGTCTGCTTTGTCAACCGCAAGGATCTGTTCCATTACAGCTACCAGCGGTATATCGACAATCAGATCCGCTCGGTATTCGGTCTCGAGGGCACCCCGACGCGCATGATAATCAGAGAAAGGGAATCAAACAAGAAATGATAGTTCTCGGTATCGATCCCGGATATGCAATTGTCGGATGCGGTGTTGTGGAGTATAAAAACAACCACTTCACCATGCTCGATTACGGCGCGGTGACAACGCCCGCAGGGATGCCGTTCAACCTCCGTCTCGAACGCATATATGACGGCGTGTCGGAGCTTATGGAGAAATATAAGCCCGAAGCGATGTCGATAGAGAAGCTTTTCTATAACAACAACGCAAAAACGGTTATCGATGTCAGCCAGGCGAGGGGGGTTCTCGTCCTCGCCGCGCAGAAGCACCGTATCCCGATTTTTGAGTATACGCCCCTGCAGGTCAAGCAGAGCGTTGTCGGTTACGGACGCGCCGAGAAGAAGCAGGTGCAGGAGATGACGAGGATAATCCTCAATCTCGAAAAAATCCCGAAGCCCGATGACGCCGCCGACGCGCTCGCTATTGCGGTCTGCCACTGCCATTGCAGCGGCTCCGTCATGGGCAGGCTCAGCCAGCACAGATAAAGGAGAGCAGTATGTTTTACAGTATCACCGGTCAGGTAGTCTATACCGATGCCGCGAGCGTCGCGGTCAGCTGCGGCGGCGTTGCGTTCAATTGCAGTGCCACTGCCAACACCCTGAGAAATATAGGCACAATAGGCGATACGGTCACGCTCTATACCTATCTCAATGTCCGCGAGGACGCGCTCGATATGTTCGGCTTTTACAATAAGGATGAGCTTGACTGCTTCAAGCTGCTCATAAACGTCACCGGCGTCGGTCCGAAAGCCGCCCTTGCGATACTTTCTCAGCTGACTCCGGACAGGCTCGCCGTCTGTGTCGCTTCGGGCGATACGAAGGCGATAACAGCGGCTCAGGGCGTGGGAGCAAAAATAGCTCAGAGGGTCGTGCTTGAGCTTAAAGACAAACTCAAATCATATATATCCTCCGAGAACCGCGAGGAGCTTGCCGCAATAAACGCAGCCGCGTCGTCGGGCGCGGGCGAGGAGGCGGTCGATGCCCTCGTCATGCTTGGCTATACAAAGACCGAAGCGGCCTCGGCTGTTGGCAGGCTCGATCAGTCGCTGCCGTCCGAGGAGCTTATAAAGCAGGCTCTGCGCCTTATTTCAAAAAATATATAAAGAGAGAAAGGAGACGGCTCTATGGATATGGATACTGAAAATCGCATAGTTACCCCCGATCTCTCGCCGGAGGATACCGATCTTGAATTTTCCCTGCGCCCGCGTCGGCTGGAGGATTATATCGGTCAGGACAAGGCAAAGGAAAACCTCTCGGTCTATATTGAAGCTGCCCGCCGCAGAGGCGACTGCCTCGACCATGTTCTGCTTTACGGTCCTCCCGGGCTCGGCAAGACGACTCTTGCGGGCATAATAGCCAATGAGATGAACGTCAATCTCCGCGTGACCTCGGGTCCCGCGATAGAGAAGCCCGGCGACCTTGCCGCGCTGCTGACGAACCTCAATGACGGAGATGTGCTCTTTGTCGATGAGATTCACCGCCTTTCGCGCTCGGTCGAAGAGGTGCTCTATCCCGCCATGGAGGACAGCGCGATAGATATAATTATCGGCAAAGGTCCTTCGGCGCGTTCGATAAGGCTCGACCTACCGCATTTCACCCTCGTCGGCGCAACGACGAGAGCGGGTCAGCTCAGCGCACCCCTGCGCGACCGCTTCGGCGTTATTCTCCGCCTTGAGATGTATACGCCCGAGCAGCTCTCGCAGATTGTCACGCGCTCCGCCGGAATCCTCGGCATCGAGATGGATTCGAGCGGTGCCAAGGAGATAGCCTCGCGCTCACGCGGTACTCCGCGAATCGCAAACAGATTTCTAAAGCGCGTGCGCGACTTCGCCCAGGTCATGGGCGACGGTGTAATAACCCGCGAAACTGCCTCAATGGCACTCGACCGTATGGAGGTCGATGCCCTTGGGCTTGATTCGATAGACAGACTTGTCCTCACTACGATGATAAGAAACTACAACGGCGGTCCCGTGGGACTTGAGACGATAGCTGCGGCAGTCGGCGAAGAGGCGATAACGATTGAGGATGTCTATGAGCCTTACCTTATGCAGATAGGCTTCCTCAGCCGTACCCCCCGCGGACGCACGGTCACTCCCGCCGCTTACAGGCATCTCGGCATGGCGATGCCGGGTCAGCAGCAGTTCGATATCTGATAATTGGAGGTTTAGTTATGGGAAGACTTTTCGGAACAGACGGCGCAAGAGGCGTTGCAAACAGCGAGCTTACTTGCGAACTCGCAATGAAGATAGGCAGAGCTACCGCCATGGTGCTCACAGACAGCACGCATAAAAGACCCCGAGTGCTTATAGGTATGGACACCCGCGCATCCTCTGAAATGCTTGAGGCTGCCATCAGCGCAGGTCTTTGCTCTGTCGGCGCGGATGTTCTGCTTCTCGGCGTCGTGCCGACTCCGGCAGTGGCGTTCCTCGTTCAGAAATATAAATACGATGCGGGCATAATGATTTCCGCCTCGCACAACCCCTGCGAATATAACGGCATAAAGATATTCAAGTCCGACGGATATAAGCTCCCCGACGCGCTCGAGGAGGAAATAGAGGCGATAATCCTCGATGAGACCGTCGTTCCGCCCGTCAAGATAGGCGGTGAGGTCGGCAGGGTCACAACATCCGAAATGGCGATTTTCGATTATATAACCCATCTGTGCTCGACCGTTGATTACAGGTTCAACAATATGAGGATAGCCCTCGACTGCGCCAACGGCTCTTCGAGCGTGACCGCGCCGGAGTTCTTCATGCAGATGGGTGCCGAGTGCGATGTGCTCGCAAACGAGCCGGACGGCGTCAATATCAACGACAACTGCGGCTCGACTCACCTTGAAAATCTTCAGAAATATGTCGTTGAGCACGGACTCATGGCGGGCTTCGCGTTTGACGGCGACGCCGACAGACTTCTTGCTGTCGATGAAAACGGCGATGTAGTTGACGGCGATAAGATAATCGCCATCTGCGCCGCGGATATGAAGGAGCGTGGCGAGCTCGACGGCGACGCGGCAGTTGTCACCGTCATGAGCAACATGGGCTTCCACAAGTTCTGCGCCGACAATGATATTCACTGCGAAATAACGAAGGTCGGCGACCGCTATGTCCTCGAGCGTATGCTCGAAAAGGGCTATGCGATAGGCGGCGAGCAGTCCGGTCACGTCATTTTCCTGCACCACTCGACCACCGGCGACGGCGAAGTGACCGCCGCTCAGGTGCTCCAGACCATGAAGCGCACGGGGAAATCGCTCTCCGAGCTTGCAAAGTGCATGGAGGTCTATCCGCAGGTGCTCAAGAATGTCAAAGTCTCCAACATCGGCAAGGTGCGCTTTGCAAGCGATGAGGAGATAAAGAAAGCCATAGCCAAGGCCGAGGCTGAGCTCGGCGGGGACGGGCGTGTGCTTGTCAGAGTGTCCGGCACCGAGCCGCTCGTCAGAGTTATGATTGAGGGCAAGGACGAAAAGCTTATAAAAAAGCTCTGCGACGAGATTGCCGAGGTTGTCAGAGAGAGACTTATATAACATGAGCGCGAACCCCGCGCCGGAGAGGAAAAGATATGCGCGTTGCCGATAAATGGAAGGATTATGAGCTGCTCGACTGCTCTTCGGGTCAGAGGCTCGAACGCTGGGGAGATGTCATACTCATAAGACCCGATCCCCAGGTTATCTGGAAAACGGAAAAAAGCCACCCGCTTTGGCATAAGGCGCACGCAGTCTATAACCGTTCCTCCTCGGGCGGCGGAAAGTGGGATATCAGAAGAAAAATTCCCGACGCGTGGAAGATAAAATACGGCGAGCTCTCATTTATGGTCAAGCCCATGGGCTTCAAGCATACGGGCGTTTTCCCGGAGCAGGCGGTCAACTGGGATATGACCGCAGAGATAATCGGAAAAGAGCGCAGACCCCTGCGCGTGCTGAATCTTTTCGCCTATACGGGTGCCGCGACAATTTCGGCTCTCAATGCCGGCGCGCATGTCACCCATGTCGATGCCTCAAAGGGCATGGTCGCCTGGGCAAAGGAGAACGCCGCAGTCAGCGGTCTTGCGAATGAGCCGGTGCGCTGGCTCGTTGACGACTGCATGAAGTTTGTCGAGCGCGAGATACGCCGCGGCAACAAATATGATATTATTATCATGGACCCGCCGTCTTACGGAAGAGGACCGGGCGGCGAGGTCTGGAAGCTTGAGGATGCGGTTTATGACTTTACGTCGCTGTGTACCGCCGTGCTGTCGGACGATCCCGTTATGGTGCTCATCAACTCTTACACAACGGGGCTTTCCGCGTCCGTCATGCAGTATATACTCGGCAGTACAGTGTCGCCGCTGTTCGGCGGCAAAGTGACCTCCGACGAGATCGGTCTGCCCGTCACCGCCTCGGGGCTTGTTCTGCCCTGCGGCGCAAGCGCAGTGTGGAGAAGATAAAATGAGCGAGAAGTTTATTGAATTTAAAAATGTAACCTATACCTATGAGCCGGAGGAGCAAGGCGAAGCCAAGCCCTCTCCGGCACTTTGCAATATAGACCTCACCGTCAACCGCGGCGAATTTGTCGCGGTTCTCGGTCATAACGGCTCCGGCAAGAGCACCCTGGCGAAGCTGACGAACGCCATATTGGTGCCCGAAAGCGGCACCGTGACTGTTGACGGTATCGACACCTCGGATGAGGACAGGCTTATTGATATTCGCCGCAAGGTCGGCATGGTGTTCCAGAATCCCGATAACCAGATAGTCGCGACTATCGTCGAGGACGATGTGGCGTTCGGTCCCGAAAATCTCGGCGTAGCCCCCGATGAGATACGCCGCAGAGTCGATGATGCGCTAAAGGCGGTCGGGATGTACGATTACCGCCTGCGCGAGCCGCATAAGCTCTCCGGCGGGCAGAAGCAGCGCGTGGCAATCGCCGGAATAATCGCCATGCAGACGGGCTGCATCGTGCTCGATGAGCCTACGGCGATGCTCGACCCGCGAGGCAGACGCGAAGTGTTCGACACCGTCCGCCGCTTAAACCGCGAGATGGGCATAACTGTCCTTTTTGTTACGCATTTCATGGACGAGGCAGTCAAGACTGACCGCGTTATAGTTATAGATTCCGGGCGGCTCTGCCTTGACGGCACACCGCGCGAGGTGTTTTCGCAGACAGGGGTACTGCGCCGCTGCGGACTCGATGTGCCGCAGAGCACCGAGCTGTGCCACCGCCTGATCGAAAAGGGGATAGACCTGCCCGATGATATCCTTGACGCCGACGAGTGCGTCGAGGCGCTTTCAAAAATAATGGAGGTGAGAAGATGACAGTGCTCGAAACGGAAAATCTCACCCACTATTATGAAAACGGCATGGCGGGAGCCGTCGCAGCTATCGAAAATATAAACGTGAAGTTTGAAAAGGGAGAAATAGTCGGAATAATCGGTCATACCGGCTCCGGCAAGAGCACCCTTCTTCAGCATCTCAACGGACTCTTGAAGCCCGATTCCGGCAGAGTTCTGCTCTGCGGCGAGGATATCAACAAAGATAAGCGCACCCTGCACGCCGCAAGGTTCAGAGTGGGGCTTTGCTTCCAGTATCCGGAGTATCAGCTTTTTGAAGAGACGGTTTATAAGGATATCTCGTTCGGACCGAAAAATATGGGACTTGACAGCGCGGAGACTGACCGCCGTGTGCGCCGCGCCGCCGAATTTGTGGGACTTGGCGAGGAGCATCTGAAAAAATCTCCGTTCGATCTTTCCGGCGGCGAAAAACGCCGTGCCGCAATAGCGGGCGTTATGGCGATGGAGCCTGAGGTGCTCATTCTCGATGAACCCACCGCAGGTCTCGACCCACGCGGCAGAGAGGTCATTCTCTCGCTTGTCCGCGCTTATCGCGAGCAGACGGGGAGCACGGTTATCCTCGTCTCCCACAGCATGGAGGATGTCGCAAAGACCGCCGACAGGGTTCTGGTGCTCAATAATTCCCGCGTCGCGATGTTCGGCACCGTGCCGGAGGTCTATTCCCGCACGGACGAGCTTGAAGAGATGGGGCTCACCGTTCCGCAGATAACAAAAATATTCAGAGCACTGCATGACAGGGGCTTTGATGTCTCTGCGTCCGTGTTCACGGTTGAGCAGGGCGCGGACGAGCTCATGCACTGCTTCGAGAGGAGGGGAGCGATATGATAAGCGATATCACCATCGGTCAGTATTATTCCGGCACCTCCGTTATCCACCGCATGGATGCGCGTATGAAATTCGTGCTCACAATGGCTCTTATAGTCATTCTCTTCGTATGCAGGAATTTCTATTCCCTCGCGCTCGGACTCGTTTTCGTCGTGGCAACTCTCCTACTCTCAAAAGTCCCGATGAAGATGATGTGGCGCAGCATAAAGCCGCTCGTTGTTCTCATGCTCTTCACCGCCGTCATCAATGTTTTCTATAATCGCGGCGGCGAGACGCTCGTCTCTTTCTGGAAAATAACCGTAACGACCACAGGCGTTTATACCGCGATATTCACTACCGTGCGTATAATCCTGCTTGTCGTCGTCAGCTCGCTGCTGACTTATACGACAACGCCAACTATGCTCACCGACGCGCTGGAGCGCCTGCTCTCGCCCTTGAAGGTGATAAAAGTGCCGGTGCATACTCTCGCCATGATAATGACGCTTGCCCTGCGCTTTATCCCCGTGCTTATCGAGGAGATCGAGCGCATAATGAACGCGCAGAAGGCGCGTGGAGCGGATCTTGAAACGGGCGGGCTTATAAAGCGCGCCAAGGCACTTATACCGATTTTGATTCCTCTGTTTATCTCGTCGTTCCGCCGCGCATATGAGCTGGCGTTTGCCATGGAGTGCCGCTGCTACACGGGCGGCGAGGGCAGAACGCGCATGAAGCAGATGAAGCTCGCCGCGCGCGATTTTGTCGCCCTCGGTGTCACGGCCGCTCTGCTGGCGGCTGTAATAGTCCTCAATCATTATCTCGGGCATCTTATCTGACAGGGGTGACGGCTTTGAAGAATCTGCTCTTTACCCTGCGCTATGACGGCACGGACTATCACGGCTGGCAGGTGCAGGAAAATGCGAATACGGTTCAGCAGACCTTTCAGGACGCCGCCGAGCGTATCTGCGGAGTGCGCGATAATGTCATAGGCTGTTCGCGCACGGATTCCGGCGTCCACGCCGATATGTATTGCTGCAATATGCGCACCGAGTCGTCTCTTTCGCCCGAGAAGTGGAGGAGCGCGATGAACGGCGTTCTGCCGCACGATATCGCCGTGACCGATTGCCGCGAAGTGCCGTTTGAATTTCACGCACGCTACGACTGCTCCGGCAAGCGATATGTCTACAGGATCTGGAACGCGCAGGAGCGCAATCCTTTTATTTCGAGATATTCTTATCACTGTAAATATCCGCTCGACGCGGATTTTCTGAACCGTCAGGCTTCGCAGCTGCTCGGAACTCACGATTTTTCGGCGTTCTGCGCGGCGGGTGCAGGCACGGTTGACAATGTCCGCACATTAACCCGCGCCGAGGTCGTGCGCCGCGGCGATGAGGTGCTGATGTATTTTGAGGCGGACGGCTTTCTCTATAATATGGTCAGAATAATGGTCGGTACGCTTCTCGATATTTCGAGGGGCAGGATAGCGGCAGATACACTGCCCGATATAATTTCATCGCTCAGCAGAGACAGAGCGGGGGCAACTGCGCCCGCGTGCGGACTCTGCCTTGAGAAGGTTTTTTATAACGGCAAGGACTGAAAGACGGGGGTGCAACAGGTTGGCAGAGAAAAAGAGCAAGAAAAAAATAACCGCCAAAAAACATATCGGCGGATTGTTTGCAAAGAAAAAAACCGAGAAAGCCGCACAAAACGGCAGGAAGAAAACAAAAAATTCCAGGCGCGAGACGATAATAATTGTTATATTGACTCTGCTTGCGGTCGGCGCGGTCGTGTTCTTCGCCGCGCGTTCGTTCGGCGGCATGAAGTATAACGATGTCGAGGATTCGGCAAAGCAGCTGATATCCGCGTCCGGCACGGGAGCGGGATATCCGTATAAAATAAGCTCGGCGGATGTGCTCGATATGAAGCCGTTCAAGTCGAATATCGCCCTGCTGACCCGCGATTCCGTCGTCGTGCTCAATTCCTCCGCCAAGGAGGTAGCGCGCCTCGAACATAACTATTCCGACCCGGATATGGCGGTCTATAACGGCAGAGCGCTGGTTTATGACCGCACCGCCGGCGATTTCACGCTGATGAATTCGAGCAAAATTCTGGGCAGCGGCAGCACCGGCTCGCCCATATATACCGCCGCCATGGGCAAGGACGGCACGGTGGCATTCTCGCTCAAATCCTCATCGGCTCAGAGCGAGCTGCGCGTATATAACCATAAGCTCGAAAAGATATTCGCATGGGAGTGCGCACAGGAGAAGATATTCGATATTTCCATAGCCTCCAACGGCAAGAGCGCGGCACTGATACTTGTAGGCTCCGAAAAAGCCGTCACATATTCGCGCCTCGTTGTGCTGAATTTCGGAAAAGACGACCCGGTTGTGACGGATATAAAATATGACAACACCCTGCTTTTCGATGTCATATATAATTCGAGTACCAGCATAATAGCCTATTCGACCGACTTCAAAACGACCGTGACCAAGAGCGGACACAAGGAGGACTATTCCTTCGGCAGCAGCACCCTGGCGCACGAGTCCGCGTCGGATTCCGGCAGAAGCGCCATCGTGCTCTACGAATATGCCAACGAGGAGAAGCCGAAGGTCGTGGCCTTCGACAGGCGTTCAAAGCTCCTTTTCGAGCGCAGCTTCGACAAGAAAATTTACGCGCTCACCTGCACCGACAGATATGTCGCCGTGCTGTTTGACGACGGAGTTGAGCTGATATCCTCCGGCGGAGAGACCGCAAAGACCGTCTCCGCCGGCAAGAACGGCAAAAGGGTCGTCTGCGCGGGCAGCGACGTGTATGTACAGTATGCGTCGAACATTACAAAAAATTAACAACCGCTTAATAATAAAAGGTTTGCCACTGTGCATAGCGTGTGATATAATTGAAAAAACAGCGAACAGGGGGATAAGCCTTGAATTTTATAGTCGATTTTTTAATAGTCGCAGTGTTTGCGCTGTGCGTTTTCGTCGGCGTCAAAAACGGGCTTGTCCGATCGATAATCGGACTTGTGGCAGTCGCCGTCGCGGCTGCGCTCGCCGTGTGGCTGAGCGAGCCCGTTGCAAACGGCATATATAATCTGTTCATAAAAAAGAGCCTTGAGGCTGCCGTGGCGGCTCAGCTGCCCGACATGTCCTCGGCGAAGCTTACCTCGCAGAACGTGCAGGAGGTCATATCCTCTCTGCCTGCGGTTATTGTCAAAGCGGCTCAGAGTATGGGCGTTGACATCGCCGCGATATCCGCAAAGGCGGGCTCGGTTGATTTGAGCGCGTCGAATATCGCCGCCGAAATTTGCGACAGCATCGCGAAGCCTATCGCCGTCGCCGTGCTTAGGGTTCTGAGCTTCGCCGTCATTTTCTTTGTCTGCGACTTCTTTCTTCAGCTTGCCGCAAAGGCTGTCTGCAAGCTGTTTGAGCTGCCCGTTATCCGCTCCGTCAACCGCGCTCTCGGCGGCGTTTTCGGAGCCTTGAAGGGCGTGTTCGTCGCCGTATTTGTCTGTCTGCTGCTCGATGCCGCCGCTTCGTTTTTGCCCGATACGCAGTTCGCCTCGGCGGTCAGTGAATCTAAACTCGTGAGTTTGATCGTTTCAACCGATATCTTTTCGCGGCTGATAACGGTTTGATATTTCCGTCCCCGCACAGGGAGGAATATATTTGAGGAGGTTAACAATGATAAAAAATCTGTTTAAGGGCTGTCTTACTGTCCCGAATCTGCTCTCGCTTATAAGAATTTTTCTTATACCCGTATTCGCCGTGCTCTATTACAAGGGTCATATCGGCTGGGCAGTGCTCATGCTCGCGCTTTCCGGTCTGAGCGACTTCCTTGACGGAAAGATCGCCCGCCGCTTCAATCAGGTCAGCGAGCTCGGCAAGATACTCGACCCCGTCGCGGATAAGCTGACACAGATAACGATCGCGGTCATGCTCTACATAGCTTTCCGCAGCTGCAGCGATCAAACGATGGTCGCTTTCAGCTGGGTTTTCCTCGTGTTCCTCGCCAAAGAGGCGGTCATGGTTATTGGCGGAGCTGTAATGATAGCCTGCGGCATAAAGCCCGGCGCAGCCGAAATCTACGGCAAGGTCGCGACCTTCGTGTTCTATCTTGTCATGCTCGTCATAATCGGCTTCGGCCCCGAAGTCGGCGCGTTCAGAAATTATTGGACTTTGCCCGACCCCGTCCTCATGGTACTTGTCGTTATTTCGGCAATACTTACTATAGTTGCTTTCGCAAGCTATATGCCCGCGACCTACAGGCAGGTCAAAGAGAAGCATCAGAGCAGAATGGAAGCAAAGGGCAATAAATAACAATCGGAATCTGCAATCAGACCGTGTCAGCGGTGCTTGATCATATGCGTTCCGATAAAAGTCAAATCAGAATCCCGGAGATTATTTAAATGAAAAAGATGATGTGCTCCAGGTGCGGCAAACGCCCTGCAATGTTCTTCATAACCAAGGTCGAGGGCAACGAGACCAAGCAGGAAGGGCTCTGCATGAAATGCGCCATGGAATTGAATATCGGTCCCATTAAGCAGATAATGGAGAGCATGGGCATCTCGGAGGACGAGGTGGATTCCGTCAGCGAGCAGTTCGACGAGCTGTTCGGCGAGGACGGAACAGGCTTCATGCCCGGCGGCGCGGGAACTCTCCCATTCATGAATCAGTCCGAGCAGGACGACGATGATGAGGATGAGAGCGACGACGGCGAGGACGAGAGCGATGACGGCAACGGTGACGAGGATAAGCCCCGAGTCGGTCCGTTCGGCATACCCGTTATCAATGCCAAGGGTTCGGGCGAAAAGAAAAAGGGCAAGAAAAAGGGGAGAAAGTTCCTCTCGCTCTATTGCACCGACCTCACTGAAAAAGCCCGCGAGGGTAAAATAGACCGCATTATAGGGCGCGATAATGAGATTTACCGTGCGGTGCAGATTCTCTGCCGCCGCTCAAAGAACAACCCCTGCCTTATCGGTGAGCCCGGCGTCGGCAAGACCGCCATAGCCGAGGGACTTGCTCTGCGCATAGCAAACGGCGAAGTCCCCGCGAAGCTCGCCAAAAAAGAGATACATCTGCTCGACCTCACCGCCCTTGTCGCCGGTACTCAGTTCAGAGGACAGTTCGAGAGCCGCATAAAGGGTCTTATAGACGAGGTTAAAAAAGAGGGCAATATAATCCTGTTCATCGATGAGGTGCATAACCTCGTCGGCACGGGTGACGCGGAGGGCTCGATGAACGCCGCGAATATCCTGAAACCCGCCCTTTCGAGAGGTGAGATTCAGATAATCGGCGCAACGACCTTCACCGAATACAGAAAATATATCGAGAAGGACGCCGCCCTTGAGCGCCGCCTTCAGCCGATAAAGGTCGAGGAGCCGTCGATAGAGGAGACCTATCAGATGCTCATCGGCATCAAGGACTACTACGAAAGCTTCCACAAGGTCACTGTGAGTGACGCGCTCGTTCACAGAGCAGTCGTGCTCTCCGAGCGCTATATAAACGACCGTTTCCTGCCCGATAAGGCTATCGACCTGCTCGATGAGGCGTGTACCTGTGCGAACCTCAGAAACAGGAGCATCAGCGATCTCGAAACCGCCGAGGACGACCTCAAGAACCTCAACGACCGTCAGCAGGCGATGATGGAGGAGACCGAGAACACCGACTATGAGGGACTTCTCAAGGTCAAGAGCAGCATCGCCGCCAAAGAGAAAGACATCGAAGCGTTGAAGCCTCTCGCCGCAGACAATGCCGTCACGGAGAGCGACATCGCCAGAGTTATCCAGCTTTGGACAGGCATACCCGCAAATAAGATAATGGAGAGCGACCTTACCCGCCTTGCTGATATGGAGCAGCATCTCAAAGCGAAGCTTATCGGTCAGGATGAGGCGGTCGAGCTCGTCTGCGCCGCGATAAAGCGCGGCAGAGTGCAGATTAATCCGCGCCGTCGCCCGTCGTCGTTTATCTTCGTCGGACCGACCGGAGTCGGCAAGACAGAGCTTGTAAAATTGCTCTCTCAGGAGCTGTTCAACACTCCCGAAACGCTTATCCGCCTTGATATGTCCGAGTTTATGGAAAAGCATTCCGTCTCGCGTATTATAGGCTCGCCGCCCGGCTATGTCGGCTATGACGAGGCGGGTCAGCTGACCGAAAAAGTCCGCAGAAAGCCCTATTCGGTTATTCTCTTTGACGAGATAGAGAAGGCGCATCCCGATGTTATGAACATTTTGCTCCAGATACTTGACGAGGGCAGAATAACCGATGCGCAGGGCAGAACGGTGAGCTTTGAAAACACGGTGATCATCATGACCTCCAACGCCGGCAGCGAACGCCGCGAGGGCGTTATGGGCTTTGCAAAGAATCAGAACGACGCCAATAAAGAGAAGGCACTCAAGGCACTCAGGGAGTTCCTGCGTCCGGAGTTTATCGGCAGAGTTGACGAGATAGTCGTTTTCAACGACCTGACTCCGGAGAATCTTGAGCAGATATCGAATCTCATGCTCACCGAGCTTGTCGAGCCTCTGCGCGACAAGGGAATCGCGTTCTCGTGGGATGAGAGCGTACCGAAGCTTATTTCCTCAATGTCCGAGGGCGGTCTGCGCGGAGCGCGTGACCTGAGGAACAATATCAGACGGCAGGTCGAGGACAAGATAGCCAACGCTATTGTTGATAACGCTTCGTCTCCGCTGAGCGAAGTCCGCGCTTTTGCCGAGGACGGACAAGTGGTTATCGATGCAAAATAATAATCGGGGACTGTCCGTGCGGCAGTCCTTTGTTTTATAAAAGTGAGTGATATTATGGACATTCGGAAAAAACTCTGTAAAAGTGCAGATATGGAGGCGGCAAAATGAAAGTTCTGACTTCATCTCAGATGTTCTCTGCCGAACAGGCGCAGGTCAACAGGGGAATGAGCTTCACCCGCCTGATGGAAAACGCCGGAAGCGCATGTGCGCGTGCTGTAAGAGAACGCTTTGCATCCCTTGAGCAGTCTCACGGACTCGTATGCGTTCTCTGCGGAAAGGGCAAAAACGGCGGCGACGGCTTTGTTATCGCCCGCAAGCTCGCCCTTGCAGGCTTCAATGTTGCCGTCGTCGAGGCGTTCGGCGAGCCTGCCGCAGAGGACTCGATATTTATGCGCGAAAAGGCGGTTGAAACAGGTCTTGTCCCGGAGTTCTTCTGGGGAGAGGAAAACGCCCAAAATTCAATCGAATCTGCTTCCGTGATAGTCGATGCCGTGTTCGGCACGGGTTATAAATACAGAGAGGACGAGCGGGTGAGAGCAGTCTTTGAGGCTGTCAATGCGTTGCCTGCAAAAGTCGTTTCAATCGATGTCCCGAGTGGACTTGAGAGCAACGACGGCGATGTGCCGGGCAGCTGTATAAAAGCTGATATCACAATAGCCGTGTCGTGCATGAAGCCCGTTCACATATTAAAACCCGCACGCGTGCTCTGCGGCGAAATTTTGACCGTCGCGATAGGAATAGATGACGATATTATTGACGGCATTGAGGGCGATACCCTCGCCGTGCTGACTCCCTCCCAGGCGAAAAAGATATTCCCGCGCCGCGACCTTATGGCTAATAAAGGCACCTTCGGGCGCGCTCTGAGCATCTGCGGCAGCCGCAATATGCAGGGCGCGGCGGTGCTTGCCGCCTCGTCGGCGCTTAGATGCGGAGCGGGTCTTGTGACAGCGGCATTTCCCGATGCCGCATATAACGCGATAGCCCCGAAGCTCACAGAGTCCTTGCTTCTGCCCCTGCCGTCAAACGAAGCGGGAACATTTTCGTCCGGCGCGATACCGGCGCTTGTCGAGCAGGTTAAAAAATCCTCGGCTGTGCTCGTCGGATGCGGTCTCGGACTCAATCTCCATACAAAAGAACTCGTCTCTGCGCTCGTGCAGAACTGCACAAAGCCCATGATTATAGACGCCGACGGAATAAATGCGCTCGCCGCAAATATAGATATACTGAAAAATATCAAAGCTCCCGTTATCCTCACTCCGCACCCCGGCGAGATGTCCCGCCTTACCGGCATGAGCGTCGCCGATATCGAGCGCGACAGGGTGAATGTCGCCCGCCGTTTCGCCGATGAATACGGCGTTGTGCTCCTGCTCAAGGGTGCGAGCACGGTAATAGCCGGCGCGGGCAGGCGCGACGCGTATATCAATGTCACCGGCAATCAGGGCATGGCAAAGGGCGGCAGCGGAGATATGCTCTCGGGCATCATTTTAGCGCTCCTCGCTCAGGGCGTGTATCCGTTTGACGCGGCGGTGCTCGGCGCATATATCCACGGCGCCGCCGGAGATGCCGCGGCGCATGAGCTGTCGCTCTCGTCGATGCTCGCCTCCGACTGTATAGCCGCTCTGCCTCGCGTGCTGCGAACCTTGGAGAGATAACGGGCATTGGAGTGATAGCTTGAAACGAATTTTCCCGTTTATCTTAAGCTTGTTGATTGCTTTGTCTCTCTTCGGATGCAAAAACGCAACCGTGAAAAACATCAAAGATCAGCCTCCGGATATCCCGACTGCGCTCACAGCCGATTTGTATATCATAAACGGCGAGCGCGAGTATGAGGCAAAGTATGATCAAACCTCGCTCACCGAGGCTCAGCTTGAGTTCACTGCTCCGGCGACCGTGCGGGGCTTGAAAGTGAAGCTCAGCGGCTCGACCTGCACGTTCAGCTACGGCAGCCTGACTTTTTCGGCGGATCTCTCATCTCTGCCGCAGAGCGGGGTGGGCGAGCTGATAACAAAAACTCTCAAAGTTTCGTCCGACACGGCAAATACCCAGACCGTACATACGGGCGACGCGTGGGAGACAACGGGCACTGTGTCGGGCGTGGATTTCACTCTGCGCCGCAGCGACGACGGCTTGCCGCAGAGCCTCGAAATACCCAAAGCTCTGCTGACTGCGGAGTTTCGCAATGTCTCACCCAAATAAAAAACAGGACATATAATGGACTGACTTGAAATTTTTGCTCCCCGAATAACAAGTTAATGTTTAATCGCGCTTTTGTCAGGCAAAAATACTCTTGCCGGACAATAAAAACGGAGAGTGATTAAAAATGACAGTAAAACGGGGAGATATATACTACGCTGACCTGAGTCCCGTCGTCGGCTCAGAGCAGGGCGGGATAAGACCTGTGCTGATAGTCCAGAACGATGTCGGCAACCGCTTCAGCCCGACGGTCATAGCCGCGGCGATAACCAGCCAAAAGTATAAGACCAACCTTCCCACTCATATAAGAGTCAATGCGGACGGCTGCGGACTTGCAAGGGATTCGATAGTCCTGCTCGAACAGGTGCGCACGCTCGACAAAAAGCGCCTCAAGGAAAAGATGGGCGCGCTCGGCGGAGCGGATATGGGCAGGGTGGATCAGGCTCTTTCCGTCAGCCTCGGAATCAGAGAAACGGACGTCTAACATAGAAACGGATATCGGCCGGGAGAGAGCTTCTCTTCCGGCTCGCTTTCGCTGTGAATAAAACAAACTGTCTGCCTTGCATTGGCACAAAACGCATAAAATCAACACCGCCATAGGCTCCCCTGCAGGGGAGCTGGATTGGCGAAGCCAAGACTGAGGGGTTAATTTCGCTGATGTTCAAAGTAATAAGTAAAAGTGAACAGTGAAAAAGTTCGTGATATGCTCGAATATCATCCGCCCGCGAAATTTGCAAAATCTTATTGACCCGCAACTTGTATGGTGCGGCGACTCGGCACAAACGCACAAAATCAACACTGCCATAGGCTCCCCTGCAGGGGAGCTGGCTCGGCGCAGCCGAGACTGAGGGGTTAGTTTCGTTTCGCTCAAAGTAATAAGTAAAAATACCAAAACGCAGAAAATATATATCGCTCGATTATGGCAGGCCGCAAAGGCAGAATCCGGCTGCTGCCGATTTAAATCCCATGCAGTCCCGCTCCATTTTTCCCGTTCTTCAAATCCTCCCGCCGTCCTGCGTAAAATATTAAAAAAAGCCTCACAAAACTTCAAAAAAAGCCAAAAAAGTATTGGAACTTTTGCCCAAATCTATTATAATATAATCCGTATGCACTATCATTTCTTCAATTGGAGAACTGCAGGAGAGAAGTATGGGTAAATATTCCGTTTCACTCAAAAAAGTAGTGGAAGATAATTCGCTCGGGATACTTTATGCGCCCAAGCCCGTTGAGGATGTCTATGTCACCTCGCAGGATGTCAACCGTCCCGGGCTTATGCTCGCGGGCTACAGCGCGTATTTCGATGCCGAGCGTATCCAGTTCCTCGGTCTTGCCGAGATGAACTATATTTCGAGCCTTGATGAGGACGCTGCCGCGGCGAGCATGGAACGGCTCATGGCAACCGAGCCCGTCGCCGTTATTATAACCCGTTCGCTCGAGTGTCCGGATAAGCTGCGCGAGTATGCGCAGAAATATTCCGTGCCCATTCTGACAAGTCCGGATTCCACCTCCGGCTGTATGTCAACTCTTATATCGTATCTGGGCGTCGAGCTTGCCCAGCGCATCACGCGCCACGGCGTGCTTGTCGAGGTCAGCGGCGAGGGTGTTCTGATCCTCGGCGACAGCGGCGTCGGCAAGAGCGAGACTGCCCTTGAGCTTATAAAGCGCGGTCACCGACTGATAGCGGACGACGCGGTCGAGATCCGCCGCGTCTCTTCGAGAACGCTCGTCGGCAGTGCGCCGGATAATATACGCCACTTTATCGAGCTGCGCGGCGTCGGTATAATAAACGCCCGCAGGATATTCGGTATGGGCGCTGTTAAAATGACCGAGAAAATTGATATGGTCGTTCAGCTTGAGCCGTGGGACAGCGACAAGGTCTATGACCGTCTCGGCCTCGAAAACGAATATGTCGAGATACTCGGCATAAACATTCCGCTGACCGTCGTCCCCGTCAAGCCCGGACGAAATCTTTCGATAATCATCGAAGCGGCGGCGATGAATAACAGGCAGAAGAAAATGGGCTATAATGCGGCGCGAGAGCTGCTGCATTCGCTCGGCATGACGGATGATATAGTTCCCGAGAAGAAGGAGCTTGAGGTCTGGCATGATTTCTGATATAAAAGGACAGGGAAAGAGAAACTGTCTATCTGGAGGTAAAAAAATGTACAGAGTAGGAGTCGATCTCGGCGGCACGAATATCGTTGCCGGCGTTATCAATGAGGAAATGACAATCATCGGCAGAGGCAAGCTCAAGACCAATTGCCCCCGTGCGGCGGAGGCTATTCTTGAGGATGTTGCCAAGGCTGTCGAGGCTGCTGTTATAGATGCGGGCATCACCATGAACGATGTCGTCAGCGTGGGTATAGGAACCCCCGGCTCAGTCAACAAGAAGAACGGCGTTATCGAATACGCAAACAACCTCGCCTTTGATAATGTTCCCGCGCGCGATATCCTCGAGTCGAGGCTCAAAAAGACTGTCTATCTCGACAACGACGCGAACTGCGCCGCGCTCGGCGAAGCGAAGGCGGGTGCCGGCAAGGGCGTCGATAATTTCGTCGCCATCACTCTCGGAACGGGTGTCGGCAGCGGCATTATCATAGACGGCAAGCTTGTCACCGGTGTCAACGATGCGGCGGGCGAGATGGGCCATATGGTCATCGTCGCGGACGGCGAGCCCTGCACCTGCGGGCGCAGAGGCTGCTGGGAGAGCTATTCCTCCGCCACCGCGCTTATCCGTCAGACCAAGGATGCCATGCGCCACGATCCATATACCGCTATGTGGGATCTTGTCGGCAACAATATCAACCGCGTCAGCGGCAGAACCTCGTTCGATGCCATGCGTGCAGGCGACGAGACCGCGAGGCAGGTCGTCAATCAGTATATATTCTATCTCGCTGCCGGCATAACGAATGTCGTCAATGCCCTCCAGCCCGATATGATCTGCATCGGCGGCGGTATCGGACATGAGAAGGAAAACCTGCTCGTTCCGCTGAGAAAGATGGTCGAGCGCGAGAGATACAGTATCCATGCGAAGGCTCAGACTAAGATAATCTCTGCCGAGCTCGGCAACGATGCCGGACTTATCGGAGCCGCTCTGCTCGACAGATAAATAAAAGCCGCCCGTGCGGCTGACATATTGGAGATATTATGAATAATATCGAAGCGTTGGAAAAATACGCCCTCTCGCTCGAATGCAGTGCCGAGCGCGGGGTGTCAATGAAAAATTATACGAGCTTCAAGGTCGGCGGACCTGCCGAGCTGTTTCTCTCTCCCGAGGATGCCGTTCAGACCTCCCGACTTGTCCGTTTCTGCAAAAAAGAGGATATCCCGGTGTTCGTCCTCGGCAAGGGCAGCAATGTCCTCGTCAGCGACAAGGGCATAAAGGGTGCCGTCATATTCACGGGCAGGCAGTGCGGAATAACCCTGACAGATGAAACTACCGTCCGCGCCCAGAGCGGCGCAAGCCTCGCTCAGCTTTGCTCCTTTGCGCTCGAAAATTCGCTCTCGGGTCTTGAGTTCGCCTATGGCATACCCGGCACCGTCGGCGGCGCGGTGTTTATGAACGCCGGAGCTTACGGCGGCGAGATGAAGGATGTGCTCATAAGCAGCGAATATGTTTCGCCCGACGGAACTTCCGGCGAGCTTGACAATGAAGCTATGCGCCTCTCTTACCGCCACAGTGCGTATGAGGACAGCGGGCTTGTCATAACCGCAGCCTCCGTCCGCCTGACTCCCGGCGACCCGGAGCAGATAAAAAATACTATGCACGATATCCTTTCCCGCCGCAGGGATAAGCAGCCGCTTGAATATCCCAGCGCGGGCAGCACCTTCAAACGCCCCGAGGGTCATTTTGCGGGTGCGCTTATCGAGCAGTGCGGACTCAAGGGCGTCAGCGTCGGCGGCGCACAGGTCAGCGAGAAGCACGCGGGATTTATAATCAATCGCGGCGGCGCCACAGCGTCCGATATTCTGAGCTTAATTAAGCATGTTCAGGCTCGGGTCAAGGCTCAGACCGGCGTAACGCTTGAAACGGAGATAAGACTTATCGGCTGACAGAACACCTGTTTTTATAGGAGAAAGCAAAATGGAGATCACCATCGTCACCGGACTGTCCGGTGCAGGAAAATCGAGAGTAGTTGACGCACTTGAGGATATCGGCTATTTCTGCGTGGATAATATGCCGCCCAAGCTTATGCCGACCTTTGCCCAGCTTCTGCTCAATTCCCGCGAAAAAAGGGAAAAGGTCGCCATTGTTACGGATATCCGTGTCGGCGCGTCGTTCGGCGATCTCTTTAACGCCATCGTCGAGCTCAAGGAGCTCAAGTGCGACACAAAGCTCCTGTTTATCGATGCCTCGGACGATGTGCTTATCCGCCGATATAAGGAGACGAGGCGCAAGCACCCTCTGCTCGATAAATATAACGGCTCGATAAACGATGCTCTCGCCGCCGAGCGCAGCATCCTTGAGCCCGCAAAGAGCATTGCCGATTATGTCATCGACAGCTCGCATATGACCCCGACCGACTGCAAGAACCGAATCTGCGAGATGTTCCTCGACAATCCCGGCAACGCGCTCAAGGTCCACTGCGTGTCCTTCGGCTTCAAATACGGCATACCGAACGACTCCGATCTGATGTTCGATGTGCGCTGTCTGCCGAATCCGTTTTATGTTGCCGAGCTCAAGCTCCATACAGGGCTTGAGGATCCCGTCAGGGATTATGTGCTCAAGTGGGACGAGGCTAAAGGACTTGAAGCGAAGCTCTGCGACCTGCTCGATTATCTCATCCCGCTTTATCGCAGGGAGGGCAAGAGCCAACTGGTCATTTCCGTCGGCTGCACCGGCGGCAGACACCGCTCGGTCGTCTTTGCGGAATTATTGAAGGCGCATCTCGAAAAGATAGGCTGCGTCGCAACCGTTCAGCACCGCGATATGAAAAAATAGGAGGAAAAACCGTGTCGTTTTCATCGGATGTCAAGCAGGAACTTGCGCAGGTGCCTGTTCTCTCGGATTGCTGCGCACAGGCGAGAGCCTACGGAATGCTGCTCTTCGGCAGGATGTTTTCCGTCTCCGAGATATCCCTTGTCACCGAGAACGAGAATATCGCAAAGCTCTACCGCGATGTTATAAAAGAGCTTTTCGGCATAACACCGTCGATTTCGTCCGGCGTGTCGAAATATACCGTTTCGGTCGTCCGCGAATCCGACAGAAGACGGATCGTCGAATTTTTCGGCCACAGTGAAAGCGACATATCCCTGCGCATCAACAGGGCGAATCTTTCGGGGGACTGCTGCTTCGGCGCGTTCCTGCGCGGCGTTTTTATCGCCTGCGGAACGATAAGCTCGCCCGAGAAAAATTATCATCTTGAGTTTTCGGTCTCATATAAAAAACTTTGCAGCGATTTGATTCAGCTGCTTGACGAGGTAGGATTTGCCCCGAAATATGTCAAGAGAAAGTCGAGCCATATCGTCTATTTCAAAGTCAGCGAGAAGATAGAGGAATTCTTGACCCTCGTCGGCGCAATGAATTCAACGCTTGAGCTTATGGGTATAAAGATGCATAAGGATATGGTAAATCATGTCAACAGGCGCGTCAATTTTGAAAATGCCAATTTGAGCCGCACTGTCGATGCCGCGATAGTGCAGGTTGAAGCGATAGAAAAAATAGAGAGAACCGTCGGACTTGAGAGTCTGCCTGAGTCGCTTGCCGAAATGGCGAAGCTGAGGCGTGACAACCCCGAAGTGAGTCTGAGCGAGCTTGCGGATATGACCGACCCGCCGCTCACGCGATCGGGAGTCAATCACAGGCTCAAACGCCTCGTTGAAATCGCCGGCGGCATAGGGGGCTGACCCCGCGGAGAAGAGCTATGTCATTTACACACCTTCATCTTCATACCGAATACAGCCTGCTTGACGGCGCGTGCCGCATCGGGCAGCTTATGGACGAGGTGCAGCACCTCGGTCAGACGAGCGTCGCCGTGACCGATCACGGCGTTATGTACGGCGTCATCGACTTTTACCGTGCGGCGAAAAAACGCGGGATAAAGCCGATAATCGGCTGCGAGGTGTATATGGCAGCCCGCACCCGCTTTGACAAGGTTCATGCCCTCGATTCGGAACGGTATCACCTGATACTGCTTTGCGAAAATGAAACAGGATATAAGAATCTGATTAAGCTTGTGTCGGAGGGATTCGTCACGGGCTTTTATACAAAACCGCGAATAGACCGTGAGCTCCTCGAAAAATACCACGAGGGGCTTATCGCGCTTTCTGCGTGCCTCGCGGGCGAGATTCCGCACGCACTGCTCGGCGGCGACTACGAGGGCGCGAAGAAAAAAGCTCTCTGGTATCGCTCTGTCATGGGCGAAAACAATTTCTTCCTTGAAATTCAGAATCACGGTCTGCCTGAGCAGAAGCGGATAATCCCCATGCTCGCTCAGCTGTCGAGGGAGACGGGTATACCCCTTGTCGCCACGAACGATGTCCACTATATCGCCAAGGAGGATGCCGAGATGCAGCAGGTGCTCATCTGCATCCAGACGAACCATACCCTCGGCGAGGATACGGGTATGGAGTTCCAGACGCAGGAGTTCTATTTGAAAAGCGAGCAGGAGATGCTCTCGCTCTTCCCGGAGTACCCCGATGCGGTCGAGCGAACCTCGGAGATAGCCGAACGCTGCAATGTCGAGTTCGAGTTCGGCAAAACAAAGCTGCCGCATTTTGAAGTGCCGGGGAACCGGGATCACTTTGAGTATCTTAAAAATATGGCGCAGGAGGGGATGCACCGCCGCTACGGCGAAAATATCCCCGGGGAGTATCAGAAACGCCTTGACTACGAGCTCTCGGTCATCAGCCGCATGGGCTATGTCGATTATTATCTGATTGTTCACGATTTTATAAATCATGCACGAAGCCGCAATATCCCCGTGGGTCCGGGCAGAGGCTCGGGAGCGGGCAGTATCACCGCCTATGCCATAGGTATAACCGGCATCGACCCGATGAAATACAGCCTGCTGTTCGAGCGCTTCCTCAACCCCGAGCGCGTCAGTATGCCCGATTTCGATGTCGATTTCTGCTATGAGCGCCGAAGCGAGGTTATAGACTATGTCATTGAAAAATACGGTTCGGATCATGTCGCGCAGATAGTGACCTTCGGCACCATGGCGGCGCGTGCCGCAGTGCGCGATGTCGGCAGGGTGCTCGGTATGCCGTACGGCGATGTCGATACGGTCGCAAAGCTTATCCCGCGTGAGCTCGGCATAACGATAGACAAGGCGCTCAAATCGCCCGATCTCCGCGCCCTTTACGAAAATGACGAGCGTGTCCGCAGGCTTATCGACCTCTCGCGCAAGGTCGAGGGTATGCCGCGCCACGCCTCGACCCATGCGGCGGGCGTAGTCATAACCCGCGACACGGTCGAGAGCTATGTGCCGCTTGCGCGAAACGACGAGTCGATAGTCACGCAGTTCACCATGACCACCCTCGAGGAGCTCGGACTGCTCAAGATAGATTTCCTCGGTCTGCGCACCTTGACCGTTATCGACTATGCAAAGCGCAGCATAAAAAAGCGCATCCCGGATTTCTCCGAGGATATGATAGATTACGAGGACGAAGAAGTGTTCAAAATGCTCTCGTCCGGCAAAACGGAGGGCGTTTTTCAGTTTGAATCCGCAGGTATGCGAAGCGTGCTCATGGGACTTAAGCCGCAGAGCATTGAAGATTTGATAGCTGTTATCTCGCTCTACAGACCCGGTCCCATGGATTCGATACCGACATATATCGCGAACCGCCACGACCCGTCAAAAATACGCTACAAGACCCCGATGCTCGAGGGCATACTCAAGGTCACTTACGGCTGTATGATTTATCAGGAGCAGGTCATGGAGATATTCCGCACCCTTGCGGGCTATTCCTACGGCCGCGCCGATATCGTCCGCCGCGCCATGTCGAAAAAGAAGCACGATGTCATGGAGCGCGAACGCCATAATTTCATATACGGACTTGTCAATGAGGACGGTACGGTCGAGTGCGAGGGCGCGGTGAAGCGCGGAGTTGACGAAAAGACCGCTGATGATATCTTCAACGATATGTCCTCGTTCGCGTCCTATGCGTTCAACAAATCCCACGCCGCCGCCTATGCCTTTGTCGCCTACACAACGGCATGGCTCAAGTGCCACTATCCCTGCGAGTTTATGGCGGCGCTCATCAGCAGCGTGCTCGACGATACGCCGAAGGTCGCGGAATATATCGCGGAGTGCTCGCGCCTCGGTATTGAGGTCGTGCCGCCCCATGTCAATGTCAGCTCCGAACGCTTCACGGCAAAGGAAGGCAGGATATATTTCGGTCTGCTCGCCGTCAAAAATGTCGGAGCGGGATTTATAAGGGAAATCGAACGCGAGCGCGAAACAGGCGGGGAGTTCAAATCCTTCTATTCCTTCTGCAAGCGTATGCAGGACAAGGAGTTCAATAAACGCGCTGTCGAGAGCCTCATAAAATGCGGTGCGCTCGACGGGCTCGGCGCGAACCGCCGCCAGATGCTCTACGCTTTTCCTGAGATATCGGCTCAGCTTGAAAATGACCGCCGCCGCAACATCGACGGTCAGCTCGGCTTTTTTGACGCAGCTCCGAGCGAAGCACCGCAGGGCGAATATAAAATGCCTGCTCTCGATGAGATGGACAAGCGCGAATTGCTAAGGCTCGAAAAGGAGATGACCGGACTCTACCTTATGGGGCATCCCATGGCGGAATACGAACAGCTCGCCGAGCGTCTCGGCTGCGCCAATACGGCGGATCTCCGTAACGCCGATGAGGTCGGCGGCATATATAAAGATGAGTCGCGCACGGATCTTCTCTGCATAATAACGAATGTCAGAAAGAAGATAACAAAAAATAATACCACCATGGCTTTTATAACGGCGGAAGATGTGTTCGGCTCGATAGAGGTCATAGTGTTTCCTAAGACATATGAGCACGGAGCGCAGCTTTTCACCGAGGGCAATATAATTCTAATCCACGGCAGACTCAGCGTGCGCGAGGACGAGGAGGCAAAGCTCGTCTGCGAGTCGGCGGAGCCGTGCCCGCCCGCTGACGCAAAGAGAAAAGTCTCAGAGCAGGTGAGACAGGCTTCGAATGCTGCCGCTCAGCCGCAGAAAAAGACCGCAAAAACGCCGGGACTCTTCCTGCGCTTTGCGAGTGAAACCTGCCCCGAGATTGAGCGTGTTCAGCGTATTCTTGATTTCTTTGACGGAAACAACACGGTCTATTTTTACTATTGCGACACGAAAAAATATATCCGTCAGCCGTATTCGCACAGCGCGGATGTCAATGCGCCGATGCTTAAGGAACTCGGTCGAATCCTCGGCGAAAAAAATGTTATTTATGTAGAGGGGTGACGGCAAAAATGAGGGATATAAGCCCGCAGAAGAGCAACAGCCTGACAATAGATATATGTAAGTTCCTCGGCGCATACATGGTCGTCGCGATACATACGACGCCGTGGAATCTTTTCGGCACCGGAGCGTTCAACACGGTGTACCTGAATTTTATCTACTGCGCCGTGCCGTGCTTCTTCATGGCGTCGGGCTATCTGCTCGCAGGGCGTATGGAATGGCCGCTTACGGCAAAGGAGAACCTTCCGAAGGTCGCCCATGCATTTTTCAAAATGCTCAAGCTCTATCTGCTTTGGTCGCTCGCTTATCTGCCCCTTGCGATATTCGATTACAGGCGTTCGGATCTCGGCGTTCGCGAAGCGGCGATAAAATATATAAAAGGACTTGTTTTCAGCGGCGAGCATTACGGCTCGTGGATGCTCTGGTATATGGTCTCGGCGATATACGCTCTCGGAATCATTTATCTTCTTTTGAAAATAAAAGTCAACCCCTGGGCGATAACCGCGCTCGGACTTGTGTTCATTCTCTGCGGAGCGGCTCTCGATATGCTCTCCGGCACGACGAACGATATCTCTCCCGCGATAAACTTTATCAGAAAGCTCATGTGGGCGACCACCGGCAACGGCAAGGTATTCCGAGGGCTGTTTTATATTTCCTTCGGTATGCTGCTCACAAAGATAAAAATACCGGTGTGGGCGGATATTATTATCACCCTGAGCGGCTTTGCCGGATGCGTGGCGTTCGACAAATATGCGGGATTTTTTGTTATTCTCTGCGCCGTCGGGTTTTTCGGAATAATAATATCTGTAAAATTGCCGTATGTTTCGGACAAAAAAATATTCAGACGGTCGAGCATGATAATATATTTCATGCACCTTTATGTCTATATGCTTCTTGTGCTGCGCTTCGGTATGCACAGCGGAAAACGGGCTTTCTTGGCGGTCGCCCTGATAACGACGGCAGTCGCTTTTGCATATATTGCAATTTGCGACCTGATAAAACGAAAAAATGCGGAAAAACGCAAAGAAAAAGCTTAAATTTGCAGAAAAAGTGTATTTTTATTTGACTTTGATTCGATAAAAGTGTATTATATTACAACAGCGTTTATTAATTGACGGGAAAAAGATTATAAACAATGACGGAGGAATGACGATGAAGAGCATAGCAGTGCTTACAAGCGGCGGAGACGCGCCGGGTATGAATCCCGCTGTACGCGCAGTCGTGCGTACAGCCTGTCAGAGAGGTATCAAAGTTTACGGTGTTGACAGAGGATACACCGGACTTATAAACGGCGATATACATGAGATGAACCTCCGCTCCGTGTCAGATATAATCACGAGAGGCGGCACGATTCTCTATTCGGCGAGATGCCCCGAATTCAAGACCGAGGAAGGTCTTCAGAAGGCGGTTGCGACCTGCAAGAGGTTTGGTATAGACGGTATGGTCATTATAGGCGGCGACGGCTCGTTCAGAGGCGCGAGGGATCTTTCTCTGCGCGGCATTCCGTGCATCGGACTGCCCGGAACTATCGACAACGATATCTCCTGCACCGATTATACAATAGGCTATGACACCTGCCTTAACACTATTGTTGAGATGGTTGACCGCATCCGCGACACCTCCGAGTCTCACGACCGCTGCACGGTTGTCGAGGTCATGGGGCGCGGCGCGGGCTATCTTGCGCTTGAAGCGGGTATAGCAGTCGGCGCAACGTCGATAATCGTGCCCGAGGTCGAGCACGATATCGAGCGCGATGTTATTTCGCGCATCCGCGAGTTCCAGAAGACCGGCAAGAAGCACTTTATAGTCATCGTTGCCGAGGGCGTCGGCGGAACCGCTGAGATAGCGAAGAAGATCGAAGCCGAGACCGGAGTCGAGTCGAGAGCAACCATTCTCGGTCATGTCCAGCGCGGCGGCTCGCCGACTGCGAGAGACAGGATAATGGCAAGCCAAATGGGCTCGCGTGCCGTTGACCTGCTCACTCAGGGCATAGGAAACAGAGTCGTCGGAATAAAGGACAACAGGATAGTTGACTTCGATATCTTCGAGGCTCTCAAAATGACCAAGACCATAGATATGAAAGACTATGAGCTTGCGCATGAAATCTCCATATAAGGGTGTAATATGAGCATAGAAAAACTGATTTCTTTAAGACGGCAGATAATCAAAAAAGACTTCAGTCGGATGAATGATATGCAGCTTGAAGCGGTCCTTACTACCAAAGGACCGCTTTTGGTACTTGCGGGAGCGGGCAGCGGAAAGACCACCGTGCTCGTCAACCGTATCGTAAACCTCGTCAAATACGGCGAGGCTTATTATTCCTCCGACTTTTCCCGCCCGATACGCGAGGGTGACGAGGCACTGCTTGAAAGCTGTCTCGCAGGCGATACGAGCCCTTTCGAGGCGGAGGAGCTTCTGAGTGTGCGCCCCGCGAAGCCGTGGCAGATACTCGCGATAACCTTCACCAATAAGGCGGCGGGCGAGCTTAAGGAGCGAATCTGCAAGGCACTCGGCGAAGACGGCAACGATGTTTGGGCGAGCACGTTTCACTCGACCTGCGCAAAGCTTCTGCGCCGCCATGCCGATGAGATAGGTTATACGCATAATTTCACTATCTACGACTCCGACGACTCCAAGCGCGCCGCCAAGGAGTGCATAAAGCGTCTCGGATATGACGAGAAGATGATTTCCGTCAAGTCCGTGCTCGCCGAGATAAGCCGTGCCAAGGATGAGTTGATTTCTCCCGCCGAGTTCCTCGCGGCGAGTCAGGCGGATGTGCGCCTGCAGAAGATAGGTGCGGTCTATGAGGAATATCAGAAGTTCCTCAAGGCGGCGGACGCCATGGATTTCGACGATTTGATAGTCAATACGGTGAAGCTTCTCAGAAACAGCAGGGAGACACGCGAATACTATCAGAACCGCTTCAAATACATAATGGTCGATGAGTATCAGGACACGAACCACGCGCAGTATGTGCTCACCGCACTGCTCGCGGCGGGACACGAGAATATCTGTGTCGTCGGCGATGACGATCAGAGCATCTATCGCTTCCGCGGCGCAACTATCGAAAATATACTGAGCTTTGAAAAGCAATATAAGAACGCAAAGGTTATCCGCCTCGAGCAGAACTACCGCTCGACTCAGACGATACTCGATGCCGCCAACGCCGTTATCGCAAACAACGAACAGCGAAAGGGCAAAAATCTCTGGACGGATAACGGACAGGGCGCGAAAATCGAGTTCTATGTCGCCGAGGACGAGATAGCGGAGAGCCGCCACGTTGCCGATACGATTGTCTCCAATGTCGCCGACGGCGAGGAGTGGAACGACCACGCGGTGCTCTACAGAATGAACGCGCAGTCGAACCTTATCGAGCAGTCGTTCATCAGAAGCGGCATACCCTACAGAATGATAGGCGGTCACAGATTCTATGACCGCAAAGAGATAAAAGACGCCATGGCATATCTCCATGTCGTCAACAACACGGCGGACGAGATACGGCTCAGAAGAATAATCAACGAACCCAAGCGCGGAATCGGCGAGACTTCGCTCAATGCCGTCTTTGAGATAGCGAATGGGCTCGGAATTGAGCCGTTCGAGGTCATACGCTCGGCTGATCAGTATGCCAAGCTTTCGCGTGCGTCTTCAAAGCTTATGGCGTTCGGCAAGCTCATCGACTCATTCCGCGAGAAAATGGAGATTATGCCCCTTGCTGACCTGCTCGGCGTTATACTTGACGAGACGGGCTACACGCTCTCGCTCGCAAACGAGCCCGAAAAATATCAGGAGCGCGTGGCGAACTTGGCGGAGCTTGGAAACAATATACGCCGCTACTGCGAGGAAAACCCCGAGGGCGACCTCAACGGCTTTTTACAGGAGACCGCGCTGCTTACGGATATAGACAACTACAACGCTCAGACTCAGGCGGTCGTCATGATGACGATACACTCCGCCAAGGGGCTCGAGTTCCCGAATGTGTTTATAGTCGGCATGGAGGAGGGGATATTCCCCGGAATGCAGACGATACTCTATGAGCCGGAGAATATCGAGGAGGAGCGCAGACTCGCCTATGTCGCGATAACGCGTGCGAAGAAAAAGCTCTACATCTCCGGCGCAACAACGCGAATGCTCTACGGCATGACAAGCCGCAACCGCCCGTCGCGATTTGTTGAGGAAATTCCCGAAGAGCTGCTCGACAGGAAGGGCGCAAGACCGATGTCTTATCAGACCCACGGTATACCACAGCCGCGTTCCGCAGGGCAGGGGAGCGCGTCGAGGGGCTTCTCAAAGCCCTCCGCGCAGTCGCCCGCAAGAGCGGCGAACACAATTCCGTCAAAGCCCGCTCACGGCTTCTCCGCTTCGTCCGGCTTCTCCGGCGCGGGCGCGAAAAAGCCCGCCGCCGCGGCGCAGAGCTATTCCGTCGGCGAGACGGTCAGGCACAAGGCATACGGCACGGGCGTGATACTCGGTATGCAGAAAATGGCGAACGACACCATGCTCGAAATAGCCTTTGAAAAGGTCGGCACAAAGAAAATAATGGCGAACTATGCCAAGCTCGAAAAAGTATAAAAAACGGTCGGTGCATTTTATTTTGCGCCGACCTTTTTTCCTTTTATAAACCCCGCTGCTGTGCGGGTGAAATTTGCGCTTCTTCATTCTTGCTGCCCGATGACTTGAACATTATCTTTGTGACGAATTTTTGTCCGTCCGTGCAGTCAAACGAGGCCTGTCCTCCGTATTTTTGAATTATTCTGCTTATACGCGCCGCCCTCTCGCTGTTCTTTGTGTCCGGAGCTCTGCCCACGCTGTTGCTGACATTGAGCACGATGTATGCCCCGTTGAAGCTGTCGATGCTCATATCAATGAAGCGCTCCTTTGAGTTTTCGGCGGATTTGAACGCCCCGTGGAGGAGGTTGTCGAGCAGGACGGTTAAATCGCCGTCAGACAGGAAAGAAAAGTCGATGCTGCGAACATCGCAGTTGAATTTTATCTCCGAATTTGCGCACAGATGCGCGTATCTGCTGATTATGACGTTCGCGAGCTTGTTGACGCTGAACTGCTTCACCGCGCCCATCGCACCGCTGTTGTATATCGAGTCGATGTAGCTGTTTATGCGGTCGTTTTCTCCATTTTGCGAGAGCTGCTTTATCGTGCGCAGCTGACCCTTTATGTCGTGAATAATAATATCGCGCAGATCGTATTGATGCTCAAGCTCAGCATAGTATTCCGTGTTCAGCTTCTGCCGCTGTTCCTCAAGAAGTGATTCGGTGGAGCTTGTGATTTTGCGCACGGTCTGTCCGTGAGCAAGGCAGACAGCGGATATCACAGAGGGCATAACGACCGATATCAGCGCGGAAACCGGACTGTTCCCCGGGAAAAAAGCAAAATACGCAATCATCGCGGCGCAGAGAAGAGAGAGCAGGGATATCATCACGGGACAGACCGCCGCGTCGTTCACATGCCTTGCTGCGGCATAGGAAAATGTAAAATACAGCACGCCCGCCGATATGTCGAGCAATATCGTTCCGCTTTCCGGCGGCTCAAAGCCGATAATTTTCGGCAGACCGAACAGAATTATAAACGCAGACATCGCGGCGAGGCACTCGAGCAGCACGCAATGGAGCAGAGCCTGCTTTATGCCCGCACGGTATATTATGAGCGCAGCGCAGAGATTGCCGGCAAATAGCAATGCGATGTTGAGCGCGGCAAGCCCCGCGAAGCTTACGGCAAATTGGACGGCGGCTGCCGCCGAAAAAAATCCGCATACCGCAATGCTCGGAATTTTCGCCTCAAACCGCGTCGAAAAGCAGCAGTATGCGGCAAGCTGCCCGAATGCGCAGGCAACGAGAATGCACAATGTGTTCATCATATACCTCCCGCAAAGTTGAAGAATGCCTTCCTGAAGGCTGAGTATTTGCGTTGGGACATATATACGCTGACCGTTTCGCCGTTGCCCTTTCTGAGCGTAACGCTGTCCTTTGAAAAGTCGATGACATTTTGCAGATTGACTATGTAGCTCGCGTGGGAATAGACAAAGCAATCCGGCTGACCGGTTTTTGCTATCCAGTCCTTTAGCCTGACTCCCGTCGCATATTCGGCGTCTTTCGTCACGAGCAGCGCACCGTAGCGCCTGTTTTCAACATAGAGTATGTCCTTCGTCTTTATCTTTTTAACGATGTCGTGCGTTTCGAGGATTATCGTCTTGCTCAGCGTGCGATATTCCTCAACAGCTTCAAAGAGATTCTTGTTGAAGCGGTTGATATCGACAGGCTTCGAGAGATATCTGAAAACATGTATGCGCATCGCGTCGTCGAGATATCTTTGAAACGAGGTCAGAACGATAATCAGCACATCGGGATTCTGTTTTTTGAGCTCGACCGCAAGCTCAAGTCCGCTCATTTCGGGCATCTCAATGTCGATGAAAGCGATGTCGTATTTGTGTCCGCCTTCAAGAATAAATTTTCCGGATTGGCGGCAGTCTATATTGAAGCTGACCGCGTTCGTTTTTTCCCACGAACACAGCAGCTTTTTCACCTGTTCGACTATTTCCGCGCTGTCGTCGCAGACGAGTATATCGATCAAAAGAATCACTCTCCCGCAAATATTATACCACATTTTGTCGAAAAAGCAAACGAATTTTTTAAAAATGTCATCAGCGATTATTTTTTGTCGTCCGATGGGCTCAGCCGAAACGGCGTTTTGCATACTCGGCAAATTAATCTCGTCAAAAACATCGTTTTCGTCCAAAATCTCATCGTTTTTGCAAAAAACCACACTTCTTACTCCAAATGCGCTAAAATATTTGCGACCTCTGAAGAAGAGCGTTAATTATGAAACCTATCTCCTTAAAATACTCCTATATAAGAAAGCAGACAGGGCGCACGCCTTGTCTGTTTTCTTTAATATAATAAGTGTCGCACTCGGCAGACTCGACACCGAAATCGTTGCCATATTCGCAATTTAGAAAAATAAATGCTCAAAATATATCGTTTTTGTCCATTTTTACATCACTTTTTGAAAAATCAAGATTTTTTGCCTGCAATGCGTTACAATATAACCCCGAAGCACAGAGCATGCAACAGATTGAGGCTGAGTCGCACCAGCATATGAATTTAAGGGACGGATGGCAATGCTGAAAGAATATAACGGGCTTCCTGATGTCGGCTCGCGCTATGTGCTCGAATGCCGATGCAAGAAAATCGGTGATGACGGCAGGGAGATAGAGACCTGCAAAAACACCGTCAACCCCGTCAGCGGATTCATTTATGCCGAGAATGAAGAACAGGCTGTCAATTACGGCATAGAGTTTATTATGAAATACGCGGGCGACAATCTCCTGCTTGAGGACAACAGCATTCTCCTGCTCGACGAAGACCGCCCGATGGATCTGTATTATGACTTCTCTGCGGTCGAGGTAGGATAAACAGAAGTCCCGCAGAAACGGACAAAAACAGATTTTCCTGATTTCACTCTCCACACAAAACACAGAGCCACAACCTGTGTTTTGAGACTTTCATATTATCTTTTTTATCTCCACTTCCTCAGCACTGCGGGCACCGTGATAAACCAGAGTCACGGTGCCCGCAGTCATTTTTCTTTTCAGCAGTCGCAGCCCTTTGTGCGTTGGATCGTTACCGATGTGCCTCCTGTCGAAGCGTATACCGAATACGCCTTGAGCGGGATGCTCCCGCTGTTTGTTATATTGCACCATGTTCCGGCGGGGACAAGGCAGGCGTCGCCGCCGTTTGCCTTTCGCGTGTCGCACATGGAGCACTTCGTCTCGCCGAAGCTCACCGTGGCGCACCCCTGCACGATGCAGACGAGCCTATCCGCGTCCTCGCTTATCTGCGCCGCAGTGTCACAGCCCGTCGGTATGCACATCAGCGTCACCTGCATATTTTCACCCGTCCATGCTTCCCTGCGGGAGTTCGTGTTTTCCTTCGTCTCGCGGTTAATGTCCATAACTGTCGGCTGTCCGTCGCAGCTGCAGCAATTTTGGTTGTTGTTCATTGAGCACCTCCAAAGTTTTTTCGGTATATTCTATGCCCCGCAGCTTATCTGTGACACTGCTTTTTCTGATACGGGGCGAAGTTTTTCCGCCGCAATATAAAAATACCGCCGACCGAACCCGATCAACGGCATTTTTTTATTCAGCTTTCGTCAACATTAAAGGAAAAATCAACATCCGAGATTTCTTCTGTTATGTCTATCAGTACTTTTGCACCACCTATCCGTGCACGCCATATCTCTTCCCTTGGTCGGGAGCTTACTGATACACTATCTCAGCCGCCTGCGAGGCGTTGCCTGCGGCGTCGTATGCGGTGATGCTGTATACCGTGCCGCTCTGCGCGTTTTCTATAACCGCCGCGGTGCTTTCATTGTATTCGCATCTTGCGAGGAACTTGCCGTCGGCGCATATTCTGTAATATGCCACGCCGAAGTTGTCCGTTGATGCCTGCCAGCTGAGCACGGTGTTTCCGTCTCCGTCAACCGAGAAGCCGAGATCAGCCGGCACAGTCGGAGCTTCGCTCTCGAGCACATGACCGTGCTTCAGGTAGTCAACATAGGTGTTGTGGAACATCGGGTCAACATATGCGGGGCTGTAGTAGTGGTTGTACGAGAATGTTATGATTTTTTCAACATAGCGCGAGGCTATGTCCATCTGCTTGACGAGCCTGTCGAGCGTTGCGGTCACATCCTGCGTGTTCTCGGTCACGAGCGGAGTGGTTATGCCGGTTGTGCTGCTCTTTGCAACGGCGCTCGTGAAATTCTCGACATTCGCCCAAAGGCGTATGCTCTTTCCGCTGAGCTTCACGGCGTCCGAGTACATCCTCCAGACGTTGACGAGATTTTCTTCAATCGTCCAGCCCGCGCCGACCGCGTCCTGCGGGCAGAATATATCGTGCTCGCGGAAGTTGACAGATTTTATGAACGAAGCCCAGAAAAGCTTCGCGCTCTCAATGCCGGGGTTCGCGCCGTACTGCGAGAAGAACGGGCTCAACAGCAGGGGAGCGTCCGCGTCTGTGCGCTCGATAGCGTCGATTATGACATTTATGCCCTTTGCTATGAACGGAGACGACAGCTTGACGAGCGGACCGTTGCTCATCTCGGGCGTGAAGTACCAGCCGTAGAAAGCGTCGGGATATTTTGAAACGTATGTGTTATATATCTCTTCAATCATGTCGGCGGAGACTTCGCACAGCTCGCTGTAGTCCTTGCCGAAGCCGGATTTAGTCCACCACTCGTCATAGAGTCCGAGTCCGACCATGACCTTGATGCCCGAACCCTCGCAGTTTCTCAGCGCGGATTCAACAACGTCCGCAGCACCGAATTTCGCACCGGTGAAGGTGTCGAGCTTCGAGTCGTAGTAGACGGTCCATGTGCCGTCGGAAGCCTTGTGCGCCACATCCTGAATGATAAGGTACTTTATTCCGGCATCCTTCATCGCGCCTATCTCGTCCTGCCAGCGCTCGTCGTCCCAGTGTGAGCTCATCCAGGACTGGAGAAATGTGCCGTTGAACTCAGGCTTGCATTTCTTCTCTGTGGGCATCGGACAAATGATGAGTGCGATGCAGGTGATTATCCTGATAACCGTTCTGAATACGCTTGCCATATTTACCTCCTGTGTTGCCTTGCGGGGGCTTTTTTGTATTTTTTATATTTCGTATACTCCGGAGTCAAGCAGAGCGTATTCTCTGCTTCCGACCCTGAAATATTTGTATACCGGCTCGCTGAATGTGCGGTAGTCGTCAATGGCATAGGTGTTGTTGCAGATCTGCACGGTGCGTATCTTGTACGAATCGCGGTTGCAGACATAGATATTCCCGTGAACGAGGGTTATGCTCGTCGGATACGAAAACGCGCTCTGCGCTCCGCCGCCGATTCTGAGCAGAACGCGGGCTTCGTCTATCGAATAGTTTATTATCGCGTTGCGCTCCGGCACAACGCACCAGAGTGACTTTTCATATGCGACGGGGTTGCACGCCGGCGCACCCTGATATGTAAATTCATACTTCCTCACGCATGAACCCTCGGGCGTGAAGAGCGAGAATGTGCCGTTCCCGTCGAGGGTGACGGTGCAGTTGTTGAAGAATCTTGTCGGCTGAGCGAAGATGAATTCGCCCTTCTGACCGAGCTCGTCCGCTATGCGCGAACCGTTCTGACCGAATTTGCAGGAGACATACTCGCCCCTCGTTATCGGCGTTGATATGCTTGTCTCGCAGTCGTATGAATAAAAGGAGACCCTGCACGATCCGTTTTCAAGTGCTTTTTTTTCTGCATATATAAAACCCCCTTCAATAGGGGCGATATCGACAATGTCGGCGTTCAGTATGCGCTGCAACAGCTTTTCCTCCGTTTCCGACGGCTCTCAGTCCGCAAAAAATGCGGCTTGCGGCCGCTTATACAATATAAATAATAACAAGTAATCAAAAAAACAAGCCCCGCCGAGCCGGATACGGCAATAGTAACCTGCATACCAAAGCAGGTGGGTGCCGCCCGACTGTTTCACGCTCCCTTCATCCGACAAAAGTCGGGAGGTCTGCAATCCGCCGCCGGAGACTGAGCTCCCAATTAAAACGTGTTGGGTTAATATGAACCGTATTTATCGCACAGGGCAGGGTGGCTCTGTTTTATTCTTCGTCCTCTTCGCTGCCGTCGTCGGTGCGCTCGTCGTCGAAGAAGAGATCGCTCAGACGCTCTTCAAAAGCCTGATAGACTTCTTCAAATTCATCTTCATCCTCGATCATTGTCAGGTATGTCTCGCCGTCCTCCTCGATGACCTTGAGGGGGAGAACCTCGTCCTCGCCTTCAAGAACCTCTTCACTGTCGTCGTATACGGGCAGCAGAGCGACATAGCATCCGCGATCCGTCTCGATGCGGTCGAGCTCTTCAAAAATGTGCTCCTTGCCTTCCTCGTCAACAACGCTGACGATGTCGGGATTATAATCCTTTGCCATAATAATAACCTCTCATACGGCGGCGCACCGCAGTGGACGCCGACCGATACAATTTATTTTTATGTATTTATTTTACCCGCATTGAGGTCAATAGTCAATAGAAAAAGGAAAGACGAAAACAATTTACCCGAAAAGTTTTTGGTATTTTCGTCTTTGGCGGTCAGCGTTGTGACGCAGGACTCACATTCCGCACTGATAAAGCCAACTTGATATAAAATATTAAAAATGTTGAAAAAATATGTTGACTTTATCCAAAACATAGGCTATAATAAACTTGCAGAGAGGGAGAAAGGCTCCCGGCGCCGAGTCGGCGCCGTACCTGAGGGGTACACTCAAAAAAAGATTGGAGGCGAGTCCGATGTACAGTGAAACCGAAATACACTACTCCGACCGCCCGTCACAGCTTATCTGAAAGCTCAACAGAGCAGAATATCAGCACTTTTTCTGCACTCGGAGCTTTTCGTCCGGCGGACTTGAACGCCAAAAAAGGTGATGGGTGTACCGAGCGGCAACGGTCGCAGCATTTCAGACGAAAACGATAACAACCGTAAGATGTCCGAATTGTGCCGTATCAACGGTAATCCGGCGCAACAGAAGAACAGATAAAGTTTTACGCTCACCGTTTTTATATAGATCGGAAATAATGTAAACGTCAAGAAGAAGAAACCGATCGTCTGAATGCAGAAAAGTGAATATTTTTAAAATTACAGCACCGTGTCGGCGGTGCTGTTTTTTCGTGTACATATAAAAAGAGCAGCCCCGAAAGGAACTGCTCTGAATTTTTTACTTCTTCATCTCGGCAAGCTCGCGATAGTTGATGAGCTTTATGCCCAGGCTGTCGATGTGCTGCTTTGTCTTGGGGTCGGAGAAGAGCTTGTATTCCCAGACTCTGCGGTGCCATGCGCCGGTGATGCCCTTGAGCTCGTCGCACTCGAACGCGGGATGGATGTAAGTTTCGGTCACGCCCTCGGGGAAAGTCTTATAGAGCTCGTAGATATAGTCGCGGTAGTTGTCGTAGCTGTCGTTCTGCGGACCGGTCCACTCTCCGGGGAGCAGGAAGTCGGGGTTCGTCACGCCGACGCTGTGCGCATAGGCGTTGAGCTGACCGATAAGACCCACGATCTGCTCCTTGTCGATTTTTATGTCGAGCATGGTGTTGTTCATCTGAGCGTCGGTGAAGGTGCCGGGGAAGCGGAACGGAAGACCGTATTCGCCGGCAATGCTGAGCACGAGCTGAAGCAGCTCGAAGCGACCTGTCTCGATGCCGTAGAGCGAGCCCATGTGGTTGTCAAGGTGAGAGGGGGTAAGCCCGAGAGCCTTGAGGCGGTTTATCTGAGCGTGGATCTCGGCGGCAACCTCGTTTATGTCGGCGTTCTTCTCAACGTCGATGCTTTCGGGATGCATGAAGCCGAGCTCATCGCGCAGGCTGTCGGTGTTGCCCGTACCGACGGGCGACCAGCGGTATGTAGCCCACTCGCTCGTGAAGGTCAGATGCACGCCGATGGCGAACTGCGGATTCTTCTTTGCGAACTGGCAAGCCTCATATGCCCACGGGCAGGGAGCCATGATGGTCGAAGAGGTGATAGAGCCGGACTTGAGCAGATCCATAACGGCGAGGTTTGCCGCTCTGCACATTCCGAAATCGTCTGCGTTGATAATGAGATACTTATCCATTGAATAAACTCCTTCTGTTTTATATGAGGGGGAGTGACCTCTCGGTCAGAGCCCCCGGGACTGCAATTACTCTGACATGAAAATTATACACTAAAGTCGCCCGGATTACAACATTTTTATTTAAACTGTTGTCAAAATGAAAGAGCCGCATCTTTTGCTAATGCCACATAAGGCAGTACTTGAAAATTCAACGATAAAAATCTTATAGGGTATAGCAAAGAGCAAATTGAGGCTTTGACTGTAAAAGGTCAGAGCCTTTTTCTGCGTTCTGAAAATCCGCACATTCGCAATCTGCTTAAAATCACGCTACAATATGATTACAATAAATTTTGGAGGTTTGATTATGAATGTGCAGTATAAGCAGCAAGGCGATTACCTTATCCCTTGCGTGAGAACCAAGAAGCAGAGAGAAATACATATCGGCGTGTGGGCGAACCGCCACAAACAATATCTGAAGCAGAGCCATAAGGTACGATATTACAATCTTCTGACAAGCGAAAAGTTATATGATTACCTTGCCGATATCGAGGAGCGAACAGAAAATATGTTTTCTCGGCCGGTAAATGAACTTTCCGAAAAGGAAAATGTAACAGAAGCACTCAAAGCTGATAATGCTATGGAATGGGTAAGAAAGATGAATAATATCCGCAGCCGTGCTAAGCTCGGAATTGATTTGTTTGACAAATCACATCCCCCCTCAATCCTCCCCGCCTTAAATCAAACAAAACCGCCCGAATCCACCCCGAAACATAACAGTTCGGAGCGATACGGGCGGTTTTTTGTGCGGTTAATAATTAAAGATTTTCGAGTCTTTCTGTCTCTAAATCTTCGACAGTATAACTACCATCGTTAATTTCATTTAAGCGTTCTTTGATATTGGTAATAAGCTCAAGCATTATATTTTTATCGACTTTCTCTTTCTCATGATTAAACCAGCAAGGCTCGTCATGGGAATCGAATTCATAATATGAAGAAAACATATCTTCGGCTTGACTACATAATTCTTGCAATTTTGTATCATTTGCAAGAATAGTTGGTTCGTCAATGATATCATCATCGTCGTCATAAACCCATATAGGGCTGTGAATAAATTCATTCATTATTTTTACAGTGAACATTTATTATTTATCTCCCTTCATTTTTTTCGGATAAGCTGACACAATGAATCCGTTAGTACCAATACCGGTTACAACATAATGCTTTCCTTCATAATAGTAGATTCTTTCAAAGCCGTTTCTATTCCCTTTTTGAACCAATTTATTTTCTATAATTGTTCCATGAGAAATCACTTTGTTTAAGTAATCAGGAATTTGTTCTTTTGAAACGCCAAACGCTTTTTCAAAATCTTTTGCATGTCCCGGCTTTTTCCCATTTCCATTTATAATATGTTCGAGACCAGCAGCTGAGTTGCCTTTTTCTAACCATACTATTTGATTAGTTTTGTCCCTTGTGATGAAAACCACATCATCTACAGAAATTTTTACATTATTATGTATTAGTTCGTTAATAAGCTCTTTTTTGACATCTGATGTTTTGGCCACTTCATTGCTCTTTTCTTCTTGAGCCGCACCATAAGTGTTGCCAAAACCACCATGATAACCTGTACCCATTAAGCACTCACCGCCTTTTGGCAGTTTGAACAATCACTGTCGTACTGACAGATTTCTATGCCGGATTTTATGTAATCATCGAATGTGTAATCAGGAGTTGATCCATAAACTATTATTCGCTTTGGCTCAAGCTTACGTACAGCTTCATATAGACCTTTTTCAAAATAGTATCTCTCAACTTTTACTTTTATACATCCGTGTGAACCAATAGCTATTGTTTCTCCTTTGGAGATACCGTCAAAACAAAATGAATACGAACGTTCATCAGAAAATCTGATATTTGGAATAACGGTAATACCATTTTCCTGTAACCAGTGACCAATAGCTCGGCTTCTGTATGTATTCCACTCTTGCATAACAAGCGGCATATCACGATATAGACTGAAATCAGGAGTAATGACTCCGTCAAATTTTCTTAAAATCGGAAGATACCTATTTGGTGCGTTCCAGATTCTCTCAAATTCCACATCATCTTCGAAAAAATGTACGAAGCTATTAAAATCTTTACTTCGTATTGCTTTTGAAAATACAGTTAGTTTATTCGGAATAGCATCTACAGGCTTGATGCACGGCATTTCCAGACTGCCGTCATAGTCTGCATTTCGTACAAGAAATGAACGAAAGACATCCTTGCAACCTTTTCGGTTATTGTTAATTTTAGACATATTATAAGCTTTCCGGGGATTGTTGAGAAAACGGCATAGAATCCCCTTGTTTAGAATTTAAATTAATTTACCGTTTTCTATTGAATTTATCTCCGAAAACTGCTATAATATTTTCACTTTGATACGAATAGCAATATTCGGAGATGAAATCTCTATAGCTTGTTCCAGCAAGTTATAGAGATTTTTTCTTTATGCGATTAAAAACATTCAAGAGACATTCCTCCTTTCACCGTTAATCTTTTTATATTGAATTTCAGCAGCGTCATAAGAGACACCGCATTTATCAACAATCTCTTTTACAGAACAGCCCTTCATCAAATG